>DASXSC010000266.1:0-32781 GCA_036506215.1 Pyrinomonadaceae bacterium | reverse complement strand
GCCGCATCTTTGAGAAGCACCCAGGTACAAGCCCGCTCCGGACCCAACAGTCACGGCCATACCCAGCATCGTCGACAAGGAAAAGATCAACATTCCGCTCAGTCTAATCATGATTTGTTTTCTCCTCTCTGGATCCGGGGTTTGCCTGAGCCGTATTCGCCTATGAGAGCAAAGTCAACATGCATTTTTGGGAGAGAGGAATTAGATGTTTAGGGGAACAGGAACAATTATGCTCTTCTCCCCACAGTGTTAACCAGCGAGTCACTAAAAACCCGAACCCTAAGATGAGGCAAAGATGTCTTGAGAGGCTATTTAGGGAATGAAGAAAAATTGGAAAAATTAACATTGCAGTGAGGCGTGTTGTGGGTGTTACCATGAATCTCACTACTGGCGGTTGACGGAACGTCGCCACTTGAGTGCTATCCATGCCGCGAAGTTTCAATGAATCACAGTGACTCGAGTCTCTTTCACGGCGGCGACACGGGTTCGACTCGACGGGCACAGATCGGGTTCCTGCCGGCGACCGGCGCGCTCAGTTTCCTTCACGGCGAAGTGCGCGCTAACAACTCGAGGGAGCCGACCCGGCCAACCTAGTGTTTGGCCTTGGCGCGAAGCATTAGACAGGCATCGCGTTTGCTGATGTGATTTGATCATTCGGAAAGATATATGGATTGGCGAAATGCCTTGAACGATTAACAGACAGGAGTGTGTACGTAAAATCATGGCACAAACATCACAAGCAAAAGCGCAAACAATGCGGGCCGTGGCTCTTGATAAGTTTGGCGGTCCCGAGGCACTAAAAATACAAAACTTACCCATCCCGCAAATCGAAGCGCAGGAGGTACTGGTTCGGGTCGAAGCTGCGGGCGTCGGGGCGTGGGATCCGTTTGAGCGCGAAGGCCGATTTGTCGAAATAATGGGGACCAAACCCACATTTCCATATGTGCTTGGCACGGATGGGGCAGGCACGATCGCCGCACTCGGCAAAGACGTAAAGCGCTTCAAAGAAGGCGACCGGGTTTACGCCGCAGAGCTAGCGAATCCGAAAGGTGGCTTCTACGCTCAGTACGCTGCGGTTAAGGCCGATAATGTGTCGTTGATTCCCGGACAGTTGACGATTGAACAAGCGGCGGTGTTGCCCACCGATGCGTTGACCGCGCTAACGGGTTTGGAAAAAGTACTTGGCTTGAAATCGGGCGAGTCGTTGATAGTTTTTGGCGCGAGCGGCGGCATTGGCCACTTGGCCTTACAACTCGCCAAACGGCTCGGTGCCAAAGTGTTCGCCATCGCTTCCGGTAACGACGGTGTGCAGCTCGCCAAAAAACTGGGAGCTGACAGTGCAGTCGATGGACATGGCGATAACGTTCTAGAGGCAGCCAGGGAATTCGCACCCAACGGACTCGATGCGGCCCTTGTTACAGCGGGAGGCGAGGAAACTGATGAAGCCTTGTTAGCAATTCGCCAAGGCGGGCGAATCGCATATCCACATGGCGTAATGCCTGAGCCGACTGCTCCTGACGGTGTCGCCATTGAGGCGTACGATGGAGAAAATAGCCCGGCACTCATCGACAGACTCAACGCGCTGATCAATTCTGGTCCGTTTGAAGTCCATGTGGACAAAACCTTTCGACTGGAAGAAGCCAGCGAGGCGCACAAGGCGCTTACTGAACACCATTTGGGCAAGATTGCGTTGCGAATTGAGTGAAGATACAGACAACCTCTTCGCCCCGTTAGGGGTGAGATGTTTATAGTTTTGGAACAACAAGACACCACCTTCTCCGTTCGGAGGAGCGGAGACTGACTTGAAGGGGGCTTGCACAAAATTCGAAAATTCATGCGCCTCCAAGGATCGAGTAACGCTGAAAGCGTTGGCTAATGTCAGCCCAGGCCGGGGTCCCCGGGCGGGCAGCCCTTACGGGGTGGGAGTGTTTGCTTTGAAACCCTGGGTTCAAAAATGCCCGAGGAACTGTTCACAACCCGGAAAGGGTTGCGCGGTTTTGCGTTAATAAACTGCCACGCAACTCCTTCAGAGTTGCTCCTTCGAGACATGAGATGCCTTCACCCAGGGTTGCCAAAGCGCGACCCTGGGCTGGAAATTGGCGAACGCCTTCAGCGTTATTCCCACACCGCCGACCGCGGCACGGGCCGCCATTCCGCGATTCTTCCTGGGGCTACCTTCGCTATTCTACGGGGGTGGAGCATCTGCTGCATCCGGAATACGTGCCGGGAGTTCCGCTGCAAAAGCTCACTCCCGAATGGATCCCCGGGCGAATTTTCTTGAGTTATTTTGTTGGCGTGATTTTGATTCTCGCCGGCGGTTGCTTACTCGTGAACAGGAAAGCGCGCACGGCCGCCACATCTTTAGGGCTTACGATTCTGCTGACGGTGTTATGGATCTACCTGCCGATGCTCCTGGCCGCGCCCACAGAGGTGGTTGCGCTAAATTTTTTCTTCGACACACTACTTTTCTGCGGAGCCATTGTGCTGTTGGCGGACTCGATTGACAAGATGAAGAATAAAGTGGGTACTCTGCTGTCATAGTCACGTGATAAAAGGAGGACAAGTCTATGGATTCCAATGAAAAAAGAGTCCAAAAGCATGTTGTACTCAATAGCCCTGGCGAGGGAAGCGAGGTGGAAACCGAAAGACAAGGGAGAGGCCCGAGGGAATCTGGGGTCTCAAGGGGCACGATAATCATAGTTGCGATTCTCGCGGTCACGGCTATCGCCGTCGTTCTCTATTTCCTCAGTCTCAGTAACAGATTAGTCAGTATCGGCAACAGCACAGGTATGCCCATATTGAACCGCCAGGAAAGTTCGACATTGTCTTTTGTCGCCTGGATTGTGATCGGTCTGGTGACCGGTTTCATCGGCAGTAAGATTCTCAACAAGACGGGTCGCGGTTTGGGTCGCGACTGCCTAATAGGCATTGTCGGGGCATTCGTTAGCGGCTTTCTAACTAATCTGCTTGGGAAGAGCGGTGGTCCGGGTCTGGATCTTTATAGCCTCGTCGTAGCAGCGGTTGGCGCCGTAGTGTTCATGTTCGTCTACCACGCGCTGTTTCGCCGGAGACGGTTCCTTAGTATGAGGTTTAAACTGCCAACCCGGAGAGACATCGCGAGCGATGATGCAAACATGCAGGAAGTTGCGACCAGCAGGCTTAATGGCGAGCCGGATATGACTACAGTCTCCATAGCCATCAATGGAGCCCGAGCAGTCTTGACTGGAACCGTCAATTCGGAGGCTGCAAAGGCGAAGGCGGAACAGATAGTAAAGGCGGTTCGAGGCGTGAAATCAGTCAAGAATCAAATTGTAGTTTCGGGCTAGGCAGACAACGCTACGCGGTCACGTTTGATTCTCGCAGGCGTTTGCTTACTGGTGAATAAGAAAGCGCGGACGGCCGCCACATCTTTAGGGCTTACGATTCTGCTGACGGTGTTATGGATCTCCCTGCCGTTGCTCCTCGCCGCGCTCACAGACGTGGTTGCGCTGAACTTTTTCTTCGACACACTGCTTTTCTGCGGAGCCATTCTGCTGTTGGCGAACTCGATTGAGAAAGAACCAGCCGTGGCGCGGATTTAGTGCTGAATCATCCTCTCAGCGCGCGGACTGTGGAGCCTGCCATGGCGCCGACAACCTGACGCAACAGGCTGTGCAGAAGTTTTCCTACGAGACTACACCTTATGTGGCCATAGCCGACGCGGTGCGCATTTCTATGTCGATACCCTTCTTCTTCGAGGCGCGCTTCACTGCGGTATAGACCTTATGCGGAAGTCAGCTAATCCGTCCAACTGCACCAGCGCCCGTCTGAGAGTTGTACCAGAGGATACCGTTTGCCGTATTTACGCTGTGCGTCCATCCGGTTGCAAAAGCACCCGCTGGAAAGACCTTGACAGTAACGTGATCCTGAGCACAAAGACTTTCTATGCCAATTAGTGAAGAAAGGGTTAAAACCGACAAAATGGCTAGGATTGAATTGTTCATTAATTTGCTCCTTGTTGAGAGTGATTGTTTACTGATTAAAGGTTAATTGGTTCCGGAGACAGACGGACCTTACTACAAGCGGGCTCGACTTTCGCTTGATGAGACTTGATTAGTGCCCAGCTCTTGAGTTGGCCTAGCGCATTCTAATTTGTATTGGCATGACCATTGTCACTTAGTTCGGTGAAGCGGGCGGATGATACACGGGGTCACGACTCATCCAATAATTGAGCGTTGGCGTTTCGTCGGCGGGAGTGGCTCTATAGCTGAGTGAGACTCTCGTCAGCGATGTGTAGGTCTGACGAATGCGTTAGAACGAACACGGTCAACCTGTGCCTTTTATACCTATTAACGAGGCATGTCAAGATCCAAGCCATGCGGGTGACGTCATAGGTGTTTCTGCACCTGCCGGAAGAAAGCAACGCCACTAACGGCAGTTGATTCCAAATAAACTCCGCTCAAACAGCCGTGGCCGATAAGGTACAGTCTGAAGCCACTGTTTCAGATCCGCCAGCATTCTAAAGGGGATTCCAATCAGCTTAGGGAGTGTCCTACCAAGAGGAAAGAAAAAGGCGAACTAAGTTCTGAATGATGCGGGCGACGCTTTGCGCAGGGTTTCCATTTCCCTTAGCCACCCAACAATGCGGTTCCAACTCGGAATGCTTTGGGACGCCAAACACTTCGTTGGATTGTTTGGATTCGATTGTTGCTAATCGCCACGCCGGTCAACTCTGATCGGCAATGGTTCATGGCGCCGTTGTGATCGACCTCCACAAAGATTCGCTCAGCCGTCCGCTATACGGACTGGGCTCTCATCGGCGATGCTTTCCCAGCACTGCAAGTGCTGGGCTATTAGCAGACGTCCGCTATCGCGGACTCTAAACCTAGCGCTGCGGCCCATAAGAAAATAGGATGCCAACGATCGTATCGTCGGCATCCTATTTTTCCGTCAAAGGTTATCAGTCGTTTATTGTGGCGCCGAGGCAAACGCGACATCAGTAATCAGGAGAGCACCCTGTAACCTCTGATCGAACTTGAATTGAACAGATCGAATATTGTTCAAGTTCACGCCGGTGAAGGCAGACAGCGGGATGCGCACCGTATTCAAAACAACTTTGGGAACGGGCCCGACCGATCCAGGCGGAAAGTAGAGGACCGACGAAAAATCGCTCACCCGCACGGACGAAACGGAGCCCGCGGCGTCAGTCAGGACGACGCTGAAGTCCTGAGCCAGACCAGCGAGATTGCGTGCATCCGCGAAATTGACGCTGACACGGAATTGCACGGCCTGAAAGCCGATCACCTTGCCTGAGGTCGGCGGAAGTTCATTTTTATATAAGGCGCTGAAATCGCCCCAACCCGTCCGAAGCTGACTCAACCCGCGCAACGAAGAGCGCGCGCTGGGAGTGGTGTGCGGCTGTCTCGCATTCGGTTCATCGGGCAAACACTTGGCAGGTTGCGGAGCGTCGCCACCGCATAAGTCGTATGGGGTGAGTCCACTCTGGGTTGCAGCACCGCCCAGTGTGTTAGTCGTTAGGTTGGTCGAGTTCAGTAGCCTGTTTACATCGAGCCGCAACTCCGGATTGTCCGGGGCGTGGTACGAGACGAAGAGATTATTCGTTTTGGCGGACGGCGGCGGCGACGCATCGCCCGTCAGGAGCGGCTGGAATTGAAACTCGCCACCCACGTAGGTGCGGAAGAACGCCGTGAGATATGCGAGACCAGTTCCGCGCTGCTGCGTCTCCGTCAGCCGCTGGTTGTGTTTGACGGTGCCGCATTGCGGGTCCGAATAGCCTCCCGGCGTAAAGGCCAGCCAATCGTCCGCTGAGCCAGGGAAGGGACTTGAGGGCGACCAGATGGTGTTGTAAAAATTGTGATTGGCACCCATGACCAGGACATAGTGCTTCGGGGCCAGGTCGCCTGGCACGTTGTAACGCGCGTCGTCATAGAAATGCACGCCCTGCAAGTCATTGACATCACCGTCGCAGTATGGCAGGAGCACCGTGAGTGCGGCACGATTGACGACTGGGCGATTAAAATCCACGGGAGCTAGCGGGAAGACAGCCTTGATGCCGTAGGGCGCGCCGAGCGAGTTATTCAATAAGAAATGTCTGACGACGCCTTCCCCGCCACGTGAGTGTCCCATCGTGCCGACCCGGCTCATATCTACCTTGCCGACGAACTTCAGGTCGAAAGGAGCGCCGCCCGTAGTATTGAAACCGTTCCAGATGTCGAGATGCTTCTGTATTAACTCCGCCCGCGCCAGCGCACCCAGATCGAAGACCTGGTTATCTTTGGCGTTGATGCCATTGGCACTGATCGAGACGACGATGTAGCCGTGGCTGGCCAGGATTTCGGAGACGTAATCGTATCCCTTGTAGCTGGGAATAGGCTGACTGCCAGCGAAAGTGCATGGCCACTGTAGGAACGCGGTGCCGCCGGTAAAGCATGTGGCATGGCGTCCGTGCAGAAAGACGATAAGCGGAAAAGGCCCGCCTGCTAAATTCGTCGGATAGTGCACTGACGCGAGCAACTCCACGGGGCCGGGAAAATTTGTCGGGGTAAAGGCCGTATCGCCGAAGTTATACTCCTCACGCGTGACAGCAAGGGGCCCCGGCGCGCCTGGGTCGGGTGTTTGCGCAGATGTAATACGTGCTCCCGCGCCATTGAGGAGTAGGAATAGAACTAACAGGACGAGAGAATAGAATTGTGTTTTGCTCTTCATCGGCTTCCTCCTTTAACGAGCACGGCTCAGATCAAGTTTTTCCGGTAACATCACACGACTCTCTTTGTCCTCGCCATATGAGAGGGAAATCGTCGCCCCATCGCTTAGTAGCGATTGGTCAAACGTAATCGCAGTGATTTCCGAGAGCCGTTCATTCTCCACTCCGTGGCCCACAATCCGATCGTCAATCCAGATCACAGCGGGCAGTGCGCGGACCGGGAAAGGACCTCCGATCACAGTGACGCGCCAAGCCTTATCAACCTCAACCTTCTGTCCGTGTAACTCGACCTTCATACTGCGTGGCAGCTGTAATTCCTCGACGCGATACTTCAGCAACCTGAACTGACCGACGGGGCGCGTATTGCTCCCCTCGCCTAACACTTTCCCCGGGAGTTTCAACAAATTAGCCAAAGTCAACTCCTCGTTATTCACAGGGCTGGATACTTGCTGAGCTAGCGCGCCAAGGCAGCTTGCAAGCAGCAGCAATAATCCTGCCGCTATACCTATTCTGTTTAAGAGGTAGCAATGTGCAATACCTTTCTTCTCGTGCATACAGTCCTCCTTTAGCTCATTGACTAACGGACCAGAGCGCCCAATCTCAAAACGAAGCGTGTAGATCCATCCAGTAAGGTACGCTCTCTGATTTCAATCGATCCCTGTTGCTGGAATTCAACAGTCGAGAATTAAGAGTTCGCGGCGACCTTTTGCAAGCCTCAGGGGGGTTCAAAAACAACACTGCAGGGGTTCTTGCAGTGTTTGTCAAAACTTTTTGGAGGCTGGTGAATAGCCACCGTGGCAAAATAAATCGTTGTCGGGTGAAATCCTTATATTGCTAATCAACCAGTAAGTCAATACCGCAAGGCTCATCGCACTGTAGAAGTTAGAAAGCCATCAGGCGCACATCCAGCGTGGACTTATTTCGGATAGATCGCGACGCATCAAGCACGGCGCACCAATGCGGTAGTCGATAAGCCAGGGGCGAGCACCTGAGCGCGCCGCCCCTGGATCACCGACTGAAAGCTCTAGGATCCCTAGTATCGGTTCGTTGTCGGAGTTGGTGTTACGGTAGGCGTCGGAGTCGGCGACTCGTGCGGCCTAACATCTTTGCAGGCTGCCCTGCAACTATCGAAGGCCGCTTTACAGGCTGCCCGGTTTGCATTTGCTGCCTGACGGCAAGCCTGATATGTCTGCACACAGTCTTGCTCGCACTGCCCCCTCTCGCTCTCCGGCCCACCTGCTGGCGGTGTCGGGGTTGGTGTCGGTGTCGGAGTTGCTGTCGGTGTCGGGGTTGGTGTCGGTGTCGGGGTTGGTGTCGGTGTCGGAGTTGCTGTCGGTGTTGGTGTTGGTGTTACGGTAGGCGTCGGGGTCGGCGACTCATGCGGCCTAACATCTTTGCAGGCTGCCCGGCAACGATCGAAGGCCGCTTTACAGACTGCCTGGTTTGCATTTGCTGCCTGCCTGCAGGCCTGATATGTCTGCGTACAGGCTTGCTCGCATTGCCCTCTTTCGCTCTCCTGACCGCCTGTCGGAGGAGTCATGAAGAAGACACCAACCAGAATCACAGTCAAAGTCAGATATGGAAGCAACTTGAACTTCTCAACCATAGTAGAAACCCTCCTTGAACTGGTATGTCACGGATCCACCAGTGAAAAGTAACTGAATTGGTCTTCGGGGTCTGTGGGGGGGTGTCGAGGGTGCGATTGTACCTGTTCAGCTGATAGCTGTCGAGAGGGGCGTTGCCGAGGTGCTGATGCAGTTTGAACTATGCGCAGATTTAGCGAGATGCGGTCCGATGAGGCTGAACTCAAGAGAGCACTGGAGGAGAAAAAAAAAGATACGCCTCAGGTCGTATACGTCAGTTATATACAATCGACGTCTCAGAAAGTGTGGAAGGCCTTGAAGGTCTGTGACCGCCGATGCGCGGCGAGTCTCCGACTTGCCGAGGGCCTCCTTGAGATTCATAGGTCTCCGACCTTGAGTTCCAGTCATAGACCGGAAAAGTTTTGTTGGACAGTTCCGCGGTAAGTCACAGACTTACCGCGCATCGGAGGTCAGAGACCTAACAAGTTGAAAGGCACTCTGGCAAGTCAAAGACTTGCCGCGCATCGGCGGTCAGAGACCGTAAGAAGTCGAAACACACGCGCCGTTCTCACTACTTCTCGAAACCCAGAAGTTGGATCTTAGGTTGATGCTGCGGCAACGCCGTCGGTTGATGCTGCGGCAACGCCGTCAAGCAAAACACCCTTCTCCAGATGTCGCTCGTGGGTTGCAAAACTTGCAGCGTGGGGATCGTGAGTGACCATTATGATTGTCTTCTTCAATTCGCGGTTGAGGGTCGCCAATATGTTAAGAATTTCTTCGCCCGCTCGCGCATCGAGATTGCCGGTCGGCTCGTCTGCGAGAATCAAATCAGGATCAGTCACAATTGCCCGGGCGATAGCCACGCGCTGTTCCTGTCCCCCTGATAACTGGCGTGGCTGGTGATGCATACGGTCGCCGAGACCTACCAATTCTAACGCTGTCTCGACATTCTTGCGCCTTTCAGCTCTTGATAGTTTAGTCAGGAGCAATGGCAGTTCGACATTTTCAAAGGCCGTCAACACCGGCACCAGGTTAAAAGTCTGAAAGATGTATCCGATGTGGTTGTTGCGCCAGGCGGCCAGTTGGCTCTCGCTCAACCTTGCCAGGTCGGTCCCCAGGACATCGACCTCTCCTTCCGTGCAGCGATCAATTCCGGCAAGCAAGTTTAGCAGCGTCGATTTACCGGAACCACTAGGCCCCATCAGCGCCAAAAAATCCCCCGGCTCGATATTAAGGTCAACGCGATCGAGCGCTACTACTTCAAAGCCATCTCGAGCAAAACGCTTACTCACGTTGCGAACTTGCACCATCGATCCTGCCATAATTTTCTCCAAAAAATAATATTGGACTTTGGTCTTCGGTCCTCGGTCCTCGGTCTTAACTACTGTCCGATCTTCACGCGATCTCCATCGCGCAACTTCTCAGCTCCGGATGTCGCCGTGGATTCGCCCCCGCTCAATCCCTCAAAGACGTAATAGAAATCGCCAGCCTCATCACCAAGGCGCACCGATCGCTGCTCAACCTTGTTTCCTTTGACTACAAAAACAAAAGCAGCGCCGTCCCTGCGAACGATCGCAGCTTTGGGAACCAGCACGCGTGCAACCGATGCGCCCTGCGTGGGTTGATCATCGGCCAAAAAGTTGACGCGCGCATTCATCTCAGGACGCAGCTGTTCGTCCGGGTTGTCCACTTTGACTTTCACTTGCACGGTGGCCTTCGCGCGATTCGCTTCTGGAGCAATTTCAGCAATGAAGCCCGTGTATTTCAGGTTCGGGAAGGCTTCGGGAACGATCTCCGCCCGTTGGCCCATCTTCAATCGCGCAAAGTCCGCCTGACTAATATCCAATTCGATTTGCAAATCGTTTAGATCCGCCAGGGCAACCACCGATGTGCGAGCGCCGGATTCCCCAAAGGCTGAGGGGCTCACCATTTCACCGCGTTCCACGATCCTCTGCAACACGGTCCCGGAAACCGGAGCCTTAATTTCTGTGGCGGCGAGCTGAGTCTCGGAATAATCGAGAGCAGCTTTCATCTGCCGTACTTGTGCCTCCGCAGCACGAATCTCTTCCACGCGTGGTCCTATATCGGTCATCGCGCTTGATTGACGCGCGGCATCAAGCAAAGCGCGCGTGGTATCCCGTTGCGCAATTGCCCGATCGAGTTCAGCTTTCGAAGAAACGCCTCCTCGATATAGTTTCTCGGTCCGTTCGTATTCTGCTTCGGCATTTCTCAGTGCTGCTTCCGCCTGCAACACTCCCGCTTTGTCCTTCAATTTCTCCTGCGGGCGCGAACCGGTGCGCAATTGATCGAGCCGGGCCTGGGCCGCCGCCAGATTCGCGCGCGCCTGATTCGACTGGGCGCGGAATTCGCTATCCTCGAGGCGAACGAGTACCTGGCCCTGCTGCACCCTGTCACCCTTTTCGACCCCAATCCAGGCTACTCGTCCCATCACTTTCGCGCCCACGGCGATCTTGTGGTGTGCTACGACATACCCGGAGGCAGCGAGGACTGTATTACCGGGCGAGCTGCCGCTGCTTTCCAGTTTGACCTCGGCAACGGAAATGGGCTTGGCCGCCGATGAAAAGTAGAAATAGCCGGATACAGTCACAAGAGCGACCAGCGCCGATAGCGCCAGCAACAAGATCTTCGGCGAACGGTTCTTTGCCGCGGGCGCCGGCCCGCGATCAATCTTCAAGCTCCTGAGCCGCTTGTTGAGATCCTCCTGGTCTTCATCAGTCTTGGGATTTATAGCCATGAATTAATCTGATGTTGAGTCTTTCTAAGACGCGCGAAGAGCGTCCACTATCTTGAATCGCGAAGCCCGAATCGACGGCAGCAACGAACCCAAAAAGCCTATGCCAACTCCAAAGACTAAAGCCCACAGCATCAACTCAGGAGTGACGCGAAAATTGAAAGCGATTTCACTGAAGTTCGTAAAATTCGCCGTGCCGGTAGAGACAAAGTTCAACGGCAAAGCCAGCAAGATCCCGATTGCCACCCCGATGACTGCGATTGCCACCGACTCCAGAACAAAAGCAATAAGGATGCTGCGCCGCCGGAAGCCGAGTACCCGAAGCGTGCCAATCTCTTTGGTGCGTCTGGCAACTGCTGCATACATCGTGTTCATTCCAGCAAACCCAGCGCCGACGGCCATAATAAATCCTATAAACACAGCAAGGCCCTTCAGAATGCCGGAGGCTGCACCTTGTTGATCTTCATAGAAAGTGCGTTCCGGTACTGCCTTTAAGTGCAGCCGCTGATCGTCCGTAATTCGCTTCGACAGCGACGCTAATGCTGCCTGGTTCTGCGTGCGCATCAACACCGATGAGAAGGCATCCCGTTTCGTCGCGCTGGCAAGCGAGTTCACATCGACCCAGATCTCCGACTCAAACGCTTTGCCACCCGCCTCAAACAAACCTACTACCGTGTAGTCGGTGGCCTGAATCCGGAATCTGTCTCCCACGTTCAGACCCTGGAAGCGATCAGCGATCCGTCGTGCCACCACCGCTTCCGCTGGTCCCGGTTGAAACATGCGCCCTTCCACCGTCTTAAAACCCGACCGTAGTTTGTTCGACATCGGCCCGACCCCACGAATGGTGACATTAGATCCCTGACTCATACCCTTTCGTGCTTTATAGATCAGCGTCAGAAGTTCCGGAGCAACCAGTGGTTGATCGCCTTCCCGGACTATTCCATCAAGGTAGATCAGGTTGTTGAGGTTTTCGCGCGATACGCTGCTATTCAACTCGGCGGTGCTGCCCTCGCGTAAAACGATCAAATTCAGCGGCTCACCGCTACTGGCCAAAGTGAGATCAATCCCACGCGCGAGCGCCATCACCATCAGGAAGACACCAACGGTTAAGCCAATCGTAAAAGCGGTGGCAAACGTGCTCGACTTGCGCACGGTGATATTGCGAAAGTTGTATTTTAACGGTAGTGGCATTATTCCGTGCTACGCAGAGCGTCGGCGATCGTCATACCAGAAACTCGATAGGCCGAATAGATTACGCTGGCCAGGCCCACGAAGATTGAGACAACGAAAGCAGCCAACAATGTTCCCCGGGTTGGGACAAACGATTGAAAGTTCGGAATATAAAGGCTGAGGTCGACTGAGCTGAAGATCAGCATCGCACCTCCAATGCCGATTAGGGCGCCGACTGTGGTTACGAGCAGCGCCTCGCCTACGAATAGCCCGGCAATGGTTCGGCGCTGGAACCCAAGGGCTTTGAGCATTCCGACCTCCCTGGTTCGCTCACGCACTGTCATCGCCATCGTATTCCCCATGACGAGCAACAGCGAAAAGGTGATGGCCGCAATGATGCCATACATGAATTGCTTGACGCCGCCCATCATGGTCTCAAAGCTGATTGCAAAATCGCGCTCACTCTCCGTCTTGGTCGGCGCGTCGGTATTGACAAATATTGAATCGACTGCCTGGGCGATACGGGGTACATCTTCCGCCGAGTTCGCCAGAATACTAAACGTGCTTACCTGATCCTTTGCCCATGCCGGTACCAATTCATTCACATAGTCATGGTGGAAGAAAAGCGTCTTCTCATCACCACCAGTGCAAACGCCGCGCACAATGAACTCCACGGTGCGGTCATAAATTGGGCTTCGCAGCGTCACGCGTTGGCCGGGGGTGAAACCATACAATGTCACCAGCTTCTGCCCAACGATTGCACCCTGCCTGTCGTTGATAAATGCCTGCCACTCGGCCTCAGACATTTTTAGTTCCGGCATGACCTCTCGAAACTTGCTGGCATCGACAGCGAAGTTAGCGAAGAAGTTTTTCTCATCTTTATAAATGCCACCGAACCAACTGAAAGGAATCACGCTCTTGACTCCTGGGACCGTCGCAATTCGCTGCTGCTGTGACACGGGTAACGTAAACCCCAGCGAGACGGCGTGCCTGGTGATTAGACGCAAGGGATTGGATGATTCGCTGCCGCGTGTAAACTCGGTCAGGATTGTGGCGAGAGTAACGATCAGGAACAACGAAACCACCAGACTGGAGATCGTCAGCAACGTGCGTCGCTTGTTGCGCAGGATGTTCTTCAAGATCAACTTACCGAATTTCATAAGAGTTGTCTGCCTTCACCATTATGTCGAACAGTTAGTGCCTGGATCGACACCGCGCCGGGAAATTATTTCAACTTGCTCGGAGGCCAAGTGGCGTCGAAAGCCTACCTTGAGGTCATTTCTGACGGTGCAGATACCTTCGAGCTCGCAAAGCTAACGTTGCTTCATTCTTGCGTATTCCGCGGCAGCGTAGCGAAATTCGCGCCTTCCTGTCCACTTCATCCGTTCGTGCCCGGAGCAATCAAAACCAAGCGCTTAGGATAGGCAGTTGTGATTACCCCGTCCAGATAGGCACCTGTGCTCCGCCCTAAGTTAGCCCCGTTTACATAGGGCACTTGTGCCCCGCCTTAAATTAGCCCCGTTTAGATAGGGCACTTGTGCCCCCAACGGGCTGGCGGACAAGTCCGCTTTGTAAACGAACCCTGGCGCCCCGCGGACAAGTCTGCTTTCTAAACGAACCCTGGCGCCCCGCAGACAAGTTCGCTTTCTAAACGCACCTTGAGAAATGATCTTCCCGGCTGATGAATACGCACTTTAAATGTTGATTGTTCAAGATGAGTTAATTCCGGACTGACCAGCGCTCGTAATATTGCATCTTCAGCCGGTTAACCCGACAATGCCATCGAATCAATGCGACGATCAAGTTGTCTCAATCTTGCCTTTTTACTGCTGCTGGCTGGCAGTGAAACCGTTATCGCGCTCGATTCGCGGAGAGACCTTTCACAGTTTAGCCATGAGGTGTGGCTCACTGAGAACGGGTTGCCGCAGAACACCGTTCACTCGATCGCGCAAACGAGAGATGGCTACATCTGGATCGGGACTGAGGAGGGTTTGGCTCGCTTCGACGGCGTAAAATTTACTGTTTTCGATAAACAGAATACTCCGCAACTCAAGAGCAACTACATTCGCACTCTCTTGGCAGATCGGCAGGGGGCGCTGTGGATCGGCACAGCCGAAGGCCTGGTGCGCATGCTGGATGGTAAGTTCACAGTGTTCACCACTAATGAGGGGCTTCCCAGCGATACCATCCAAGCCGTCTATGAAGATCGGGAAGGTAATCTCTGGGTCGCCACTGCTACTGGTTTAGGCCTCTTCAAAAGTGGCGGGCTCACCACCTTCACTACAAAGGAGCGGCTGATCGGTGGCAGCATCCAGGCGTTGTTCGAAGATGCCGACGGTGCGCTTTGGATTGCCACGCCTTACGGTGTAGGAAGAGTTAAGGATGGTACGTTTACGAACTACACGGTTCGCGACGGACTTGGTAGTAACAGTGTCCGGGCAATCCAGCAGGACCAGGATGGCCGCTTATGGTTCGGTTCTCTCGGTGGCTTAACGTCGTTCAGCCGCGGCCGCTTCACGACTTATACAAGAAGAGATGGTCTGCCAAACGACAGAATAATCTCCTTAGGTGCGGGCCGCGACGGTGGTCTCCTGGTGGGAACGGCTGGCGGTCTTTGTCGCTTCAGCGATGGCCGTTTCACTGGTTTCAATGCTGGAGAAGCACTCTCAACCAGCACCATTCTTTCCCTTCTTGAAGACCTCGAGGGCAACCTGTGGATTGGGACTGAGTCCGGGGGAATCAACCTCCTGAAAGACACAAAATTCACGACTTACACTACGAGAAACGGACTCTCAAACGATCTCGTCAAATCGATCTACGAAGACCGCCAGGGCAATACGTGGATCGGGACTGACGGCGGCGGCCTGAATCTGCTGAAGGGTGGCAAGATCAGCGTTTACACCACCCGCGACGGGCTATCCAGTAACGTTGTTCTGGCTCTGTTCGGAGACGGTGTAGGAAATCTTTGGGCCGGGACCCCTGACGGATTGAATCGTTTTAGTCAAGGGAAGTTTACTATCTATACTGCGGCCGACGGTTTGGCTAACAACGATGTCAGATCGATCTGCGCGGATCATCGCGGCAATCTGTGGATTGGCACGCGCGGGGGTTTGACCCGAATGAAGGATGGGATCTTCCGAACCTTCACTGAGGTGGACGGACTCCCCAATGATCTCATCGCCACACTTTATGAAGACACCAAAGGAAACTTGTGGATTGGCACGTTCGGCGGCTTGAGTAGGTTCGTGAATGAAGAGTTTACGACGTTCACAACTAAGGACGGTCTTTCGAACGATGCAGTCATCTCACTCTATGAGGACTCCGAAGGTACGCTGTGGATCGGCACAAATGGCGGTGGTTTGAATCGCCTGAAAGACGGCCAGCTTACCGCTTACACTATGCGCAATGGCCTGCTTGACGATGTCGTATATCGAATCCTGGAGGATGGCCGAAATAACCTCTGGTTGAGTTGTCGCAAAGGCATCTTTCACATCAGCAAGAAAGAGCTCGACGAGTTTTCCCAGGGAAGGATTCCCTCAATCGCGCCGGTCGCTTACGGTACAGCAGACGGCATGATGACGCGCGAGTGCAGCGGGGGCGGTGACCCGGCCGGATGGAGAGGTAGTGACGGAAGGCTCTGGTTCCCGACCATCAAAGGCGTTGCGATGATCGACCCGGAAAGAATAAAAACAAATTCTCAGGCGCCGCCGGTTGTGATTGAGCAAATACGCATCGATGATAAGTCAATTGCGCCTGGTGATCGCATTGAGTTGCCACCGGGCACAACGCGCTTTGATCTGTACTACACGGCGCCGAGCTTCGTGGCCCCGGAGCGAGTCAGGTTTAAGTATAAGTTGGAAGGCTTTGACAAGGACTGGATCGATAGTGGTACGCGTCGCATCGCTTACTACACTAATCTGCGGCCCGGAGCTTACACGTTTCGCGTAATCGCCAGTAACAATGATGGTGTTTGGAATCAAACGGGCGCCGCTTTTGCTCTCTACCTGAAACCATATTTCTATCAGACTTACTGGTTTTACGCGGTCTTCGTGCTTGGCCTGGCTATGTTGGCGTGGCTGTTATATCGGCTGCGCGTGCGCGGTATGCGAGCGCAATTTGGGGCCGTACTGGCTGAACGAACCCGCATCGCCCGCGAGATTCATGACAATCTGGCGCAGGAGATGTCGGCGATCTCCGTGCAACTGGAAGTGATCGCACGCACCATGCCGGCCGAGGCTGATGCTGCCAGAACTCATCTGGATCGCGCTCGACGGCAAGTTCGTCATGGTATCGCCGAAGCGCGCCGCTATGTTTGGAATTTGCGGTCGCCGGCTCTGGAAAACAACGATCTGCCTGCTGCCTTGAGTGAGACCGCGCGGCGATTGACGCATGAGACTGCCATTCAGGCTCAGGTTGAAGTCAATGGCACCTTCCGGCCGTTGACGCGATTGGTGGAGGACAATCTGCTGCGCATAGGACAAGAAGCAATGAACAATGCCGTGAAACATGCTCAAGCCCAACGAATCTTTGTCAATCTGGTATTCGATGCGCGGCGAGTGCAGCTCAGCGTACGAGATGACGGGCGCGGTTTTGACAATCAAGCGGCGGGGAATGGACGGGCGGGTCATTTCGGATTGATTGGCATGCGAGAGCGCGCCGAACAGATTGGTGGTACTTTGTCGATTCACAGCACCGAAGGCTCCGGCACTGAGGTCGTGGCTGACGTACCAATCAGCAGTTAGTGATGTTTTTCAAGGTTCGTTTAGAAGCGGACTTGTCCGCCTGCCACGAGGGGGACACAAGTGCCCTATCTAAACCGCCGCGACGCGCTGGGGCACAAGTGCCCTATCTAAACGCGTAAATTGTCTTTGTGGGGCTCGTTTAGAAAGTTATTGGTCGTCCAACGAATAGCGAAAGCTCGGAAAGTGAACAATAAGATCAGCATCATGGTAATCGACGACCAAGCGGTCGTGCGGCAGGGTTTTGTCGCCTTAATTAACACCGTCGCGGACATGGAAGTAATCGCTGAGGGGATCAATGGCCAGCAAGCCATTGATTTATATCGCCAACACAAACCAGAGGTGACGCTCATTGATTTGCGTATGCCGGTCCTCGGTGGAGTGGAAGCCATCACTGCTATTCGACGCGAATTCCCAGATGCCCGTCTCATTGTCCTCACGACCTACGATGGTGATGAAGACATCTACCGATCGCTGCAAGCGGGAGCCAGGGGCTATCTGTTGAAGGACGTGTTCTTCGAGGAACTTGAGACGGCGATCAGGAGCGTGCATGCCGGATCGCGGCACATTCCCGCCGCCATCGCTGAGCGGCTCGTCGAACGAATGGCCGGCTCTGATTTGACCAGCAGAGAGATGGAAGTGCTGGAGCTGATCGTGCAGGGCCAAAGTAATAAAGAAATAGGCGCCAGCCTGAGTATCAGCGAGGCGACCGTCAAGAGTCACATTAATAACATTCTCAGCAAGCTCGGAGTGACCGACCGTACCCAGGCCGCCACTACCGCCCTGCAACGCGGGCTGGTCCACCTGCGTTAATTTCCAACCAGCCTAAGGCCGCCATCTATTACCCACGTCCATGACGGACTTAGCTACTATTGGCAGGGGCAAGCCCGCCTTCCTCACCCTGAGACTATTTAGTCGCTCCTTTGAGCTAAGCTTGAATGTCGTTCACCAGGAATTACAGCAGGACGTGGGCCAACTCTTGGTCAGGAAGGCGGGCTTGCCCCCGCTTGTTTCGCCACCAACTCCAACTAAAGGTTGACCCCTCGCCCCACCTTCCGGGCCATGACACAACTGATGCGCGCTGTTAATCTGCGCCGCGTTAGTCATCAGATTCCCAGTCCTGGGTTCGTTGATTCAAGAGTCCTGTTTTCCTTCCTAACTTGTTGCACAGCTTGGGAACTCCTGAATCGCATATTTGAACCCGGGGCTGGGCTCACCACTTTAGAAGACGAGCAAGTAAAAGAGGCCTGGCCACTACGGTCCATTCCCTTGACTAAAATGAGCGTCTCAAATACTCCACGCGCGTCCAACGTTCCGAAAATCCTAAAATTCCCGGCTTCACTCGAGACGATTGTTCGGGGGGTTTGTTTAGAAAGCGGACTTGTCCGCCTGCCACGTCCCGGGGCACAAGTGCCCTATCTAAACGAACGATTTACGTCGCTCTCGGAGAGATGAAAGGAGTTGCCATTGTGATTGGCAAAAAAGTTCTGCTGCGTTGCATCTGCATAATGATTGTAAGTGGTTTTGTTGTTAACGCTTCGGCACAGCAGAGTGCAACCGCTACCGTTAGCGGGGCTGTCAAGGATTCAAATGGCGCACTTGTGACCGGAGCAAAAGTAACTGTGACCCAAAAGGCAACCGGGATCAGCCGTGAGGCAGTCACTAACGGCGCAGGATTCTTTGTCATAACGAACCTTGCGTCCGGAGTTTATGAATTGAAGGTGCAAGCCAAAGGATTTGCGGACCAGACAATTCCCAGCGTCACTCTTCAAGTCGGACAAACCTTTAACCTGGACGTGCCGATGGCGGTGACAGTACAGGAAACGGTAACTCTGGTTGATAGATTCAATTATGAACTCGTAAACACAACTACCGCCGTGGTTGACGGCGTCATACGCGATTTCGAAATTGAAAGCCTGCCGCTGAATGGACGAAACTTTCTTGAACTTGCGTTGCTTATCCCCGGCAATTCGCCGGCGCCGAATTTTGATCCGACGAAGAGCAATACGGTGGTCATTTCTTCCGCCGGCCAGCTCGGCCGCGGCGGCAATGTCACGGTCGACGGCGCCGACGATAACGACGACGTGGTGGGTGGACAAGTCCAGAACATCTCGCAGGAAGCAGTGCAGGAGTTTCAAATTGCGACTAACCGCTTCTCAGCTCAGTTGGGCCGGTCTGGTTCATCAATAATCAATATCGTGACTAAGTCGGGATCAAATGAGTATCACGGTTCCGGCTCGTTTTACTTTCGCAACAAAGCGCTGCAGGGACTTCCAGCAACGTTCGACCGCGGTTTGGGTGTAACGCCGCCATTTGATCGGGAACAATATGCTTTCGCGCTCGGCGGCCCTATTCGGAGAGATTCGGCGTGGTTCTTTGGCTCCATCGAGTATCGCAACCAGGACGGCGCTGCACTGGTGGGTGTAAGAGATCTCGCCACCCGGACAATCAAACGAACCTTTTCCGGAGCGCCACTCAACGATCTCTTGAGCACCGAGCGAGTCGACTGGCAACCGAGCGTTCTCGATCACCTTTTCTTTCGCTATTCCCTGCAACGGGAAGACGACGTGGCGCCAAGCACTCTGGATCGCGCGATCGGTTCTGCTTCTCAGCGCCAGGCAAGCACCAACAATACGCATTCGTTCCTCGCAAACTACACGCACCTGTTGAGTCCACGCGACGTGAACACTTTTAATTTTAGTTTGAGCACCTTCTTTAACGACATTGAGCCCATCACTCCGGGGCCGCAACTTACCTTTCCCAGCATTCAGGATGGCGCATCGTTCCGCGTGCCGCAGGGTACTAAGCAACGCCGCCTGCAGTTTAGCGACACATTCTCGATGGTCCGCGGCAATCACATTTTGAACTTTGGCGGCGAGATTCAACGCGTCGATGCCGATTTTGATCTGCGCGTATTCCAGGCGGGGCGAATTGAAATGATCGAAGACTTTCCGGACTTCGATCGCAATGGCGACGGCAAGGTCGATGACAACGATCTGCTCTTCGCGGTCACGCTACGCAGCGGTAAGCCCACTGAGCCCCTCCTAATTCCCAATGCGGATAGCACCTACCTGGCTGGCTTCGTCCAGGACGACTGGCGCGTGCATCCTCAACTCACCTTGAATCTCGGTTTAAGGTACGAACTCGATACCGACGTCAAAAACATCAGCCGCACCAGCCAACTCAATCCGATAATCCTGCCGTTCCTGTCTGGTAAGCGAGGAAAGGACAGCAACAATTTCGGACCCCGGATTGGCTTCAATTACGCCACCAGGGACGGACACACGAGCGTCCATGGCGGCTATGGCATTTACTACGATCGCATTACGCTTGAGATTCAATCGTTGGAGCGTGGTCTGGATGGACGCGCCCTTCCGATTGAAGTAAAAGCCGGCCCTCTCTTTTTCATTCCGCCACAGTTTCTGTTTGATCCGGTTAATGGCAAATTCCCGCCGGGAGCACCAACGCTGGCCAATCCATTTTCGGGCTTTATCCTGACGGGCGCGGGCGCTGCGGGTATCAACATCATCGACAACACCATGCAGAATCCCATGGTGCAGCAGATGAATCTTGGCATTCAACGCGAGTTCGCGCGTAACTATGTCTTGCGTGCCGACTATCTGCATAACTTTGGCACGCATTTCATTATTGGCCGCACCATCGGCACAGTCTTCAATCCGGTAGTAGGCGGGCCGGACTCCGTGACAAACCTGGAGTCCAGCGTTAAGACAAAGTATGACGGTTTGTTACTGAGCGTTGAGAAACGCCTCTCACATCGCTACCAATTCCGCGCCTCTTACACACTATCGAAAGCCTTCAACTACGCTAACGACGATCAGATTCCATTCTCCAACGGTCCGCTTAACCCCAACAATCTGCAATTGGAATATGGGCCGACGCCAAACGATCAACGGCATCGTTTCACCTTCTCCGGCGTTATGGATTTGCCCGCCGGTTTTCGTGTTGCTCCTATCCTTACGCTGGCCTCTGGAGTGCCAATGGACATTCTTGTGCCGGGCGGCGGTCAAAGGATTCCCCAGCTGCAACGTAATGCCGGCGGCAGACTGTTTCATACCGGGGCAGAGTTGAACGCTTTTATCACTCGGCTAAACGCTGGAGGTGGATTCAGTGGTCAGCCTTTGCCACTGGTATCTGACAAGGCCCGCTTTAACGACGACTTTAGTTCATTTGATTTGCGCCTCTCAAAGGTTTTTAAGCTTGGGGAACGCGTGAAAATTGAGCCGCTAATGGAAGTATTCAATCTTTTCAACGTCACCAATGTGTTGGGTTTTTCGAAATCAAACTATTCGGGATTCTCCAATGTGCTCGTGCGCGACAGCAACGATTCAACCAGCGCCGGCTTCCTGCGCTCATCGAGTTTTGGTCAGCCGATCACGACAGCAGGCGGAGTGTTTGGTTCCGGTGGTCCGCGCGCGTTTCAATTTGCAGCACGAGTTATATTCTGACTCTACTGATTGCCGCCATTGAGCACCTCCGTCGAACTAAAACGGCAAATTGGTCTGCGTACGGCCACGGCGTTGATTGTGGGGGAGGTCATTGCGGTCGGGATCTTTCTCACTCCCGCTGGTATGGCAAAGTCGCTGGGCTCGCCGGTATGGCTGCTGATCGTTTGGCTCGTCATGGGGGGAATGGCGTTGTGTGGCGCTCTCTGTTACGGCGAATTGGCGGCCAGGTTTCCCGAAGCCGGCGGCGGCTACGTTTACCTTCGCGAGGCTTTTGGAAGGCCAGTCGCTTTCCTCTATGGATGGATGGCGTTGCTCGTGATGGATCCCGGCCTCACGGCGGCGCTTGCGGTGGGCCTGGCAAGTTACGTTGGCTACATCTTCAAGCTCTCGCCGGCAGGCCTAAAAACAGTGGCCATTGGCTCAATAGTCTTCGTAGCTTTAGTCAACATGCGTGGGGTGAGACTCGGAGGCGGATTGATACGTTGGCTTACTATTCTCAAGCTCGGATTACTGGGCTTCGTGATCGTCTGGGGCTTTGGGTTAAGGGCCGGACACTGGTCCAACTTCCAGCCACTATTGGCCCAACGACCGGGATCAGAACCTTTGCTGGCGGCGTTGGCCGGCGGCATTGTGGGTGCGTTTTTCTCCTTCGGAGGCTGGTGGGATCTGAATAAACTGGCGGGGGAAGTGCGCGATCCGCAACACACTTTACCGCGGGCCCTCATCTACGGAGTGACGGTTCTTACAGCCGTTTACATTCTTACCAGCGCGGCTTTCATGTATCTTGTGCCGCTGGAACAGGTCACCTCAGGAGAGACTTTTGCCGCACAGGCGGGCGAGGTGCTGTTTGGCCGACTTGGCGGCCAGATATTATCCGGAATTGTGATCGTGGCGGTAATGGGAAGCCTCGCTGCCGTGGTCATGTCGGCGCCGCGTGTTTACTTTGCGATGGCCCGCGACGGACTATTTATTCCCGCTGCTGCTGCGATTCACCCTGGCTACGGAACACCGGCGCGGGCGATCATCATTCAAGCGACACTCGCCTCGCTGCTGGTCCTCGTGGGCACCTTTAACACGATCATTTCCTATTTCGTTTTCATTGTCGTCATCTTTATAGCGCTCACTGTGGCCGCGCTGTTTGTGTTGCGCCGCGGAGCGCCCGGCGGTGTCGGGTACCGTGCGCCTGGCTATCCCGTAACGCCCATTATTTTTTTGATCCTGATCGCTTTGTTGCTTTTGCTGTTGGGCGGCCATAATCCACTACAGGCAATCCTGGGCGTCGCCGTAGTTGCTCTAGGTTTGCCCATTTACTATCTGTTGTTTCGCGGTCGAACCCTGTAAAGCAAACTGTTGGTTTGCGCTGTGGTGTTGGCTTTCTGTGTAAGAGTGCCAAGTGTATCGTTCAAGTCAGGTTGGGAAGGGTGATTTACCCCGGCCTCAAGCTTCGCTTCCAACTAGCATCCTTTCAAAAAGGATGACACATTTTTCTTGAAATGTATTAAAGACAGCGGGGGTAAACCACCCTTCCTAACCTGCAAATTTTGCCGGCTTGAGTGCTACAGGATACCGACTACATAACGTCAGAGAGGAATGACATCGTTATGACGTGGATCAAGACTGTCCCAGCTTCCGAGGACGAGAAAGTACGAAAGGCCGCTGAGGGACAGCGACATCTATACCCAATTGAATACGCCACGCCGGTTCATCCAACTCCGGACGGCGAATCATCGGGAATCGTCGCCTCGCACAGTTTAATTCCCGACGCCCTTTTCCATGCCTTCGCCACTTATGGCTCTTTGCTGTCCCCGGACCTGCCTTTGCAGCGTCATCAACACGAGATGATCGCGACCATGGTTTCAGTCACGAACCGCTGTCACTATTGAATCGAATCTCACGCAGAGTTTCTGCGTCGGGTTACCTTAGATGACGCGATGGTCCAGGCACTGGAAAAGGACTGCAAGCACGCCCCGATTTCGGAACAGGACCGGGTCATGCTCGATTACGTCGTGCAGGTGACGAAGGATGCAACGCTCATTTCACCTGCGGACCACGAGCGTCTGCGCGCCGTTGGCTTTGATGACCAGGGCATCCTTCAGATCACGCTGATTGCGTCGTGGTTCAACTACATCAATCGGGTCGCCGATGCGCTGGGAGTGGGCAGGCCCGACGCTTAAGTGCATCTGAGATCTCAAATTTGAGATCTCAGATCTCAGATCGCAGCATCGCTAAGGCTTCGCTGGTGTTGACTGTGGCGAAGGCGAAGCTTGCGGCGTTGGCTTCGCAAAGACGATGGGCGCGGTAGCGGTAATACCCTTCCCTTCCAGAACGACAATCGATTGGTTTGGTTTCAAATCAGTAATCGTATCCTTGCCACCGCTGGGCCAGACGATTTCCAAACTCAACGTCCTGCCCTCCTCAGGAGCACCTAGACCGAAAACCAGCGGCAGCTCGCTTTGTGAACAATAGCTCGATCCCGTCTTTACCATGCCAAAGGACTTTGCCCCTTTGGCGGTTCTTAGCGTCATCTTAGCGCCAATTCCGTCGCGGTTCGATCGGGTCCCTACCGCCTTGACGCGCAGCATATCATTCTGATTGGCATTTTCGTTTTGCAGCAGCCGCGCTGGTCCATTGTTCGATGTAATCAAGAGATCAAGATCGCCATCGTTATCAAAGTCTCCGTAAGCCGCACCCCGCCCGACAATGGCTCGTTGTAAGGCTCGCCCGAGCTTGCCCGTCAGCTCTTCGAATTTCTTTTTGCCTTTGTTACGGAAAAGATGTGGCGGTTGTGCGTACTTGACGTTGGGCTGGACCACGCTAATGTCGTCGGAAACATGACCATTTGCCGCAAAGACATCCAGCAGGCCATCAAGATCGTAATCGAAGAAAAAGACCGCGAAGGTCAACGACTGTGCCGACATTTTCCCGATACCTGATTTGGGGGCGTCATCAGTAAACAGGCCCGAGCCATCATTGGAATAAAGAGCCATACTTTCGTTGGTGAAATTCCCGACCACAATTCCCTGCCGTCCGGATCCTTCATAATCGCCGGCATCGACCCCCATCCCTGCCCGTGCTGTGCCGGCTTCGCTAAACGCCACGCCTGCGGTGACTGCTTCGTCTGTGAAAGTTCCATTCCCGTTGTTCTTGTAGAGCTTATTTGGCTCCGTGTCGTTGGCAACGACGAGATCCATCCAACCGTCGCCGTTGTAGTCGAGTAGAGCGACACCGAGGGATTTGCAGGTGGGGTCATTAAGTCCGGCATGTTGCGTGGCGTTTTCAAAGGTGCCGTTACCCCTGTTGTGATATAGCGTGGGACTTTGTCCCTGATAAGATTGCGGGGTGCAATAAGATTTGTTTTTCCCGTCAAGCGAGCAGAGCTGATCCTTTTCAACGGACCAATCAACATAGTTGGCGACGAACAGATCGAGCTTGCCGTCGTTGTCATAGTCGAACCAAACAGCGCTGGTAGAGAACGATGGATCGCCGACGCCTGCTCGCGCGGTAACGTCGGCGAATTTGCCATTTCCCAGATTGCGAAAGAGGTGATTTGGTCCAACGCAGGTAATATAGATGTCTTCGTTCCCATCGTTATCATAGTCGGCCGATGCGACTCCGATGCCGTACATTTCTACCGCGAGTCCTGCCTGGCGCGTGACATCCGTGAACGTGCCATCCTGATTATTGTGATAAAGCGCGAGAAAAGTCCTGGGGGTTTTGCGTTCCGGCCAGGCCGTTGAATTAACGATCAAGATGTCCTGCCAGCCGTCATTGTCAAAATCAAGAAAAGCACAGCCCGTGCCGAGTGTTTCCGGCAGATACTTTTTCCCGAAGGCGCCGCTGTTATGTTTGAAGTGTATTCCCGCCTGCGCTGACACATCCGTAAATTCGATCGGACCCGACGGTCGTGGTGGTGTCGGGCTCGGCGATGGTGAAGGCATTTGGTTTGCAACCTCAGTGGGAGGCGTGCCGGGCGTGGTTGTGGCCTGCTGTTTACATGCGGAAAGCGAAACGAACAAAACAAGTAGCGAGCAAAGGATGATTGGATAACGTTGCATCAGTATTGAGTTTTCTCCATCGACGGTCAAATAACTACCGAGAGCGGGTAGCGATCGGCCAAAAGGCTTTTATGAACAGAGCATGAACATGATTTCCCAATGAAAAGTAGGCCGTCACCGCGGTACTGTCCTAACTTTTAATTTGGACACTACTCGCCTCCACTTCAACTCCGCTCCGTTAGGAGCGCAATGTTTATGGGCTTAGACCAGCCTGAATCCCTCACCACCAGTGACATGCGCAGCGCATGTCACTGGTGGTGAGAAGGGAACTCTATAGGCGCCATGGGCTATAAACATTTGGCTCCGCTGGAGCCGTTCATCTACTGCTGCTGGGCGGTATCGGATTCCACCTCGATCAATGATTCTCGCCTTTATTCTTATGCAGTCGCTGAGGCCGGGTTTGGTCGACGACCGTCCAGCCAAATCTCGATCAGATTCGCCGCTGGTCCAACAAAGAAAAGCGCAAAAATTGGAGCATATACCACCTGGTCCAACCTCAAAACAAACTCCGCCAGGGCTACGCAGAACGCCACCACACACTGGCCCAACCGCGAGCGAACGGTCGTCTTCGGATCGGTAATCATAAAAAAGACAAAGAGTTGATACATGGGGCCGGTAATCGGCGCTACCTCTGCCTGCCAGGGATCACTAGTAATCCAACTGCGCAAAAAAGCAAATAAGAAGAACGAGACAACATAGGTCGCGCTGATGTGAAACCGCCGGGCCCGCCAAATGATGATCGAGCCGAGAATCCAGATGACCAGCAACGACCAGTAGTTATTTCCCCACTGAATGCTGAGAACAGCCATTGTCTCTGGCGCCAGAAACAACAACATCGCGATGCCAAAGTTCGATGGATTCCAAATATGGCGTCCCTTCGCTCGTAACACGTACTTCGACATTATCGAGATTACGCTGCACAGCGCGTAAGGCCAGTAAGCCGGCGACCGAACCAGAATTCCCACACTGATGCCCGTGATGTAAGCACTGGCAAGATTCAGCCACTTGCCAAAAAAAATGCGACCGAGAGTCAACTCCGTGATGATCGCGGCGACGATCGCGAGCGCCGTCTTTTTGTAACTTTCCAGAATGCCGTACGAGAGATGACCGGCCAATAGGATGCACGTAATAAAAAGAGGAGCGAGGTAACGACTATCGAAACGGATCTTTCGCCGCGCCGGCACATCGAGCGCGGGGGTTGCCGCAGTAGTCAGTGGCTCGCTCGTTGACTGGCTCATGCCGGCTCCTTGATCTTGTTTATTTGGCCCACCAAAGGACTGTCGATGGTTTGAACCTTACCGGACGGCCAGCGAATCACGACCTTCTCGATTTGCGGATTCTTACCCAGGCCAAAGTGCAAACGCCTCTGATTTTCGGCGCAGAAACCACTACCCCCGGAAACCGTCTGCGCCTGTTGCCGGCCGTTCCAAAATAGCTTAATTTCGGCGCCCAGCGCGCTGCGGTTACTGACGGTGCCTTCCAATTCAAAGTCGATCCAACTGTTTTCAGGTACGACTGTGTTCTTATAGATCAGCAAAGGCCCGCGCTGGTTCGTCACTACGACATCGAGCACACCGCGATTCCAGAGATCGGCTAGAGCGACCGCGCGTCCATCGTAGGTGTCCGTAGCGCCGACCGCCTGTGCTACATCGTTGAATTTGCCCGCGCCATCGTTGAGCCAGACGCGCTTCTGCTGGTAACCCGACAAACTGCGCCCTTCCATCGCCGGCCAGTTTGCGGCGTCGCCGATGATCGTGCTATGACCGCCGGCAACTTTTGAAAAGTCGTACCAATAGCTCTTGCTCCGATCGGCTGAAACATAACCGTTCGTTAGATAGATATCGAGCGTCCCGTCATTGTTGAGATCGCCGAACTGCATTCCCCAGCTCCAGCCGCCCATTTCGACGCCCAACGCTCGCGCCAGATTCTCGTAGCGCAGACCGTCGCCGGATGTACCTTCCTGGGGCATCCAGAGGTTATTCCCTTGAATCAGGACACCGTCTTCAGAAATGTTCGAGACATAGACGGCATACCTGCCTTGATTGAGCACATCGCCAAACGCCGCGGTCATGCCGCTCTTGGGAGCGAAGCCGACGCCGGTTTGCTCGCCCACGTCATGGAATTGTTTTCCGTCGTTGAAGTAAAGCTCAGAAACACCATAATCGTTTGCCACGAACAAGTCCTGATGGCCGCTGCCTCGAAGGTCCGCCGCGGCAGCAGCAAGCGCCCAACGCCGGCTATTGATTCCCAGTTTCGCGCTGACCTCTTCAAACTTTCCGCTTCCCAGGTTATGGTACAGATACTTCCTTCCGCCGTTCTTCGCATACTCGAAACTCTCGGGCATCATGCGAGTCGTCTTCAAATTCCATAGATCGATGTCTTCCGAATAGTAACCGCCGATGAATAGATCAAGCAGACCATCCCCATCATAATCAAACCAGATTGCGGTATTGGCATTTACCCAGGTTGGCAGCGTGGTCTCTTCAGTGACTCGGGTGAAATGCTTACCACCATCGTTATGAAACAGCTCCGGGCGGCCCCACTTGTAAAGAAAAAGATCTTCATAGGAGTCGTTGTCGTAATCGCCCCAGACCGCGCCCATCGAGACGCCGGTGCCAGGTTGATTGAGATCGGCGATACCCAGGTTGGCGGCTACATCTCTGAACGTGCCATCGCCCTGGTTTCTATAGAGCCGGTTCAGACTACCCTCGCCGCTGTTCGTCAGGTAGATGTCCTGCCAACCGTCGCGATCGAAATCAACGATCGAAGCGCCGGCGCCCATTGAAGCAACCTGCGGCATGATGTGGTCCAGCTTATGGTCCAACGTCGGAGCTTGATGGACAAAGTCTATTCCCGAGGCTTTGGCCACTTCCTGAAAAAACAGTCCGTGGCGAGCCAACGCCGAGCAGGCATCCAATTTCGACTTTCCGAGCTCGCCGCGCGCGGCGAGACGCCTGATTACCAAAGGCGTAGCGAGCAACGCTGCGAAGATGACGACAAGCAGCAGTTTTGCGGGACGACCAGCTGTCATTTGCTTCTCACGGACCTCAGGGCATTTCGGAAGACATCGGGCGTGACATAACGGGTGTGATATTTTTGCCAGTCCTCAGGATGCTGCTTGTAAACCCACTCATCCTCGAGCGACCCGGGGACGGCGGTGTATTCCTGCTTGGAGTGATACGGCAAAGGCAGCACTGTCTTGGAAAAAGTCGAGTTGTAGTCACCGTCCTTGATCCAGCCGTCGCCCATAAATACATAGTCGCGCACCCAGCCAGAGGGCGGGGCCGTTTGCGCCAGGAAACGTAGCGACAGCTCATCGCCGGCATTCATGATTACATAGCGGTCGTCAATCTTCTCGAGCAGTTGGCGCACGTCGCCAAAACGTGTGTAATAGCCAATCAGGTCACGCCAGATCTGTTTCGAGGCCGACATCTGATTATAGTCAGGCACCTCCGGCGAAGAAGCATTCGGCTTATTAATCACTGAGTAACCGCGATAGCTCAAATTGGCCATCGCCGGACTAATTCGGACCGTCTTCAACTGCGTATCAGAAAGCCCCTTCGCCCACTCGATCGAGTCCCAGAAGATCTCGAGATTGGTGCGCAAACGCAGACGGCGTGGGGTGCCCGGGCGGAAGACGGCTCCGAGGTCGAACAGGCAGATCTTCCTGCGCCCGGCAGGAAAGCCCAGATTTGGTTTGGCCACAACCCAGCCGCCTTTGCCATCGGGTACTTCCATGCTCAACGGCTGCGGATGGACCTCCTGACCCTGACTGATCGCGACATTGATCGAAGAATCTGTCGGGTGCATCCAGCCTTTGGCAATCAACCATAGCGGGCCGCTTTGCGGCGTGTCATCGCCGAGATCGACTTCGACGTAGTGATCGCGCGTCACACCCTGGTAATGTCCGCGCCCGAAGTTATCGAGATACTTCTCATCAAGAGTGCCGACAATGTCCGTCACGTCGTTGCCAGTGTCGTCCTCTGCGTGCGCAATCTTGTGCGGCGTCTCGACAGTTGTAATTGCGAGTTTTGCCGGGGGAATAACGAAACGTTCATCGACGAAGACATCTGTTCCCACGGGATGGTCCACCGTCATCAGCGCCAACTGATCGTAGTAGTAGGTTTCCCAAAGCTCCGCCGTGATGCGCAGATCGTAATAACCGTCGCGTGGCGCAAGTTCGTTGCCGCTGAGCTTGTACCATTCTTCGGTGGCTTCGACTCTCGCCGTGCCGAGTGTATTGATGCGCAAGCCGATTGCCGAACTCCAGGGCACGGTGTCTTTGACAAACTTCATCTCTTTGCCGTTGTAAGCGAAAAGAAACGGACACGAGCCTTTCAAGCGCTGCTCGGCAACGATGGTTTGATCCCCCTTTGTTTCGAATTCGGCCCGCACCGCTCCGTTAGGCCACACGATGCGGACCACGTCGGCGCCAGTTTGATCTCCCAAACCAAAATGGACAATCGGGCTCGTTACCAACTGCTTCTGCACGAGCAAACCGGCGCGAATTTCCATTTCGCCACCGATGCCAAAACTGTTGATGCGCTGATCGCCCGTAGTCTGGGCGGCGCGCGGACGGATTGCTTGCCAGTGATAGTTCTTCGTGCCGTGGTTGATTGCCTGGATCGGCCGGCCATTATTAGACAAACCCATCAAATCGAGCCGGCCGTCTCCATTGAGATCCGCTGGCTGAAAAACAAAATCGGGGCCAACCCAATCAGCACTCTCGTATCCAGGAGGAGGATTGAGGTTGTGAATCAAGCTGAATTTGTTTTCCTTATCGCTCAGCCAGCCAATCGCGCCAGGAGCGTTCTTGCCGAATGGGCTTTCACTGAACGTCAGCAGTAAGTCATTGCCTCCATTGTTATCCAAATCGATCACATGAAGGTAAAAGTCTCGATGGGTGTAAAGCGAGTTTTTGTCAAAGGACGCGATCTGAGCGATCTCCCACGCTTGCCCCTCGTTCTTGTCGGAGATCCGAATAATCCTGCCATCCACCTGCACCGCTACAAGATCCAAAACACCATCGCTGTTAAGGTCACCAACGTTGATTGCTCGGAGAGCTTGTAAGCCCAAAGGCAACTCACGCTCTTTGAACTGGCCGCTTCTCTCGTTGGCAAAGATGTGAAGTTTACGGTCAAGAAGGTTTTCGTTCTTAAAGTCAATTAGCGCAGCATCAGGATCGCCATCTCCGTCGAGGTCTGCCCAAACAAAGCCGTAGAGACCGGAGATTCCGGCAAACGGATGAATCTCCGCGAATGAGCCATCGCCATTGTTTCGCAAGACCGTTGGCGGGTAATGTTCGGCGCCGAGGACGATATCGAGGTCGCCATCGGCGTCGATATCAGCAGCCCACCCGGCGGTGAAACTTCCATTCAAGATCGTCGCCGGCAACTTTGTTTGCGCTGTTACATCGATGAACTTGTTTTCGCTTTCCTGCTTCAGTAGACGAACGCCACCAGCCCCCGCCAGGACCAGATCAGTTTTGAAATCGTAATTGAAATCGAGCCCGACAACGCCTTCCGGTCCCGGCGCAGCGGCCGTTGGCCCGCCCGGGAATGGATAACTCGCATTGCCAATACGCACCTCTTTTTCGTTAGCCAGCACAATGGTCGGTGTGCCTTCGCCGTTCAGCGAAATCGCTCCGATCCAGCTCCACTTGCCGGCCGGCGCATTTGGCACTGCCTCGGACGAAAAGCTGATCGCTGTATCCGCAGGTGCAGGGTTAAAGATGGGCGACTCCAGCTTCAGGAAGTGAGTGAAGGGTTGCGCCTCTTCACCTGACGGTGGTTTGATGATCGAAAGATCGCTTCGAAATTCGGGGACCCGCACCAGCACATTGCGCAGGAAAGCAATCTGCGTTGCCGCTGTTCGAGGATCCGGACCAGTTGCGGCCGCCTGGAGAGCACTAAGTTGCTGTTGGACTTCCGGAGGCCAACCCGCCGAGTGCTCGGAGAGTTTGCCTACCACACGATGCAAAGTTTCGGCATCGCCGCGCTTGGCCGCCATGCGCCCTAGTTCAATTAAGATCGCCAGATTGTCTGGTTGAACTTCCAGCATCTTTTGCATAAGTTGCTGGTATTCGGATTCGCTATTCTCACTCCCCTGTCGCTCGATCTCTTCGGCGAGTTTATAAGTGGCTAAAAGATTTCTGGCATTGAGTTCGACGGCTTTTCGTAGCGCCGTGATCGCTTCCGGGGAGCGCCCTCGGCTGCTTTCCAGTAAACCAAGCAGGTAATAGATCTGATCGTTGTCCGGAGCCAGTGAACGAGCGCGTTCCAGCCTTTCTGCCGCCGGGTCAAAATTCCGCTGGCGTAAAGCGAGCAATCCCCAGTTGGCCCATCCGGCTGGCTCAAGCGGCACGAGTTGGGTTACTTCGGCGAGTTTGGTGTCGGCGCGCAGATCATCGCCAACCTGGAGCGCCGCCAGGCCGATGTAAAATGCGCGGACCACCTCGTTGTACTCTTGGGAAAGTTTCGCCGGTAATCTGCCACTCGAACGGCACGCCGTCGTCAGCAGCAGACCGCCCAGCAGCAACACAGCAAAGGTTTGATGATTGTGCGGGAGTCTAATTCTCACCTCAGAAGAATTACGCGAAGGGTACGGGAAATGTCTGTTAAGAAAAGCGATAACTGTTTTCTGATTAGGGACGCAAGATAGCACATCGGGCGTGGATAGACTCTGCACCCTTTGGCGGACTGGGTTCTCCAACTAAAGTATGAGCTTCTGATTGCCGAGAAGCGGTACGATCACGGGTTACTGAGGCAGTTTCACTAAGTTGACTAAGAAACGAGGACATCCAAATGTCGAGTGACGAAGTATTGGCTAACCAGCAAATTATTCTCGCAAACCAAAAGACCATCCTTGAGAACCAGGATCAGATCAAGGCCAACCAGGCAAAACTGGATAAGGCCTTGTCTAACCAGGCGACAATTATTTCTAACCAGCAAGCGATCATTTCGAATCAAAAGAAGCTGGACATCGTTATCGCGAACCAGGAGCGAATTCTGACAAACCAGGAACGAATACTGGGCAAGTGAGACGCTGCAAGCGAGCGGGGCAAGGCCGAGCTTGAATAACTTGCATTTCGATCCGGCGCAAAAAATGGTGGATTCAAGTTGGAAGAGCAACAGCTCGCGGACTCGTCACCAATTAGACGCAAGAGATTAACAGTCGACCAGCATTGGCGTTTTATCCTAATCAGAACCGGAAGCGAACCGGGGAAGCCCGCAGCCCGGCTGGGGTGGTGGTAGCGACCGGCCAAGGAGTCAACCTTACCAGTCCCGTGTTTTCAATCTCTGATCGCGGTCACT
>DASXSC010000265.1:0-4039 GCA_036506215.1 Pyrinomonadaceae bacterium | reverse complement strand
GACAATCTTCTTCCCAAGGCATTTGAAATAGAGCATGAGAAACGTTCGGTCGAAGTATTCGGCCTTGTTGTTCCACAAAATGTGAACGATTTTCGGCGAGCGGAACGTAACATATACAATCAGCCGCGCGTAATAGGCTGTCAACTGGAACATCTTTGCCACAAGCCCAGCGTTTGGCCGCAGACCTCCGGAATCAATGAATGTGATCTGGTCTGACGTGTGGAACTCGATATTATCGACGCGATCGTTGCCCACCACGTGCACGTGTATGCCCCGCTGGCTAAGGGTGGTCGCCAATCCAAGTGCATAAGAAGGGTCTTGTCCGCCGGTCAGCAGCGCCGCTTCCCCGACTGCCCAATCTCCCTCGGAACTCTTGGGCTTGGACGGTCTCGTTTCTTCTTTTACTATTTCCGGCATTCTGGTACGCGGCTAACCCGATCAAAGACGTCGTAGGCCTTCCAATGGAAATCCAGAGCACTAGTACACGATCGCCGGCTCGCTATAGGTTATCGGTGTTGCGGGAGAAGTAGCCGAACACGTGGGAACAAACGCTTGCTGCGCGTCTAGACGGAGTCGACGAACAGTCTATGCGCCAATTCAAGCGCCAGTAGCCTGTGGATCTCGGTCGTATGGTTGCGGTCTCCGCGTAAATGTCCGCTCACAACCCGCTCGACTCCAGCCCGAGTGACATAAGGGCGCTCTAGAGAGCGCTTCTCCAGAAGCATCTGACGTACGTAGTCGTGCAGCCGGTCTCTATACCAAACGCGGAAATGGAACGGCTTGTGACGACCCAGCCAGATGCGCTCTAAGTGAAACGGTGCGAACAGATGGTCGATTCGCGCCATCCACTGGGGCATGCCCATGTCATACGCATATTCCGCCTTAAAGAAGAACTCGAGGAACCAGTGCGTGAATATGCTATGGAGGCCGCGAATGCCCCGATCTGTTCGAAATTTCGCCAGAGCGGGGTTCCCGTCGCGGATGAGATGAAACCTTGCTTTCTCATTCGCCGCAACGGTGTCCGGACCGGGAGCGCGGTACACAGTCTTGACAAGATCATTATCGAGATACGGCGAGCGAATCGCCACCTGAGTCTGTTCCAGGCCCAGCACGCCAAAGTGATGCCAGGGCGATTGGCGAAACGCCACAAACGAGACTGGATGGCCCTTGCGAGCCGCATTGTAAGTTTCTGTCGCCGCGCAGGTCTGGTCGTGCAGCGGCTCAAAAACCGCCTGAACTGGCTCCGTTGGCTTGAACATCACTGCGTGCAGGAGAATTTCGCTGCCATAAGTTCCCACCATCCGCACAGGCGCGATCTCTCGAACCCTTTCATTCACGTAGAGGTCCGGAGAGCGGCTGAGATCAACGCATGCGTCGGTCAAGAAAATTGAGCGCTCCGCGTAATGCGCAAACTGCGACAGAAACTCTGGGCCCGTCGTAATCACTTGGTGAGGCTGCTCGCAAATTTTCGCGACGCGACGCGCGAGTTTGACGTCCTCATGGTCCCGATACATGCTGCCAAACGTGTAGCAAGGCAGCGAGTTTGGCTCTCCCCTGTGCCACGCCATCATGATGCGCGTGTCCAAGCCACCCGTCAGCGACACTCCAATCCGCTCGTGCCCGTTGAAATAACGGGGAAGACTGCCCACAAATGTGGCTCGTAAGTGGCGGTAGTACTCTTCAGGCTTGAGTGCTTCCTGCTGCTCCCACTCCTTGGGCTCAAAGTAAGAACTCCTTTCCTCGAGCGCACCATCTCGGAAGACCCAAGCCGAACCTGGGGGCAGAACATAAATACCTGGAAACAGCGTCCGATTCTCGAGCACACACCCGCAAACGACGAATTCTCCAAGCCCGCGCGGATCCGTGGCGCGCAGTTCCGGCCGAACCTTCAGAATGGCTTTCGCTTCCGCGGCAAAATAAAACGCGTCCTTTGACTCGTGATAGTACAGCCGCTGCAGTCCGTAGCGGTCGTTGAACAGTGTCGCGGTACCTTGGCGGCGATTCGCGACTAATCCGTGAAATCGCCCATTCAACGCCTTCGGGAAATCCGCCTCGTCTTCGTAACGATGAACTAAGTAGGAGGATTCTTCATTCGAGAACTGGTGTCCGCGTTGCCGAAGCGCCTTCTTCAAATCGGGCTCCGGAAATTCCTCGCCCGAGAAGAAAAGTGCAATCTCACCATCTTCGTTGCGAACTGGCATGCCATCGGCAAAGGATCCGCGTCTGGCTACCCAGCCGACGTAGATGCCATGTTCCGCATCACTCCATGTGCCGCAGGTATAGAACGGCTCATGGCGCAAACACTTCACCATTGCGAGTAACTGCTGCTCGGCGACTGCTCTGGGAAGTTTTGTGATAAGACCCACGATTCCAGGCATACCGATCTCCTAAAACGATTCCGCTTTCAACTGAAATCTGTGCTGGTACCAACGGCTGCGGAGTTCGCGGAGCTTCGCGGCCACCGATTCGGGCACGCGCTCAGAAAAACGCCGATGCAAACCAAGGCGAAACGCCAGCGCTCCCCATCGAGTGAGCGGCACGTAATAGCGGGGTACATCGACTCGCTGAAACCCGTTCCGCTCTTTGAAGTCACTTAGGCTGCTCCGTGCCTTCTTCCCGTACCCGAAGTTTGCATACACGAGGTGGCTTATGCCGAGATGGGCGCAGGAACGCACCGCCTGCACGACCAAAGCGTTTGTCGGCGCTTTATCCCGATAGCTAATCAGCGAGAGGATGTGCATCAGTCCCGCCTGAGTTCGAGTGTCGTCCATGGTCAGCTTTATGAAACCAATTAATTTATCCCGATCGAAAGCGCCAATGAAGACGCTGCTATCGGGAAATGTTGCGCTCATGGCGCGCACAGTTGCTAAACTCTTCCCGTAGTGCGGAAACCGCCGCCCCTGCCTCACTGGAACCTCGTTATAGATCTCCCAAATTCCGTGAACGAGCGCATCATCAAAAGGCACTTCTCGAACCACGATCCCTTTCTTCTCCGCTTGCTTGGCCTTGTTGCGGGCCTTAAAGCCAATCTGTTGTGACCACCAGTGATCAAACGTGGATATCGGCAGGACCGCGAGGTTGTCCCATTCAAAAGGATACGGGTATTGCGGCGCGGTCTCGGGCAGTTTTTGCAGAAACGTGAAAAGACCTGCTCGCGTATTCGAACTACGCAAGGCAGCGATTGCTGATTCCGGGTTCGCCAAGAACTTGTAACCCTCACCGTCGACGTGCGCAACCGGGCAGAGCCGGCCTTGCACAACCACGTCCCTACCTTCGAGATGGAGTTCTGCTATTTCCGTATCCATCTGTTGTCCATCTGTTGAAATCATCGGAATAAGAATTAAGGATCAGTGTCCGCTTACTAAACGAATTCACAAAAATCGGAGCGCAGTAACTCATCGCTCTTCTCAGGATCGCGTTGGTGCGGGCGCCATCGAGGAGAGCAACCACGAGCACTTTCCACGCCAAGCATTTCGTTGCCACCCACGACTTCCTCGCGTAATTTCCGCCACCTTAACGTCCGCCCCACCGCGCGCAATAAACTCAATGGGGGGGCTTCATCGAACCGCACCACCGCGTCCCCAGCGGGCAGGGCCTAAATCAATTTCACTCGCGACAAGATATGCCGACAAAATGCTGAGGTTTCTGTCCAGGCAGGAAGGTTCTATGGCCTTGTGCGCCTTAGGTTAAGCATTTTATGGATGGCGGTAGTGTAATTTCAGCCTTCGTTGAGGTGGACTTCCTTCCGCTGCACCATGGACCTTCAGCGGGCGTTACGGTTGGCTGATCATGGATGATTTTATGGGACCTTAAACCGGGATCATCGCCGGCTCCAAACGAGACGGAGCTGAGAGGCCACCAATACCCACGTACTCGAACCCGTTGCGTGTTACATTTTCGAGCGGCAGAGCGTTTCGTCCGTCAATGATTAGGGGCCTCTCAACAAGTGTTGCAAGCCGGCACCAATCTATTTTTCGGAACTCTTCCCATTCTGTGAGAAGCAGAACTGCATCGGCACCTTCAGCCGCTTCGTAAGCAT
>DASXSC010000264.1:0-5105 GCA_036506215.1 Pyrinomonadaceae bacterium | reverse complement strand
CTGAAGCTGCTGACAGCGACGAACGTTTCTTCGTCGCTGTGGTGTCATTCTTAGGCATGAGGTTGTCCGCCGCCAGATGCGTACCTGCGCTGAGGTCGACCATTTCAGTACTGGTTCTCTGCTCAATTCTCGTCGGACAATTCACGCCTTTCTTAGGGACTTGGCGACCACCACACTGGAAGCCCGATCGACACAATCGCGGAATCGTTTTTCATATCGTACAAAACAAGCGTGGGCTAGGCGGATTTGTCGAGCTGATTGAACCTCTCGTCTGATCTAAAAATCGAGCGTTATCCATGTTGGCGCATGGTCGCTCGCGTTTTTCTGCCCACGCGCCCATCGGTCAACACCGCCGTCCAGGAGCCGGAGCGACAGATTCGGTGAGAGCAGAAAGTGATCGAGTCGCATGCCTTTGTCCTTCTGCCACCGTTCAAATTTGTAGTCCCAGAATGTCCAGAGTGGGCCGTCCGGTCGCAGCCTTCGCAGCGCGTCAGTCCAGCCTTGAGCCAGCAAACGCGCAAAGGCTTGCCGGCTTTCGGGCAAGATCAACGCGTTGTTATCCAACGATCGAGTCGGATAGATGTCTTGCGGAGTCGGCACGACGTTGTAATCACCGGCCAACACCACGGGGGCGCCGCTCGCCATGAGTTCGCTGGCATGGGCAATGAGGCGCTCAAACCAGGCCAACTTGTAGTTGAACTTCGGTCCAGGATGCGGATTGCCATTGGGGAGGTAGATGGAAGTTACCAGGACTCCCTGAATAGCCGCTTCGATGTAGCGGGCCTGGCGATCTTCAGGATTTCCCGGCAAGTTTGTGCGCGTCAGAACGGGAGCGTGGTTTCGCGCGAGAATGGCTACGCCGTTCCAGGAACGCTCCCCTTGCCAGACCGCTTCATACCCGAGATTTCGAAGGGCATCGACGGGAAAGGCCCCGTGTTCCGCCTTGAGCTCTTGGAGACTAACCACGTCAGGTTCAGCTTTGGCTAAGCAAGCCAAGAGATTGTCGAGCCGCTTATTAATATTGTTAATGTTGAACGTAGCGACTCTCACCAAGTCCCCTTCTTCGCTCGTTGTTCCCGCGGAAGCTATTTTAACGGTGTGAAGAAATGGAAATCTCCAATCAAAAAATAGCCAAGTCGAACTCCGGGGTCTTCTGTCACCGAATTGGCTCGCGAATGGCTCTCAACGAAATGCCATTGCCCGTCACTCGAAAAGAGGTGGCTGCGCGGTCGTTTGCTCGGCCTCGCGAAAGTTGCTCAGACTGACGCCAACCAGTCGGTAACGCTCATTTGGACCAAGGTCCACTTTTTCTCGCAGCTTCAAGACAATAGCCGTCAATTCTTCGCAAGAACAAGGAGGAGAATCTGGTGTATGACTGCGCGTGAGGATCTTAAACTCGCTTGTTTTCAGTTTGAGGACCACTGTGCGTGCCAAACGTGATTCTTTGCGCGATGCAGACCAAAGCTTTTCCGCCAGGTGCCGAATCATGGCCTCGGTTTCCGTCAAAAGAATGTCTTGCTCAAAAGTGTCCTCGAAAGAGATCGATTTCGTGGGCCGGTCTGGAACCACTGGGCTGCAGATAGGTCAGTATCACTTCCGTGTGCAGACGGCTGTTGGCGAAGATAATCGCCTGCCACTTCCGGGCGAGAATTTCTTTGGCGACTCGCGTAGCCTCGTTGATATAGCTGCGCCGAATTCCGAGGTTTCGGTTGACCATCGGCGGATTGTAGAAGACGAACGCCTTCTCTCCAGCAGGTGCGCCGTTCTCTGCGACAACCTCGACCTCCTTCTCGATCAGTTCGGAAGCCAGTTCGCCAGGATTTGCAATTGTCGCTGAGCAGCAAATGAACTGCGGATCGGAACCATAGAACTTTGCGACGCGCTTCAGTCGCCTGAGCACATTTGCCAGATGGCTCCCGAAAACTCCACGGTAGGTGTGCAACTCATCGAGGACGATGTAACGTAGGTTCTCGAACAACCGCATCCATTTCGTGTGGTGCGGAAGGATTCCGGCGTGCAGCATATCCGGATTCGTCAGAACAATGTGGCCGCATTCTCGAATTGCTTTTCGTGCATCACTCGGAGTGTCGCCGTCGTACGTGAAGACTCCGAAGCTGTCGTCGAGCCGGTTCCCAAGGTCCTGCAATTCAGCCAATTGATCCTGGGCCAGGGCTTTGGTCGGAAACAGGTACAGAGCGCGAGTGTCGGGATTTTCCAGCACCGCATCCAGAACCGGCAGGTTGTAGCAGAGTGTCTTGCCGGATGCTCGGCGTCACCACAACTATGTTTTTGCCCTCATGCACCAGTTCAGCCGTTGCTGCCTGATGCGAATACAATTCCTGGATTCCCTTGGCCCGATATGCCTCAGACAAGGCACTTGCCATCCAGCCGGGCACAGGACGAAACTTAGCGTCTCGGGCCGGAATCTCTCGCACGGCCGTCAGCACTTCGTCCTGGCGACAGCGTGCAACCAGGTCTCCCAAGAGTTTCTGAATGGTTTCGAGAAGAAGACATGCGGCACTCCAGCATGATTCGCTTTTTATTCGCCTAGCCTAGCACCTCTCCTGGCGTGGTGCAATAGCTCAGGCCATTCGTTCCCTTCGTTGATATGGTTAACGTGGTGGTCTTCGTTAACTAATCCGTTTCGATAGCCGCGGCACAGGTGTGTAGCCGGTTGCGGACGCCCATGCTAAATTGAGAGGTCGGGTCCGGCAAATCAATTTTTGGCGTGCTCTGCATATAGATGATGGCGTGCATCGCGCGGGGACAGTTCCCGTTCCTTTCTAGAATCAAAGTCGTGCCTGGTATCAGAAGCGCAGTGCAAGATGTCCTTTTCCTTTGAGTGCTGAAGGACGACTTCAGGGCAAAAGCAGCCCCGCCCTCAAACGTATGGCTCATGCAGGTGCACAGGCGCAGCGACTCGCCGGACGCGCAGGTTGATCATTTCGACGAACACTGAGAAACACATTGCAAAGTAGATGTAGCCTTTCGGTATGTGCATACCGAGGCCGTCGCCGACCAGCGCGGCGCCAATCAGCAGTAAGAAAGACAGGGCGAGGACTTTCACCGTCGGATGGCGGTTAACGAAGGAGCTGATGGGCCCGGCTGAAAACATCATCACGCCAACGGCCAGGATCACAGCTGTAACCATGATGGTGATTTCGTCTGCCATGCCGACGGCGGTAATGACTGAATCCAACGAAAAGACGATATCTAGCACCACGATCTGAGTAATGACGGCGGCAAAGGACGGCCGCACTCGTGCCGAACTGTGACCTTCTTCGCCCTCCAAACGGTCGTGAATTTCGATCGTAGCCTTTGCCAGCAGGAATAGGCCACCGCCGATCAAGATGAGATCTCGCCCGGAGATGGGGCGTCCCAATATGTAGAAAAACGGGGTCGTCAGCCTGGTGATCCAGACAATGGAAAGCAAAAGCAGGATGCGCATGCCCATTGCCGCCAGGAGTCCCATCCGCCGAGCCGGGCCTTGCTGCGACCCCGGAAGCTTGCTCGACAAAATGGAAATGAAGATGACATTGTCGACGCCGAGCACAATCTCAAGGAACGTCAACGTGATGAGCGCGACCAGACCGGAGGAGGTGAGGAATGCGTCCATGGTGCCACTCTCCCTTGGAGCTTGAGCTGAATACTAAGGGCGCCTCCCACTGCTTTCAAAATCACGATTTCACTTCCAGTGCGGTCAAAACGTGTAGTGGTTCGATTTCGACAATCGTGATCGGGTTCCGTGGGGTGAACCACTGCTGGACGCGAGTCTCAGTTGGGAGATGAGGTTATCTTTGTTACAGGGATCGAGTCGAACTTGCCAGACGATTCTTCATAGAAAAGCGCTCCCTCTTTCGGATCGCCCCCGCTCCAATGCTTCATTCCACCGGGAACTCGCAAGAAACTGCCCGGCTCTACGCGCTGGGCTCCGGAATCATCCTTGTACAGATACGCGCCCTTGACGACAACGATCCAGACATCGCTCGTATGGGTGTGCATTCCTGCATCGAATCCGGGCACGAACTTAGTGAAGGTGGCGTGTGCTCCTTTATTTGCGTCGCCCCAGATCGCGGCCATGGAAACTCCCTTAGTTGGGGTCTCCTGAAAATTCGCATGATCGGCGGAGACGAAGATCACTTTCTGATCTTGCTGTCCCTGCATTCGCCCAATGGACCACGCAATCATCAACGTCGTCGCTGCTCCAACAAATAGTAATGATTGTTTCATGCTCTCCTCCGCATATTTTCGTTGCAGCCTTTACTCCGGGCGCATTCTACACCCCTCGTGCGACAGAGTTTACGTGCAAGGCGCTCTCCCGCCCTCAACCTCTCAAGTATTTTGTCCTCCTCATCCACTAGCTCACGGGGCACAAGAATCGTAATCGGCTTTCCAACCGCTTCCCCCTCGGTATACCCGTAAATGCGCTGCGCACCTCCATTCCAACTCACGATGACTCCGTCCAGATTCTTGGAAATGATGGCATCGTCAGAGGACTCCACAATGGCGGCATGTCGGAACCGGGCTTCTTCTACCCTCTTTTTGTCTGTAATGTCCTCCACCATCGCGATTACGAGTGGAGATGGATGACTGTTCAATAAAGAGATGCTCAAGCGTCCCCAAACCAAAGAGCCGTCTTTTCGGAAATAGCGTTTCTCCAATTGGTAGTGATCTATGGAACCTGCTTTTAGTTGCTGAAAAAGCGCCCCAGTCCTTCTCCGCATCTTCACGAGGAGAAAAATCCACACAGTGTTTGTTACGCAATTCCTCCTGGCCGAATCCTAAGAAGGAACAGAAGGCTGGATTCACGAAGAGCGGCTGACCTTCCAAGTTCTCCACCGCAATCCCGATGGGACTCGCGTTGAAAACATCATTGAAAAGCTGAGTGTCCGGCATCAGGGTTCGTGATGATTCAGCCATAGCAAAAGTGTATAGCACTGTTTGTGTCTAGTCGGAGCGATATTGGATTCGAGATCGGAATTCGTAACATACGCAGGATGTGCGCCGGAACGGTAGCGAGGGCAACTCGCAGCCTTCGCGATCTTCTTTCGCACGGTTTCCGGCCACCGTCCTCAAGATTCTGGCAAAAGCAAACTGGACGAATG
>DASXSC010000263.1:0-16678 GCA_036506215.1 Pyrinomonadaceae bacterium | reverse complement strand
TCTGAGCAAGTTCGGTGCGCGGACCAATCTATCCCAGGAAGACCCACCCGCTACCGCAAGGTGGTACTGATGACCTCATGACACCGCAGTGAGAATTATCACCTCGGCGCTACCGCGCACGGTTCTCCAAAGAATCCGACCGCCCCACGCTAAACTGACCCCACTAGCAAGGATTAGCTGCTTGCTCCGATTGGCCTTTTCAGTTAAAAGGGTTGCATTCGCATGACTAACCGCAACGCCAACTCGCACAAAACGCCAAATGCGCGGAGTTCTCAGAGCATGAAGTCGACAATTCATTATCCGTTTTCGGCAGTGGTCGGCCAGGAGGAGATGAAACTGGCGGTAACCCTCAACTTGATCGATCCGGCGGTTGGTGGAGTCCTAATCATGGGAGAGCGCGGCACGGGCAAATCAACGCTTATCAGAGCGCTACCGGATCTGTTGCCGCAGATGTCGGTTGTTTCGATGTGCCTGTACGGATGTGATCCCGACGATGAGGAAAGTCTCTGTTTAGAATGCAATAACACATCAGATTCAGGAGCGAAGCTCGGCCGGGAAAAGCGCGCCGTTCCAGTTGTTGAACTGCCCTTAGGCGCTACGGAAGATCGTGTTTGCGGAACAATTGACATTGAGCAAGCACTCGCTGGCGGAGTAAAGCGCTTCGAACCGGGGTTGCTTGCGCGCGCGAATCGCGGCTTCCTCTATATAGATGAAGTGAATCTACTCGAGGATCATCTGGTGGATCTTCTGCTTGATGTTGCGGTGACCGGAGTGAATAAAGTTGAGCGCGAAAGCATCTCGGTCGAACACCCGGCACGGTTTGTTCTGATTGGATCGGGCAATCCCGAAGAAGGTGAGCTTAGGCCGCAGCTTCTAGATCGTTTTGGACTGTATGTCGAAGTGAAAACTGAAGACGAGATCGACCGGCGGGTAGAGATTGTGGAAAGGCGCGACGCGTTTGAACGCGACCGGGAAGGTTTTCGTCTTGCGTTTGCCGGCAAGCAACAGCAATTGCGAAAGAAAATCACTCGCGCACGCAAAAACCTTGGAAACGTAAAGATGGAGCGAGGTCTTCTGAAGGATATAGCCCGGCTTTGTTCCGAGCTGAAAGTGGACGGCCATCGCGGGGAATTGACGATTACGCGTGCCGCGCGCGCTCTGGCTGCGTTTGAAGGACGGAAAAAGCTTTCCGACACGGACGTAAAGCGAGTCGCGATAATGGCCTTACGCCACCGCCTTCGCCGCGGTGCTCTCGAGGAAGCTCCAGGCGCCGAACGAATCGAACAAGCTCTGGAGAAAGTCTTTGCGACGCGCGGTGGAAGCAGAAACAACGACGAAGGCGGGAGCGATGGCGAGAGAAAAAGGTTTCCGGCGGATGTTTCTCGTGAAGAAGAATTACGAGCTGCGCAAAGGCGAGCTCAAGGCAGTCGCCGGCCGGTAAGTAGTAATGGACAAACGGGAGCTGACAAAGCGACCATGCTCCCAGTGCCTTTGATGGAAGAAAATGTTCCGCCGGTCAAGTTTGCTAAAAACACGCCGAGAAAATCCACCTCTACTTCCCGTTTCCAAAGCAGCCGTCAGATAACCTCGACGAAACCTGTCTACAATCGCGAACGGGGAAGGTATGCCAGATCGATTAGTGCGTCGGTGAGTCCGCGAAGAGCGTCTTCCCGGATTGCTCTGGATGCGACTTTAAGAGCTTTAATAACTTCCACGTTTCAAACGTCGAAAGCAGGCGCATCTCCGTTTCCTTTAGCCGGCGGCCAACAGCTCATGTCCGTTCCCTCCGGGACGCTGCGTTTCAAGCTCTTCAAGCGTAAGCAGGGTCGACTGTTCATTTTCGCGATCGACTTATCCGGCAGTATGGCGCTGAATCGAATAGCGCAGGCGAAGGCGACCATGCTCGGTTTGCTTCGTCAGTCATACATCAAACGCGATAGTGTCGCGATTGTCGCCTTCCGTGGTACCTCCGCTGAACTTCTACTGCCTCCATCACGGAGTATTCTGCGCGCTCGCCGCGTACTGGATTCACTGGAGGTCGGTGGTGGTACGCCTCTCTCCGCCGGACTCGCTTGTGCCTTGCAGTTGGCAAAGCAAACGCAGGTACGGCAAGGCGAATTGACGCTCCTGCTTTTCACTGACGGTCATGCGAATGTTTCAATTAGCACGAATGGAAAACCTAACGGCGAGGATCGGCGCCTGGTGATTGAATCAGAAGTTAGAGTGCTCGGCGCCGGACTGAAAAGGGCCGGCGTGAAAACTGTCCTGGTTGACACGCAGAACCGTTTCACCGCCAACGATGCAGCTCACGCGCTCGCGCGAACGTTGGGAGCTGACTACCAGACCCTTCAGCCCGGCGCTGGAATCAGTGACGCCTCGATCCGAGGAAACAGAAGATGACGTCGTCCGAAGAACGCGACTTTCGCGTAATGCATCTTTACGAACAATTGCTCGAAATCGAGCAGCGATTGATTCCGACGGGGTTACATGTCTTTGGAAGGCCTTCGCAAGCCGGTGAGCGCGCCGACATGTTGAAGATGATTGCCTCTTTTGCCCGCCCGGAAGCCGGCACTCGCGCTTTAGCGGAACTGGTCGCTGAAGGCTTAGGCCTCGGTTGGGACCAAAAGCACGGGGTGTTGCCTTATCTCAGCGAAGTTGAGAGAAGTGAGCGCGAGCGGGTTGACGCGCTTGTTTCCGAGGCAATCAAACGATTTGACCTAAGCGGTGTGGATGCTGCTGTTTCAGCGCTGGAGCAAGACGCTAACGTCCTCCCCGAACAGTCGCGACCGGTATTTGCGCTTCTGGAAAGAATCTCCAGGCAACTCGAAACAAACGACGAGATGGCTGCGCTGATGCGCGCGCTTCGTGGCGAATATATCGAGCCCGGGCCCGGCGCTGACATCGTTCAGAATCCTGCCATCCTGCCGACCGGGCGAAACACTCATGCGATTAATCCTTATGGCGTTCCATCAGCAGTTGCCTTCGCGCGGGCCGAAGGTGTGACGCAGAAACTGTTGGAGAGATTCCAGGCTGAGCACGGTCGTTATCCGCGTTCGATGGCGCTCGTCTTGTGGGGCCTGGACAACATAAAGACCCAGGGCGAAGGCGTGGCGCAGGCCTTGTGGCTTCTCGGGGTTCGTCCCGTATCCGACGCGCTGAATCGTATTACCAACGTGGAGCCAATTCCGCTCGCCCAGCTCGGTCGTCCGCGTATCGATGTAGTTATGACAGTCTCGGGAATCTTTCGCGATCTATTTAGTCCAACCGTTCATTTGTTGGATAAGGCGGTCCGCCTCGTGGCGAATTTGGACGAACCGGGTGATCTTAATTACGTTCGCCGCCATGTTATGGAACAAGTCACTGCTGAAAACTGTGGCGCCGACGAGGCGATGACTCGCGTTTTTTCCAATGCGCCCGGCAATTACGGCACCAACGTCAACTTCATGGTGATGGATTCGCAGTGGGAGCGCGAAGACACACTTGGCGACCTTTTCGTAATTCGGAAGTGCTTTGCCTATGGCCGAGATTCTGACGGACGAACGATTGAGGGCGTTGAGGCGCGCACGGCGATGGATCGAGCGCTGACACGCGTGGAAGCTACTTACCAGAACATTGATACGTTTGAGATTGGCATTACCGACGTCGATCACTATTTCGAATACCTTGGGGGAATCTCAAGGGCGGTTGAGAATCGCGCGCGCCGTCGTCCGGCGATCTACCTATCAGACACACTATCCAACGAACCGAAAATACGATCCCTCGCCGAGACTGTGCGGCTGGAAACTCGCGCCAAGACTCTCAACCCGAAATGGTATGAAGGAATGTTGAAGCACGGCTTCCGCGGGGTAGCTGAAATAGAGAGTCACGTCTCAAACACTTTCGGTTGGAGTGCGACGGCGGATGCGGTCGATGACTGGGTCTACACGGAGCTGGCAAAGACATTCGTGCTTGACGATGCGATGCTGGAGCGCCTGCGACATTTGAATCCTCATTCGGTACATGCGTTAGTGTCCAGGTTGCTGGAAGCGCAAGGCCGTGGCTACTGGGACGCGCAGCCGGAAGTTCTTGATCAACTGCGGGAAATCATCAGTGCCCTCGAGGATCAATTGGAGGGCGTGGCATGAACGTTACGGTGCTTTACGTCGGATCCAGCCTGCTTGCGCCGCTAGTGAACGCAGAGCGAGAGCTTAATCGTGAATACAAGCTGGATTTGCGCTTAGCGGCTTACAACTTTGGCTCACCGTTTAGCGATAACGAGTGGCAGGCAGTTGATAACGATCTCAGCAAAGCTGACGTAGTTTTCGTTATTCACGTTATAGATGGCGAAAACGCCGGGCGTCTGATTCCGACACTTGAGAATTATAAAGAACGTCATGCGGCGGTGATCGTCATCAACTGCATGCCTGACCTGATGCGGCGAACCCGCATGGGACGATTAGATGTCTCGCGGCTCGCAGGAGCCGGGGAACTGGAGAACGAGGAAAAGGGGAAAGGGGAAAAAGACAGCAAGAAAGCCACGAATACTCTTGGACTGCTTACGGCGGCAGGCTCGTGGGTTGGGCGGCAAGTCAGGCGAAGCAAAGCACAGGGCGCACACAAACACGGGCACAGTCAGTATTTGAAATGGATTGACAAGCTTCCTGGCATCCTCAGATTTGTGCCAACGACCGGCGGGCTGCGCGACGTAAAAAACTATCTCAACATCTTCTGCTACTTCCTGCAGCCAACCCCGGCGAATATTCGCTCCATGATTCTTTACGCGCTGAAAGAATATCTGCCTGACGCACGGCTGAAAAAGGCGCGGATCAAAGTGCCGCTGCCGGAGCATATGCCGTCTGTGGCTATCTACCATCCGGACGGTCCTAAATTGTTTGAGACGTTTGCTGATTATCAAAAGTGGTACACGGCCAATACCCGAAGGTCGAACGGTCAACGTCAAAAGACCACCGTTAACAGCCCAGCGTCTGAAGGCTTGCTTCTCGATCCGAAATCGACTGTCGGTCTACTGCTGATGCGGCCGCAGGTGGTCAGTAGAACCACCAGGCACTACGACGCACTTATCCGCGCTATTGAAGCGGAAGGGTTGAGTGTTATTCCTGCGCTTTCGACGCTGATGGACAACCGCGAAGCGTGCGAAAATTTCTTTGTTGACCCCGATCAGTTCAACGTCCAGCGTCCGACGCCCAACGGCAAGACCAAAGACCAAAGACCTAAGACTAAAACATCTGACAACGGACAACAGACAAATGGCCGTTCTCGCGTCAGTCAAATAGTCTCATTGACCGGCTTCAGTTTTGTTGGCGGGCCGGCGATGAATGACAGCGAAGCCGCGGCTGAGTTTCTGCAACAGTTGAATCGGCCCTACCGCTCAGCAGTCAGTCTCGACACGCAAACCATCGACGCCTGGCGTGATTCACAGACGGGGCTCAACCCGGTGCAAGCCGGCATGCAGATCGCGATTCCCGAAATCGACGGTGCAACGGAACCCTTTATCTATGGGGGCATACCGGCAAGGGGAGTCGAGCCAGTAGCACTGGCGGATCGCTGCGCCAGATTTGCGCGCCGGTTGAAGCGTTGGAATCGTTTGCGTACGGCGCCGCGCAGCGAGCTAAAGCTTGCGCTAATCGTTTTTTGTTTTCCGCCTAACAAGGGAAACATCGGCACGGCGGCCGACCTTGATGTGTTTCCGAGTATCTGGGACACGCTCACTAAACTCAGAACCGAAGGTTACGAGGTCGAGCTGCCCGCGTCTGTTGACGAGCTTAGAGGAGCGCTGATTGGCGGCAACGCCGAAAGCTTTGCGGCTAACGCCAACATCGCGTATCGCATGAGCACCGACGAATATCGTCGTCTTTGTCCCTACGTCGATGAAGTTGAAAACGAGTGGGGCAGTGCACCAGGGCGCGTCAATTCCTTCGGACGCGATCTATTGATTCAGGGCCTCCAGCTTGGCAATGTTTTCGTCGGCGTGCAACCGACGTTTGGCTACGAAGGTGATCCAATGAGATTGATGATGGCGCGAAGCGGCGCGCCGCATCACGGCTTCATGGCTTTCTACACTTATCTCTCGAGGGTCCTGAACGTCGACGCGGTGGTTCACGTGGGCACACATGGCTCGCTGGAGTTTATGCCAGGGAAACAGGTTGGCCTTTCCGGCGCGTGCTGGCCCGACAGACTGATAGGCGACTTGCCCAACATTTACATTTACAGCGTCAACAATCCATCTGAGGGTTCGATTGCCAAGCGCCGCTCTTATGCCGAATTGATTTCCTATCTCACGCCGCCTATTGAGAACGCAGGACTCTATCGGGAACTTGCCACACTCAAAGACCTGGTGATGTCGTATCGCCAATCCACCAACGAGCCCGAGCGCAAGCGGTTGTTTGAGTCCATTGAAGAGTATTCCTGGCAGCTGAACTTAAATGCAACGGCAGGGGTAAACCACCCTTCCGGACCCCGAGCTGATCTGAGTTGATTTTTGATCTTGACGGAAGGGCTTTCAGGGCCGGGTTACGCAAAGCAATTAGAGAGTCTCTAGGTGGTGAAGGTGCGCTTGCCCCCGCTGCTCGTGGTGAGTCTCTGTCGGAATGCTGCAGAAGTTAACTTGTGCCTGAATGCTTCTACACCGTTTATTGTAACGACGGGGATATCGTAACGATAACGTCGCAGCAAACCCGGATCGCTTTCAATGTTGATCTCTTCGAGCGTATATTCCTCCGGGCAGCGGGCTGCTTCGATAGCGTGCTTAGCTTCATCGCATAGATGACAACCTGGACGGCTGTAAATGACGACGTGAGCTTTTGGTGAAGGAGCGTTCATCTCTGTTCAGTGAATTTCGAGCATGCCGTTTGTAATAGAGTACTAAAGTATTAGAACACAGGCTCGAGGTTGAACTAACCAAACTCCAAGTAGCTGGATAAAACGGGAGGACAAAGATGCCAGAACAGGACCTGGATGCCAAGGCCGCAGTAGCATTGTTGAATGAGATTCTGGAAACCGAACTTGCGGGTGTCGTCCGGTACACCCATTACGCGTTGATGGTGTTTGGCCACAGCCGCATTCCCATTGTGAGCTGGCTTCGCAGCGAAGCTACCACCTGTCTCGACCACGCTAATGCTGCCGGGGAACTGGTGACACACTTCGGCGAACATCCGTCGTTGAAGATTGGCTCGCTGCTGGAAACACACAAGCATGGCATCAACGACATCCTTATTGAGTCGCTTGAAGCAGAGAAGAACGGGCTCGAGCTTTACAAGAGACTACTTGATTTGGTTAAGGATCGTTCCATTCTGCTTGAAGAATTTGCTCGCAAGATGATCGCTGAGGAAGAAACTCACCTGGGCGAAGTGAACAAAATGTTACGTAGGCCCGGCGAAATAACACAGTTTCCCGCGGACTGACCGACCATGAAACTTCTTTCAAATTTAGAAAGAAGCGACGAAAAGCTTGCGCCCTTCTCAGTGTTTGCTCAGAGACTTGCTCTAGCAGTGGGCGTAGCTTGTTGCGTTGTTGCGGTTGTTTTATTCATCGGCGTATTGGGATATCATTGGCTTGGCGGTCTCGATTGGTTAGATTCCTTACTCGAAGCCTCGATGATTCTTGGCGGCATGGGTCCCGTTAGTCCTATCAAGAGTGATGCGGCTAAACTCTTCGCCTCCGGCTACGCGCTTTTTAGCGGCCTGGTATTCATAGGGATCATGGGTATCGTGCTCACACCGATCGTCCATCGAATCCTGCACAAGTTTCATGTGGAATAAGCCCGCCTGCGGTGTAAGATGAACCACGTCGATCGTTCAACGTCGACGCCTCCCGCTCAGAACGTCGCTGCGAACAAGATGGCCTCACGCAAGCGACATCAGCTTGTTAGCTAAAGTCACAATAGTCTCAGTCGGGAGCGCGAACAACAATGAGTGATCGAAGAACCAAACAAAGATTAAGTGTTAGCCTGAACGCAATGTGGGACAGCTCAAAGGAGGCCCACAGTGCGCGAATCACAAATCTGTCTGAAGGCGGTTGCTTCCTGGATTCTGTTGGCGAAGTCAGACGCGGAGAGATGGTGGGTTTCCGTGTGCTGCTGCCTGATGACGATTGGCTCTATCTGGAAGGTGAAGTCAGGCACCACAGCAGCGAGGGCTTTGGCGTTCAGTTTGTAGAGCTGAACGAAGAGCAGACCGAAAAGCTTCAGCGGTTATTGCGCATCGCACACGAAGGAGGACCCGATGCGGAGCCCATGTCTGTTGACCTGGTTGAAGAGTAGAGCCGCGCCCTTTGTTGCGAAGTTTGAAAGGAAGGCAAGCTGATGCACGAACAAAGCACCTTGGAAGCGAATAAGGCATTAGTTAGACGCTGGTTTGAGGAAGTGTGGAACAAAGGGCGCGCCGATGCCATCGACGAGTTATTTGCCGCCGACGGGATTGCCCATGGACTTTCGGATGGTGCGGGCCGTCCGCTAACCGGTCCCGCCGATTTCAAACCATTTCACGCAGCTTTTCGTGGCGCTTTTCCCGACATCGTGGTCATCGTCGAAGACATGATTGCGGAAGGCGACAAAGTAGCGGCGCGCTGCTCAGTGCAGGGGAAACATAGTGGCGATCATCTCGGCGTAGCGGCCACGAACACCGCTGTAGATTTTAGTGGCATCAGCATTGTGCGGATCAAAGACGGCAAAATAGTAGAAGGCTGGAACAACTTCGATTTTCTCCGCATGAACAAGCAGATCGGCGTGATGTAGAGGGATACAGCTAGTTCAGATTCAAGAAGTTCAGAGTTCAAGCTTTATTAGCTTGTCTTTGCATCGCAACCGCAACCTAAAGGTTGAACTCTAAACTTCCTGAATCCACGGCAACCTGATGCGCGCATTGAGTAAACTATTTTTAGAGAACTCTTCGCGTTACTGTCTTTCACCATTCGCCAGCACATAAAGCCTTCGACAAACTGGATGCGAGAGATTGCGCCAGCGTGAGAGCGGGCGCTCAGTAACGATTTCAAAACCTGCCTCGCTGAATAGCGCCCGCCATTCTGCTTCGCTACGAAAAGTGCACGCGCCTGTACGCCTGCGCCACTTCAAATTATGGGTCCAGCAGACCAGGCGGTCCCACCAGGCGTCCGGAATGTCTTCATAAATTACAACCATACCGTTCTGGCTTAAGACACGTCGCAACTCATTCATAACTGCGCCAAGGTCCTGTGCATGATGCAGGACATAGCAGAGCAGGGCGGCGTCGACTGATCCATCCGCGACCGGAAAGTGTTTGCCGTCGAATTGTCGATAATCAATCGCCGCTTCCGTGGCGGCATAGAGATCGATACCCAGGATGTTGGCTCCGCGCGTTGCGGTGAGGTGCTGCGCGATGAAGCCGTTGCCACAGCCAACGTCCAGGACGCGCGAATTGACCGGGATTAGCGGCGCGATTTCGAGGGCCATATCGTAAGCTCGGCCCACCTTGCGGCGCCGCTGCTTGCGACGCCAGCGGCGCTGAATGCCCTTTATTAACACCTGAGGACTTCGCTCAGGAGCATCGGCGAATGTTTTCTCCTGTGGAGCAGCAGACTCACCTACATAAGCAGGGGCGCGTTGTGAGATTGATACAGAAGGTTGAAACATGCTCGGGTAATGGCAATCTCAGTGCCGAATCAATAAGTCAGGATTTGTGAAGCAAACCGACTTCACTGCATCTTTATGGCGCGAGATTTTGGCGACGACTGTCTGCAATAGACGACAGGTCGAAACTTAGAGCAAAAGCCAACCTAAATCAACATCACACTCTATCGTCGAACTGCTTCAGCTTGATGTCCGATAAGCTTTAGCTTGTCGTTATCGGACCCAATCGACAAACTAAAGTTTATCGGACATAGGGCGGTTCAGCTTGAAATGGCCGTGGGGTATACTCTCCCGCCAGTCAATAAGCTCTTCAAATACCAAAGGAAGTCTTCTTCGAACCGGGCGCAATTCGGAGTCGACACAATCCTGACGACCGAAAGCGAGAGTGACATGTCCAGTTTAACTTCGACGAAAAACCTCGGAGCCTTGTTTGTAGCGCTCGCAGTATTCGCAACAGCCTGTAAGTTGTCGTCGCTGCCGGGTGCGAAGGTGAACATGTTTGAGGGAACAAATGCGCAGGACGGCGTGGCAAAGATCAAGCAGAAGCTGGGGGTGGATGACCTTAAGATTAAGTACATCGAGATCCACGAAGATCAGATGCAGATTACGGTTCAGGATCCGGCGAAGCCTAAGAACTTCGACGAGTACACTTACGAAAGAGGCCAAGTGAAAGGGCCCAGACCGGTCGAAGCCCTGGTGCTGGGAAACCAGGAATTCACCGCGGACAAATCACAATTGTTTAGCCTGAGCGAGATCAATTTTGCCGCGATTCCTGAGACGTGTCGCAGGGCGATGGAGCGCGCTCAGATTGAGGAAGGAAAGCCGGAACTCATTTCCATTGACTGGCAGAGCGCAGCGATCAGGCTCAGTAAGGAGGAAAGGGAGAAACGACGCGCGGCGGAAAGAGATGAGTTTCTACGTCAATCGCGCTCAGCCAAGATGGATGATCCGTTGTCAATGCGGACGAAGTCTAGCAATCTCGCGGTTACATGGCGTGTCTATATCAAGGGTCCTCATATGGCAAAAGATTTTTGGGCCGACGAAAAGGGAAATCTATTTGACCCCACGTGGTGAACAAGCAATGTGGAAACAACTACTGGCAGTGGCAACTATTTGCTGAAGGCCTCACCGCCAAGAAAATTCTCGCGCAGGTAGGAAACAGTATCGTGAAGTGTTTCACCGGGGTCGCGTGGCCGGAAGCCGAGTTCGCGAGACGCTTTAGCGCAGTTGAGATACCAGAAATACTGCGCCATCTCGATCGCTCCCGGCTCAACAGGAGAAGCGAAGTGCCACTGCCTGAAGAGAGAGTCAACAATCTGCGACCCGGCCACCATGAGCTTTGAAGGCAAAGCAAACTTCGGTGCGGAGATTTTCGTCAGCCGTTCCAGACGCCCAAAGAACCTCTCGAACCTCCAGTTAGCGACGCCCAGCAGATAACGTTCACCGTGGCGCCCTTTCTTCATTGCCACACGAAAGGCCCCGGCAGCGTCTCGCACGTCAACAAAACTTAATCCGCCCGATGGGACTGCACTGATTTTACGCGCCATAAAATCCAGCACAAGTTTTGTCGAACTCAAACGCTCATCGCCAGGTCCGAGCAACAGGCTGGGGTTCATAATTACCATTCGCCGACCCTTGCCGTTGAAGCGTTCGAGCGCCGCCATTTCCTGATAAAGCTTGCTGGCGTAATAAGGCCAGCGGGAAATGATTTCCAGCGGTGGCGGATACGACTCATCCGGAATCGTTTCGCCGTCTTCGGTAACCGCAATGGTGCCGCTGGTGGATGCCAGCACGATGGTCTTCACGTCCGCGGCCTTGGCCGCATCGCACAACAAGCGCGTGCCTTCGACGTGCACCTTGTACATTTCCCGCGCATCTTCTCGTTCGCGCGAAACTTTGCCTGCCAGGTGGTAGATCTCACTGATTCCTTGGACGGCGCGTTTTACATCGCTCTCTTTGGTAATAGAGCCCTCGAAGGTCTCCACTCCTATAGCAACCAGCCAGTCGGGAATCGAAGTCGCCATCACGCGAATGTCTCTGGCGCCGTCAGCAACCAGTTGTCGAACAAGATGCGAACCAAGAAAGCCGGTGCCGCCGGTGATGAGCGTCGCGGCGCGCGCGCGTTTCTCGATAGCCGCGCGTCGCTTCGTTTCGACCTTATGCGGTGTCATGCGCGCGGTCCGTTTTTGCGGTGTCTTGGAAGGCATAAAAGGTTAGACGGAAGACCGGAGACCGGAGACCGACGACGGTCGGGAAACTGAGCCGGACGAACGTAGATCAGCCGTTCTCTGTCGTCCGTCCTCAGTCGTTTTTACTCATCACTCATCAATTATTTCGTCCCCGGTCGACCGTCCTCGGTCTTCGGTCGTTCTGCGTCGTTCGGCCTTCCATTGTTTGCGTAGTTGTTTCGCATCAAAGGGACGCCGCGCGCGATCGCGCAAGTTTTCCACCTCATGCTTCGCAAGCGCAGCTATCAGGCGATACGCTTCAGCGCGTGCCAGCCCTTTAGTCATTTCCTCGAGGTCTGCGATTTCAAGATACCGGCCGATGCGGGCGCCAACTTTTCGATTCTTGATTACGTTTGAACCTTTCGGCATCGCGTCGTACGTGCCGTGGAGGTAGACCGGAAGAATGCCCACGCGAGCGTGTAACGCGAGATACCCGACCACCGGTTTGAAATCGGCCATCTGCCCTGTAACTGACCGAGTGCCTTCCGGAAAGATAAGCGCGTTATAGCCGCGATCTAAGAATGAACTGGCATGACGCAGCGACTGCCGCAGTGAGCCCGTACGCTCCATCGGCACGAGGTTGGTGAAGTTTTCCATCACCGCGCGCTTGTACTTCGTATCGAAGAAATAATCGGCGGCGGCAAGCACGACCATATCTTTTCCGGCTTCGGCGAGCGCCATCTTTGTCAGGCCCATGTCCAGGTGCGAAGAGTGATTGGCTGCAACAATAAAGTTGGTGTGCGCGGGAATGTTGGGGCGGCCCTCATAATGCGTGTCCAGGAATCTATCGTAGAAGAGCCGCTGCAAAACATCTCCCGCCTTATTGCCTGCACGGCTGACAAATGAGGGAACATAAATTTCTTTGTCTTCAAGGCCACTCGATTCAGAGCGCGCGCTCGTACCATCACGTCCAACGGATGCACCCGGAAGGCGACTAACAACACCCGCAAGTTCCCTTAAATCCTGCGCTTCATTCAGACGTTCAGGAGCGGAAATTGAACCTCCGGCGTTCTCGATTGCCGTGGCAAGTTCAACAAACATCAGGCTGTCAAACCCCAGATCGGCAAGGCGTGAATTCAGCGAGATCTCGCTCTGCGGGTGGTTGCTGACATTGGCAACGATGCCGATTAGCCAACGACTCTCCGCGTCGGCTGACTTTTCGCCAGGGCTAACGGTTTCTGATTTATTGTTGGCTTCCAGGGCTTGCAGGATCGTTACAACTTCACCGCGCTTAACTTTCCGGGTGGCAGTTCTTGGCAATTCGATATCAGTGAAATGCAAGACTTTCACGCGCTTGTAGTAGGGAAGCGAAGCCGAAACCTCGCGAAAATGTTCTTCTACGCTGCGTCGCAGCTCCGCGCGCGATAGCGCAATGTCATACTCGTCATCGGCTACCACCAAACAAGCCACCTTCTCACCGGCTCCATCAGGCAAACCGACGATGCTCAGCTCTTTCACGTGAGGTGAGTTCAGGTAAATTTCTTCGAGCTCGTCCGGATAAACGTTCTTGCCGTTTGTGTCGACAATGATTTCTTTGGAGCGGCCGACGAGAAACAGATTGCCGTCATCATCAAGTTTTCCCAGGTCGCCGGTGTAGAGCCAGCGCTCGACGAGCGCATCCCGCGTTGCATTCTCATCCGCGTAGTATCCGAGCATCACATTGGGACCGCGTGCGATTACTTCGCCGACGCCGCTGGAATCAGGCTCCGCAATCTTCACTTCAACACCGGGCAAAGGCCGGCCCACACTTCCGGTTAGCATGCGATTCTCCGGTCGTGTAACGGTAAGCACGGGTGAGGCCTCCGTCAGCCCATAACCCTCCAGAATGGTGAAGCCAAGCCCCTGGAAATCTTTCTGAATTGCTTCGCCGAGGGCCGAGCCGCCGCTAATGAAATAGCGAATACGGCCTCCCAGCCCTTCATGAATCGGATAGAAAGCGATTGGCCCGAGATTGAGCGGCGTATTGTCTCTCAACCAGGTGTTAGCTTTGATCATCGCGTCAGCAGTTTTACCAATCCAATCGCTGCGTTCGTAAAGTTTGTTCTTGACGCGACGATGGAGTAGTTCCCACAAGGCGGGTACGCCGACCATTCCCGTTACGTGACCGTTCTTAATCGCACGCGCCAGCGCATCGCCGGTTAGCTCCGGTAAATAGGTAATCTGCGCCCCACGGCTGAGCGGCGTCAGAAAACCGGTGGAGAACTCGAAAGTGTGGTGCAGTGGCAACACGGAAAGTACGCCGTCTTTGGTGGTCATATCGAAAACGGAAGACAGCATTGAAACCATGCTGGTGAGATTGCGATGCGAAAGCATTACCCCCTTCGGGCGACCAGTAGTGCCGGAGGTAAAAATCAAGGAAGCCAGCGACTGAGCCGTCACGCGCGCGGGCAGCAGGGCAATACGTTCGTCTTCGGTCTGCTCGTCCGGGAGAACGAAGACCTGGTCAAACGTCCAGATTTTCGGCGACAATCCCTCTTCAACCAATCGTTGTCGCAATGCTAAGTGCTCTTGATGAAGTTTCTCGCTTATCACGATGCCGGAAGCCTCGCCGGCCCGCGCAAAGTTTATGATCTCATCGAGCGAACTTTCCGGATCGACGGGAATGCAGCTGGCGCCTGTCTTAAGCACGCCAAAATAGGTCATGCCCCATTCCGGAGCGTTGTGGCTGACGAGCATCACACGGTCGCCGGGTTTAATGCCTTCGCTGGCCAGAAACCCGGCAGCGCGTGTGGCCAGCTCACGCATGTCAGCGTAGGTGTATTGTTCGTTTCGACCATCTCGCTCGATGCGCATGGCCACGCGTGTAGCGTGGCGCTTGGTAGAAGTCTCGAAAAGCTCCAGTAGATCACGGTAGGTGTAGATGCGCTTGGGCTGCGCGCGCATGTCTTCTTCGAGTGTTGGAAAAACCCACTTCTTCAAGCCAGGCAAGTGTTTGTTCAGCCAGTAGTCGTACCAGTCCAATTTCTCCGGACACCAGCTCAATAGCCCCTGTTCTTCTTTTCTGATTCGCTCAAACAACGAACGCACATTGTCTGAGCGAAAGATGTAGGCGTTATCGATAGTGAATGGCCGAAACATCTCAAACGCTTCGGTCGTTTCGTGTGTGATCTCCTCTACGCGATCGACGGTGGTCTTCATGCGGTCGATTACTTCGACCACGCGGCCCCCACCCCAACGCGGTCGCGCTCGGTCAAGCAACGATGAAGCCTTCTTTGCGGCGGAGTTGAACATCGGCACGGAAAACTTTTCGAATCCTGATGTCGAAACAGCTCGGGGTTCCATCCGCCCGAGAAGTTCATTGATGAGCTTGAAGCCCGAATCTTTTTCCTTAAAACTTTTTCGTTTGTAGAGACCAACCAGGCCGATAATCCTGTCCATGTTGTTGGGATTTGAATCGCCCGTGGCGGCCTGATGAACAAGCTTTGGTTCCTCGACACAAGCCTGCGCTGCGACCGCGAGCATCACTGAGGCAACTTGATCAACCGGCGTGATATCGAGAATCAACTTCTCATTCGCCGGTATCTGCGTCTGACCTTTCAAGACCAGGAAAATTATCGGGGCGGTGGTAGTAAAACCCTCATTCCATCCGGGAAAGGGATAGTCCACCGCCGACTCGACGATGCTCGGACGCACGATACCGCGCACTATGCCCGTCTCGGCGGCCACGAGCTGTTCGCCAAGCGCTTTCGTGTAAGTGTAAATATTGGGCCAGCCCCACCATGCCGAACGCTCGACACCAAGGTCAGTGAGGCGCGTGCGAGTCCAAACTTTACGTTCTCGCGCTACAGCAAGTCCCAGGGCATCCGGATCATCAGCGTCACGGTTTTCTTCGTTTAGCCGTTTCCGCGCCAGCTCGCGAAAACGCGCCACCATCATCGCATCCCGCGCCTCTTCCCTGACGCGTTCGGCGAGTTTGGCGCAGTCTTTGATTTCCTGCTCGACGTCGAATTCAACGCCTGGCAACTCGCGCTTACGGGGAAAATAACCAACGACCGGATCGTTTTCCCATACCGGGCCCGAACGACTGCCGGCGACGAAGCAAGTCGACACATGAATTAGCGCGGGACGCTTCATCCGCTTGGCAAACGTGATGACATTCTGCGTGCCCACCACGTTTGTTCGCAACGCACTTTCAAGCGTAGGGTTGAAAGTAACATTACCGGCGCTGTTAAGAACCACATCGATGTCGTCGGCAATAGCCTGGGCCTGCTCCTCGCTGTAACCAAGATTTGTTTCGGCGATATCGCCGCCAAGCACGGCCACTTTGTCACGAATGAATCCATCCAACGCGCTTCCGTAGCGCTCCCGTAGCGGATCGAAAGGGGGCGCCGTTATGACGCTGTTCCAGAAACGCGCTTCAGATTCTTCCTGCGAGCGCGCTCGTACCGTGACGTAGACACGCCCGATATTGGGAAAGCTATGCAGCAACATGCTGAGCGTAACTTTCCCGAGGAAGCCCGTGCTTCCAATGAGAAAGATCTTGCGATCGTTAAAAATCTCGGTCGGCGATAAGTTCATAAGTTTCCGATGTCCGATAAGCTTTAGCTTGTCGTTGCTCTCACAGGAAGCCTTTTTAGTAAGTCATCGACAAGCTGAATAGCTTGTCGTTGCACTCACACGAACCCTTTTTAGTAAGTCATCGACAAGCTGAAGCTTATCGGACACTCATTCCACATCTGCAATTCCTAGCATCGGCTGTAGGTAATAAGTTCATAAGTTTGAGATGTCCGATAAGCTTTAGCTTGTCGTTGCTCTCACAGGAAGCCTTTTTAGTAAGTCATCGACAAGCTGAAGCTTATCGGACACACATTCCATATCTGCAATTCCTAGCATCGGCTGTAGGTAATAA
>DASXSC010000262.1:0-8048 GCA_036506215.1 Pyrinomonadaceae bacterium | reverse complement strand
TCACCGCACCGGCGACCTGGACGCGAACGTAGGCGGAGCCCGGTACATGGCCCGACAGATTCCCGGCGCGAAATACGTCGAATTGCCGGGCGATGATCACCTGCCATTTGTCGGCAATCAGGAAGCGATTCTCGATGAGATCGAAAAATTGCTCGACGGCATTCGACACGTTCCGGTATTCGATCGCGTGCTGGCCACGGTGTTGTGCCTAAACGTTCTCAGCTCAACCGGCACGGCTAAGGGGCCAGACTCATTTTTGTCGCTGGCCGAGAGAGCGATCGAGCGTTTCAGGGGCCGTGAGTTTGACACCGGAGAACATACACTCCTGGCAGGCTTCGATGGGCCAGCCCGGGCGATTCGGGCGGCCTGCTCAATCAGAGATTCTGCGCGCCGATTGGGGATCGAGATGAAAGCAGGTCTGCATACAGGTGAATGCGACACAATCAATGAAAAGCTCGCCGGCATTGCTGTCGAGATGAGCGCGCAGATTGCCGCAAAAGCGCGAGCCGGTGAAGTGCTGGTTTCAAGCACGGTCAAAGATCTGGTAGCAGGCTCGGGTATTCAGTTTGAGGAGCGACGCGCTCGGCCCCTCAAGGGCGTCGAGGGAGAATGGCGTTTATTCGCCGTTGACGATGGTCAATCAGGCCCAATCAGGCAGGTTGATAAGCCGCCACCCAAATCCAGCCGGCGGAAGAAAGCAATCGATTCATTGGCGATCCTGCCGCTGGAAAACGATAGTGCTGATCCTGATATGGAGTATTTCAGCGATGGCATTACCGAAAGCATTATCAACACGCTCTCGCAACTGCCGAAGCTGCGAGTGGTAGCGCGCAGCACAGTCTTCCGCTACAAGGGCCGAGAAGTTGATCCGCAGGAAGTCGGCCAGCAGCTGGGTGTCCGGGCCGTGCTCACCGGGAGAGTTCGACACCTTGGTGACGAATTGACGATTGCCGCCGAGCTGATCGACGTCACGAACGACGCACATCTCTGGGGCGAGCGGTATAACCGAAAGCTTTCGGGCGTTTTTGATCTACAAGAAGAGATTGCCAAAGAGATTTCCGAGAGATTGCGTCTGAAGCTGACCGGTGAGGAGAAGAAGCGTCTGGCCAAAAGATATACTGCCAGCGCCGAAGCCTACCAACTATATCTGAGAGGCCGCTACTTCTGGTACAAACGGACGGAAGAGGCTCTGCGCAAAAGCATCGAATATTTCAACCAGGCGATCGCAGAGGATTCTGCTTACGCCGCCGCATATGCTGGACTCTCAGACTCATATGCACTGCTCGCATTGCGAGGAATCATAGCTCCAGGAGAAGGACTTCTGACGGCGAAGGCCGTAGCGCGGAAGGCTCTTGAGATAGACGATACCCTCGGCGAAGCTTACGCCTCGCTGGCCCATGCCAGACTTCATGACTGGGACTGGTCCGGCCTCGAAGAAGAATTCAAGCGCGCTCTCAAACTCAATCCTGGACATGGGATTGCTTACCATTGGTACTCTGAGTATCTAATGGCGATGGGCAGGGCGGGTGAATCTATCGCCATAATCAAAAAGGGCCAGGAGACAGACCCAATCTCGCCCGTTATCACCGCGACCCTCGGCTTCGCATTCTTATTTGCCCGCAAATATGACCAGGCGATTGAACAATTCCGAAAGGCGCTTGAATTGGATCCCAACCACTTCTTGTCGCACTACCGGCTCGGTCAGCTCTATTCATTAAAAGGATTGCACCGCGAGGCTCTCGAGGAGGCGCAAAAGTCTGTCGCTCTCTCGGGAAGGAGCACCGAAACATTAGCGGGGCTGGCACAGGCCTATGCGGCGGCGGGGATGAGCGAGGAAGCGCAAAAGTTACTTGACGAGTTAAATGAGCGCGCAAGAGAACGTTATGTCTCAGCGTATCACCTGGCAAAAATTTACGCGTCGCTGGGTGACAAAGAGCGGACGATAGCGTTGCTGGAAAAAGGTTATCAGGAACGCAACCCGGATTTCATAGAGCTTAAGGTCGAACCGGTGTTGGACGTCCTGCGCACGGATGCGCGTTTTCAAGATCTGCTCCGCCGCGTCGGTCTGGCGCCGGCTGAAGCTCTTCCGGCTGTCCATTTAACCGGGCCGGTTCCTAAATTAGCGTCGCGGAAACCAGTTTCTCGCCGGCGCATCGAATCTCTGGCTATCCTACCCTTAACTAATACCAGCGCCGATCCAAACATGGATTATCTCAGCGACGGCATCACTGAGGGCATCATTAACAGCCTGTCTCAACTACCTCGCCTGAGAGTATTGGCGCGTAGCACAGTCTTCCGCTACAAAGGGCGCGAGACAGATCCACAACAGGTGGGCCGTGACCTGGGAGTGCAGGCGGTGTTGACGGGAAGAGTTCAGCAAATCGGTGAACGTCTGATCATTGGAACAGAACTGGTTGACGTAGGTGACGGATCACAACTCTGGGGCGAGCAGTATCAACGGCCGATGGCCGACATCTTTGAGTTGCAGGAAGAGATCTCCGGACAAATCTCCGAAGCGCTGCGGCTTAAAGTTTCGGGCGCGCAGAAAAAGCGCCTCATGAAGCGCCATACTAAGAATACTCAAGCCTACGAGCTTTACCTCAGGGGCCGCTTCTTCTTCAACAAGCGGACGCAGGAGGACGCCAAGCGTGGGATTGAGTACCTTCAGCAGGCACTTTCACTCGATCCAAATTTTGCTCTGGCGTACGCCGGCCTGGCGGATTGCCAGACGCTGCTCGGCGACGTCGGCGTTCAGGCGACGCCGCCAAAGGAAGCCTTCTTGAAGGGCCGGCAATCCGCTGCCCGCGCTCTGGAGCTTGACGACGCTTTGGCCGAGGCTCATGCGACAATCGGTCACATCAATATGCATTTGTTTGATTGGCCCAAGGCCGAAAGGGAATTGCGGCGAGCGCTTGAACTGAATCCGGGTGCTGCGCACGCCTGGAACTTATACGCGTATTACTTGGCCTTTACCGGCCACTTCAATGATTCCATCGCCGCGGTTAATCGTGCTCTACAACTCGACCCACTATCAGCGCCAGACAACCGCAGCGCGGCGGAGCTACTCTACTTCGCCGGTCGATTCGATGAATCGATAGATCAATTTCACAGGTCCATCGAAATACAGCCGCATCCCCTGGCACATCTTGAGTTGGGTCGCGTCTATGAACAGCGCGAGATGTACGACGCCGCCATCGCCGAGTTCGCGAAAGCCAGAGAGCTTTCCCAAGGCAGCCCTGAGAGCCTCGCTTCTTTGGCTCATTGTTATGCCGTTTCGGGCGCGACGACCGACGCGCAAAAACTGCTGCAGCAATTGACTGAAATATCTGAGCACCGGTATGTGTCAGCCTATGATCTGGCGCTCATTCATGGCGGTCTTGGTCAGAAAGAAGAATGCTTCGAATGGCTGAACCGAGCTTATGAAATACACGACGGCTGGATGATTTACATCACGGTCGATCCGCGGTGGCAAAATTTGCGAAGCGACGCGAGATTCAGGCGCATCGTCCAGAGCGTCGGCCTGGCGCTGGCGAGTGGGGACCTAATTACATCCTAATGTTTTCTCTAGCCCAGGCGTTTACGCGCCTGGGTGAGAAATAAGAATTGCTATGGAGCCCCATTAATGGGGCGACGGCCAAACCTTTTCTCACGCGGCGCCACGACCAAAGACGTCTCAGACCGCCGCATCCCAAAAACATCTTGCCGCGCATCGGAGTGGCAAAGCCAAGAGCCAACGACATTCAGACTGACGCCGCTTGCTGATCGTCATAAGCTTTGAAAATTGCTTTTCTAATCGCGCGTTCATTAAACGTCCAATAAGGATCCCTGTGAGTCTTCTAAGTGCGGTAGAGTGCTATCCATGCCGCCGAGTTCCATTGAATTTACAATAGTTCGCCTCTCTTTCACGGCGGCGACACGGCACATTCCTTTTTAAGGATGAAGATGGGGCCAAGATGGGGACCTTACGTTTTGATATATAGCCAGCCGAAGCGATCCGTTGACGACCGCTAGGCGCGTAAATACTGGCTCATATCGTTTCGTCAGACTACGTGGAACCCTCTGCAACGTTCTTAAATCCGTTGACCGTAAGGTCGTGTGGGTTCGACTCCCACCCTCGGCACCAATCTTTTCAATAAGTTACAGTTTCACTTTCTGACTTTGATGAAATTCGCAACGGACTTTTGTTGCGAAGCGGCAGCTTTCGAACGAAACTTTTTGCGACTAGAACTACAAGCGACTCAACCATTTATCACTACGCGTCTTTAACCTTCAATCAAACGCAAACGGACTGGGTATAGATTTTGTCGTTCCTCACCTCACTTCCGCAAACCCGGCAACTCATCTGGTAGCAACAAGTTCGACTGTGGTGTATCAAAGATCGGTTCGACCTCAACTAGCCGGATGGGGCTAAGATGGGGACTTCTGGCCGCGCTGGCATTCGCTTCTTTTAACTAAGCTTTGGCAAGTCGACACACCTGGCTTCATGCGCATGCCTCCAATCGCACATCTCGAGCTGAATGGGCGCCGACAACGTCGAGCAGATCGGCCACGACCGCTTCCGTGGTGGGCCATCGTCCGGCACCCGCACCGGAAGTAACGATCGGCTCGCCAACCTCAGGCTCGACGACAAGTCGGTTCTCGACACCCTGCACCTGGGCCAACGGGTGATCAAACGTTAATTCGATCGGCCGCACGCTCGCCTCGACTAAACCAGCCGATGTCTGGCGACACTCTGCGACCAGCCGCACAGTGCGACCACGCTCGTGCGCACTCCGAATCGCTTCGCTATTCAAAGCTCGAATGCCCTCCAGCGAAATTGAGCGCAGCGGAAGGTTGATATTGAACGCCACCCGCGCGAGCAAGACGAGCTTCTGTGCGGCATCGATACCGTCAAGGTCTAAACCTGGATTGGCTTCTGCATACCCTGCTCTCTGTGCCTCGCGCACAGCGTCGTCGAAACTGCTGCCGGTTGCGATTTGATCGATCACGAAATTGCACGTGCCATTCAGGACGCCGCGAATACTTCGCAGTGGCCCGCGCTCCCTCGCCCGCCTGACTGTCTCGATCGCCGGCATACAGCCGCCAACCGCCGCGCTGTATTTGAACGTCGATTTGTTTTCGTGGGCGAGACGTTCAAAGAGATCACATGACTGCGCGACCAACGCCTTGTTCGCAGTCACGACCGCGCGGCCAAGTCTCAGCGATTGCTCGATCAGTGATCCAGCTCGATTCACTCCTCCGATCAACTCGATAACCACGTCACAGGGTCCTTCAATTAGGCCTTCCAGGTCTGAAGTGATCAACCTGTCCGGTACGCTCGCGGCTCTCGCGCGCTGTCCGGTGCGCGTACCGACTCCCGTCAACGTAAACAGATTCGGGAAGGCTTTGATCCGTTCAAAAACTCCCTCGCCGACAGTGCCGCAACCGAGCAGCGCGACTCGCAACGGTTCGAGTGGAGAATCCACGACGCCGAGTCGATCGGCAACCGGCCCGACTTCAGTTTCGTCCTGTGCGCCGATTGAGGTGATACTGAAATGAACTTTGTTGGCGGCAGCAAAGCGCGCCGCCTTGGTTTGCACAACCCTGCCGCCAAGTCGAATCGCAGTGTCGTAGGAGGCATGCGTGAAACGCGACATGGGTGAAACGCTCAAAGCAGGATCACTGGTGTAGAGGCCGTCAACATCTTTGATGAGCACGCACCGCGCCTGCAATTGATGCGCAAGGAACAGTGCGGTCAGGTCTGAGCCGCCCCGGCCGAGAACCGTTCTGTCCCCGCTTTCATCTCGACCAACAAACCCAGGAAGCACCACGACGGCGCGTTCAGATTCACGAACCAGCCTTGGTACATCAACCGCCACCGGAACCGCATCGGTGCTACCGCTGACCGTCCGTAGCTTTGCCTGCACTTCGTCAAGCAGGCGCGCTGCGATGCCGGCTTTCTTCAATGCCAGCGCCAGCAACGCCGCCGAGGTCGATTCACCGGTGGCCAATAAACTTGGCAAAACTGATTGGCAGGGACGCGCGCAGATCTTTTCCGCGCGGCGCATCAACTCATCCGTGGTGTCGCCAAATGCCGAGACCACGGCAATCACCTGCGCGCCGTCTCGCCACCAACGGTAGATTTCATGAACCACGGTTGGCAGATCCTCTTCACCTCGCAAAACCGAACTACCAAACTTCAGCACTACGATCGTGGATTTCTTTGCCATCACGCTTGTCCTTTTGGTCAATGCAACCTAACTGGCCTTCGCCAGCGCCTGATCGAGGTCGCGAATCAGATCGTTGGGATCTTCCAGCCCGACCGACAGACGCACCAGGCCATTGGAGATCCCGGCGGCCGCGCGGTGCTCAACCGGCATATCCGCATGCGTCATCGACGCCGGATGCGTAATGATCGTTTCGACCGCGCCGAGATTTTCCGCGAGCGCGCACAGGCGCACGGAATGCATCAGACGAATTCCGGCACCAGTGCCGCCCTGCACCTCGAAAGAGATCAGTGCGCCACCGGTTCGTTGCTGGCGTTGCGCCAATTCAATTTGCGGAAATGATTCCAGACCGGGATAGTTGACGCGCTCCACTCGCGAATGTTGTTTCAGAAACTCTGCGACACGCAGAGCGTTCGCGGATTGTTGCGCCATCCGCAACGGCAGCGTCTTGACTCCCTGCAAGGTCAACCACGCCGGAAATGGAGATTGGATCGCACCTGTCGCCTTGCGGGTAAAAGCGAAACGCTCTTGCAGTTCTGCATCGCGCGTAATCAGCGCCCCTCCCACGGTCGCGTTGTGTCCGTCGATAAACTTCGTCGTCGAATGCAGCACGACGTCAGCGTCGAAATCGAACGGACGTTGCAGCGCGGGCGTCAACAAAGTGTTATCCACCACGAGCAACGTGCCTGCTTCGTGAGCCAACTGCGCCGCTAGTTGAATGTCCGTTAGTTTGAGAGTTGGATTTGCAGGAGTTTCGATAAAAACAAACCGGGGCTTTGATTTCAATGAGTCGGCGAGGTCGGTTTCATTTGAGGTATCGACAAACTCGACTTGCACATCGAACTGCGCCAGCACTCTTTCAAAGAGTCGCACCGTGCCGCCGTATACTGCCTGGGAAACGACAGCGCGATCGCCGGCGCGCAACAGCGCCAAACACAAGGCCGTCGTGGCCGCCAAACCGCTCGCATAACAAGTGCAGAACTCAGCGCCTTCCAGTGCCGCGAGCCGCCGCTCGAGCGCGGACACGGTGGGATTGGCCGCGCGGCTGTAGGTGAATCCCTTGTCCTCTCGAACTCTCTCCTGCCGGTAAGTCGTCGTCTGATAGATCGGCGTGAGCATGGCGCCGGTGGTTGGATCCGGCGGAGTGCCGGCGTGCAAAGCAATTGTTTCGAGGTGGTAATCGGGCAATAGCCCGACAGTTAGGGAGGGTGCAGCCCTCTCGACATCAAGAATATTGGGTTCTTCAATTGTGGCCATCGCAGTCTCCTTAAAGTCTGCGTGGCGATTGGTAGGCTCAAACTCCTAAGCGAGTGCGGAGCAAAAGAAAAACCCCGCGCCTCAAGAGTGCGCGGGGTTCCATGATAGCTCGGGAAAACCTCAGCAGCTCTTTAGCAGTTTTTTACGTGGAGCAAGTCGCCTTAAATCGCCACGATACTCGTTTCAAAAGATCTTTCCCAAACGCGAATGACTTTATCGCACACATGCGCTCGGAATGTCAATTTACTGTGCTGGTTCAATTTAATTATTATTCTCACCTCGCTTCAGCGAGGTGGTCATCGATGCTTGAAAAAGCGCGAGCCGTTTCAACGGCTTGTTCTGAAAAACCGTGGAAGAGCACTCCAAAAAAGTACGCGGATCATTTACTTTCTGAATTGGTTTTTGGCTTGTTTGCTCAAGAGTTTGAGAAATTGCGCGGCCGCCTGCGAGAAAGTCATCTCGCGCCGATGTGTTGCCCAAAGCGTGCGCTCGTAACTTAAATCCTGTACCGGCACCGTAACAAGACTGCCCCGCTGCAGCTCCTCAGCCACACACATCCGCGGCACGAAGCCGAGGCCAATTCTC
>DASXSC010000261.1:0-21249 GCA_036506215.1 Pyrinomonadaceae bacterium | reverse complement strand
CGGCGCAATGAACGGGACCATTTCGTTCCTCCAGGTGCTGCCCAACGGCTACACCTACGCTGTGATCGCCAACACTAGACCGGCGAATGACGGCTTCGCTTTCAATCTGGCCGGCGCGGTACAACAGATCATCAACGGCGTCTCGCAGTGGCCGACCTACGATCTGTTTTGAGCGTCACGAGTGGTTAAGTTCATCGAGCTTTCAAAGACCATAACCCCGAAATGGCTCGCCTACAGGCCCTCCGTTCAACGGCTCAAATCGGATGCCCCACGCGTTGATAAACCCGGTGCCGCGATTAGAAGCTAAATATATTGTCTCGCCATCCGGCTACCAGCGAGGTTTGTCAGCCCATTGTTTGTCATCAGTAATATGTATCCACTAATTACTTAGAAGTTCCATATGCCAGCACTTCTCCGTACCGAAAACTCTATTTGGGTGGAAACGCGCGTTAGCATAGTTTCTAGCTTTTACTATTCATCCGTGCGTTGTACGATACCGTCCTAATTCCCCCTTTCAGCCTTGGATGTACTCTGCATGCGGCGGCTATGACGTCGTACAAGTAAGCAGTTGCGCGCGGGCGGTCATCCATGCGGGTGAGCAGACTCCACGCTCTGCGTTATGACGGAAATCGAATTCGGGAGGGAACCGCAATGAAAAGCAGTCGCGTCTTCGTGTGCTCATGCCTCGTACTGGCCGGCCTGATCTACACCACCACGGCCGCCGCCGCCACTTACGAAGTCAACTCTATCGCGGACCTGCAGGCGCGCATCAATAGTGCCGTCGCCGGCGACATCATCATCCTACATAATGGCGTGTACACCACCAGCGCTTCGATCACGGTCAACCGTCAGGGCAACGCGACGGAACCAATCAAAATCCTGGCGCAGACGGTCGGCGGTGTTGAAATCACAGGCACGCGCGGTTTCAACGTGACCAGCCCGGCCAAATACGTCGAGATCGAGGGTTTCCTGTTCACCCACAGCTCCGGCCAAAACCAGATCCGGTCCGGCGCGACCCACATCCGTTTTACGCGCAACTTCTTCGAGTGCACTGGCGAGGGCGCCTATCTGACGGTCGCCGGCCATGACGCGCAAGTGGACCGCAACGAGTTCCGGAACAAGAGCACGCTTGGCAACATGATCGATGTGCGTGGGTCTGGCAGCCAGATCGCTCAGCGGGTATGGATCCATCACAACTACTTCCACGACTTTACCAGCCCAGGCGGGAATGGGGCGGAGACGATCCGCTTCGGCCTGAGTGGCCTGAGTCTCTCGAACGGTCTTGGAGTGATCGAGCACAACCTATTCGAGCGCTGTACCGGTGAGAACGAGCTTATCTCCAACAAGTCGAGCTCAAACACTTATCGCTACAACACGATCGTTGACTCACCCGGCGGTGAGCTCACGCTTCGTCACGGCAACGACTGTTTGGTCTACGGTAACTACTTCCGCAACAGCGCCGGTCTGCGGATCTTTGGCGATCGTCATCAGGTATTTAGCAACTACCTCGAGGCGGCTATCGGGATCAACATCGGCAACGGCGACGGCGAAGTGGCCGACGGGTCCCCGCTGACGTCCCACGACCGGCCAGACAACTGCGTGATCACCTTCAACACGCTCGTCAACAACACGCGCAACTACTTCATGACTGGTAGAACAAATGGCCTTGGCGCCACCAACACGATCTTTGCCAACAATATCGTGCAGGGCGGCGGCGTGGCGGCCAGCCTCAGCGGCCCGTACCCGGGCGCAACGTGGGGCGGCAACATTATCTGGGAGACCGCTGGCGCCGGCGTTATGCCCGCGGGCACGTACGACATGATCAACCCCCTCCTCGAGGCCAAAGCGAAGGGAATCTTCCGTCCGCAGGCCGGGAGCCCTGCGATCGACAGCGCCATCGGCAACTACCCCGCGGTTACGTTCGACTTGGACGGACAACCGCGCACGGCGCCGAAGGACAAGGGTGCGGATGAAGACTCGACCGAGCCGGTCGTCGCGGAGTTCTTAACGCCCGGCGCCATCCTCCGGCTCATCCACGGCCACGATCGACTGTAGGCCTCGCGGAAGGCAGGAGGCAGAAGTACCTCGTGAATGCCCATCTCCCGAACTCGCTTCCGAAACGGTTTTCCATAAATCGAATCTCGGTCGCGCGATAGACATCAACTCAATCAACTTCTTCAAATACCTTTGAGATCTTTCTGGGGTCAATCTGGATTTGCCCGGGGGCAACCTTCGACTCTTCGCAGAGCAGATCAAGCACCAACCGAACAGTGAATTCGTTCACCCACGCACCTTCACTGCTTTTGGGCCAGCATCTGTATTAAACGACAGCGGCGCAGCCGCTTTTGACAAGTCGCCTCCGTCAATTGTAATTCCCTGACTGGTCGCGCCCTCGACGCGCAGAAAGACGGCGGCCGGCGTAAGCACTCGTGAGGCGCTAAGCAAAACGTCGCGCGTGTCGATAAACCGCAACAGCGACTCGGCCGCTTTTACACCTTGCGCGCTGAATCCGTTCACAGCAGCATCTTCCACGTGATCAAAAACTACTGCCGGCCGCAATTCGGGTGTGGCAACCTCGAATCGCACGTCGTGGAGCGTCAACCCGCGCACATTGCGGGCAAACATGCCGTACGCAGGCGGCACACCAATCTCGTAGTACTCACCCGCGACTTTCGGAACGTCACGCACTGCTGCCTGCTCTGCCGTACCACCACCCGGAAAGCTAACATGCACGTCATGGAAACTAATGTTCTCAAGAAAGGCCTGGCCCATGCCGTTGAGCACGATGCACGAAAACACTTCGCCCGGATTGTAGGCGCTGGTGAAAGGCACATCAGGCAATTGAACTGGCTTGGCGACCGTGGCGTGAATTCCATGGAAGGAGATATTGCGGACGATGCCCACGGTTTCTGGTTGCCCTACATTTGTCTGAGGCTGTGCCGGCTGCGTGTTGGTCTCGGTCGCATTCGCACCCGGTTGCGAGGGAGGGCGTCGTGGTTGCGGGCCGAGGCCGATTGAGATCGGGCCAGTCACATTCTTCATCACAATGTTGGAGAAGGAAATGTTTTCAAAACGCGAGCCAGGTCCACAACGCATTTTGATCGGACAACCGTAGGTCTCGTAGATTAGGCAATTTGAGACGGTGATGTTTTCGGCCTCGCCGCCGCCAAATCGGAACACGGACCAGCGCGTGCTGAAGGAGCAATTGGTTACCGTAACGAATTTGCAACTTCCGAAGAGCGCACAGGCATCATCCTGACATTCAACGTCGCAGTTGCTGATGTGGACGTATTGGCTGCTGATGAAATGAAACCCGTCATTATTGCGGTTCACACGATTGTAGATGTGTATGCCGTCCAGATTGACGTAACTGCTTTGGATGATCCGGACTGAATGAAATGCGCTTTGAAAGAGGAAAATATCGCGAATCGTGAGGTTCCGGCAGCGATGAAAGAGCAGATGATACGGACGACGGCTGCCGCCAATTCCGGCTGGTGGCAGGACCCCGCGGCTGGGACTGCGAAATTGCGCGCCTTGCCCATCGATGGTTCCCGGTCCTTCAATAACAATATTCTGAGCGTTAACCGCGAAGATGAGTCCGACATTCCCATCGCCTAAGGTCGAGTCTCCACTGAGCGGGATCGCCTCCGCCGCATGGTATTGCTTGCCGTCAGCGCTGCCCAACAGCTTGCCGCTGGCCGCAATATGCAGCGTGACATTACTCTTCATCTCAACCGTGCCGATGACGAACACACCCGCCGGCACGAGCACCGTCCCGCCCTGGTCCTTATTGCAGGTATCAATCGCCGCTTGAATCGCTGCGGTGTCGAGGCTGCTGCCATCGCCTTTCGCTCCGAAATCGCGAACGTTATAGACGCGGGCGCCGAGATTCAGGTCAGTGTTTGTCGGGTGCTCCCGAACGCTCGCCGCGGATCGGGTGTTGGCCAGCAAACCCGAACCGATCGACGAGATTGACGCGACGCGCAGCCACTTGCGCCTCGAAAAAGATTGATCGTTTGAATTAGTCATGTTTTAGGATCCTCACCAGCTAACTCGGGGGAAATAAATTCGTAAATGAATTGACTACTAACTCGGTCAAGGTCGTCACAATGAGCCTTGTCATTTTCGTTTCGATTCTCCTGGAAGCGTATTCCCTACTAACTAGTCGGAAACCGAATTACTTTGCTCAGTTCCTGTCTACCTCGGTGGCGCGGACAGTGCGTTCAAGGATTGCTGTGTCTTCTTCTAACGCGCGAGCCCGGTTGGCCAATCGCCAGCGCATCTCCAGCACGAACTTGTCGATGTTATAACGGTGTCCCGTGCGTGGGTTTCGGCCATAGGCAACTCCCGGCAAGCGGTCCATTGCTTCAAGCTTTGCCAGGGCGTCATTCACGACCATCGCGTGCTCCTCGCTGGGTTCCTTCATCCACATCCGCTGAGCAAAAAAGGCCCGCGTCCATTCTTTTTCCAGATCCGCGGCATCAAGCAGATAACGGAACCCTTCTCGCAAAGGCTCGGCCTGTTCCGGTGTCAGATAGCGCGCCGCGTCGTTGATATCGGCCATCCCGGCACGTACTTGCTTAATGACCTCATCCTTCTCTGCTACAAGTTTGGCAAATAGTGCCGGATTGGGGGAATACAGCCCCCGTTCAAGTTCCTTGTCCGCCGGATCTTTGGTCCACTTGTAACGCGAGCGCAGCAGGATGTGGCCAAAGTAATAGGGATAGTCACCCCATTCATCTCCGATCGATTTGGTCAACCAGAATCCTAAAAACCAGCGACCGTGGTGCTGGATGAATTCAGTTCGCTTCATAGCTGAGGCGATGAGGGGCGCAGCTTCTGCCGGATAACGCCGTCTGGCCCAATCCAGCAGCACCGTGTCCACGTCCAGATCCGGCTCTTTCATGAAACGTGAAAATGCATAGAGATTAATCTCGTGTGTGTCCTCAAACGGATGGTCCCAGAACAAGCGCGCGCGTCCAACCGCGCCGGCCAAACCCAGGACACGAGCACGCCGGACGTAGCGCTGGATGTATTCGACCTGCGCGTAGTGGCCCTGCCCGCTCCAGGCTTTTTCCACACCGAGGTCGGGCTCCATGATCTGAAGTTTTTTCCCCACTTTTCCGTGCAGTGGATCGGGTGGATACCAGGGATCAAACTCGTGTGTGGTGTCCTTGCTCATGATGATGATGTCATCCGGCAACGTGGTGATCGCCTCTGCGAAATATTCCATTTCCTTCGGCTCGTAAAAGAAGTTGCGCAAAATAAACTTCTTGTCATGCTTTCTGGCAACGTCGTAGACAAGTCTTGCGATCAGGCGGATGCGATTCGAAACCGACAACTTCGATTTCACCTCAGAATCGCGGAAGACCTTGTTGTTGCTCTCGTGAAGCGTGAGTACCAAACCGGCGGAGTTGGGGCATTTCGCCAGTAGCCGTTCATAACGATTCTGCAAATAAGGGATCAATGCCGGATCATCCAAATTGACTCGCTTCCCCTCTCTGAACCGCTGCGGAATATCATCGAGTTCGTGGATCCACAGGTACCAGGGAATTTTCTGCTGGTCGGCGAGCGAACCGATATATAAAACGTCCCGCTGCCGGTCGGGCGAGTTTAAGAATTCTTCGACGGAATGAAAGAATCCGTGGGAAAAGATGAAGAAATTCACGCCATACTCAGGCGCCTTTTTGACGGCTTCCGCCAGCTTCGGAACGTCGCGCTCGTGAAATTGCCAGCCGTTCATCGTAAAGGGCGCTGCGGAGACGAGTCTGCTCATTAATAGAAACAAAGTGAATATTACTGTTCGCATAAATTCTCCTCAGATCGATCGTTGAACATTTGATGGATAGTTGTTTTTAAGCTGGACAAATCGGCGGAGTTGGGATGAAGCACTTTCCGCGGTCTTTGCGACTGCTTTTTCACGGTTGGCTACATTCTCGCAGCTATCACGTGGCTCGCAGCCATCCACGCAATTGTCCAACACACTAATCGCGAAAGTCCTCTCTTGGTGACGGTTGGATTGCAATGATTCAGACCGGGGTCGTTATAGGCTGCGAAGCGGTGCGCGCGGGTTATTTCAGCAGAGGCGGGGACAGAGTTTTCAGTCGTCACTCCCTGACACACCGAACGGAAAATGCTCTCTGCTTCTCGCCACCGCTTTGACGATAGAGAGCTAGCCCGCTATGACCAAAGTTGTAGAACAATGCACTGACCGGATCACTTTCTGATGCCGTCCAGTAGAATCCATGGGCTTCCAACCGTGCATACTGGCCATCATCGGAGCGGCCGCCACCCAGTAAGGCATTGAATCCCGAGCTGCCTCCGCTCAAGAGCGCCTTGTACGCCGCTTTACCGTCGCCATCCGAATCCTCACGGACCCCACCGTAGTGCTTCGCCATTTGCCGCCATTCGTCGTCCGTCGGTAATTGCCAGCCATCTCCTAATGATTGACATCCTCGCCGCGCGGACTCCCACGTGTACAAACGGCCATACTGACGGCAATTCGGTTCCGCATCTTCGTAGCAATAAGACGGGACAGTGTGGACGTTGAGATTCTGTGTCGTCCACTGTTTCCCGTCCGCCATCCGCTTGGAGGAATACGTCGTGCCGGATGCCTTCTGGTCTTGCCTTAAACGGCGCTTGAAGGAGGCGCTAACAGATCCGAGCGCAATACTCAGCGCGATTGACACGACACAAACTCGAATCGGCCTGGTCTTGTCCTTAACCCTAGTCATGAACGACCTTCCACCGCATGCCGAACCATTCTACATGCGACGTCTGCTGTGGCCCAGTTCCGCATGGAAGATGGCGGCGCGGGACGGCTGGATTGGTTGGACCGACGTCGAGCGGGCACGCAATCTTCAACTAGTCGTAAACAACTCACGGTTTCTGATTCTGCCCTGGGTTCGGGTCCGCTACCTTGCGAGCACTATTCTCTCTTTGTGCTGTATGAAACACATTTCCGTTATCGTGTGTTTTTAGTTACCGCTTCTCTCTTTGCGTTAGCTCGGACAAAGGATAGGAAAGGTAATCAAAAGCCTGGATCACAGAGGAGGCAACAGCTATGAAGACACACGCAAAGGCCACATTCGAGTTGAAAGCTTGGGACGAGAAACCTTACAACGAGATGAACGGTATGCCGAAGCTTACCCGCGTCAGCGTGACCAAGTCTTATCAAGGAGACATCACGGGAGAGGGGAAGCTTGAGTACTTAATGATGTACCGTGACGACGGCTCGGCCAGTTTCCTCGGTCTGGAGCGAGTGGTGGGCAGCGTTGGCGGTCGCTCGGGGAGCTTTGTGCTGCAGCACAGCGGCACATTCAAGGGTGGCGTAGCGACGGTTACATTGCTTGTTGTTCCAGGTTCTGGAACTGGAGACCTGCGCGGGCTGCGAGGGAACGGGGAATTTGCTGTCGGGCATCAACAGCCATATTCCATGACGCTCGATTATGACTTCGAGTGATATTCCGAATAAGGCACGGCAATGGGCCTCCCACACCCTTAGCCGCGGCTATCGCCAGCATTTCGAGAATTTCCTCAAAAAGAAGTGAGACGCAAGGCTTTGCACAAAAAGTGCACTCAGCCGGTCCGCCCAGCGAAGTCAATACAGAACCGAGAGCGGTAGCAACGAGGTGATGATTCTCGCTGCGGTGTCATGAGGTCATCAGTACCACCTCGCGGTAGCGGGTGGGTCTTCCTCAGGATTTTCAATTTGCAGGTAAGGTCTTTGACCTTCGATGCGCGGCAAGTCTCTGACTTGCCGGCGACCTTTTTAAAATTCTTAAAGGTCCCCGACCTTTGAGACTCCGGTCAAAGACCGGAAAACTGGGCTACGGTCTTCGGTAAGTCAGAGACTTATCGCGCATCGGAGGTCAAAGACTGGTCGCCGCTTCACCCAACCCTTTCTGAGCAAGTTCGGTGCGCGGACCGATCGATCCCGAGGGAGAACCCACCCGCTATCGCGAGGTCGTACTGACCTCATGACACGGCAACGCGGAGTTATTACACAGTCTCGGTAGCGACCGGATACTAAACTCAACTCTGCTTAAACGGGCCTTTTTGGAGTCGACCGTAGCATCCGGTCGCTACCACCACCTCCAAACCGCGAATCACAATGGCGGCGTCACTCATCATCGCCTGACCGTCATTCGTCACGCAGAATTGCACACTGATCACATATTTGATTCACATGCTTGAACCGCGCATCCAAGTTGAAGCTGAGGAACGTTTAGCTTTCGAACCTTGCTCGCCTGAGCGGTCGTGAGTCTCACCCGGCGTTTAGGCGAAATGACTACTTCAAAGGTGAGTAAGATGCAAAATCTCCCAAGAACATTTCCCGACAATGGTGCAGGCAATACAAAAATTGAATTGGCGAAGAGCGAGGTGTTGAAAGCCGTAGCCTACACGCTTCTGCGGCAAGTACACGGAGTCAGTGAACCTCAAAAGGTTGACACAACCGCTCGAAGGTGTTCGGATAATCATCCTCAGTGAGCACGTCGATTACTGGGATCACCAGGGCTGGAAAGGATCCATTTTCCTCGGCGGAGTTCAGTCAACGGCAAGTAGAGTATGCGAAGGCGTTTGACCGCAAGGATGACGTCTATACCCCGCAGATGATCGTAGACGGGCAAACTCCCTTTGTCGGGAACCAGTCGAAGATGATCGTCGAAGCAATCGCCAAAGCCGCTCGCTCGACTAAGGCTGACGTGAGTATTGCAACTGCGAAATCCGCTGCCAAGTCCATTACGCTCTTAGTTAGAGTGCAAAATGTGCTCGGTGTCTCAAACGGTGATACTGCAGAAGTGATGTTGGCGCTAACCGAGAGTGGCTTGTTGAGTACAGTATCGCGAGGGGAAAACTCAGGGCACAAACTCGCGCATTCTGCGGTGGTGCGTAAACTCACGAGGCTTGGCACTGCCAACGGCGGAAGCTTCAGTGTCGAACGGTCCTTAGATCTGAATTCCAGCTGAAAGCGCCAAAACATGAAAGCCGTGGCCTTTGTACAGGAGCGAAATTCTCGTCGAGTGCTTGGCGCAGCGACGATAGAGTTGCAACACTGAACTGGGAACGCCGGATGATGCGAAGCGTTAAATCGAAGCATTGCCAGGCATTCATATGATGTTCACCCGACTGATGTTGAGTCGTTATGTAAATGGAGAGCGAGATGAGAAAAAAAGACTTCGAGGATCCTGCCGTAGCACCCTCGTTCGAGCGCGCGCGTGCTTTCGACACGATCGTTTATGGAGGTTTAGTCGTCGGAATCCTCGACATGCTATTCGCTTTCACTTTTTACGGCCTGATATTGGGGGCAAAGCCGCTGCGAATCTTCCAGTCTGTCGCGGCGGGAGTGCTTGGGAGAACGGCTGCGGTTGAAGGCGGAATCCGGACTTTCTTACTAGGCCTCCTGCTTCATTTTGTCGTCGCGACATGCATCGCCACAGTTTATTACACGGCAACTCTGATATTGCCGGTGTTGATTCGTCACCCCGTTGTCAGCGGATTGATTTACGGGATAATCGCGTATCTGGGGATGAATTATGTCGTCATCCCGCTGTCAGCTATTGGGCCAAGATCCGCCACGCCGCGCCTGTCTATCTTTCTGACCGGGATTATTGGACATGCCCTATTGGTCGGATTGCCACTTGCGCTACTGGCGCGACGGTCTGCTAAAAGCAAATCTGCTCCCTCAGCGAAAAGACTTAGCCCAAGTGCTACATGAAGGACATCCCACAAGTGCTTAGGCAGCTTAAAGCAGACGATTGAATGCTCAACCGGTCAAGCAGAATTCGGTTCTTTTTGTATTGAGGTAGTTACTATGTACTGTCCCCGGTGTGCGACGCAGAATCTTGATGGTGCAAAGTTTTGTCGCGCTTGTGGCACCAATCTGGAAACAGTTGCCCTGGCCCTGGCGCAACAACTTGACCCCGCCCAATTGGACAAAGATGCCGCGAAGAAGCCCAAAGCAGCTAAGAATAAATTGGAAAAGCGAAGCGAGGGCCAGACGAAGATCGTTCGCGCGTTGGGATTGTTCGGTGCTTCAGCGTTGGTGGGCGCTGCTCTGGCTCTGTTCAGTAATAAACCGGACTGGATCATTATTTGGATGATCTTTGCTGGATGGATGGCTTGCTGGGGAGTTATTTGGTTGGTAGCGGGCATTGCCGCTCTCATAGAGTCCAGATTCATGCCGCTTCAGGCGGGGCACACAGCAGGGGAAACTGTCTCTCCGACTAGGCCACTACGGTCGGGGGACGATCAGGAAATGCTACCTACGTCTGCCACTCCCAAGTTATCACTTCCACCGAGCGTCACTGAACATACGACAGAACTACTAAACGGAAAGCACCCAACCTCGAAGCCCGCGAGTTGAGGATCTGGCCGGTTTTCGGATTCTGGAGCGGAACACCAATCCCACCTCGCGATCTCCAAAATTGGCCTCCGTAAAAACTTCGAAAGAAAAATCAACCCCGAAGCTACTTACTCGTTACCTCATAATGGTTGCGGTTCCATCGACTACCTCCACGAAGTTTCTTTCTTCGCGGATAATAAGGCGCTTTGTCTGTGCCATGAGGAAGTTTTCACGCGCTTCCGGATCTGACTTCAAGCGTGCTCTGTAGGTCTCATAAGAGGCGAGACTATCGAATGCGATCAACCCCATGCAATATCATTCGTTCCTTCGTGAGGAAGGAAGTACCAATCTCAGGTTCATGTACTGAAGAAGACTACGCGAAGAACCGTCTCGCTTTTGTGGACACGCTGCCTGCCGAAACGACCTCCTCGATGCACCATGATCTGGAACAAGGCCGCCGACTCGAGATTGAATGGCTGAGCGGTGGAGTGGTTGACCTCGGAAGGCGGTGGGTATCAATACGCCGCTCAACCGAGCGATCTGCCACCTTTTGGCGCTCCACGCTAAAGGCAGGTAATGTGTTGTGTTGAAGGTGGTAGGGCGGCTCAATTCACCATAGAGCCTGAGCCAGGCGTTTTACTCCATCTCTGATCTGTTTAGAGTTCACTGCCGTATAGCCCAGAACCAGCGCGCCGCGAGAGAGAGGATTCGCGCTGTAGGCAGACAAGGGCGAAGCCTCTATGCCGTAACGCGCCGCTTTGGCGGATGCCTCCTTATCATTAACCTTTTTCGGGAGCCACCCGACCAGATGCATTCCCGCCTCCGCTGGCGCAACTTCGATCAGCCCTTTCAATTCTCGCTCGACAGCTGCGACCAGGAGTTTCTGACGCTCTTTGTACAAAGCGCGCATGCGGCGGATATGGCGCGCGAAATGCCCTTCGTTGATGAAGTCTGAGAGAATCGCCTGATCAAATGAAGGAGAATGTCTGTCAACCAATGCGCGCGTCGCGATGAATGTCGCTGCCAGGTCTTTTGGAACAACCATGCAGCCTAAACGCAGACCAGGAAAAATTGTCTTGCTGAATGTGCCGATGTAAATGACCCTACCGTCTCGGTCGAGTCCCTGCAAAGATGCGAGGGGTCGTCCGGCATATCTGTACTCGCTGTTGTAATCGTCCTCAATGATAAAAGCATTGGAATGCTTGGCCCATTCAAGCAATGCGAGGCGACGCGACAGGCTCATCGTGACGCCGAGCGGAAACTGATGCGATGGCGTAACGTAAACGAGTCGTGCCCTTTTGTAGCGCTTGATAGCACTGGGCAAATCAAAGCCCTCGTCATTCACCGGTATATGAATGACTTTTGCTCCGCTGGAAAGAAAAGCATTACGCGCGCCCGGATAACAAGGATCTTCAAACCACGCAGTGTCGCCAGGGTTAAGCAGGACGCGCGCAATTAAATCAAACGCCTGCTGAGCGCCGGCGACGATGATTACTTGATCAACATCACATTGCACTGCCCGCGCCGCTTTCAAATGCGCGGCGATGCTCTCGCGCAAAGGCAAAAAGCCCGCCGGATCGCCGTAGCTCAGAAGCTCTCGCGGGGGAGTTCGTAACCTACGGACCGCAAGTTGCGACCACAGCCTGAAAGGAAATTCATCAACCGCCGGCATTCCATTGTGGAACGCATATTGACCGCCATCAGCCTCAACGCGAAGCGTACTTACGCTTGTCGAAGCTAGCCATTTTCCACGTTGAGAAAGAGATGGCTTGCGCGGGTTGCCCGATTCCTTGCGCCGAGATCCCCGCTCTTCCCTTACGCGCAACAGATCTTCGGGAAGCGTCGAGGCAACGTAAGTCCCGGAACCGGTCTTCCCTTCAATATATCCTTCGGCAAGCAGTTGCTCGTAAGCGTTGACGATGGTCATGCGCGCGACACCCAATTGCTCCGCTAATAAACGAGTAGCAGGCAACCGCGCAGAGGCTGCGAATTCTCCGGCCAGGATTGCTCGCCGAATGGCCGCGTAGATCTGCCGGTAAAGTGGGACGGCGGAGTCTTTATCATAGTCGAGCTGGATAAATGGGAGCATATCTCTTTTTAATTAATTCTAAATCGGTCTAGCCATTTTGTCGATAAGTGGTTCTTGTGCAGAGACCAATTTGATTTAGCATACAGGGATATTTCTCGCCGTAAAACAGAGGTTGGATTTATTCATATTAGAAGGCGCGACGTGGTCAGTTTTTACACAGCGCTGACATAAGGATAACGATCTTGCGAAACTCCATCATACAGCGGACTGAAAGAACGACACTAAAGCGCGTGCCTGAAAACGGCTCGTTCGATCGCGCGACGATCTATCAAATTCTTGACGAGGCGTTCCTGTGCCACGTCGGCTTCATTACTGATGGACAACCGTTCGTTATCCCGACTGGATATGCGCGATTGGGAGATGACCTTTTACTTCATGGTTCGGCGGCTAGTCGGATGCTTAGGGCGATGGCATCTGGGATTGATGTCTGTGTGACAGTGACATTGCTTGATGGCTTGGTTCTGGCGCGCTCCATTTTTCATCATTCGATGAACTACCGCTCGGTAATGATTTTCGGCAAGGCGAAAGTCATCAGTGATGGGATGGAAAAATTAGGAGCCCTCCGCGCGTTGACCGAGCATATTGTTCCGCAACGTTGGTCGGAAGCGCGTCCGCCAAATGAACAAGAATTGAAGGCAACAACCGTGTTAGTGCTTCCTCTGCAGGAGGCATCTGCGAAAGTCCGCACCGGCGATCCAGTCGATAACGTAGAAGACCACGCGCTCGATATATGGGCGGGAGTGATTCCCTTAAGACTATCGGCGGGATCGCCTGTCGTTGACGGAAAACTGAGGCCGGAAATTTCAATTCCGCCATCCGTTGCAGATTACAAGCGCCAAAACTGCTAACGACCGAACAGGACCGGTAGACAAATTGTGAGGGTAGAGTTGTGAACGCGCTCGAACATTTGCGAACTTATCTTCTATACGCGCTCAAAAACACTTGGACTTATTTCCTGGTGTGTAGTCTGGTTATCGTCTTGCAACCGTCGCTGGGGTTCGCACAGTCGAAGTCAGACACGTCGAAGACGAAGACCCATCAAACGCCCAGGGACGGGCAACACGATTTTGACTTCCATCTTGGCACTTGGAAAACTCATTTAAGGCGCCTCCTGCGCCCCTTAACCGGCTCGACTACCTGGGTGGAATATGAGGGTACCACAGTCGTCCGAAAGGTTTGGAATGGGCGTGCCAATTTGGTGGAGCTTGAGGCCAATGGGCCAGCAGGTCACTTCGAAGGCCTGAGCCTCCGCCTCTACAACCCAGAAGCCCGCCAGTGGAGTCTCAATTTTTCCAACATCAACAGCGGTAGCATGAGCTTACCTACGATCGGAGAGTTCAAAAATGGGCGCGGGGAGTTCTTCAATCAGGAGACACTCAATGGCCGAGCCATCTTTGTTCGCTTCGTTATTTCAGACATCACTCCGACTTCGGCCCGTTTTGAACAGTCATTCTCGGATGATGGGGGCAAGACTTGGGAATTAAACTGGGTGGCTATAGACACACGGGTGAAGGATTAAGACAAGCGTCCTGAATTCCCCAGCAGAACCATCGTTCTCGACAGTCGTTCACGAATCCGATTCTCAGCCGGGCTAGATGAGCCAGACGGCAGCAGTCAGAAAGCCATAAAGCAGAAAATAAAAGGCAAGGGGCACTACGGAGTTTCATCTCGCGTAGCGCCCTAACGGCTGAAGTAGTTCCAAGAGCCGATCATGGTTTTAGGAAGGACGGTGAAGCAGGGATTACCGGAATGGAAAACGTGTTTACGGATGTGCTGACCTGGTTCGCTGAACCACCGGCGAAATAATTTGGACCGGCGGTAAACGGTCGAAGACGAAACAGGTTTGTCCCCGGAGATTTAACCTCGGGAAGTTTTTGTATTTGGGGTCAGGAAAAACAGATAGGTCTACTCTGATTACAAACGAAATCTGAGAAATGCCAGCAACATTCGAACGGACCCGGAAGTGAAGTTCGATTCCCGCCTGGATAACCGCCTAACGCCTTGGCTTAAGGTCGTAGGCCCACAAGGTGCCGAGATCCCGAATGTAGAGCCTCCCGTTAGCAATTACGGGATACGCAAACGCCGATTCCGAAAAACCCCCCGACTGTTTATGGTTCGGCTGAGCCGGCGGAGTGAAGCGGCCCTTTTCACGGTAGCCTTCTGGGGTTGCCTCCACCAACACAAGATCTCCATTCCATCCGTGAATATATAAGAGGCCATCGGCATAGGCTACCGAAGCCCCGGCGAAAGTCTCGGCCTTCCACATCACTTTCCCCGTCGTGAACTCGACTGCCATCATCGGCCCTCCGACTCCCGCGCCGTAAAGATAGGCACCGACCAACACCGCACCGCCGAAGCCGTTCGGAAGGTCACGCGCGAAGTAGACCTGCTCGGCGGCGACTCCATTGCCGTTCGGCTTCAAACGGACGAGTCCGCCTCCCACACTTAATGCCCCGCCGTAGACATATCCGTCACGCGCGACCGGCGTGAAAGCCTGCGCTGGCCCTTTCGCCACTTCCTTGTAGCGCCAGAGGAACTCACCCGTCTTCGCATCAACTCCGACCATGCCCTTGCTCAAGAACTGCACATATTGTTTCCGCCCGCCCCCTTGAACGACAATCGCCGATGCATAACCCGCGGGATCGCCATCCGGAACCGCCGATTTCCAGATGAGGTCGCCCGTCTTTTTGTTTAATGCCACGATCGTGGCCTGCGCGCCGCCGGGGGTGACGACGACGATATCACCATCAACCAATGGAGACTCTGCGTAGGCCCATTCGTGGGGTTGGCCGCCAAACTCTTTCCGGAGACTCTTCTGCCACCGAATCTTGCCGCTGCCGGCTTCGAGGCAGGCCAGGTCACCGTCCGAGCCAAGCGCGTAGATGAACCCAGCGTCGACTGTTGGAGTAGACCGGGCCTTCGGGTAAGGCGGGTTCTGATCAGGGTTGCCGACGTTGCCAAGGCGTGTTGTCCAGATCGGTTTTCCATCCTGAGTTGAGAGGGCCTGAACAAATTCATTCTCCATACCACGGTTGCTCAGCAGGTAGATCCGCGTCCCGACGACCGCTGGCGTTGAAAAACCGTCCCCTATGTCGTTCACCTGCCAGAGCAGCTTCGGGCCCTCTGCCGGCCATTGCTTCAGGAGGCCGCTCTCCTGCGAGATCCCGTCACGTTTCGGACCTCGCCACTGAGGCCAGTCGGAAGTCGAAGTATCCATGTTGACAGGCCTGGTAACGGCCACGGCTGAGAAGCAAAAACAAAGCGCTGCAATGCTATTTACTAATCGTGAAGTCATACCTTCATTACAAGCGACAGCATCTGCGGCTAATGTGCCCCATCGATTGGCAGGAGCTAACTGTGCATGTCTCCAGCTTTCGCAGGCTCGAACGGCAACCGATTATAGGACACGAGCGCCGGGTTACCTATAGGAAGAGGTAAACAGGTTTGAAGAGGACGCGCCGTATTGAAATCATTACGTACAGCCGCCGGGTCACGGTGATTCAGGATACTGGGGCTGCCGAAAGGGCCGCCACCGATCAATGGGCCGATGACTAAAGAAAGCTTATCTACATTTTTTCAAAGAGGAGAATCGAATCATGTCTCACCGCACTCCCATGCGACGCCTCAAGCCTTTCTTGGCGGCACTGCTGGGTCACAAATTGTCGGAAACATCACCGACCATCTCTCCGGGCGAACATCCGGTTACGTGGCGACGCTGCCAAAAGTAGGGATGTCATAGAGAACTGCAAGCACCTACGCATTCAGAGACTCATTCGAGGGAATTCCAATGAAGCCGAACAAAGATGCAACCGTAACAATTTAGCTGCTTCGGGGTTTGAGATCTCTACGGAGAACAGCCAACACGTCGTCGCCGTAAACTTCAGTTGTATCGAAAAGTGTGATGCCCGTTCGACTCCCCACCGAAGCAGCGAGTTATTTGCCGGACGTTGCTGAATTTAAATACCTCGCCATCAATCGGCACATTCTGTTTGACCTCTGAGATTTTGCGACCCCGAAACGGGCACGAATCGTTGAGATTGTTCTCCCGAAGAGAAGATTACCGCCAAAGTTACCGTCATCGTGGTCAGGTTCGTTGAAGGTTCCGTCAAAGTTTCGTTTGTCGTGCCGCGACGACAAGCTAATAAAGCTTATCGGACAGCAAACTAGTTCTTCGCTGCAACCTCTTCCCACTGATTGTAAAGAATTGCGAGTCGAGCCTCCGTTTGCCGATAATCCGCGTCGAGCTTGATTAGCTCCGTAGCATCGCGTGCCACTTCCGGCAATGACATCTGCTCAGAAATTTCATTCAACTTCTTTTCGGCCTTCGCGATCTCCGCTTCCAGCAGGGCTGGGGTCAGAACTTCACTCTTATTCTTCTTGATTACCTTGATGGCCGGCGCTTTTGTTGCTGAAGCCGACTTCCCTTTTCCACCATGTTTCAGTTTTGCTCCCGATTTGGTTTGCTGTAATGCAGGCTGATGTGCCGGCTTGCCTGCCGCAATGCTGTCGCGACCCGTCTCGCGCTTTTCGAGATCCGGAACACTACGAGCTGTCCTTCCTGACGCCTTCCAATCGTGATACTCGGTATAGTCGCCGTCGTAATGCTCGGCTAACCCTTCACCATCAAGAGACAGAATTTGAGTTGCTATGCGATCCAGGAAGTAACGGTCGTGGCTAATCGTCAGTATAGTTCCCTCATAGGCATCGAGCGCCTCTTCCAGAGCCTCGCGCGAGGGAATGTCCAGATGATTGGTGGGCTCATCGAGCACCAGAACATTGACGCGTGAGTAGATCAACTTGGCAAGTGCCAGCCTTCCCTTCTCACCGCCGGAGAGATCGCGGACATGCTTGTAGACATCGTCGCCTCTGAACAGGAACTTAGCTAAGAACGAACGCAGCTCCCCTGCGGTCGCGCCCGGCGAAGCGACCCTTCTCAACTCCATGATGATTTCGTTTCTATCATCCAGATCGTCAAGTTGCTGCGCGTAGTAGCCCACCTGTACTTTCGTGCCCCAACGGATTTCACCGGCGAGCGTCGGGATCTTCTTCAGAATCGTTTTCAGAAAAGTTGTTTTGCCGGATCCGTTTGGGCCGATAATTCCCAGGCACTCCCCTCGTCTCAGGACAAACGAAATATCTCGCGCGAGCACCTTATCCGGATAGCCAATCGTTGCCTGGTCCACTGTCAGAACGTGGTTCCCGGCGCGTTCGATTGCTTTAAGGCGGAAGTCCCCGGACGACTGATCCGGTCGGACAGCATCAATGCGCTCGAGCTTGGCAAGGAGAGTCCGTCGCGATTTAGCCTGCTTCGTTTTTTGCCCGGCCAGATTGCGACGGATAAACTCCTCGGTCCTGGCGATCATTTGCTGCTGATTGTCGTAAGCACGCTGCTGCGCCTCGCGCCGCTCTTCACGCTCGACAAGGTAGTCGGAATAGTTGCCTGTGTAGCTCGCGGCACGGCCGTTTTCCAACTCGATGATGCGCCGGCAACAGCGATCCAGGAAATATCGATCGTGGCTAATAATCACCAAACCCGCCGGATAGTTCCGCAGAAATTCTTCGAGCCATTCGACGGCGGCAACATCGAGATGGTTTGTCGGTTCGTCGAGCAAAAGCACCTCAGGCTCCGCCAGTAAAAGCCGGACCAACCCCAACCTGTTTTGTTGACCGCCGGATAGCTTTTCAGTTTCGAGTCCCCATGTCGTGCGATCAAAACCCAGTCCCTGCAGGATCGCCTCCGCTTTGGCTGTATATTCAAAGCCGCCTTCTCGCTCAAACTGATGTTGTAGATCACTATATCGCTCGAGGATTTTCTCGAGATCATCCACAGGGTCGCCCATGCGGTGCTCCAGTTCATGCATCTCATGCTCAATTTCCTGTAGATGTCCAAAGGCGGCCAGCGCAGACTCGTGGACTATGGAACCGGGCTCAAAATGGATGTGTTGGGCCAACAACCCGAGACGGATGCCGCGGGCTCGTATGACGTCACCCCGATCAGGCGGTTCTTCGTTATTGATCAGGCGGAAGATCGTCGTCTTACCAGAGCCGTTCCGGCCAACCAGCCCGACATGCTCGCCAGGATTTACCTGCAGCGAGACGCCGCGCAAAACGTCCTGGGTGCCGTAAGACTTGTATACCTCTGAAAGACGAAACAACATTTGGAGTGCTGCGACCTGTCGCAGCTTTTTCTATGTATGGGCCAGGAGGTGACCAATCACCGCAATTCAAAAAAAGCGGGTGCGGAGCTGATTAAGCCTCCCACACCCGCGCAAACCTGTTAAGAAAACCTTAGGGCTTCTTCGTGGCACTTGCATTCGGACTCGCAGCCGACGCAGGCGAAGACGTTGTTGCCGGAGCGCTCGACTGTGGACTTGCCGGCGCGGTGCTGGCCGGCGGCGAGGCAACAGTGCCGGGCGTCCCAGCGGGCCTTAGCCCAAGGTTGCTCGGGTTATTGAGCATGGTGCTGGCAAGGTTATTACTGATCTTCGCTTCATTCATTGCTGCCTCGAGCAGAGCTGCGTTCAGAATGTCAGACCGCTGTTTTATCAGCGCTTGCGTAATTTGCTGACGAACTCCAGGGCTCTCGAGCGTAAGATTCTCAGTCTGCAATCGTTTCTCTTCCAGTTTGAAAACGTACCATTTGCCGCTGTCGAATCGAACCGGCTCGGTTCTATCACCAGCCTGCATGGTAAAAAACTTGCTGACCAAATCGGAGGGAAAGCCGTTTTGCTTGAGATCCTCTTCGGTGGCAAAGCCAATGTCACCGCCACGGGGAACACTATTAGCATCCTCACTCTTTGCCCTTGCCACCGTAGCGAAGTCGGCGCCAGCCTTGAGCTGTTGATTGATATTGTCGATTTTCAACTTGGCTTCCGCATCGCTTTTCGCATCGTTTTGGACAATGCCCTGACTGCTGTTATCTGCTGGATCTACGGCAATCATCGCCAGGGCGACGCCGCGAGCGCTCACAAACCTTTCCCGATTGCTGTTGTAAAAATCCTCAACTTCTTTGTCGTTCACGGTGATCTTGGAACTGTACTTGTCCTGAAGTTTTTTGATGGCAACGTCTTTTCGCGCCTCTTCGCGCAAGGTCTCCATAGACATATTCTGCGCGGCCAGGCTCTTCTGGAAATCATCGTCAGTCATGCCGGACTGCTGTTTTTGCTGATTGATGATTGCCGTTATCTCATCTTCGGTCGGCAATAACTTCTCCCGGTCAGCGCGCTGAAAGAGCACTTCCCTCTGGATCAGGCTGCCAAGCACTTGCAACCGTGCCTGGGCCAGTTCAAGTTGTGACAGCAGGGACTGCTTTCCTTGCGACTGGGAACTGACGGCCCGTTCAACCTCAGCCAGCATGATATTTTTGCCGTTGACTGTCGCCGCAACTGTGTTGTCTTTGCTGTCAGAGTTGCCGCCGCTGCTGCACGCCCCGAGCGCGAGGAGAATCAACGTCAGAATAGTTGCGGAAATAGTTAGCTTTGCCGTTCTTTGCACTTTAGATTGTTACTCCTTTACAAAATTGCTCACTACAGCCAGGTCGCGGGTTGATGCAGTTTCAAGCCGGAAGTTGAGAGTTCAGCCTTTTAGGCTGCCTCTTTTGGCACGCAAGCTAAAGCTTGAACTCTAAACTGCATCGATGTCCCAGGTCTTGCTTGCTTGACGAGCTGGAAAACCGTTTGTTATAAATTGCGTTTCGATTATTGCCTCTTACTCAATCCGATGAGCTTGCGGCAATCATTCAAGCTCTGGAGGTATCATAAAATTATGGCTAAACGTTGCGCGGTCTGCGGCAAAGGCCCTCAGTTTGGGAACAATGTTTCCCACGCAAACAATCGAACACCCCGGCGGTTTAATCCGAATCTGCAGTCCATTCGCGTGCAACTGCCACAAGGCGGCGCCCAACGAATGAAAGTCTGTACCAGTTGCATTAAAGCCGGAAAAATCGCAAAAGCCGCTTAGTTTTCACTCTTCGTAAAAAGCCGGTGCCTGGTTGTTAACTACCCAGGCGCCGGTTCTCCGTTCTCACGCCAGCGCAATTGCTTCAATCTCCACCCTTGCATCACGCGGCAAGCGGGCCGCCTCGACTGTGGCGCGAGCAGGTGGATCATCTTTGAAAAACCTTCCGTAAACCTCGTTCATCTCACCAAATTCCTGCATATCAACCAAAAACACTGTGGTCTTTATTACGCGATTGAGGCCACTACCGGCGGCCTCAAGCACTGCGGCAAGGTTTTTTAAAACTTGTTCCGTCTGCTCCTGAATTCCCCCCGGCACAAATTGACCAGTTTGTGGATCAGTCGGAATTTGACCTGAAGCAAACACCAGTCCGTTGGTCTTGATCGCCTGCGAATATGGGCCGATCGCCTGTGGGGCGTGCGCTGTTTGGATGATCTCCTTCACAGTAAGGATTGCCTCTTTTTTTGGTTGTGCAAACAAACGTGGGATTGTAGCAGAAACGTTCAGAGAAGGACAAAGACGGAGGGATGGGATGGTGGGTCAGTTTGGTAAATAGGAGCCACACGCCATGCAGAACTTCAACGCACTCGATGCAGAACCGTGCGCGGTAGCGCCGGATGCTAGAGTCAACTTTGGCGTAGTGATGCAGAACCGTGCGCGGTAGCGCCGGATGCTAAAGTCAACTTTGGCGTAGTGATGCAGAACCGGGCGCTACCGCGCCTGTGTGAAACCTCAGTGTGGCACTTTCAAAGTTGATCCTAACTAACGAGCGGGGGTAGGCCACCCTTCCTGACCTGAGAGGTTTTCAATGAATGACTTCTTTTCTGGTTGAAGGCTTCAATCATAGCGCCGCCTCGCA
>DASXSC010000260.1:0-9501 GCA_036506215.1 Pyrinomonadaceae bacterium | reverse complement strand
CAAGCCATGCAGAACCGGGCGCGGTAGCGCCGGATGCTAAAGTCAACTTCAACGCAAGCCATGCAGAACCGGGCGCGGTAGCGCCGGATGCTAGAGTCAACTCAACGCAAGCCATGCAGAACCGGGCGCGGTAGCGCCGGATGCTAGAGTCAACTTCAACGCACGCCATGCAGAACCGTGCGCGGTAGCGCCGGATGCTAAAGTCAACTTCAACGCAAGCCATGCAGAACCGGGCGCGGTAGCGCCGGATGCTAGAGTCAACTTCAACGCAAGCCATGCAGAACCGGGCGCGGTAGCGCCGGATGCTAGAGTCAACTTTGGCGTAGTGATTATCCGAGGATTGGCGGAAGAGACTTGTTTACAGGCAGCACCTATTCATTTCCAGCCCTCGCTTGTGCGGATGCTGTCACTGGGCAAATGTTTGAAGTTGACTTTAGTATCCGGCGCTACCGCGCTCGGTTCTGCATGGCGTGCGTCTCTTATTTATCAAACTGACCCACTACCAACCAACGAGAATTCTGGACACCAGATAACGGGCGCGGTAAATTCTTCAGCCATCCAAATCATTATTAGCTCACTTGGCAAATAAACCTCCGCATTTGGATGTTTCATCCAGGTTGGTTCAAGGAGACTACTTAGAATGGTAAGCACAAACGACTTCAGTCTTTCTGCGATCGAACAAATCGCCGTCAACGCTCATGACATTGAACGCGCCGTTGAATTCTATCGCGACAAATTGGGAATGAAGCACCTTTTCACAGTCCCGCCAGGTTTGGCTTTCTTCGATTGCGACGGGATCAGATTGATGCTCTCGCTCCCAGCGAAATCCGAATTCGATCACCCAAGTTCGATCATTTACTTTAAGGTCGACGATATTCAGCTGGCTTACAAAACGCTCTCCGAGCGCGGTGTGCAGTTTGACGAGGAACCCTCGTTCGTCGCGGATATGGGTTCATACAATCTCTGGATTGCTGCCTTCCGTGATTCTGAAGACAATCTTATGGCGTTCATGAGCCACGTAGCGAAAGACTCGTAGACCACGGACAGCCTGGAAGCAGCCGACGATGCCCGAGACGTGAGACAGCGCAGTCTTGAGGTAAAAATCTTTCCACTTAGATGGGAGGCCCTGATGAAACGTAGGGAGTTTTTGGAATCGAGCGCTTTGGGATGTGCTCTGGCGATCTCTCATCCGGCTTCGGTCCTGGCCGCACCAGAGTCTTCGCCTGACCATCGTGCTTCACCGCCAAAAGAATTCGAACTAGACGAACTGACTATCTCCGAATTGCAGGATGGCATGAAGTCGGGAAAGTTTACGTCGCGCTCCCTTGTCAGGAAGTATCTCGATCGCATTGATGAGATCGACAAGAATGGACCGGCAATAAATTCGGTAATTGAGATTAACCCGGACGCAGTTTCAATTGCTGAAGCACTCGATCGTGAACGCAAGGAAAAGGGCGCGCGCGGGCCGCTTCATGGAATTCCCATCCTGATTAAGGACAATATCGATACTGCCGATCGCATGATGACCACAGCGGGCTCGCTTGCTCTTATCGGATCCCACCCGGCGCAGGATGCTTTTGTCGCGAAGAAGCTGCGTAAAGCGGGCGCCGTTATTTTAGGGAAGACCAATCTTAGCGAATGGGCAAACATTCGATCTAATCATTCAAGCAGCGGTTGGAGTGGACGCGGCGGCCAGACTAGAAACCCTTATGCGCTGGACCGAAATCCCTGTGGGTCAAGCTCGGGTTCGGGGGCTGCGGCGGCAGCCAATCTTTCTGCGGCCGCCATTGGCACCGAAACCGATGGCTCCGTTGTTTGTCCTTCATCTGCAAACTCCCTGGTCGGAATCAAGCCAACCATCGGTCTCATCAGCCGGGCCGGCATCATTCCCATCGCGCATAGTCAGGACACTGCAGGCCCCATGGCGCGGACAGTGAGCGACGCGGCAACTCTCCTCGGCGCCCTGGCGGGAATAGATTTGAACGATGGCGTGACGAAGACGCAAAGATCCTTTACCGACTACACGCAATTCCTTGATAAGGGCGGCCTCAAGGGAGCACGCCTTGGTGTTTCGCGAAAAAATTTTGGTTTCAATGATCGCGTCGACAAGTTGATGGAAGATCACATTCGCGAGCTGAAAAAGCTTGGCGCAGTCATCGTTGACCCGGCAGACATTCCAACCTCCGGAAAGTTTGACGAATCCGAGTTGGAGGTTCTCTTGTATGAACTCAAAGCCGATCTAAACAATTACTTGCGTCGACTCGGCCCGCGCGCGCCGGTTCATACATTGAAAGAGGTTATCGAATTTAACGAAAAGAATCGCGATCGCGAAATGCCTTACTTTGGCCAGGACCTTTTTATTAAAGCTGAAGCCAAGGGACCGCTCACCGAGAAGAAATACACTCAGGCCCTCGCGAAGAACCACCTGCTTTCAAGAACACAGGGCATCGACTTTGTCATCCGCAAACGTCGGCTCGACGCGCTGATTGCACCAACCGGTGGCCCGGCGTGGCCCACTGATTGGATTAACGGAGACCACTTCACCGGCGGCTATTCATCCGCCTCGGCAGTTGCGGGCTATCCACATATCACTGTCCCAGCCGGTTATGTTTTTGGTTTGCCCGTCGGCATCTCATTCTTCGGCGCTGCCTGGAGCGAGCCGAAATTGATTCAATATGCCTATGCTTTTGAGCAAGCGACGAAGGCGAGGCGGTCACCGCGATTTATGGCTACGGCCAATTTGAGTTGAAAAGCAATTTCGAAGAAGCTTCGGATTCCATTTCGAAGTAAATTAGCGTAGTACGAAAGAGCGGCTCTCAACGTCCAGAAGACGAGTCGTGATAGGAAGTCTCAAGGTCGGGAAGGGCGGCTTGCCCCCGCTGTTTCCCGACAATCAAGCCTGAAAGGAATCTCATTGATGCCCAAAGCAGCAACTCAACCCAAAAAGAAATCGATCTACGGCGTTCATCCGGGCGTTGCAATGACCCAGAAATGGATCGCGGAACTCAAACAGAAGACAGGGCGTTCGCTTGACGAATGGCTCCGGCTGATTAAGAAGTCGGGGCCAAAAGATGAGAAAGCGCGCCGCGAGTGGTTGAAGGCTGAGCACGGACTTGGGAACAACTCGGCCTGGTGGCTTGCGGAACGAGCTGATGGTAAAGGCACCGAGATCGGCGATCCGGATGAATATCTTCGAGCTGCGGAAGGATACGTTGAGACGATGTTTTCAGGCGGAAAGGCTGGTCTCCGTCCAATCTATGATGCGCTGCTGAAAACGGGCCTCAAAGTCGGCAAAGACGTCAAGGCTTGTCCCTGCCAAACCATAGTTCCTTTGTATCGCAAGCATGTTTTCGCGCAAATCAAACCCACCACGCAAACGCGAATTGATCTCGGCTTTGCTCTGGGAGAAATGAAACCGAAAGGCAGGTTGATAGACACCGGCGGCTTCGCAAAAAAGGATCGCATCACGCATCGCATTCCCATCACTTCCCTTGAAGACATCGACGACGAAGTGAAACACTGGCTGAAGGTAGCCTACGAGAGAGACGCTTAGGACGAATTGCGGCATTGCACAAAAGTGGCTTTGCAGTCCGCGAATAGCGGACGACTGCTATTAGCCCAGCGATTGATCGCTGGGATAGCGGGGGGTCGCGCTTTTGCAGTCCGTGAAGCGGACGGCTGAACCTAAACATACTGCAAATCTTGCATCGACGTGTCGTCCTGCGTGGCACTGCTTTGCTTGAACTTTTAGCCTCAGCCTGAAACCATCACCGTTGCATGGACACCTCGGGAGCAACAACGTCACCAGCACAGTCGGTCAGCGGCCCCACTCGCCTGGAACTCGGCAGGCGCGGCGAAGAATTGGCGGCCGCCTATCTTCTGCAAGCTGGTTACCGGATCGTTGCGGCTAACTTTTCCGTTCCTGTGGGACGAAACAGAGCAGGCGCGCTCATCAATGTGGAAATGGATCTGGTGGCTTATGAAGGTGACGTGCTCTGTTTCATTGAGGTGAAGTCGCGCGCCTCGGATTGGTTTGCTCCGCCCGAAGCCAACGTTGACCGGCGCAAGCAGCGCCAGATCGCACGCGCGGCGCGCGCCTATCGACGCATGTTTGACCTCGTCGGCGCTCCTTACCGCTACGACGTAATTACAGTCGTCTTGCCGGCTGAGACAGACCGAAGCGGAGATTGGGACATTCAATTGCTGCGCAACTATTGGCGGCAAGACCAATTTCGCAAGCGAACCTGGTCCGACCGGTACTGGGACTAAAAGAGTTGTAGCGAAAAGAGTCGCTTAACCCTCTTGCGGAAGCGATCTCTTTGCCGTCGCGCTGCGGAAAAGCCGCTGACCCACTCGAACCGTGCTGCGGACTTCTTGTGCAAAGCCGTGAAAATCTGCGCTGCAGTGCTCGCACAAAGGCATCACTCGAGCGACGACAGGTCTTTGACCTCCGATGCGCGGTAAGTCTGAGACCGTCTGAGACTTACCGAAGAGTAACTACCTAACCTTTTCCGGTCTCTGACCAGAATCGCTGGGTCAGAGACCCCTAAGAATCTATCACCGCGCCGGTAAGTCTGAGACTTACCGCGCATCGGAGGTCAAAGACCTGTCGTAGGTTTGTTACCCAGATCCGGTTTATGTATCTTTCGCAGATACCTAATTCGCTGCCGTCTGTTTCAGCGAGCGGGCCGGCGCTTTCTTCACATACTTATCAAACCAATTGATCATCTCGTAAAGTACGTGCTCGATTGTTTCGCGTCCGGCATAGCCGTGCGCTTCGAGAGGCAGCGTCACCAGTCTTACGGCTCCTCCGTTTCCACGAACCGCCTGATACATCCGTTCCGATTGAATGGGAAAAGTCCCGGAGTTGTCGTCAGCCTCGCCGTGTATGAAGAGGATTGGCTCATTGATCTTGTTGGCATTCATGAACGGCGACACCTTGATGTAAAGCTCAGGAGCTTCCCAGATCGTTCGCCGTTCACTTTGAAAACCAAAGGGCGTCAACGTGCGGTTGTAAGCTCCGCTGCGCGCGATACCGGCGCGAAACAGATCGGAGTGAGCGAGCAGGTTTGCCGTCATGAAGGCACCGTAACTGTGCCCGCCGACTCCAACTCGATCCGGATCAGTCACGCCCATTTCGGCGGCTTTATCAATCGCCGCTTTCGCGCTCATGACGATCTGTTCGATATAGGTATTGTTCACCGTCTCAGGATCGCCCACCACCGGCATTGTCGTATTGTCGAGGACGGCATATCCCTCGAGCAGGAAAAATAAATGCGACGGACCAATGATTTGCGTAAACCGCTGGGTCGAACCGCTAACCTGTCCGGCCGTACTGGGATCGTTAAACTCCAGGGGATAGGCCCAGATAACCGTGGGCAGACGCGTGCCTTCTTTGTAACCGGGCGGCAGGTACAGAGTGAAGGAACACTGCACGCCGTCGGCGCGTTTGTAAGTTACTAACTGTTTCTTGATCCCACGAAGCTGGGGCGTAGTGTCAGGAAAGTTCGTTAGAGACTTAGTGGGCATACCGGTCGCAGGTTCGCCGCTAGTGCGCAGGTAATAATTCGGCGCCGCTGAGGGACTCTCATGACGAGTGACGAAGTGCTTCGCATCGTCGTCTAACAAAGCCAAAAAAGATTCGTATTGGCTCGCGTCACTGCGAAACAATCGCTCGGCTTTCTGAGTTTGCAAATTGAGCCGGTCGAGAAAGGGACGGTCGCCTTCGGGAGAAGCACCGGTGCCCACCAGATATATTGAGTCACCATTCTGCAGGATTGCGCGCTTGCCATTCGGCAGCAAGCGAGTCAGTGGCGTGCCTGGATCTGCGTAGCGATCCTGAATGCTGCGGCTCCACAGGGGTTTAGCGGGCTCATTCACTTTGTCTGCATTCATTGTCACTGTTTTGATCCAACGTCGATCGCGATCGTAATCGCTGACCAAAAGGAGTCCGTCTCTTTCTCCCCACTGCGCGCCGGCAAAGCGCTGTTCAGTTTTAGTTATCTCTCCTGGAGTTTCTGTAAACGGCGCTTTGAGCATCAAGACTCGATCGCGAAACGGAACTTTCTTTTTGGGATCGCCGCCGTCGAGCGCTTCGACCCAAACCAGCGTGGTAGGAGTAGTGGGTCGCCAACGATAATTGCGTGGCCCGGTAGGTACGCCGTCGATCGGGACCTGATCGGCGAGCGGAAGACTGGCGAGTTTGTAGACCACCTTTCCTTTCGTGTCCCAAACCTCGACGTCCTTCGGAAACGCGAACTCAGGATAAAGATAAGAGAACGGCCGGCGCACGCGAGCTACCAGAAGATGCTGGCCGTCCGGCGCTGCCTCCTCCGACTGAAAGATCGCTGGTTGTCCGATCGCAGTAGCCTTGCCGCTAGTGCTATCGACGAGCGCTAGCTGCGAGGTAGCGTAGTACTCAAACAATTCCTCATCGAAGGGGGTCTTCAGCAGGTCTTCAAACGTGCGCACTGGACCAACGCGGCCAAAACTCTCCTGAGTGTTCGGCGCTCGGGGAACACTCGACTCAGTTGGCGCAACCGGCCGCTTTGACGGTATCAATTGAACAAGCAGAGTGTGATTGTCAGGCATCCACTGAAAGGGATCGCCATAAGCATTATTGATCCTGACATCTTTCAGTTGTCGAACTTTTCCATTCGCTGCGTCGCCAACCCATAGTTCAGTCCCGGTAGTCGTGGTGTTCAGGAAGGCGAAAAGTTTGCCGTCCCCACTCCATTGAATGAGACTAATCTTCGCGCCTGGCGGCAAAGCAATTTTCACCTCAGTGCCGTCGCCGATGCGTTTGAGACTCAGCGCAATCGAATACTGAAAACGATGTGGACCGTTTGTATTGGGATTGATGCGTAGTCCCGCGAGACGCAACATCGGCTGAGCAAGGTCGGCTATCGGCGGATAACGGAGTCCGGTTGCGAGCAGCATGTTGTCGCGCGCCGGACTGATTGAAGCCACCGGCGTTACGGGCGCTGATAGAATGTCGAGAACCTCTTTCGGCGGCTTCTTATAACCCTGTTGGGCGGCCGCAAAATTCGAGAGCAGCAGCAACAGAGCTAGAGAGGTGAATCTGGTTACTCCTGGTTGAGAGGTTTTCATCGCGCGACTCCTTATTGACAAGAAAGCAGATTGAACAGGGACGTGTTGGCAGAAGTAGACGGAACTTATGCGAGATGCCGGACGGAAGTCAACTGAAACCGCTTGATGTCCGATAGGCTTTAGCCTGTCGATGAGTCACGACAAACTAAAGTTTATCGGACACTTTCAACGAAAGTGACCCACTACGGCTTAACTTGACAACAATGATCGAATCGTTAGAATCGTTCGTGCTCTTAAAGCGGGAGTAGCTCAGTGGTAGAGCATCGCCTTGCCAAGGCGAGGGTCGCGAGTTCAAGTCTCGTCTCCCGCTCCACAAATCGAAGGATGAAGGCGGAGGGATGAAGGATGAGAGTTTCGGCTTTCATCGTCGATTTAAGTTCATCCTTCCGCCTTCATCCTTCATCCCTTCTGACGGCGGCGTAGCCAAGTGGTAAGGCAGAGGTCTGCAAAACCTTTATTCATCGGTTCGATTCCGATCGCCGCCTCCAAATCAAATCAACAACTTAGAGCAAGCATCAAATGCCACCCTTCGCGTTACTGTAGTAAAAACTGTAATAACTTCTTGCTCGCTCAGCGATTTTAGTCATCCGTAATAGTGAGAATGGCAGTAATGGTCTAGTTTCGTAACGCGCTGTCAGCTTGCGGCGCAAACTAACAGTTTGCGTTACAAGTTGTGCCAAACTAAACGAGTACCGAAATGGCTCGACAATCCAAAGGGAAATCAACTAAGGCTATCCAACCCTCCGCCCTTTGTGATGGAAGACACCTCCCAGGCCATAACAGCTTTTCTGTTTCCACAAGCTTCTGTACAGCAAGGAGCCGAGCGAAATTGTTGATTCGCTCGGCTCAAATGTTTTGCGTAAGATCCTAACTTCTTAATCGGCCTCCGATCTGAAAGTGTCTATCACATTGCCACGCCGCCACGCTTGATCGCGATCGAGCCGTTTACGTTGTTGAGTCGCACACGCGTCCCGCCGGAGCCGATTTGGCCCCTCAGGTTATGCCCCACGTATTGACCATTTTCGACTGTCAATCCGAAGTCGTTGGTGATGGCCCCGTGAAGCGTGCTGGCTTTGACGTCCGCACTCGCGCCCGACGGAACGATCAACACGATCGAACCGTTGACCGAATTCAGGGTGACGCCCTTCGCGCCGTCCAACGCGGCCAAATTCGCTTCAACGCCGCCGTTGACCGTCGAGAGTTTTACTTCGCCACCGAGTCCCGCTGCCTTCACGGCGCCGTTAACCAGTGACGCATGCACGTCACCTTGAATTCCATCCACGTCCAGCGATCCATTGACCAGTTCAGCGCCGTCCAGGCTGGCCCGACGCGGGACAGTGAGCGTGTATTCAACGCTCGCTGCACTCTCTTCGCGGTTGCGACCATAATTTTGGTTTTCAGGATATTTGGTCTTGATCTGTAGGCTGTCCGCGGTATTGGTCACGTCGATGGTCAGTTCACTGAGGCGCTGTTGACTGTAAGCGCGTTTGACGGCATCGACCTTGACAGAATTCTGGTCCCAAACGTTGATATGAACGTCGCCGTTGATGTTTGCGACGCTGACGCGGCCCGTCGGCGACAACGGATAAGTCTGATGAAACTCTTCCGTCAGCTCGTCACCCTTCGGTTTCTGAACAGCATCGGAAAAAGATGGCGGGATAGTGGCGGCAGCATAGCCTTGCGCAATTTTCACTTCGTTAACGGCAAGTGTAACTACCGCCAGAGGCAGGACGGCGATTAATAAGGCTGCTTTCTTCATAGGCTTTCCTTTCATAAGATCTCTTTGTTGGCTTTCCAACTGACATAACACCGGGGCAGATGCTTTTGTGGCACATATTTTCCCAATCGGAGATGAAGTCATGAAGAAGCGACGTCTACGCCGGTAATGGTGACATTAAACTTGCGCATTGGTCTCGAGCCGTCTATTTCTCCGGCACGCGCGCATTTGCGATCTGATTCATCAGATCGACTTTGCTTTGATAAGCGGCGAGCATGAATTGCGCGGCCTGCGGATCCTTAGGGCGCTTGCGCGCCGCGTCACGGCTAGTCGCGATCGCGTTGTCGATCAGCGCCATGTTGTATTCATATTCAACCTGAATCGAAGGCCGCATCGGCGGCTGAACTCTGATCGCTTCGTTCAGCCTGGCAATCGCATAGTCATACTGGCGCTCTTGCCACGATAACGACATCGCGTCTGGCTCGTATGCTCGGCTTCGGTTCATAGCCTTAGGTCCACGCATCTTTTTGGCATTTCGCGAAACAGGCGGAGCCGGCGTTGGCGGTTGTTCGGTAGGTTCCTTCGAAATTGCCGGAAGCATGCCAGGAGAATTATTTTGCGCCGTGCCAGGCGTGGCTCTCTCTTTCTTCAAGTAAACAAAACCGACAAATCCG
>DASXSC010000259.1:0-24051 GCA_036506215.1 Pyrinomonadaceae bacterium | reverse complement strand
TTACGTCGAACCGAAAATTGAGTTTGCGGACGGTCCTGCCGGCGTTGAGCCGGGCAGTCACGATAACGCGATCGAGCCGCCGCTGCGAGGGACGAACCCTGCCATTGCACAAATAGCGCTGTCGGTTCAGGACACGCGTGTCTGTTCGGTCTAAACCCGCACTGAAAGGAATTTACCGTTATGAAAGCCTACGACACGGAATTTATTCGCAACCTTGCGGTCATCGGACATGGCGACGTAGGGAAGACGCAACTAATCAGTTCGCTTCTCTACGTCGCCGGAGCCACGCCGCGCTGGGGTAAAGTCGAAGAAGGGACCACCGTTACCGATTACGAAGAAGATTCCATTGCCCGCAAGATAACACTCAATAACGCAATCGCTCATTTAGAACATCGGGATACCAAACTAAATTTTATTGACACGCCCGGCTACGCTGCATTCGTGGCCCACGCGCGACCGGCCTTAAAAGTGGCAGACTGCGCACTTGTCGTTGTGGATGCCGTCAAGGGAGTAGAAGTGCAGACGGAAAAAACCTGGGCGTATGCGAATGAGTTTATTGTGCCGAGAATCATGGCAGTTACCAAACTCGATAAAGAACACGCGGATTTTGGCGCCGCCGTAGAGAGCGCGCAGAAAACTTTCAGCCGGGCGATTATCCCGTTCACACTGCCAATCGGAAAAGAGAAGGACTTCCGCGGCGTGGTTGATGTGGTCCACATGAAGGCCTACGAGCTGGGTGCTGACGGTCAGGCGAAGGAGATTGAAATTCCCAGCGAGAGTCGGGAGTATGTCGATAAAACGCGAGAGCGACTGGTCGAGCTGGTGGCAGAGTCAGATGATGCTTTGATGGAAAAATATTTCGAACAGGGTACGCTTGACGAGGCCGACATATTGCCGAACATCAACAAGGCGATTGCGAATAGCAAACTTTGTCCGGTGTTTGCCGTTTCCAGTGGAACGCTCGTCGGCCTGCGCGCCTTGCTCAATGCAATCGTCGATTACGTGCCCGATCCGGCCCATCACAATGCTGAATATGGTCTGCCGGTTGATGCCCGTGCGGACGCCGAAAAGATTGCCCGCAAGTATGACGATAGCGAACCTTTTTCTGCCTACTGTTTCCGGACAATTGCTGATCCTTTTGCCGGCCGCATTAACGTGATGAAGATCATCAGCGGTAAGCTGCAGACTGATGCAACCGTGCTCAATTCCACTCGGGGCATCATGGAGCGCCTCGGCATGTTGCATTCGATCCAGGGCAAGCAACTCGACAAAGTTCCTGAAGCTCACGCGGGTGATATTGTTGCTTGTGTAAAACTAAAAGAGACGCAGACCGGCGACACACTCTGCGACAAGCAGGCGCCCATCGTCTACGATCCGGTCGTCTATCCTGAAGCAGCAATCGCCTTCGCGATCGAACCGAAGTCGCGACAGGATGAGGAAAAGATTAGCGTCGCGCTCCACAAGATTTTGGAAGAAGATCCCGCGATTCATTTCACGCGCGACGCGCAAACAAAGGAATTCCTGCTTTCCGGTTCCGGACAACTTCACGTCGAGACCGTCGTAGAGAAGTTAAAGAAGCGTTACGGCGTGGAAGTGACTTTGCATCCGCCAAAGGTCCCCTACAAGGAAACTATTACGCAACGCGCTGAAGTGCAGGGCCGTCACAAGAAACAAACCGGCGGCCGCGGTCAGTTTGGCGACTGCAAGGTTGTTTTTGAACCTCTACCGCGCGGCGGCGGCTTCGTTTTCGAAGACAAGATTTTTGGCGGCGCGGTGCCGCAACAGTTTCGGCCGGCGATCGAGAAAGGCATCATCGAGGCGGCAAAAGCGGGCGCCATCGCCGGATATCCGCTGGTGGATTTCAAGGTGCAGTTGATCGACGGGTCGTATCACAACGTCGACTCCGATGAACATTCGTTTCGCGCCGCCGGGCGCAAGGCTTTTCGTGCGGCTATGGAAAAGGTCAAACCATCAATACTTGAGCCGATCATGGACGTGGAGATTAGTGCGCCTCAGGAACACAGCGGCGACATAATGGGCGATCTTAACTCGCGGCGGGGACGGGTGCAGGGCATGGAGACGAGCGGCAAGAACCAGGTGATCAAGGCGCAGGTGCCGATGTCTGAAATGCTCAACTATCAGTCAACGTTGAATTCGATCACGGCCGCGCGCGGATCCTTCCACATGCAGTTTTCACATTACGATCCGGTTCCCGGAAACCTCGCCCAAAAGGTAATAGAACAATCGAGAGCGGAAGGAAGAATTCGCGGCGGCGAAGAAGACGAGTAATCCTTTTGACCTAGTCAAGAGCTTCCCGAAGTCTGCCGGACAATAGACTTAATACCATTCCCAGCGACCGCAACTACTCAGCCGAGAAGGTGTAAACCAGCACGCCCTGAACTTTTGTCGGCTGACCGGAGAGCTTCGTGGGCGCAAACTTCGCCTGTCGCGCGGCGGCCACTGATGCCGCTTGCAAGAGTGGATGTCCAGACACTGCCCTTGCAGAAACCACATTGCCGTCTTCGTCGATGGTAACCTCAACCGTAACATTTCCGCTTGCATGAGCAGCTTTCGCGATCGGCGGATATGGTGGGTTTGGTAGGCTGGTCGCCTTTCCGTTCAGCACAGCGCCGGAAATCGCGGCGGTGGCACCATAAGTTGCTTTAGCGCGGTTAGCCATGCCGGGGGTTTCTGTTGAAAACGCAGGGCCCGGGCCCGATTTGACAGTGTAGTCGGCAGGAACTTCGAACAGTGATTTCGCGGGTTCACTGCGATCGATATTCGTCAATCGGTAGGTTGATTCGCCCAGACGGGGATCGCTATGACGACTCATGACTACAGTCTGTAGCTCAGGAGAGTACCAGCGTTCGTTGACGATCTCGATCGGTCGCTCATTCCCGATCTCGCCCGCCGGAATCGTCACTGTGCTGCGCGTACCTTCGGCCTCAACTCCCTCTACGTTCTGCTTTCCGAGAGATTCCGAATTTGAAGCATGCTTGGGCCCACCCCATATAAACTGCGTATTGGGCGCTGCGCTCATTCCGATCTCGCCGTGCTCGATTTGAAGAGCACCGGATTCAATTCGATCCGGCGGCGACATCTCGACCACACCACCCACTTTTTCGTCCGGGGCCGGTACCTTGAATTGAAACTTGAAATTCATGGGGGGCATCTTCCGGGCCACATGAGTGCGAGGCTCCAGCATATAGCTCGTGCCGGCGACGGGATCACTTATGAAAATTGTTTGTGGAGCTTCACCGCCGTTTGCAAACGCGCCGATAGCTCTGAGTGTTTGCTCGCGCCGCGTCCGACCCTCGCTGTCCCTGTAGACCGCCGCCGTTGACTTATTGACGATGCGGTTTCCATCACCCAAGGTCTGCACACTCTCAGTTATAGCTTGCGCGGAATAAGGCGCGCCTTTCACCACTTTGCCTCCAAAGCTCATTTCGGTGGCAAGAAAAACGAAATCACCTGGGAATCCTGGTGGCGGTGGGCCGTCGGGAGCCTGCATCTCACTCTCCGTTTCAAAACGAATGCCGCGATCAGGCGCCGGTTGTTGCTCCTTTGCCTTTTCACGTTCAGCGCTCGCGCGATCAGGCGCCGCCTGTTTTTGCTGTGCAAAAGAGAAGGTTGCGCTGACGCTGACCAAAACTCCTAAAACGATTACAACGAGCATTCGCAATTCTTTTTTCATTGCTCTCTTCCTTTCGGCGGGCAAAGCTGCCCGCTCAACCTGATACTTGTGCTTTACATCCTGACTACTGAACGAAACGTATCGCGCGAGGGAATCCGTCGAAGCCTAACAAGACGTCCGCTTTTACTCTTTCGCTGTAGCGCTCCATATTCACCGGCAAGCCAAAGCTCGCCATAGTAGAACGCGGCACCTCAACCCGCACTATTTGCCCACCATCCTGAAGGCTTGCAGGACCCGTGTAGCTGAGCGCAATAAACTGGGTGGCGATTTCGGCGTCGGTTTGATTCTCAGTTGTTGCTGGTCTTGCTCCCTTCGTTAGCATAGTCGTCTCGCCGTCGCGATTCGAAGGGTGCCGCTCCAGGGTTTGGGGCCTTCTTCGATCCTTACGACTCGTTAACGCGCCGTTGTTGTTCGAATGCGAAGCACTCTTCGGCGTTGATTCCGTGCCCGTAGCGATCGGATCCCGATCAGGAGGTGTTGAATTTCGCGGCTGAGCTGACTCTACTGTCTGCACCGTAAGGGACTCCCGCGGCGATGGCGGTGATACCTTTGAGCGCAAGAGAACAATTCCGAACACGAGCAGGAACACCGCTGCCGCGGCCAACAGCCAGTGGGACCTGTGACCCAAAGCCCGCCCAGGCAGGCGCGAAGCTGCCGGTTGTAAAGCTCTGAACTGCGGAAGTGTCTGACGATAGGCTTGAAGCAACTGCTCCTCGATGTGCGCCGGCGTTGTTGACGACTTCATTTCTCTGGCCAGCTCATCAAGACAGCGAGTGAGAGACCGACCATCCTGCAATCTCACCGCGCAAGCTGTGCATTCGTCTAGATGGACTGAGACGCCTTCGCGCAAATTCGCTTCCATCGTTTGATCGAGAATGCGATCGCGCGCGAGTTCGTTCACCGTTTCTTCAAAGCTTTGACAGTTCATGCAAAACACCTCGCCGCTTTCGTGGTGGCCGCAGCCGTCTCTTCCTGGTGGGTGGGCCGAAGCCTTTCGATCAAGAGCCCACGGCCGCGATGCAACCGCGAGCGAATAGTCCCGACAGCACAGCCAAGTATTTCTGCCGCTTCCACGTAACTCATCTCCTCCAGATCGCAGAGCACTACCACTTCCCGATACCGTTCGGGTAAAGCCAGCACTGCTCTTCTGACTAACTCGATCCTTTCACTGCGGGCTAAATCGTCGAGTGGTCCGGCGGTCGGGAGCGAAGTTTGGTTTGCATCGCATTCCGAATCTTCGTCCATCGCCACATAAAACCGTTCGCGTCGCAGTCGTCGCAGCACATGATTTCGGGCGACTCCCAGCAGAAAGCCGTTCAAGGAGCCGCGTGAGGGATCGAAAGTGTGTCCCTCCCGAATCAAAACCATGAAAACCTCCTGCGTAACGTCCTCGGCGACGGTCTTTGACCCGCACATTTGCAGGGCAAATCGATAGATTCCCTGCTGCCGCCGCCGGTACAACGCGGACAGCGCTTCTTCATCGCCAGCCAGTATCGACTGAAGTAGCTCGCTGTCAGAGCCGTCTGTTTGCTCTTTCATTCCTTAACGCGTTTACGCAACTGTCGGATAATTTTCAGATTGTCCGATTGCTAAAGTGTTCTCTCTGTTAGTTCGCACCACGGGCTAACAAAGTTCCAAAAACATCGGCTGTGCGGCTTACATTTGCCCGAAGGCGGGGCAGGCGCGCGCCTTCCTCACCCGGAGCTTCACCCTCTTTTGGTATTTATCAGATGCTAGCCCGCCCTATTTCTGGGAAAATTTCTTACGGAATTCGGGCGCGCGCCGGCGCAGGTCGAGCCAATCGGAAAATAGCTCTGGAGCTTGCAGCCAGATGGTTAGCCATTGATAGATTTCCTTCGCCTCTTCCCGTTGGGTCGGATCGAGAATCTTGCTGCGTCCCCGCAGTAGCGAATCTTTTTTAGCACTGGTTACTATTTCTCGTAATTGAGTCAAACCTTTGGTGTCGTCATTCGTGAGTTCCAATCGCTTCTCTTCAAGTTTTACCATTGACGAGAAGACCGCCGACAAACTCGAGAAATCCAGCGTCTCCTGAAAACTACGATCGTCGATATGTTGCCTGCGCCACTTCAGATCGCAGTCGAAGACTTCCGGATGTCGCAAGACAGCGCCTTCGTCGGCAACTGCCCGGGCGATCGAGGCTGGACTCTCCAACGCTCCGTCGCCAAACTTCTCGCGCAACGCCTGTTGGATCTTTTCGAGTTCGGGCGCTCCCACCGATTCACAATCGAGATGTTCCCATACCTCGATGATGAGATCCCGCCTGGTACGTGCGCTCCAAACCTTCGCTGTCATTTGAACTTTATCAAATTGTCGAACAACCATGATTAGCAGATTGCTCTAATACTGCTGTAGACTCGACTTCTGCGAAATATGACTCTCAAAACCTCAAGCACAATCGGAATGGTTTTTCCTCGTCTCATCCCATCATTCTCCGTATTTCTGATTATTATCGCTTTCGCGGTTGCTCATTCCCAACAGCCAGGCCGAAAGGTCGCAAAAATCGAAATCGAGGGGCTCGAGCGATTGTCTGCCGAGGAAGTCATCGCTACAAGTGGACTCAAGACCGGAACGCTATTCTCGATTGAAGATCTTGATGCTGCCGGGCAAAGGCTCGTCGACAGTGGGCTCTTCGCAAAGGTCGGCTACCGTACCACCAGCAAAGGCAACCAGCTCACAGTAATTTTTCAGGTCGAGGAAATTAAGGGTGGGCAATCGCCAGTCGTCTTCGATAACTTCGTCTGGTTTACAAACGATGAACTCATGGCCGCTATCAAACGAGAAGTTCCTTCATTCGATGGCACCGCAGCCGACGCAGGGCACATGACAGACGACATCAAGCGCGCCCTGCAGAATCTTCTTAAGGAACACAAAATCGAGGCTGTAGTTGAATACGCGCCCTGGCAAAGAGGAACTACCGGCGCAAAGCAAGAGCACCTCTTCAGTGTTGCAGGTGTACCCATTCCGATTTGCCAATTGCATTTTCCCGGAGCGAAAAATGTCTCGGAAGAGAAGCTGGTAAAAAGCTCGAAGCAACTCACCGATGCGGACTATTCGCTGAAGTCGGCCATCGCCTTCTCCACCTTCGTTCTTTTTCCGATTTATCGTGAGGTAGGCCAACTACGCGCCAGATTCCTTGAGCCTGTTCCGAAATTCGAAGGCGCAACCAATTGCAAGGGCGGAGTGGAACTGAGTATTCCCGTCGAAGAAGGCCCAATATATTTGTGGGACAAGGTCGATTGGACGGGTAACGAGGCCCTAACTCCCAGTGAACTCGATGAAGCATTGGGCATGAAGAACGGCGAGGTCGCGAAGGGCTCCAGGATCGAAAAGGGCTTGCATGAGGTTAGCAGGAGATATCTTCGTACGGGGCATCTCGCGGTCAGACTGCGTCCGCAACCAGATTTTGATGATACGGCAAGTCGAGTCAGTTACAGGATAGAAGTAAAAGAGGGGCCACTGTATCGGATGGGAAAACTAACCATCAGAGGACTAAGCGAAGCGGATTCAAAGTCTCTAGAGCAGAGATGGAAGCTCAAAAGCGGCGAGGTGTTTAACGGCGGTTACCTGGATCAGTTTTTTAAGGACGCAAACGAGGAAATGCAAAGAATTTTCTCTGGCCGTCAGGCGCAAGGCCAGGCCCGGCCCAAGATCAGCATGAACACAATACCAAATCACCAGACTCTCACTGCCGATGTGATAATAGAGTTCAAGAATTGAGATTTTAGGACAGCAATGAGCATTGACCGTAAGCCAGACGACACACCTCAGAAACTCGAAGAGGCTTGGGTGCTCAAGTCGCGAGCACGCGAAATCTTCTCAAAAAGACCATTCCGGCCTCATCGAATCTTTCGCAACGGCCATGCACAGACCATCGCGGCCTATCTCTGGCCGCGGCGATTCCGTTTTGTTTCCGACAGAGATCAGGAACGTTTGTTTGAAGCAGCGCCTGGCGTCAAGGTCCTGGCTTATTGTCGCTGGCAAGCAAACCCAACCGATTATCCAACCATCGTGGTCTGGCACGGAATTGAGGGTTCCACCGCCTCCAATTACATGCAGGCTATCGCCGAAAAAGGTTTTCAGGCGGGCTTCAATGTCATCCGAGTGAACTTCCGCAGTTGCGGCGGCACAGAACACCTCACGACAACAATCTACCACGGCGGTTTGAGCGCGGACCTGGGTGCAGTTGTCAATGAGCTCATAGAAAAAGATCACATCTCGAAGATGTTTTTGGTGGGCTTTTCATTAGGTGGAAACCTCGTTCTTAAACTTGCCGGCGAGTATGGCGACAAGCCACCAAAAGAAATTCTCGGTCTTTGCGCAGTATCGCCTTCGATTGATCTCACGGCCAGCGCCGCCCTGATCATGAAACGCTCAAACTGGATCTACCATCAGGATTTTCTGCGGCGGTTGAAAAAGCGAATTCGTACCAACCATAAATTGTATCCCGAACGCTACGATATCAGCGGACTGCAACAGGTCCACACTCTTAGCACTTTTGACGATCGCTTTACCGCTATAGCTCACGGTTTCGCTGATGCTGCAGATTATTATTATCGCTCCAGCTCGCTAAGAATCATTGATAAGATCCGCATACCCACTTTGATAATTCACGCCGAGGACGACCCATTTATACCCTACGCTCCATTGCGCGATCCGGCGGTACTTAACAATCCCTATATTCTTTTGCTCGGACCCGAACAGGGCGGACACGTCGCGTTCTTATCAGCGAACGAACAGAATGGCGAGGATCGCTTCTGGGCCGAAAACCGCGTCGTCGAATTTTGCAAGCTGGCAAACGAGCTGTTCTCTGAAACGGCTGTCAATGAAAGCACCTAATCCTGGGGACTGTCTTCGTTTTTTTGGAGCCCTAACCCAATCGTTTCGTCGCAGTTGCAATTGGGCAGATAATTCGGGTTTTCCGCTACTTACTGCGCAATCCTTTGATTTGAACACACGACTAACAAAGCGATTCACCTGAACAGTTGGCTCAGGTCACGGCCCTTGAAAGTCATATTTTCCCCATTTCGCATTAAGTCGTTCGCATACTTCTTCATTGACTCAAACTGGGTATCAAATTCAAACAGCTTCAAGGATTTGGCACATTTATAGAGTCGCACTGGCCAATTCTGCCATCGCTGGTCGGGGCCCGGTTTGACAAGGTAGGCCTTTGCAGATAAATCCCATCCCCATGAAGTTGCGAGCAAATCCACACCTTGTAAATAGCTCTGAACGTATTGGTCATCCTTCTTTAATTCGACAACATCGCCATCGTAGACTGTCCACGCGAAACCGTAGCTGCTTTCCTGATCTATTGGGAACATCCACCAGTCGTAGTGTGCGGCATGAATTTCACGCCATTGATTCTTATCAGCCCATGACTTGAATAAATCCAACTGCCACTTCTGCTTCTCTTTAATTGTCTCCAATCCGACAAATTCACGATGTGTATTGTGCTCCATTTGCTGGCCTCGAGCTATTGTAATGAGACGCTCGTGTCCTTCGTGAAGGTCCCCTTATTGCCGTCGAACGTTCGAATTAACGGAGGCGGCGATTAACAAACACCAGGAAAGTAAAGAGCGGCTTAAAGGACAAAAAGGTGACAACCTCTAGTGTGGGGTAACAAGATTCTTGCCTTAGTCAATGACGCAAACGCAAGACTTCAATCACTTCTCAATTTTCTTGATCAAACGCAGGGCGTGATTGCGGGCGATCAGCGGGATATGCTCATCAGTCGAAAGGTCCTTCAGAAGTGGAACCAACTGCTTCGGATCAGACAAGCCGTTGAGCTTAAGTTGCAGTTCGACTTCTTCCATTAACTTCGGCGTGTTCAATGGCTGACTCTCGCGTGCCACCGAAATGTCGAAAACAAGGATGGCCTGGTCCGCCGCGTGGCGATATTCGTTGGCTAACGAGAATGCGTCCTTGTTGTTGGTCCAGTTGAATTCAGCGGTTCGTTTGCGCGAGTCGCGCTCCATTTTCAGTCGCATCGTGCCAAGATGGGCAAACTGCTTCTCTGATTGATAGTTTTCTTCGGAATCGAGAAAACGAAGTGTTTGCCACAGGCCGGCAATCCGCGACAACGCAGCCGTTGACAACTCCAACGGCTCCTCATAAACCGTCTCATCATGAAGTCGCTCAAACTTTATTACGCCACGGCCGTTTGCGTCGTGCTCAATCACAATGTGACGGACATAGAATTCCTTCTGGGTAAATTCGTAGGAGAAGCGCGATGGATCATTTTCGGTTTTCTTTGGTGGCTCGGGCGTGGCAGCAGGAGCAGCTGCTTCCGGTCGAGTGTTATGTTTTATTCCCGAAGATTCCTGCGCAGCACCAAAAACCGCCGCGCTCAAGACCACGAACACGACGGGGAGAAATTGCAAATGTTTGAAAATTCGATTCACCATCCAAATGCTTGCGATGGTCATTCTAGCGAAAGAAACGAGATAAGCAAGTGGCGGGTATGGTCGCTACCACCTGCGGTAGCGGGTGGGGTCATAGCGGGAAAAGTCACCCGGCCGCTAACGCAGGGGCAACTGACAAGACTTTCCGTTCCGATCCGCGTTTATCCGTGAGAATCCGCGGCTAATTGTCCTACTCAAACCTTACTGAAACGAGCTTCGAAACGCCGACTTCCTGCATGGTCACGCCATAAAGCGCTCGCGCCATCTCCATCGTCCGCTTGTTGTGAGTAATGACAATGAACTGTGTGTTTGTCGACAGCTGCGCAACTTTGTCAGTAAATCGTCCGACGTTCGCTTCGTCAAGCGGCGCGTCGACTTCGTCGAGTAAACAGAATGGTGAGGGCCGGTAGTGGAAGATTCCCAACACCAGTGCCAGTGCCGCCATCGCTTTCTCGCCGCCCGAAAGCAAGAGCACGTTTTGCAGCCGCTTGCCGGGCGGCTGCGCAACCACATCGATGCCGGACTCGAGCACGTCATCGGCTTCAATCAAACTCATCTCGCCCTTGCCACCGCCAAAAAGCTCCTGGAAGAGTTCACTGAAATTCTTGTTAATCTGCTCAAAAGCGTGACGAAATCTTTCGCGAGAGCGCCGTTTGATTTCGCGCAATGCTTCCTCAGTCGAAGAAATACTGTCGACGATGTCCTGACGCTGCGTTGTCAAAAACAACAAGCGCGCCTCGTTTTCCCCCAGCTCTTCAAGGGCCATCATGTTTACGGCGCCAAAACCTTCAATCCGCGCCCGCAACTCTTCTACGCGCGCCTGGGCCGTCTCGAGATCAAACTCGTCATCGATCGGCTGCTTACGCGCCAGGTCTTCCAACGACTGATTCAACTCGCTCGCGCAGTTTTCACGAACAAATGTCAGGCGGGCCTGCGCTTCGGCGCGCTGGACGTCAATGCCGGCTCGCAGATCGCGCACCTCCGCAGCATGCTTATTGAGCTCGGAAAGGTGGGAAGCCAAAGCATCAGCCTTTTGCCGCGCTTCCTCGAGACGAGCGCTGAGTGCGGCAATCTCCTGCTCTTCACGCGCCCGTTCCGCAACAACCGTGTTGGCCTGGTATTCCAGATCCGCGATTGACCGTTGCAGCTCAGCGATGCGCTCAGTCATTTCCACCAACTCCAAACGATGGCGTTCAATCCGGGCCGCGAGGTCTGCGTACTCCGCTTCCATCCGGCGCAGTTCAGTGGCGGTGCTACGTCTTCTCTCAGTGGCAGCCGCAGCCGCCGCTCGTTGTCCACCCAGGCCTTCACTTTCGCTTTCGGCTGCTCGACGAGCCCCGGCCAGAAGAGACGTCGCAATAGTTACCGCGTTTGCAGCCGCCAGGCGGGCAGACTCAGCTTCTTCAGCTTCGACTATGGCGGTCGAACGCCGCCTTTCGACCTCAATACGTTCCTGTTCAACTCTCCCTGCTTCATCGGCAACTACACGCATGTGGCGTTCGGCGCGTTCGATCTCAGTCGCCAGTCCCGTCGCCGTTAACTCGCGGGCCATTGCCTCTCGTTCTTCGCGCCCGATTGCTTCGTTTAGAATCACTACAGCGTCTTCGAGACCAACGAGACTTGCTCGCGCCTGTCTGGCTAACTCTTCAGCTGAGCGGGTCTCTCGACTCAACACTTCCGCGCGTGCTTCGAGCTCTCGCAATTCTCGTTTGAAAGTCAGCAGCCCCGCGCCTTCCTCCAACGCCCGGGCATCTCCAGCGCTAACGAACTGACCGCTCGCTACCCAATCGCCGTTTAGGGTTACAAAAACTTCGCCGGTCGCCAGAGACTTCGTCATGGCATCTTCAAGGTTAGCAGCCAGGTGGGCATTCATCTTTTCGGGTAAAGTGCGGTTGAGAACGGAGAGAAGTTCGCGTGGTGCTCCCAGCAGGTCAGAAATCTTCAGGTCCTGAGCGATTGCTTCGTTTGCAAAGGATATCGAAAGAGCGGGACGCTCCTCGACGTTGCAGGCCAGTGCATTTGTCTCATCGCTCCCGCCATGAAGGCCGGCTACCAGAAAGCTGGCGCGTCCGCCGTTGTTTTCTCGCAACCATTGAGCGGCGCGAGCAGCATCATCCGGAGTGGGAACAACTATCGACTGCAAAGACGAACCTAAAACCCCTTCGACGGCCCGTTCCCACTTGGCTTCGACATTAAGCGCATCGGCGAGCGTGCCAATAAAATGGAAGTCGCGCGGCGCGCTGTCCTCGGAAAACATCAACTGCACGGCCGAAGAATAGTAGGCGCGTCGCTCGTCAAGTTCTTTCAAACTCTCGAGGCGATGTCTTGTTCTCGAATATTCATCACGAACGCGCGTCAGTTCAGCTTCAGTGTCGCTGACCGACTCATGACCCTGTACGACGGCGTCAACAGCTCGCTCCCTTTCGGCCTGTAAAGTAGAGATGTGTTCTCTTGCGGCATTGATTTCCTTGCTGAACGCGTCGGCTTCGGCCTGGCGTTCCGCGTGTTGCACGGCCGCACGTTCACCCTCACGCAGGAGGCCCTCTGCCTGGACGCCTAGACGTTCCAGCGTGCCCTCTAACTGCCGTGCAATTTCCCGCAGTCGCTCCGCGACGGCAGTGTGCTTGAGCAAGTCGGCTCTGGCATTTTCGATCTCTGCCTCGGCTTGCGCAGCTGTGGCAAGTTTCTCAGCATATGACTCCTCTGCGGTCCTTAAACTTTCCGCACTCTGCTCGGATTCGACCTTAAGCCGGGCATCATCTTCCTGGAGTCGTTTGCACTCCGCTTCAACAAGAACCAACCGTTCTGATAGTGCCTCGATTTCCGCGCTTATTTCGTTCTTTCTCTTCTCCAGCGAAATGACCTGCTCTTCCTGATAGGCTCGTTCACGCGCCTGGCGGTCGCGACGAAGAACTGCCTCGGCGGCCGCGGCGCGTGTTGCAGCCAGGTCGTCCTCGGTCTTACGCGCCTCGTGAGTTGCACCACGAGCGGCCTCTTCCTGTCTCTCCAGGTCCTCGGCGACGCTGCGCTCCATGGCGCTGGCTTCCTGCAGCTTTGCGTAGGTTTCATCCAAAAGCTTTACCAGCTTTCGATCCTCGGCAACGAACACGTGCCGCAACAGCTCGCGCAACTCTTCGCGGAACACGCCATATCGCCGCGCCTTCGCCGCCTGACGCCGCAAACTATTTACCTGACGATCTATTTCGGAGATGATGTCGGAGATGCGGGAAAGATTTGAGCGCGCCGACTCCAATCGTGCTTCCGCTGCTCGCTGGCGCACACGAAACTTTGTGATGCCCGCTGCCTCTTCGATGATCGTGCGACGATCCATCGGCTTCGCGGAAAGGATTTGACCAATGCGGCCTTGCTCAATGATCGCGTAGTGTCCACCGGCCAAACCGGTTCCAGAAAAAAGATCCTGAATGTCACGCAAACGGCAGGGCCTGTCGTTCAGAAGATATTCGCTCTCACCCGAGCGATAAAGACGGCGCGTAACTGACACCGCTTCCCCGGGGGCAAACTCCAACGCCAAGTTTCTACGCCGCCAATGCCGTTTGTGTTGAACTCTCGGCGCTGCGCCTGTTGCAGTGTCCTGCTCTTCGGCGCCGGCTTCACCACGAGCGATATCCAGGTTGATTGGCGACTGCGGATCGATCGCCTCGTTAGCGATCGCCTGCGCATCCGGTTCCTGGGCTGGTGCTGCCTCGGCCGGAATAGCTGCATCGATCTCTATAAGGTGCTCATCAATTTGTTCGAGAGTTGAGTCAATGTCCTCGATGTCAGGCTCATGCTCGATAACCTCGTCTCGCACCATGTGCATGACGACTTCAGCCATGCCGCTCGGCGGGCGGTTGCGCGAGCCTTGGAAGATCACATCCTGCATGGCGCCGCCGCGAAGGTGCTTTACACGTTGCTCGCCCAAAACCCAGGCGATCGCATCCGCGACATTGCTTTTGCCGCAGCCGTTTGGCCCGACAATGGCGGTAATTCCGTCACCTGTGAAGAGAATTTCGGTGTAGTCCGCGAAGGATTTGAACCCGGTAATCTCGAGTCGTTTCAGTTTGAACATGCGAGAAATCGTTTGTTATTTCCTAAGCCTGAACCCAGAATACCGAATTCGGGAGGGCTGTGCACGGGCGAGCCAATATAAGTGGGGTTTGCTTAGAATGTCAACTAAAACTTGAGGTTAAGCAACTTTAATGAAGCAGTCAGCAAAGTTACCTGCCTGTGCTTAAGTCGATCCCGGGCCGGATACTGTCCATATTCTGGCTTCCGGAAACGATGACTCCGCTCGGAGGTACGAGGCTCAAGGCTCAGGGGAGGATTTGTGGCCCATGATGAACTCGACGCCTTTACGTATTCCCTCGGGAGTAGTGACTTCGGGGCGCAATTGTCGGCCGTCGATGAGCACCGTTGGAGTGCCATTAATACCAAGTTCTGCGGCAGCACCCTGATCGACTTCAATCCTTAACTTGACCTGCTTATCGTCCATGTCATGAGCGAAACGGGCCGTATCCAAACCGAGATCAGCCGCAAATTTGAGAAAAATAGTTCTGGGATTGATGTCGTCCTTCCATAAATCCTGGTTCTCATACAAGAGGTCATGCATTTCCCAGAAGTGGTCCTGCACCCGAGCGGCCTCAGCGGCCTGGGCCGCTGCGAGCGCGTTCTTATGAACTGTCGTGAGTGGGAGGTTTCGGAAAACAAAATTGAGATTCGGGCCAAACTCCTGCTTCAGTTTCTTGAGAGTCGGATGAAGCGCGCCACAGGGTGGACACTGGTAGTCGCCAAACTCCTCGAGCGTCACGACGATACCTACGGGAAGTTTTCGCTCTGGTTTCGTATCCGTCTGAGGAGTCGGGGCCGCTATTGAAAGCTCCTTATTCTGACCGGAGCGAAAAAGGAGACAGCCGCCAACAACTGCGGCTACCAGTACGATCGCAATGATTATGAAGGGACGATATTTTTGCATTAACGAGACAAGGCAAAGTATACAGACTGAGTTTTCATGACGTCTATCGGCTGATTTTTGGGACGCCGTAATCTAACACATCGCGCTAATGTTGAGCACTGAGCAATAACGTTGACAACTGTCTCTGGAAAAGCGGATGGCGAAAGCAATTTCTAACTTTCGCCAGTCGCTTTCCTTGTCACGCAAACTGTTATTTGGCGCTTCAATTAACAGCTTGAGTTACTTTGCTCTACCGAACCAACTCACGTCTGGTGTAGAGAAGCAAATCCACTCCCGGTCGTAAGGGGAAACTACCCGCCGCATTGAAACCCGAGTGTATCTGCTGGTAACGGTCGCCAAAAGTAGCCGGGACCTCATCCGCCTGTTCCTGTTTGGCAATAACGATCGGCTCAGTCGAAGCGCTCATGTGGCCGAAGTAACCCACACGCTTGTAATTGCGTAGATACCAGGGCAAGGGCCAGTAGTCTGGCGAAACGATCGTTATGCCGGTCTCGGTTCCCTGATGACTGCGCTGGGCCAACTGGTTTATTTCCTCGACCAGCTTCAATGTTTCCCTGCGCGTGTGGGCGTAGACGTAAACGTAATACCGATTATCGTTGTCATAGTTGATGAAATTAAGATCGATTGTTTGATAACCGGGAATGAATGTCTTCCAATGAATTTTTGCTTGCGGGAGAGATTCAGCCAAACCGGTGTTAAGGATTTGATCGAGGGTTCTCACCACACCGGGCAATGGCCCGGTCGCTACCAGCAAGATAACTGCCAGAACGTACACGCGCCTGCGATTGCTTACTTGCCATTTGCCGAGCTCTTCATGGAACCACTCAAGTGCAACGCCGCTCGTGAGAGCTAAGGGAAGAATGAAATTCAGGCTAAGCCACGGGGTTTTGTAAGCGATCAAGGAATAAGCAGCAATCAGCCCGAACGCCCATAGTGCCGAAAACAGCGCCAACGATTTCGCGGGTTTCAAGACCGCTACCACAGCGCCTATCACACCCAGAATGAGGAGTGGCGACTCCTGTAGCACTAGCCACAAAATATAGGTCACGAATGGATGGACATGGGCTTCCTTCCCCGTCTTGGTCCAAAACTGAAACGTCTTAAGCGCGTCGTAAACACCTTGCGGATAGTTCGTGAAAAAGGACGAATAGAACAGGACATTTACGGCGATGAAAATAATCAAGGCTACTACCAACCAGACTACCAGCTTGGTTGGGCCGCCGACTCGTTCGACAAAATCGCGGATGCCTGCATCGCTTGCCGAATAACTCCGGCTCTTCTTTTTTCGCCGCCTGCGGTCACCGCCGACCGAGCTCTCCCAGACTGAGCGGTAGACTCTGGTGAGCACCAGCGCGATCACCAGGACTCCGGCTGAAATCATCGCGGTCTCTTTTGTAGCAAAGAGAAGTCCCGCCGACAGTGCGGCCAATATCAAATAAACAGGATGCCTGTCTTCGAAATACTTCAGAGAAGCAACCACGATCCCCAGGGTAAAGAAAACAAATAGCGTCTCATGAATGAAGTAGCGAGAGAGATAGACCGCGCCAGGTGAAATGGCCAACAAGAAGGCAGCACCGAGGGTACCGATCGTTCCCAGGTTTCGACGAAGAGTCAGGACGAGGCCAATAGTGGCGATGCCCAACAAGGCCGGCACACATCGGATTGCCACCGTACTGAGTCCGTAGTTGTCCTGCGCGTTGGGTCCGGACAGTAGTCTTAGAATCCAGGGAAACACAGCCGCGAAGTAATAGAGCGTTGGGCCATGGTAGTTCGCCGGATCGTAATGGTACGCGCCTTCCCTGACCAGCCGAACCAGAAAGTTTCCATTCACTCCTTCGTCGTGATGAAGCGGAACCAGGTTGAGATCGTAAAGACGAAGAAAGGCAGCGAGGACGAGTATTACAGCACAGGTGATCAACCAGGTGCGTTCGGAGATGGCAGGTTCAGCCGGCGCCTCGACCGGCGCAGCGGTGCGTCCTCCAGTTGTCGGCACTCTCCCTTGACCGGTTCGTGGCTTAGCGTTGCGTGGTTTTGTAGAGGCGGTACTCACCTACTTCTCCCACCAGTTGAAATTTTGAGAAAAACTGTTCGTTGACGTTCATTAGATTGCTTTCCAGCGGACTGACGACGACATAGTCAACGCCATACTTACTGAGGATCGCAGCCGCGTCTGCTGCACCCGAATAAACTCTCTTAATTTCAGATTCCCGCGGCGCAAACTCAAGCCCGTGTGTCCAAACATGTCCGGGATAGCCCATCAGTGATCTTCTTCCAGTCAAAAACACCGGATGATTATGGACCGGCGCATGAACCACCATTGCTCTGGGTGCGGTCTGCTGTTTTATCAATTCCGCAAACTTGATCCCCTCCGCATTGAATACTTCGTGCCGGCTTGAATGCAGTACGATGGCGGCGACATCGAGAGCTCCGGCGAGCGTCAGGCAAGTGAATAACACCATCGCCATTACGCGCTTCAACCCGCCCAGCCGCCAGAGCCGCGCAAGCAAAAGGGCTACCAAGGGAGCGGATGCGAGCCACCAGTAAAACAATACTTTTATGTTATCCCAAATCCACGGCGCCATCTTGAGCACATTAGGAACTATGAAGCAAAGGGTGAACGGCAAGAAGAAAGCGAGTAGCCGGCGAGAGACAAGCGGTCCGTTTTTGTTGCGCCAGAGTATCGCAGCGACGGTGAGTGGGATGAAGAGTCCCGTGTTCTTAAACCAGAACCATACCGCATTTTCCTGACCGTGGTCCCAGCCAAACTGCCACTCAAAGAATTTCCCCGCATCGACGGCACTGTTGTGGGTTGACCACCACATCTGCGGCAGCGCGACTATCAGCGCTGTAAGGAAGAACGTGTACCACACGGCGCCCCGTGGTGGCGGCAGAAGAAACCACAATCCCAAAGGCAAGCCAACTATCACCGCGCCCAGCGCCGCGTCTGCAGCAGACATTGACAACACACCTGCCACCCACGCACCCAAAATGAGTCGCACAAGAATTAGCGCTCCAGCTAGCAACAACCAGGCGCGCCAATATTGTTTGAGCGCAATGCATCCTCCGACCACCATCACAACTACGAAACTATGAGCGTGTACCAACGGCAAAAACCCGGCGACCACGCCCGCGGCGATCATGCGCCTGACGGAAGGCAAAAGGAAAAAGGAAGAGGGTGAAGGTTCTGGAGCAGCAGCGGGTTCCGGATGGCTCTTTCCCTTCTGTTTCTTCTGGCTTCGCTTGTCGTTTGTTTTCCCTTTTTCCTTTTTAGTTTCATCTTCGTCAGACAGCCACCACTGCGTAAATACGATGACAGCGAGCGGCAAACCGAGCAGAAAACCGCGTTGTGGAATCAACAGCGTGGAAACTGCGTTTCCCCAGCGCCATGTGGTTCCCGGGATCACCGTAAAAGAAGAAGGAAGGTTCTGCAGAAGGTCTGCCAGGCTCTGCTGACTTTTTTCCGTTACGTGTTTCCACAGCAGAACCCAACCGAAGCCCCCGCTTAGAATAACGAGTATTGGAGTAATGACAGCCGCGAGTTTGTCGCGCAGCATTTCGAGCGCCCAACGATGTAACAAGCCAACAAAAGCAATGGCGACTACGATATTCTCAATGAACATCGATTGGCGCAGATCGGCGCCACAGCGAACAAAAATCGCAGAAACGAAATCGGTCAGAAAGGGGTATGTGAATCGCACTCCCGCATAAGTTGGATCGTCAGGCGGAAAATTGTTTCCGTAAGCAAAACTGCTGATCACGCTCAGGTGAAACGGCAGATCGCCGAAGTTGTTCGTCACTCCGGTAAAGATACCTTCAGGCGTCTCAATCATTGCGCGTTGAAAGGCAAGCCAAAGGATCGCGGCCGTTACAGTGTAGAAAGCGATGTAGCCGAGCGGTAGGCGTCTGGGATCGAGGTAAGCCTGACGGATCGTGCGATAGTTTGCCCAAAGATCATGCTGAATGATGAGTCTGGAATGCGGACTCCTCAAGACAAAGAGCGGCAGAGAAATTACAACCAGCAGCGTGAGCAGGATTGCCAGTGGCGTCAATCCCAGGAACGAGGCGAAGACAAAACCAACTAGGCCGAGGGCGGTAATTCCAACGCAGGCGCCCGCGCAGAGGCGGGCAGCGAAAGGCGCGCCTTCGTCGTAAAGATAGCTGACCACTGTGCCGCCGGCAGTGACGAGCAGCACTAGCGTAAGCGAGATGATCACGCAATCAGCGACGGAGAGTTACGGAGAGTAACGCCTTCCCGTCTGATCCTTATAACGGAGTTGAATTATGTCGGCGGGATTATACGCGAACCAAGGACCAATACCGCAGTGGCAGCAGATTCAAACAGAGTTCAAAGTTCAACACGGAAACGTTCAGCCGCGGATTTACGCGGATGAGCGCGGATCAAAACCAACAGAAACAAAAGGAACGAGAGGAAGATCCCGGCGAAGGCTTTGAGATTCGTGTAATCCGCGTTCATCCGCCGCTAATTCTGAAACGCAAACATGTAGGCTGCAGAAGCTAGAACATACAACTTTGCATGTATCAACTCCGCGTTTGCGCCATCAATTATTATCGAGTAGTTTCAAAGCCGAGGAAAATCAACTAATGCTACGAGCAGGTATCGTCGGCTTGCCAAACGTTGGCAAGTCTACGCTTTTTAACGCACTCACCGCGCAGACCGCTGCGCTCGCTGCAAACTATCCGTTCGCGACTATCGAGCCCAATGTGGGTGTAGTGGCTGTGCCCGACGAACGACTGGAGCCACTCGCAAAGCTGGTGAAAACAAATGTGATCGTTCCGGCCACCGTGGAGTTTCTGGACATTGCCGGGCTGGTGCGCGGCGCTTCCAAAGGTGAAGGTCTCGGTAATCAGTTTCTCGCGAACATACGAGAGACAGATACTGTCGTGCAGGTGGTCCGTTGTTTCGAAGACGACAGTGTTATTCATGTCGAAGGCTCCGTGGATCCGGCGCGTGACATCGAGACAATCCAGATTGAACTTGCGCTCGCGGATTTGGCGACTGCAGAACGCCGTCGCGAAAAGGCGCAGAAGAACATGAAAGGCGGTGACAAGAACGCCCGCGCTGAATTGGCGGTGCTGGACAAACTTCTGCCGGCGCTGGCATTGGGTAAGTCGGCACGAACTGTTGTCCTGACCGGCGAAGAGCGTGCCGTGGTGCGAGACTTCTTCCTGTTAACCATGAAGCCCACGATCTACGCCGCCAACATCGACGAGACTACGCTGGCTAATCCTGAGGCGAACGCTGGGATTCAGGCCGTTCACAAAATTGCCACGGAGGAAGCGGCGGAGTGTCTGGTGATCTGTGCTCACCTGGAAGCGGAACTCGTTTCACTGCCGCTGGACGAACGAGCAGAGTATCTGAAGAGTCTGGGTGTTTCAGGTAGTGGGGTTGATCGACTCATTAAAAGTGCTTACCACTTGCTGGGCTTAATGTCGTTCCTGACGGCGGGCGAAAAGGAGGTGCGTGCGTGGACGATTCCACAGGGCACTCGAGCGCAACAAGCCGCCGGCACTATTCATTCAGATATCGAAAGAGGTTTTATTCGCGCCGAGGTGATTAGCTACGAAGATCTGATGCGCGCTGGTTCTCATGTGGCCGCGCGCGAGCAAGGTCTTACGAGGTTAGAAGGCAAGGACTATATTATGCAGGAAGGCGATGTCGTTCATTTTCGTTTCAATGTCTAGATTCTACTGTCCAGCATTCACCGCAACACGGCACGGATGCCGACGAGAATCAGGTAACCGATTGCCAGAAATACGGCCAGCTTGATGACCATGACGGCGATGCTGAAGAGGATTCCGAGGATACCCAGAGTTATGCCCGCGGCAGCCAAAACGAGGGGAATGCCCACAGCAAGAACAAAGATTCCCAAAAGGATAATTCCGATTATTCTCAGTATGTCGGTTGCTTCTCTCATTGTTTCTTTCCCCAGTTCTTCCCGCTCATGGCTTTGAATCACGCGGGTTATCTGCGTTCGGCTGTGTATACGAAGATTGCGCGAGCGGCGTTCCCTGGAAGTTAACAAAATATTCAGTGCACCTTGACGAACCGGATCCAATGGTCGGACGGGTCTGTGCGCAGTCGCGTGTAGCCATGGTTTCGGCGATAATTAGTTACGGATTTCAAACATGGCGTATTCAACCACAGGCAGTCTTTTTAGCAACTCACCCGCCGCTGAGTTTGTGGAGCCATCCACGCCGCTCGCTGAACGAATGCGGCCGCGTTCGCTGGCTGAGTTTGTGGGCCAGAGCCACCTCGTCGGCGAGGGCCGGATCCTACGCCGGCTGCTCGACGGGTCGGCAAGCTTGCCTTCGTTGATACTTTGGGGAGCGCCGGGCACCGGCAAAACGACGCTGGCGCGACTGCTTGCCGAAAAATCTCAGGCGCGTTTTGTAGCGCTCTCGGCTGTTTTCTCCGGCGTCAAAGATCTACGCGCCGCTATCGCTGAGGCGCGCCGCGAGCGACAGTTTGGCAACCGCACCATTCTCTTTATCGATGAGATTCATCGATTCAACAAAGGACAGCAGGACGCACTGTTGCCGGCCGTGGAGAACGGCACGATAACGCTGATTGGAGCAACAACCGAGAATCCGTCTTTCGAAGTTACCGGCGCGTTGTTGTCACGTTGCCGCGTGTTAGTGCTCGATCCGCTGACAGCCGATGAAGTGAAAGCCATTCTCAAGCGCGCGCTCGCTGACGCGGAGAAGGGATTGGCAAAACTGCGGCCCGTCATTGCGGACGAGATACTGGAGCGTGTGGCGAGCTCCGCGGCGGGAGACGCGCGCGTGGCGCTCGCCGCACTCGAAGCGGCGGTCGAATCAACCGCTCCGGACGACAGCGGCTCGCGGCAGATTTCCAATGGGACGATCATCGAGGCGCTGGGCCGCGCGCATTATGCTTACGACAAGGGCGGCGAAGACCACTACAATCTGGCCTCCGCGCTAATCAAGTCGCTGCGCAACTCCGACGTGGACGCTTCGCTGTATTGGCTGGCACGAATGATCGAAGGCGGCGCAGACCCGATATTTATCGCGCGGCGACTCTGCATTCTGGCTTCAGAAGATATTGGTCTCGCAGATCCGCAGGCGATGGTCCAGGCGGCGGCAGCAGCAGATATTGTGCAACTTATTGGTCTGCCTGAAGGGTTATTTCCGCTCTCCCAGGCCACCATCTATCTTGCGCGAGCTCCGAAATCAAATGCTGTGAAGAATGCATATCAGGCTGCCGTGGCGGACGCGGCCGAAACTGCTCGCGAGCCCGTCCCGCTTCACCTCCGTAATGCGGTAACGCCATTGATGAAACACATTGGCTATGGTGAAGGCTACCGGTATGTCCATAGCGATCCGGAAGCGAAGGATGAGATGGCTTGTTTACCGGAGTCTCTGCGCGGCCGAAAATACTTTGAGGAAGACAAATAAGAATTAGTTCAGATTTTCCATTTATCATTTTTCATTTGTCATTTTTCATTGAAATCATTAGTTGACTAAATACGAGGAGGCTTTCAATGACAAATGAGAAATGTCAAATCACATATGGAAAATTTTCTGTCTAAAGTTTCGGAAAAGGAAGCTGATCGGCAAGAATGCCGGTCCTATAACATGAGCCCGGCGAAGACGAGCAAGGAGTTGGCATTTTTACACGAGCTTTTTGTCGCCACCGATTGGGGCGAGAGATTTGCCGAGTTGATTGACGAACATGTGGCGTTACCAAAAGAAGGTAGTGCAATGTATGTCGCCGCCGGCACAGGCGGCCATGCGATCGCGCTACAGGAGCGCGCCGGCGACGACTTGAGCTTTTTGTGTCTCGATGAGAATGAGGAGAGTCTCGAAGTGGCTCGAGCGAAGGCTGCGGCTTTGAAACTAAGCACCGCGTTTCGCCAGGGAAAAGTTGATGAACTCCCTGTTCAGGACAATCAATTCGACCTCGTGGTCGGCGACGGCTCGCTTATACATAGCGAGCGCATTCCCGAGATGCTCGCGGAAATGGCCCGAGTCGCTACTTCCGGTGCGACGGTGGCGCTCAGCCTTCCTACCTTCTCGAGTTTCGGCGAATTCTTTTCCATTTATTGGGAGGCGCTTCACAACTGCGGCCTGTTGGACCACGAAGCTGATGTGGAAAGTCTGATCACTACGTTGCCGCTGGTATCCTCTGTGGAAGCGATGGCTGAAGAAGCCGGCCTGGAAGACGTCAGCAGCTGGACTAGAATTGAGGAGTTTGATTACGATTCGTCCGAGAAGTTTCTTGATTCGCCTCTAGTATCCGACTTCCTCACCCAAATCTGGTTCGAAAAATTGCCGCCCCAGTTTCACGAACAAATCGTTAGGGAGATAGCGCGACTGATAAACGAGGAGAGGCACGAAGCCGAGTTTGCACTTACTGTTAAGGCAACTTTGGTGATGGGCAAGAAGGCGCTAAAGCGAGTGAGGTAATCCGCGCCGCCAAGGGAAGTTAGGATTGCGAGGTCTTCTCTTTCTCTTCCTTTTGCGCTTCCCTGTCGCCTTCATCAAGCCCTTCCTTGAAGGCACGCTTACTTTGGCCCAGTGACTTTGCTAACTGCGGCAGCCGGGTGGCTCCGAACAACAAGAAAATCACTACCGCGATTACCAGAAGCTCGGGAGTTCCAAGTCCTCCGATTGCCAGCATGGTCTCGTTCATAATTCCTCTTTCCTGATTTGAAGGGCAAACGATAGCGAACTCTGGAGTTCAGCCATCAGTCACCATTGTCGGACTCGTAGAATAGATACTTCCTCCACGTTTCGTCGGCGCGACCAAGGTAGCGCATGATTTGGCGATTCACGTGCAGCGAAAAACCGCGCGGCCTTCGCAGCAAGTGCATGCCGGATTCCTCGGGCGTTCGATTTCCCTTGCGATGGTTACACTTCTTGCAACAGGCAACCAGATTATCCCACGACGATTCGCCGCCACGCGAACGCGGCAACACATG
>DASXSC010000258.1:0-18602 GCA_036506215.1 Pyrinomonadaceae bacterium | reverse complement strand
ACCATGCCGTCAGTTACCGTAACATTCGTGTCCTTTCTCGTGATATGCGCCGAGATGCTCTCCGTTCCGGGATTAGGTATGGCGTCGCACGTCTGGGCCTGAATTCCTGGCGTTGCATACAACGACAGTAGAATCAAACCCGCCTGGATGAGAGTCTTCAGATAGTAGGAAGCAGGCCGGAGCGACTTTGCTATTGTCAGCGCGGCAGAATGAAGTTGGGTTTTAGAGAGGCGGCCACTATTCCTTGCTTGCCTTTTCATGAGGCTCCCTTCACTGCGCCAGGCGCGTGGCTGTAGGACAGAGAATAGTTGCTTTCCTAAGTTGGGTAGGAAAGCTCGATCGACGAGAATCGTCTTTTCGTCAAGCCGTACTGCTTATTCGAATAAACAAAAGTCGGGATTGAGAGTCAGCGGAGTTTAAAGAGACTGCTTGATATCTGTCAACATCTATCTTCTATCAGTTTGCGTCTCTGTGATTAAGGGTGGAGGGGGAATGTTTCTTACTCAGAATCCCGTATTAGGATCACGTCGTCTGTTTGACTTCCGCGCGATAAGGCGATCTGTTTGCCATCGGGCGACATCTGAAAAGCGAAGATTAGTCCCGTATTGAAGTTAGTCAGTTGCCTGGATGCACCTTCATCGACGGGCATACTCCAGATGTTGTCCGCATTGTCCCGCGCGTCGGCGTAGATGATTGCCCGGCTGTCGGGAGTCCACCCTAATCCGACATCACGGAAGCCCGCCGATACGTCCAGGTTTTTGATTGGACCACCGCCAGCAAACGGTATGACGGCAATCTTATTTGCGTTAGCCTGGTCGTCAAAGTAACGCAGCGCGACCAGCTTGCCGTCTGGGGATACCTTTGCCCAGGTGGAAGATTTATCGGATAGTTGTTCGGGCGTCCCGCCTGAGAGGGGAACTTTCCAGAAGGTCGACTTGCCTTGCCTCAATGATCTAAATACAACCCATTGACCATCGGGCGTACAGCCTGGTTGCGAATCGATCTCGGTGCCTTGCGTCAATTGTTTTTGTTCACCACTTCCAAAATCCATTCTCCAAATGTTGAAGTTGCCTAATCGATTCGAACTGAAAATTGCATACCGTCCATCGGGCGAGACACATCCCAGGCCTTCTGTGTAGGAGTCGGATGTCAATTGCTTGTTAGCAGTTCCGTCCACACTAATGCTCCAGATGTCTGACTGTTCGCCTGAAGGAGCCGTGTAAAGAATCCTGCCGTCGGCGGTCCAGGCAAGACTATCGCCGTCATATTTGCCGCTCGTAATCTGCTTCGCCTTACTCATGTCTGCGTAAGGGGCGACCACCCAGAGCTGCGCAGATTTTTCTGCCTGCACAGTGACCAGTGTCCGGGAATCGGCAGTCAGTCCCAGGCTACTGGTGCCATAGGCGTTCAAGTCATTGGTAACTCTCCGCACGTCGCCAGCGGGATAGGACACATGCCAAATCTGCGTGCCCGCAGAGATTAATTCCGGGACTGCGGCGATGATCAAACCGCTGCCATCCCCAAGCCAGAGGACGCGAGATACAGACACCCAGTTTTGAGAAGCAATCGTCTTTTCCGCGCCGCCTTCAGCGGGCACCGAGACGATCGACGCGGACAGGTTGCCGCTATAGGAACCGGCGCCGCACGCGATTGTTTTTCCGTCGGGCGACCAGGCGGCTCCGCCGGCAAAGGAAAAGTAAGCCGGCAGCTTTCGTGTAGCTATTTTTCGCTCGCTGGTTCCGTCTATGCTCGCCACCATTAAGTCAGACTCCGATGATGTAGGTCTGACAAAAGCGAGTTGTTTGCCATCCGGCGAAAATGTCACCGGACTGGTCACACCCGCCATGATGCGGCGTGGTGTCCCTCCCAAAACGGGCACTTGATAAAGAGTCCCGAGCGGATCGCTTTTGTCGAAGAGCGAGTAATAAACAAACTCACCATCGCGCGAGAAGGTGGTGCCGCCAATCTTGCCTTCGAGGTCTGGCACGATCTTTACCAGACTGCCGGTTGACACTTGTCTTACCCACAGGCTGTCCCTCCCCGACTCCGTAGTTCTAAAAACAACGTATTTGCCATCCGCAGAAATCGAGGTGTAACCCTTTATCGCCGCGTTTCCGATTTTGCCGCCAGTGGTTAGTCGCGTGATTTTCACATTGCTAAAGCGCGCCGTTTTAGCCGGACCCCAAAACTTCACCCAGCTGACGGCCACAATGCCGGCAAGAACGATCAACCCTGCCAAAGTCAACGCGAGCCCGAGTTTGTGTTTCCTGACTTCGGCTAAAATGATTTCAGAGCTGGATGTGTTACGTGCTACTGAAACATCGACTGTGCTGGTTTGGCCTCCAATCGTCTGAGCGATGGAACGCTGTACCGGTGAAGTTCCTGAGAGTTCACTACCAACGCCTGAAGGCGGAACGGTACTTTCAAATTGCGTATCGCCTTCCATGTCGCGCCGCAGCTCCTTCAATTCAAGAGCAACATCCTGGATTGACTGATACCTCTCGTCGGGATCTTTTGCCAGGCAACGTCGAACTACTCGTTGCAGCTCCGGTGAAGCCGAAGGGTCAAAATCCTTAAGCTGGGGCGCCGGTTCATAAACTATTTTGTATAACGATTGGACGTGTGATTCTCCCTCAAACGGCCGATGTTTGGTTGCGGCCTCAAAAAGCATGCAGCCAAAAGAGAAGATGTCCGAACGGTAATCGATTGCGCCGATCTTGCCCCGTGCCTGCTCAGGCGACATGTAACCAACCGTGCCCAGCAGCCTTCCCGGTATTGAGTGAGGCTCGAGTGCCACTGTCGCCGCGTCGCTTATTGTCCCGCCCTCTGGGCCAGGCGTGGGAATCTCGATCAGTTTTGCGAGGCCGAAATCCAGGATCTTCGCATAACCGTCGCGAGTGATCATGATGTTATCTGGTTTCAGATCACGGTGGACGATCCCGGCGGCATGAGCTTTGGCGAGCCCGCCGGCGACCTGTTGCAAATACTTGAGTAGTTTTCTCAGTTCAGTGTGTTCGTAGTGTATTTTCTCGCGCAGCGTTTTCCCTTCAACATACTCCATGGCAATGAAGTTCAAGCCATCATGCTCGCCAATCTCATAGACGTGGGCCACGTTTGGATGATTAAGCGCCGCGGCTGCTTTCGCTTCCTGTACGAAGCGCAGCATGCGGTCGCGACTGAGCGCCAGCTCAGCAGGCAGAATCTTCAAAGCGACCCTGCGATCAAGCTTCGTGTCTTTAGCCAGGTAGACTTCTCCCATCCCGCCCTTACCGAGCAGAGACAGGATTTCGTAACGTCCGATTTTTTTGCCGGCGTCAAGGGCCATTCGGTTAGTTATCAATCGTTCTCTTTTGCGTGTCCTAACTTTGGTTCTGGGCATAGCCGCAAATACTCAACGCTTATTGATCTCGCCATTCCGGAATGCGGCCGGGGGTCCAGGGAGCGCCGGCTGCTTCCATCTGTTTCTCCAGCCGGGCAAGGTCGCCTTCAATCAACTGACGCAACTGCGCAAGCGCTTGTTCAAACTCCTGTGCTGCCGCAGTGTACTGGTTGATTTGAGTCTGCGTTGGCCGCGCCGTGGATAGACGTTGCGCGCCGACAATGTCTCCCACGCGTTCGCTGATAGAAGGCGGCAAATTAATATTGCGCGCGCGCAAGGCGTTGTCACCGCGCAACGCGCGAAGAATATCATTGGTGCGTTTGTCAATTACAACAGCATCGTCCAGCAACTTGTCACCCGCGCTGGGTGTATCAAGGAGGGCGCGGCGGATTAATCCCAAGCGCGGTTTCAAAGCATTGGCAGCCTCAAGCGCACCTTGCACCGCGCGCTGCAGGCGCGCGATCTTCTGTTGAAACTCAACCAGCGCGGCGCGGTCAGGAGCTGACATTCCCTCCTGCCCGGCCACTACCACCTGGAACTCCTGCGGTTGACCAAACGGTGTCATCACCCCATCAACTCGCTTCGCTACCGAAACCTTATATGCGCCAGGCATGACTAACGGCCCTGCCGGTCCTTCACTGAACGGATCTTCAATTTCGGGGTTTGGCGGCGGCGGCAAAGACGATGGCGGATAACGCAGATCCCAGGCGACGCGTTGCACGCCAGCAGTCACCGGTCCTGTCAAGCGTCTAACGATGCGACCGCTCGAGTCTGCGATGGTAAAGACGATGGCCGGCGCTTCCTCTTCCTCTTCCGCGCTAAGATCGGTCAAACGGGGCAGTGCAACAACAGCATTCTTTTTCGCCGCTTCCTTCTCGGCCTCCTGCCTCTTTGCTTTCCTGGTCTTCAACTCATCCTTCAAATAGTAAGTGAAGGTGGCGCCGAAAGGTGGATTCTCAGCGGTGAAAAATGATTCGCCCTGAAAACTCTTGCCGCGCCCGCCCAGCGGCTGTGCCTGGATGTACATCAACGCATCTTTAACCGGAAAGAGTTGTGCCTCCTGCTTGAGCATCTCCGGTTTGAGGAGACGGAGCGGCGTGTAGTTGTCGAGAATGTAGATGCCGCGCCCAAACGTGCCGAGGACCAGATCGTTCTCACGCTTTTGAATCGTGAGATCGCGAACCTGGATAGTAGGCAGGCCGCCTTTCAGTTGGATCCATTTCTGCCCACCGTCTATCGAGAAGAACAGACCCAACTCAGTGCCCACAAAAAGCAGGTTTGGGTTGACATGATCTTCGGCAATCGCCCAAACGGGCTGGTTCTTGGGTAGGTTGTTGGTGAGGGAAACCCAGGTGCGCCCGGCGTCCACGCTCTTCAGGAGATACGGTTTGAAGTCGGCGTTTTGGCGATTCTCAAACGCGGCGTATACGGTGTTTGGGTCGTGATTGGAAGCAATGATGCGACTGACGTAGGACATGTTGGCAACGCCCGGAAACGTTTCGATCCTGCGCCAGTTTTTACCGCTATCTTCGGTCACCTGAATGAGACCATCATCGGTGCCGACATAGATCAATCCATCCTTCTTCGGCGATTCTGCAAGGGCGGAAGCGTTACCAAAAAATGCTGTCGAAGCATTCTTGGCGACCGCATCCATACTCCAAACTCTGCCCATCACCGGCAACTTGTCGCGATCCAGACCGCGCGAGAGTTGGCCGCTGATCACCTGCCAACTATCGCCGCGATCGTCGCTGCGGAACAGCTTGTCGGCGGCGAAATAAAGACGCGTGTGCGAATGCGGGCTGATAATGAAGGGCGAATCCCAATTCCATCGTAGGGGATCTTCGCCGCGGCCGACGGCTGGTTGAATACCCATCCGTTCGCCGGTGCGTTTGTCGAAACGCGCCAGCGAGCCGTTTTGAAGTTCGGCATAAATAGTGTTGGGGTCCTCCGGATCCACCTGGCTGCGAAAACCATCGCCTCCATGAGTAACGAACCAATCGGAGTTTGTAATACCGGAAGCGTTACGCGTGCGCGAAGGGCCGCCAAAGCTGAAGTTGTCCTGCGCCCCGCCGTAGACGTTATAAAATGGTGTGGAGTTATCGGTAGTTACGTCGTAAAACTGTGTAATAGGAAGGTTGCGTTTGAATTCCCAATTCGCACCCCGGTCGTTGCTTTCATAGACGCCGCCATCACAGCCTACGAAATAATGATCGGTGTTGTTGGGATCGATCCAGATATCGTGGTTATCGACGTGTTTGGATTTCTCACCGAGACGCCGCAAGGTTTTGCCACCATCATCAGAGACCATAAGAAAAACATTCATTACATAGATCCGATCAACGTTCTTCGGGTCGGCGACGATTCGAGCGTAGTACATCGCCGTAACATCATATTCGTTTCGTCTTTCCCAACTGCCGCCGCGATCGTTTGAACGAAATATCCCGCCCTTCTTGTCCGCGGCCTCTACGGTCGCGTAGATAACATTCGAATCGACCGGAGAGATCGCCAGCCCGATCCGGCCGAGTTCCGTGGTGGGCAAGCCCGCCTTCAATTTATTCCAGGTGCCCCCGGCATCAGTGGATTTGTAGAGCGCGCTCTCCGGCCCACCGTTAATCAGTGTCCACATGTGACGACGACGTTGATATGACGCAGCGTAAACGGTCTCCGGGTTCTGCGGATCAATAACAACGTCCGTGACGCCGGTGTTGTCACTAATGGAAAGGATCTTTTTCCAGGTCTTGCCGCCGTCAGTCGTTTTGTAGAGACCACGATCTCCACCGGGACCCCAAAGCGGACCTTGTGCCGCGACATAAACAATATTTGAATCCTTGGGATCGAGAGCGATCCGGCCGATATGTTCCGAAGCCTTGAGGCCGACGTTTTTCCAGGTCTTGCCGCCGTCATCCGAACGATACACCCCGTTCCCGTACGAAACGCTGCGCTGGCTATTGTTCTCACCCGTTCCCACCCAAACCGTCAGCGGGTTCTTCGGATCGAGCGCGATGGCGCCAATAGAGTAAGAACCTTCTTTGTCGAAGACAGGCGTCCACGTTGTGCCATTGTTGATCGTCTTCCAGACGCCACCCGAGGCAGCAGCAACGAAGTAACGCGCCGGATTGGTTGGGTCAACAGCAAACCCGACAACGCGGCCGGAAGTGAAAGCGGGACCAATGGAACGAAATTTCAAACCATTGAAAGTCGGCGACGACATCGGGTCGGTCGGCTTTTTTTCTTCATCGGTCTTCTCGTCCTCGGTCTTCTTCGTCTCATCAGTCTTCGCTGCCTCCGGCGAGGCTTGTTGTTTTGCCGCAGCCTCCTGCCGCGCCTTCTCGGCCGCAGCTTTCTCGGCGGCTCTCTCCTCCTGAGCCAACGCCGGGAGCGGCAACAGCGTTATCAGGAAAAGTAAAGCGAGGTGAACATACAGACGCCGGGGTCGCGTTATGAAAGCATTGAGGGGAGCGACGAGCACGGAAGGATACATAAACAAATCAATCTCCTCGGAAGTTATTGGGACATTGATCTGGCGTTGATCACCAGAGAAGAATCGGGGCGCTTCGGAAAAAGTATGGCAAACAGCGGCATCTTAGCAGACGCCGGCGCGTCGGCATAGACTCAATGTAACGCAAACTGTGGTTTGCGGCGGGGCAGTGAACTAGCAAGATTTCTTGCTGCCCGAGCTTAGCAAATAACCCAAGCCATAAGAATCGCACGTTTGAGCCACTACGTGGCCGCCGCAAACTAACAGTTTGCGTTACAACCTTGGTATGCTTGCGCATCATGGCTACACCGGAAAAAGATCAAGATAAATCTTCGCGCCTGTTTGCACGCGCGCTCGAGTTGATGCCGGGAGGCGTCAACTCGCCGGTACGCGCCTTTCGTGCAGTCGGGGGAACCCCGCTGTTTATCAAGAGTGCCAGCGGCCCAGCAATCACCGATGTCGATGGGCGGACCTTCATCGACTACGTCGGGTCGTGGGGCTCGATGATTTTGGGCCATACCGATGCGGAAATTGTTGAAGGGCTGTCAGCAATCGCCGCGAGTGGCACCAGCTTTGGCGCACCAAACGAACTGGAAATCGAACTGGCAGAAGAGATCGTTGCCGCCGTGCCTTCCATCGAGATGGTGCGCATGGTGAACAGCGGCACAGAAGCAACGATGTCTGCCATTCGCCTGGCGCGCGGTGTTACTCATCGCGATAAGCTCGTGAAGTTTGAAGGCTGCTATCACGGGCACGCGGACAGCCTGCTCGTGAAGGCTGGTTCGGGCGTGGCCACACTTGGCTTGCCTGACAGTCCCGGCGTCCCGGCCGCGCTTGCGCAACACACGCTGACAGCTCCATTCAATGACGCGGACGCTCTCGCAGATGTATTCAAACAACATGACGATATTGCGGCAGTAATCGTCGAACCGGTCGTGGGAAACATGGGTTGTGTTCCGCCGCAACCGGGCTTTCTGAATATCGTGCGTGACTTAACAACCAGGCACGGCGCACTGCTGATCTTCGATGAGGTGATGACTGGATTTCGTTTAGCTCGCGGAGGCGCACAAGAACTCTACGGGATAATGCCCGACATCACCTGCCTCGGAAAAATAATTGGCGGAGGTTTGCCGGTTGGGGCGTATGGCGGTCGCAAGGAGCTGCTGCGCAATATCGCGCCGACCGGTCCGATCTATCAGGCGGGCACGCTATCGGGAAATCCGCTGGCGATGAAGGCAGGACTGCTCACACTACGACGACTCCGGGACCAAAGCATATATCGAAAACTCGAGCAGCGCTCAGCGCGACTTTGTGAAGGACTGTCAAAGGCCGCAACAGACGCCGGGTTTAGGACGACTACAAACCGGGTGGGGTCGATGTGGACCAGCTTTTTCACGGACGAGCCGGTCACTGATTGGGCGACAGCCAACCGGAGCAACCGCGAACTCTACGGAAGGTTTTTTCACGCGATGCTCGCTGAAGAAGTTTATCTGGCGCCTTCACAATTTGAGGCAGGCTTTGTCAGCCTCGCGCACACTGAAGCTATCATCGAACAAACAATCGAGGCTTCTAAGAAAGCCTTTCGATCGTTGAAGTAGGACAGGCATTCCTGCCTGTCTTCTTTCTTCCCTAAGTCTACTTTTTTCTGAGTTTGGACAGGCAGGAATGCCTGTCCTACCTACAGCGGCAGATCGATCACGAAGCGAGTTCCCTTGCCTGGCTCGCTCGCGACGTGAATCGTGCCGCCATGCTGCTCGACGATCTGCTTGACAATGGCGAGGCCCAGTCCAGTGCCCCGTTTCTTTGTTGAAAAGAACGGTTCAAAAACGCGATCGAGCGTCGCCTTGTCCATTCCGCCTCCTTGATCGGCAATCGTAATACGGGCAAGCTTTCTGACAATGACATCTTCATCATCATCGCCACTCGTCTCAACTCTGACTACTTCCGTTGAGATCACAACAGCGGCGTGTTTGAGGCTCGCATCGATCGCATTCGCGATCACGTTCACAAACACCTGACTCAATTGGTCCGGATCCCAATGGCCGATTGGTTTCTCATCTGTAAACCTTTGTTCGATGGGAGTCTCCTTCTCTTTGATCTTGTCAGCCACTAGTTCGAGACTTCGCTTTATCAGCTCATTGAGGTTCACGTTGGTTTGCTCAAGCGCTTTTCGCCGCGAGAATTGCGCCACGTCAACCACCAGTTTGTTCAGGTGCATGATTCCGCGTTCCACCAGCTCGATCGTATTCAAGCCCTCCTTATCTCTCACACTGTCGCGCAGCATGGACACGCCTAGGCGAATACTGCCTAGCGGATTTCTAATTTCATGCGCTACCTGTGCGGTCGCCTGGCCCACGGCCGCAAGTGATTCCTGCCGGCGTAAACCGCGCTCCGCTTCCGCCGCTTCTGTCACATCAACCAATGTCAGGATTTGACCACGCGCGCCATTGATGGCCAGCGGCGATGAATAGACGTCAAAAGTTTGTTGGTCATCACAGTCTTCGCTTGCAGGACAGAGCCAACGTCCGCGATATGATGCTTTTTCCACCTGTGTCGACGTCGCCGCTTCCAGCATTTTCGAGGTCGTTTCAGAGGCAAACTTCTCATAGACTGAGGCACCGACGGTGGCCCTGGGAAAAATGCGGAAGAAGGCCGCGTTGGCACTACGAATGCGATCATGGTCATCAATAGCAGCAACCGCACTAACCATCCCTTCGATCAGTTGACTGGTGAAGATTCGCTCACGCCTGGCTTCTTCCACACTGCGCCGCATCTCACCAAACCGGCGTTGCACTTCCCAAATCGTGCCCGCGGCTACCAGCGCTCCGACGATCAGCGCAATCAAACGCCAGGTTCGAATCGACTGCGCCGCGGTCTGTTCGATGATTTCACCCTGATGAACTACTTCGATTTGCTCCTGACTTGATTGGTTCAGCAGCGTGTTGAGTTCGGTGTCCACGACCTTGAATTTGTCAAAGCCCTCAAGCGAGTAACGACGAAGATCTTTGGTGACATCGACATAGGCAGCCAGGTCGCTGCGAAAGGTACCCCAGGCAACAGCGAGCGGGGGCCGTTCGAGCCGAGTCAGCAGTTGATCAACTTCATCTCGCGCCGTGGTCAAGCGGAGATCGAAAGGAGGTTTCAGTTCGCGGCGCGCGTCCGCCTCAGACCGAGCCCGCGCCTCATTATCGAGTTTGGTGACGGCGAGTCGCAGGTTGAGCAGCAGGCTGAGTTTTGCCGCGTGTTGCTGTTCAAGATCCAACACGGCGACTCCGACTTCGTTCATCCGCTGCACACTTAACAACCCGAGCACAGCGATCAGTATGAGCAGCAACAGAAAACCCACCACCAGCGGCATGATTGCCGGTGAGATCTCGCGCACCCAGATGCTTCTGGCGGGCGCTGGGGACGCCGGAACCTGAGCATTGGGATCCACAGGCTCCACTCGACGATAGACAACTCTCGGTGGCTCGAATTCACCAGTGGGACCGGCTGGCCGAGCAGCGTTACCCTCCTCAGGGCCGGACGTAGCTCCGCTCTCAGCTTGCTCCTTATCGATTTCGCGCTGCTTTTTGGACATCTGGTAGTTCCCTGCCTGTCGGGCGGGCTACCGCACAGTGTTTGCGGATGGCGTGGTTGGCAGCTGTCGGTAAAAGAAGCCAGCCACGAATGGCGTCTTACTCTTTAAGGCTTTGCATCCATCCAATTGTCGGCTATACCAACATCGACGATCAATGGCACATCCAAAGATACCGCCGATTCCATTTCGCGCTTTAGAACTTCAGCCACCTGTTTGGCTGTCTCGGCCGCAGCCTCAACCAGCAGTTCATCGTGCACCTGCATTAGAAGTTGAGCCTCGATACCCTGGCGTTTGAATTCCTGGTCCACTCTGAGCATGGCGATCTTCACGATATCACTTGCCGTGCCCTGAATAGGCATGTTAATAGCTTCGCGCTCGGCCGCTTTACGAATATTGGCGTTGCGGTCAGTGATGCCTGGGAGCGGCCGAATACGTCCATAGATCGAACGCACGTAACCATGTTCGCGCGCCCTTAGGGGTACCTCTTCCATGTAACGTCGCACGCCTTTATACGTGTTGTAATAGTCTCCAATAACTTTCTTCGCTTCCTGCCGCGATATACCAACGCGCTGCGACAAGCCCCAGGGCTCGATCGCATAAGCAATAGCGAAGTTAACAATCTTGGCAAAGCGGCGCGCCTCTTTTAGTTCTTCATCGGTGCTGGCGCCAAAGACCAATCGCGCCGTGCGCGCGTGAATATCTTCGCCCTTTTGAAACGCCTCGAGCATTACCGGGTCCTGGGTAATATGCGCGAGCAGCCGCAGCTCGAGCTGGGAATAGTCAGCAGAAATTATTTTGTTGCCCTTTTCGGCGACGAACGAGCGCCTGATGCGCCGGCCCAGCTCGGTGCGAATAGGAATGTTCTGCAGGTTTGGCTCGCTCGACGAGAGACGACCGGTGGCGGCAACCGTCTGATTCAGCAGACAGTGAATTCTACCGTCCTCGGCAATCTGATGCGGCAGCGCGTCCGTGTAAACGCTTTTAAGTTTATCGAGTTCACGATAGTCAATGATCAGGCGAGGCAGCTCAAACGTTTGCGCTAATTCTTCCAGCACCGCTTTGCTCGTTGAGATTCGACCGGTAGAAGTTTTTCGGCCCGAAGTCATCTCCAGTTCGGAAAGCACCTCGCCAACCTGTTTGGGAGAACCAATGTTGAATTCTCGTCCGGCCAACTGATAGATCTTTACGGTTAGCTTCTTCAGCTCCAGGCCGAGATAGTTTGAAAGGTCAGCGAGAGTGCCGCGGTCAACTTTCAGACCGGAGCGCTCCATGCGAAACAGCAGCGGCGCCAGCGGCAACTCCATCTCGCTGTAAATCGTCTCCAGCTTCTTCTCGAGGATGCGCTGGTGCAGAACCTTCGCCGTCCGTGCCGTCAGGTCGGCAGCCAAGGCCGTTGCCCACTGCGCATCCGACCAGCCATTTGCAGGCTTAGGAAGGTTTTCGACACCGGCCGCTTCGCGCGCAAGGTCGCTCAACTCATATTTGCTGCGATTCGGATCAAGCAGATAGGAGGCGAGAAAGGTGTCGTCTCTCACGCCTTCGAGTGTGATGTCGAGTTTGGCCAACAGCCCGACAGCGCGTTTCAGGTCGTGGACCGACTTTTCGATCAAGCCGTTGGATAAAACTTCCCGCAGCGAAGCGAGTGTCGTTTCACGGTCCTTAGCGAAACTATTGAAGTCAACCAGCGCAGCGCTGCCTTCTTTGGTTGAGAACGCTATACGCTCCGCGGGCTCATAATCAATCGCGCATTGCTGTTCCGGGGTTAGTTCGCCCTTCTGACCGTTCGTCTGTTCAAAGTTCGCGGGCGAGGTTGAATCGGCGACTGCTATGGCTACCTCTTCCGCGTCCCACAAACTCTTAATCAGATCATCCAGTCCGGCGCGCGAATCAATAATCTTATAGTTGAGCTGATCGTCAACCCGCGCGGGAACCGCGCTCGCAGCATCAGCAAACTCTCGTGTCAGCGCTGAAAACTCCAGCTCTTTGAATAGTTCGTAAGCAGCCGCGCGGTCAGGCGGCCGAGCTTTGATCTGGTCCAGGTCCAGCGCAACATCAATGTCGAGTCGGATACGGGCCAGTTCCCGCGACTGGCGAATCAGTTCCGGGTTATTGTGTAACGATTCGCGATAGGTCTTGTGCTTAACTTCTTCCCACCGGTTCAGTGCTTCTTCAATTGAGCCAAACTGGGTGATGATTTGCACGGCCCCTTTCGAGCCGATGCCCGGGGCACCCGGTATGTTGTCGATGGAATCTCCCATTAGACCGAGGAGGTCAACAACCTTACTGGCCGGCACGCCAAACTTTTTCTCGACCCAGGCTTCGTCGCACAACTCAACCGGAGGCACGTATTCCTTGCGCTTCACCACCTGCGAGTTCAACCGCATGCAAACAATGTAGGGATCCGCGACGAGCTGACACATGTCCTTGTCATTGGAAACGATCACAGCCTGCAGCTTTTGATTCTCTACTTTTTTCGCCAGCGTGCCGATCACATCATCCGCTTCGAAACCGGGCGCATTGATCACTGGAATATTGAAGGCTTCGCAGAGCCGGATAATGTAGGGAAGCTGTGAGGCCAGGTCTTCCGGCATTGCGAGTCGATTCGCTTTGTAATCAGCAAAAGTTTCGTGTCGAAACGTCTTCTCGCCCGATTCGAAAATCGCCGCAATATAGTTTGGCTTCTCATCCTGCAGCAGTTTGCGCAGCATGTTAGTGAAGATGTAGACGGCCTGAGTCACCTGCCCGTGGGAGGTGGCGAGCGGCGCCACGCGATTCGCCATCGGCGCAAAAAATGCGCGAAAGATGTGCGACATCGAATCGATCAGAAAAACCCGTTCGACTGGTTTGTCGCCAGCGGAAGTTTGCTTAGTTGACATGTGTTTCGATGATAGATAGGCGTTTTCGGAGTGTCAACAAAGCGCTCGTGACGGTAATCATACTTTACGCATAGGTAATAGGATTTCCACTCAAGCGAATTGCTGGGACCGCGGGCGTCCCGCCCGCAATGAGCGCGTAGCGCGAACAAGATTTCTTGCAACTACACCGACCTCGCCTTCTTAAAGCATCCCGGGCGTTCCGCCTGCAGGCCGATTAATATTATTCAGAAACTAGTCCAAACGACATGTCACTAATTGAAGACCCTCATAAAGCTGAGCTTCGCGCTGCTGGCTGGCATAGTCGCGGTTACCTCCCGCACTTCGATGGCATCAAGATTCGCGCTACGCGCTCATTGCGGGCGGGACGCCCGCGGTCCCAGCAAGTCGCTTGAGTGGAATCCGATTAGAATCAAGTCGACCAATCTGCTCTTGTCTTGTGGCATTCTTTCCTTTGAAATCTGCGAAGTGTAGTCAAGACGCAACACCTAATCCCGGCAGGTCTCTGGATTACTAGTTTTGCAAGGCGGCATAACCTTTGCTCCTTAATTTGCGATATGACATCCAGCAGTTGTTATCCGTCTGAGGACCCCACACTTGATTAGGCAAACCACTCTCGGATCATCCGTTGAAACTGAAGGAGTCGGACTTCACACCGCTGTGCCGGTGCATCTGCGTCTCGTGCCGGCGCCACCGGACACGGGCTACGTGTTTCGCCGCACGGACCTCGGCGGTTTTGAGATTCCCGCCACCGTTGAGTCGGTGGCCCACTGCGGCTATGCAACCACCCTCATGCGCACGGGCGTAATGCTTTCCACCGTTGAGCATCTACTCTCGGCTTTGCGCGGCCTGGGAGTCGATAACGTTTACATTGAAGTTGATAATCTGGAGATCCCGATCCTCGATGGTTCAGCCGAAGTCTTCGCCGAGATGATCGAGAGAGCGGAAATCATCAGCCAGCCGCTCGCGCGCCGGGCGTTGCTTGTGCGCGAGAGGGTTGCGTTCGAACAGGGGAACAGACGCATCAGCGTTGAGCCGGGTGATCATTACCAGATTGACTGCCTGATCGATTTCCGTCACCCGATGATTGGCGTGCAACAGTTTTCACTGCATGTCGATAACGGCGCCTTTAGCAAGGAAATAGCCGCCGCCCGTACGTTTGGTTTCACTGACGAGATAGAGGCGCTGAGGCGAGCCAACCTGATCCGCGGCGGCTCGCTGGACAATGCGATCGTTCTCACGCCGGAAGGCATGTTGAATAAAACCGGCCTCAGATTCCGCGATGAGTTTGTGCGTCACAAGATACTCGACATCATTGGCGATCTGGCGTTGCTGGGCATGCCTATTCTTGGGCGGGTCGTTGCCGAAAGGAGCGGCCACATTATGCATGCTGGTTTGATGTCAAAACTACTGCGCGTGCGTTCGGCGTGGGACATTGTTGACATGGCGGAAAGTAAACCACAAACCATACCGCCACAGATGAACACGGATATCCACGGATTAGACAGAGATGGCCCTTTTCAGGTCGTTTCCTGATCTGTATTTATTCGTGTCTTGTGGCTGAATTTTTCTTACAGTCCGCTGCGAACAATGTCGTGCAGGCGGATTAAGCCAACACAAACTCGGTCACCATCCACAACCGGCAGCACGGAGATTTGAGAAGGGCGATTCTCCATCAACTGCAGCGCGTCATAGGCAAGCAGCTCAGGACTAGCTACGGTAGGATTCCTGGTCATGATCTCTTCGCCTTTGAGGTTGGCGAGAGTGGCGTGATCGAGTCGTTCAATGGCACGACGCAGGTCGCCATCAGTAATAATTCCCGCTAACCGTCCGGCGTCGTCCACCACGTTGACTGCTCCCAGACCGCCGGAGCTAATTCCCTTCACCACTTCCACCCATCTTGCACCCAACGCGATGGTCGGATTGCTGGTTCCGCTATGCATTAAATCCGCGACGGTTAGCGTAAGCCGCTTGCCGAGTTGTCCCCCGGGATGGTTGACGGCAAAGTCATCAGGCGTGAGACCCTTAACCTGCATCAGCGTCAGCGCTAAAGCATCGCCGAGAGCCAGGGCCACTGTAGTGCTGGTTGTCGGCGCCAGGTTTAACGGACAAGCTTCGTGATCCACGGAGCCGTCGATAACAGCATCAGCGCGGCGTGCCACGGTGGAGTTTAGGTTTCCTACCAGTGCGATGATTGGCACTTGCCGCCGCTTCAAATACGGAAGCATCTCGATTATCTCGTCTGTTTCGCCGCTATTGCTGAGAATCATGACGACGTCGTCGGAGTTGATGATGCCGATGCCGCCGTGCAGCGCGTCGGACGGATGAAGATGAAGCGCGCCCGTTCCGGTGCTGGTCATGGTGGCCGCAATTTTCTGCGCGATGATGCCCGATTTGCCCACCCCGAGGATCACAATTTTGCCCTTGCACCCGGCAAGCAGTTGCACGACGCGCTCTATTTCATCCGGTTTCAGTTGAGTCGCGGTTTGGGCTATCGCTTCCGACTCCAAACGAAGAAAGCCCTGAACTTCGGCGAAGTATTGTTTGTCAGTCATTCGCTACCTTTGATATACGACCACGTGCGGCTTTTGCAAGTGCCCAGACCGCGAAAAACTGTTACTTCTGATGTCACTTCAGGTAACGCTCGGTGAGCTTAGCAGCGCGGCAAGTTACTTCCTGACAGCTCGCTCGCTTTCGTCAGGTCTTCGACCTGCGTATTGCAGGCTGGAATAGTTCAGATGGTCTTTAGCTAACATTCAGATGGACATGCGGCAGGTGCTCGGCTATAGTGCGATTCCTCCAAAGCAATCAAATGCACTTCTACAGTTAGGAAATTTGAGATGGGTTTACTGAGTTTTCTGCCACGTGAAGAGCAGTACTTCGACCTCTTCATTCAAATGACGCTTTACATCTCCAAAGCCGCGCGCGAACTCAAGGAGATGCTGGCGGACACGAACCAAGCCTTCGGGGAGTATGCGCAACGCATCAAGGGCCTGGAACATGCCTGCGATGAATTGACCCACAAAATCTCCACGCGACTGAATAAATCCTTTATCACGCCCTTCGATCGGGAAGACATTTACACCATGTCCAAGGCGCTCGACGACATTGTGGATCTAATCGACGACGCCGCACGCGCCATAATTATTTTCGACGTCCAGGAGATTACGGACTACGCGCGCGAATTCGCCGACGTTATCGTGCGCATGTCGGAACAACTTCAGGAGATTGTCGCCACCCTGCAAAAGCCGAAAAACGTAACGCAAAGGCTGGTCGAAATTCACCGTTTGGAAAACGAGGGGGACGACATCTACCACGCGGCAATCGCGGAACTCTTTCATGATTCGCACGACGCGCTCACCGTGCTGAAGTGGAAAGAGGTTTATGAAAAGCTTGAGGCCGCCGTTGATCGCTGCGAGAACGTCGCCAATATTATCGAAAGCGTGATTATTAAGCATACCTAGAAGTGGGCTTTGGCCTTTGGGCTTTGGTCTTTGTTTTTAACCGAGTTGAAATTCGACTGGCCGGCCTGGGAAGTTTCAAAGACCCAAGTCCAAAGACCCAAGACCCATACGCATGACCGCCGCCTTTGCCTTCGTTGTAATCCTCGTCGCGCTGGCACTCGTTTTCGACTACATCAACGGTTTTCACGACGCGGCCAATTCGATTGCCACCGTGGTCTCCACGCGCGTGCTTTCCCCGGCGGTGGCCGTAGTGTGGGCGGCGTTCTTTAACTTCATTGCTTTCGCTGTATTTGGCACTCGCGTCGCGAAAGCGATCGGCGATGGCGTGCGCATGGACCTGATTAGCGCCGACCTGCGGCTTTACGTGCTCATGTGTGCGCTGCTGGGAGCGATCATCTGGAACCTAATAACGTGGTATCTGGGGTTGCCGACCTCGAGTTCACACGCGCTGCTGGGCGGATACGCCGGCGCCGGTATTGCTGCGTTTGGTGGTATTCATGGTTTGCTGAAAACCGACGTCTGGGTGCGGACGATCATGTTTATTGTCTTATCGCCGCTGATTGGAATGGTGCTGGGATTTACCTTAATGGTGGCGGTGCATTGGATCTTCCGCCAGTTCACACCGAAGGCTATTGACAGGTTTTTCCGCAAAGGACAACTTTTCTCGGCCGCGGCGTTCTCGTTGGGCCACGGCGGCAACGACGCACAAAAGACTATGGGCATAATCACGGCGGTGCTGGCAGCCGGCGGTATTCTCGCTTACGGACCGAATGGCACTATTCCGCCGATTCCTATCTGGGTCGTATTGACTGCGCATGCCGCGATCGCGCTGGGCACATTGTCCGGAGGTTGGCGGATTGTTCATACAATGGGTTCGAAAATAACGAAGCTCAGACCTATCGGCGGTTTTTGTGCCGAGACCGGAGCCGCCATTACGCTAGCCTATGTCACGCTCACCGGCACTCCTGTTTCAACTACCCACACAATTACCGGCGCCATCGTCGGCGTCGGCGCAACCCGCCGGCTGTCGGCGGTCAAGTGGGGCGTGGCGGGAAGAATAGTGTGGGCCTGGATCCTCACCATTCCGGCTGCAGGTCTTATCGCCGCGGTTTCCTTTCTTATCATCCGAGCAATCCTTCGTCTCTCCACGTAGTCTTCCGTCGTGAGTCAATGAATTGCCCGCGTAGCTTAGTGGATTAGAGCGTTCGCCTCCGGAGCGGTTCTTAACTTTCGGTTTTCCTGAACAAACTCGTAAACGTCAATAAATACGCTGTGATTCTTGTGTCCCTCGGTGTTACCAAGTGTACCGATGTGTCCTGAAAACCACGTAGAAAGGGGTACACCAAAGGGGTACACTAACGCGGTCTTAGGACCACAGAAACGGAGAGAAAATAAAGCTGTGCCAACACAAATAGATGAACTGACAGACAGAGTGAATAGGAAGTTTTGCGAAACTCTCTTTGATGATGAAGCTATCTCCGAACATACACGAGCTTTTACGCGCTGCAGAGAGTAAGTCAGAACCCCCGACTTCCCTGCCCTTTACTTTGACCGATTTGCGCACTTTGCTGAGGTTTTACCAACCTTACGATGAGCCCACTGGTTACACTGAGTGAACTTATCAACCCCAGATTGGCACTAATTGGGCACTCAAGTCTGGTCGATTTTGACCACCCGGTCGCCTCAATCAAAACATGTCCCGATGACTCAGAGGACGAGCAAGCGGAGGTACTTTCAAGTTTATCTAACCACAGCTAATGATATTGATCTCGCGGCTGGAATAAATCAATTGGCCCAGAATACTCAAGCCCAAGGTTCGTACGATGCG
>DASXSC010000257.1:0-4282 GCA_036506215.1 Pyrinomonadaceae bacterium | reverse complement strand
GGCCCAGGTTTGTTGGCATCCCTAATCGCCGTCACATATCCTATTCGCGGAACTTTCGCCGGCTGCTGCGCCTCGGCTATGACCGCAACAGCAAGCAATACCACTGCAACAAGGATTGATGGCAGCGCAGCCCTCTTCATTGCGCACCTCGTTTCGAGCGTTATGTATCACGCGGATAGAGATAAAGGAAAGTGTGATTTACGGGCGAAAGGCGACAGGGATTAATTGAGTAGGAAGGCCAGAATCAGCCTAAGATTGAATTGAACGACGCGTCAATCGGATCTGACCGAAGATAGTAGACGGAGAAAACAGAGACCTTGCTTTTCATGAATGACTCCAGACCTTTCCGTTCGTCCATCGGATGGGAATGGAAGCGCTCCTGCCACAGATTACCCGCCAACCTTCACGGAAAATTGCAATGCGCTTCGCCGAACGTGCGCGCGAGCGATCTCTCCTGACCAGGCACCACGACAAAGTGCGGGTGATGACTCATCAGACACCCTGCTAGGCAATCGAGTGCCTGTTTCGAAGCCGATTCGGATAACAGATCGAGGTATTCTTGTCTGTCATCAGCGGAGAATCAAACATACATCCGGTGCACGCTTCGCTGCACACGTGATGCGGAAAATCGGTAACGTCTGGAATGATTAGGAACTGAGCGACGCAATGGAACGATTAAAACGGCTGGAACTGTTGGAACCGGCCTCAAGATCACTTTGAACTCTTGAACATTGAACTTTGAACTGCCGCTAGGTTTGAACTTTGAACTGCCGCGGAGGCATCTGTCTCATGCTACTCGTCAATTGCTTATAGCCTGCCGTGAATTCCTTAATTATCATTCGGTCCGCCAAAAAAAGGCCTTTCGTAAATGCCCTAGAAATGACGATCTCCTCGTGGGTCGACCCGGAGTACCAGCTCCGCCAAGCCTTTTCGCACTCAATCGGCGGACAGCATGAGAGCTTTGGGTAAGTTCGAGGTAGTCTCGGGTATGTTGTTGAGTATGTAAGTAGTCCCTTCTGCCGGAGAATCGTCGGGAACTATTTTGTTAGTATCAAATCCGAATGTGATAGAGAAAGCCTTGACTCCGCTTTTATCTGAACTTCGCCTATCTAGCTGATCTCGTATACGTGCCGCGAAACAGCAAGAGTAAAGACCCTCCTAAAATCCTGCCGGACACCCGCTCGCGTTTCAACGAGACTAATGACGGCGCGGGTGAGTTCTCGAAGTGTCGCGGATTTCTTCTGTGAGAGTTTTCAGTGATAAAGCTGTCGACAATTAAAGCAGCCTCTCCCCTTTTGTCCCCTCGCACATTTTACTCACCGCGCACGCACGATCACGCGGCCGGTCATATAGGGATGCACCGCGCAACTGTAATCGTAAGTGCCAGGTCGATCAAATTGGCGACTAAAGCTTGCTCCCGGCAGCAAGAGATCCGTGCCTTTTGCGCCGTCCTGATACACCAGCCCGTGTGGCGCGCCGTCGTCATTGGTCCAGGTGACGCTCTCGCCGGGAGCTATCGTGATCTCTCCCGGCGTGAACTCAAAGTTGGCGATCGAGACCTTGGCGCCACCCTCCACCGCGGCCGCCGGGGCGGCGAATACCGGCTGCACCATTTGCGTACAGACACCGAGCGCGAAAAGGCCGGTCAAGAGGCCGCCAATCATGGTGGACAGCCTCCAAGGGCTCTTGGTAATTTGTCGATTGTGCGTTGTCATCCTAACTTCCCGTCTTCGTGGTCGTCGCGGTTCGCTGGACGACAACCTTGCGTGGCGCGTTGCCCACCGCAATGGATTTCGTCTGGCCGGTCGTGAGGTCCACGACGGTCATATCGTTCGAGCCCTCGTTGGTCACGTACGCCGTTTTACCGTCGTTGGACGCGGTCGCCCAGTGCGGCTGTTTGCCGACCGCGACGCTGCGCGCCGGCTTGTTCGTCGCCGGGTCGAATAAGAGCAACTCGCCCGGCCCCTGCACAACGACCATGCCGAACGCCGAGCCTCGCGGGTAACTAACGAAATGAGGCGAAACGCCTGTCGGAACCTCCCCGACGATCTTGTCGGAGACCGGATCGAGCACCTGTACTGCGCTGACCCCGGCCTGAGTAAAGTAGAACATCTTGCCGTCGTAACCGAACTCCCCGTCGCGCGGCGTCTTCTCGAGCGGCAAGGTGCGAACGACACTGCGCGTAGCCACATCGACAAGGGCAAGCCCGAAATGGCCCGGTTCCTGCACGGTGACGTATGCGAGCTTGCCGTCGGGACTGATCGCTACCGTATGCGGGTTGGGAACCGCCGTGGTGGCAACCACGGTCTGTGTCGAGGTATCAATGAAGGCGACACGGTTCTCGCCGAAGACCGTGACCAGCAGCAGCCGGTTGTCAGGCGTGAGCGCCACGCCGTTCGGCGCTTTGCCGACGTTGATCGTCTTCACGACTTTGTCGGTGGCGGTATCGATGACGTCGAGCGACGAAGAGCCGTCGCCGCTTACGTAGACGGTGCGACCGTCCTGGGTTATCGCCATGCCGTGCGGCCCGGTGGCAACCGGAACGGTCGCCACGACCTTGCCGGCGCCGGTATCGATCACGCTCACCGTGTTGTCTTTGAAATTGCCAACGTAGGCCTTCGGACCTGCGGCGAAAGCGAGAGTTGCCACCAAAGTAGCTAAGATAGCGCCGGCGCACGAGATTTGACGCAGAAAATATTGTGATCTTGGGAACATAGAAACCTCCTTGTTTCCTGGAAGTGAGTAATAATGAACCGCGAAAAAACGTCTTACTCACTATACCGCTGGCTGCTCACTTTTATTCCCGGCCGGCGTACGTAGACAACAATAAAGGTGCCGTGACCTGAGATGCCGGAATTTGCGAAGAGTAGTGGTGATAGTAGCCCCACACCGAGGTGTAACCATGGGGCGTGGCTCGGGGCGGTCCCGCGCGGTAGCGAGTCACGGGGCTGCGATTTCATCAGTGAGAGCGTCGGTTCGCTGACATTGTCGGATTCCTCGAGGCTTTCGTCTCTCAGCCCAGAAGACGTCGAGGCTGGTTTTGTCGCGTCGCTCCGACACCAACTGACCATGGCCCAATCATTTATTGACGCTGCCAAGCCTGATCTAACTGGATTCTGCAAAACGTAGCGCTGCACCATGAGCAAATGTTGGTCGCGCTACGCCGAAAAACTTTTAAATCGGCCCTGCCATACATGCCCGCTGACGCCGTAATGCTTGTGATAACGCCGTACGTGACTGGTCAAAAGCCACTGCATGAATCGGCTGAGAGACTGGTGATGCGAAGCTTCAATCACAAAGTGAAAATGATTCGGCATCAGCGAGAAACCGAACATCTTAACTGGGTGCCGCGCTTTCGCTAGCGCGAGGATGGAAGGAAAGGCTTGGTAGTCCTGAGCTTTATGAAGGATGGTCGCGCGACCATTTCCTCGGTTGATCACATGATAGACAGAACCAGCTTGCCGCCCACGCGGGATTCTCGGCATCAGCAGCGTCTATCACACCGCTACATGCGATCGCAACGGGGGAAAAAGTAGCCTGTCCCCTTTAATTCCCCCTCCGAAGTCGCCCAGCTCGGGCAGCCCTTTGAATGACGTTGATTCCGAAGGATCCTTTCTCGCCAGTACCGCGACTGATCAAGTAATATAGACACTGACCGCCAACCCGCGCATCATCGATCGCATGAGGTCCAGAACAGCCATCTGCGCAGCTCGCGCCTCAGCCGAAAGGGATTTAGAGATATGGCAGATGACGACAGTTTGATCGGGATTATCAGAGATGGACAGGTGCATCTCAAATGCGGTCCCACTTTGACGGACAACAAAGAGTGCCTCCTCTATCTTCGGCGCAAACACCGTGCAACAAAAGATTTCCCGTTTTGTTCAGCGAAGCAGATGTTGATAGAAGATTGTCAACAAATCAAATCACGACCCCAATCACCCGCTGGTTTTGGCTGCGGGACTGGAAAAAACTCGGAAAACTTGAAACCCGAAACTAGAAACTACGAAAGCCCTTGCAGGTATGAACGTCGTCTCTTTGGGTTTGAAGACATTTGCAACTTAGTGGGTTCGTGTTGGCGGGGATTAAACCTGTCTTACCCCGTTAAATAAGTCAGTCTTAAGAACGCAACTATCGCAAGTACGACAGCGAGATCTTGCTTGACTGACAACAAAAGATTTGACCCCTTTGCGCTCCTCGTCGTTCGGGAGCTACCGAGCTAAATGAGCAGACGGTAGTCGTAGGGCGCTGACCCGAATCCGCTCAAATATGTCCCTATCTTCGC
>DASXSC010000256.1:0-18155 GCA_036506215.1 Pyrinomonadaceae bacterium | reverse complement strand
TCGACGGGGGTGCTGAGCATCGGGCTGTGTGATGTGCCGAGACCCAGAACGATTTTAGCCATGGTTAAACTCGCGGTCTGAACAGATCGTTTGCCGTGGGCGGAATTTTCACCCCAAGCTCTCACAAGAAGCTAGTCGCCCAGCCCAAAACTGTCAAGCAGTAGCGAAGATCGATCATTTGCGCATCGGCTCAAAATCGCAGTAAGCCACTCAGTCCTAGCGCGGCAGAGCCACAACCAAAGAATTCGGAGAATTCACCACAGAGACGCGGAGAGCACGGAGTTCGGAAAGAAAATAATTGAAAAATTCTTATCTCCGTGTCCTCTGTGCCTCTGTGGTGCGTCTTCCGAGCTGCCTAAATCTAAAAGCAGCCTTTCCATAACAGATGCTGACATAGAACAACTTTTCGATGAGAGTTTGATCGACGAGCTGCAGAAAGAGGGTTTTTTTAAGAGCTTCCGAATGAAGTAGTTAGTTGGTCCCCAGAGCCTCTGTCGTCTGTCAAGAACGAGTAGAATTACTCAACTCCAGACTTGACCCATTACCTTTTCCGTTGCCTCGCGCACCGACAGGTGAATAAACACCGCCCGTGACGAACGCGGCACGGCATGGCATGGAAACCGCGACCATTGGCCGGACTCGAAAGAGTCCGGCTTGTGTGTTTCTGGCCGGAGACAATCACCCGTTCTTTTCTGAATCCCGCCATGCTGGGGAGAACGGCTCTTTGTCCCGCAATGTCTGTGGCACCGGCAGCGGTCCACAACCCCAGCTCCATCGGTCGCCGTGATTCTGACGGTGGGACCACTACTCGTTACTTGCGGAGATGTCAACTTCGCCGGGCTGCGCCGGTTCGCGGTTGTGTGGCATCTGGGTGGCCGCGCCTATTGTTGTCCTAGGCCGCGTGGCTTGGCGCTGTCGATTCATAGTTCAGTCACGTGATCGGTCGTAGCCACGACGGAATTGCTGCCACGCATCGGCAACTTCGGCAGGCGAGTTGAGATCAATCCGTCCACCTGTCCGCGAAATCTGGCAGTCGGAGCTGAAATTAGCTGGATCATACAGTGTGAATTGCTGGGACCAGTAGTCGCCGGTGATCGGCCTCTCTGTGACGTCCCTGACTTGTGGCACATAGCTGCCAAAGCCGCCGCAGCCGCTCAAAAGCAATCCGGCTACGAAAGATTTTAGAATTACTGAAGCTGTGATTCGATTCATAGTCGACTCTCCGGTTTTGCTGATCCAGTTGTAGGTCATCATATTCTCGTCATCCATGGGGACATAAAAGGCTTATACGCGATGCTGTCTTCCGGTTTCGGGTCATAAATTTCAGCCGAAAAAAATATATGAAACGGTGTCACGTATTGATTGATCCATTCCCGATCGTCCACATGCAGCAGTTAACATCCACAGCTCAGGACAATAGTTACACTTATTTTATCAGACCAAGGTATCGCCAATACGGAACGGCGGCGACAATGCTCGCTAGGTAGGCTAGGGCAAAGAATGGATTCACACGACACATGAGCGGGTAGCTAAACCCCTTTCCTTCGGTCGTCGCATGCGCCAGTGTGTGCCAGTCGATCTGATAGCGGAAAAACCACGGCTCCGATCCGATCAGAACCACCATAGTCACCACCCACGGGTTTACGTTTAATCGCGCAGCCAACGGCACCAACGCGATGACCAGGGTAAGAACTGTCAGCCGTTGGCTGAAAACCAACTTGAGTGCAAAACCGATCAGCGCGATCAGGATGAAAGTGATCACCGGTGTCTTAATGAAAGGCAGGACCAAAGGTAAAAAGGAGCTACTCAGCCACGTGTCGATTTTAGCTTTCGCCAGTAGCTCGGGGAGGCTTTGCGTCGCGCCGAGGTAAATAAGAAATTCCCAATCGATGCTCTTTTTAAAGGCCGACCAACCCAACACGCCCGTATTGATGAGTGTGCAAAGCGCGATGAGTGCGACCCAGGCACCCTGAATGTGATGGTAGGAAAAAGTTAACCAGCCAATTACTGTAATGCACAAAACGCCAACGGTAATCCACTCATGCGCCGACAACGGGCCAAGAATTTCGAGTTGGCTGCGGATCATTTTGTAAGAGATGGCCGACTCGGTTTCGGGTCGATAGAGAAAGTATGTACTGGTCAAGACGATGATGATAGTGACCAGCGCGGGTGGAAAGGCGGCTAGAAACCAGCGACCCCAGGTGAAAGTCGCGCGCACGCCTGTTGGGAGTAATCCCCATGCGAGCAACGTCGCGGTTGAGCCGGTTAGAAAAAGGAAATTTAACTGCCCAAGGCCAAGGAAGCTGGCGGCAAAAAAACCGGTCGAGGCCTTTGACGGCGTTTTGTAGCCGAGGCTTTCAGAGAGGTTCACTAACATCTGGCTGATGACTGTCGCGCGCGCGCTCTTTTGCGGTATCAGAGCGGCCACGGTTACTCCCATCACACCCAAGGCGATGTTTTGCCAGAAAAAGGTCAGAGGGAAACAGCGGACCAGTTGCAGCGACATTCGATAAAACAAGCCCGACCCGGTGATGGCGGCGCCCAGCCCCAAAACTCCCAGGCTCATAAACCAAGTGCTACTGGAAAAACCGCTGAGAACAAGATCGGGCGACTCCAAATTGTAGAGAATCAATCCGAGGGCAAAAATAAGCGCCACGCCATGCTCTGGTAACACCCAGAAGACCCAAAAGACTAAGGCTAAAGAGAGAAAAGCCAGCTGCTTAAGCGCGATGGGCTGAAGACCAATGTCCGGCTTGGCAAACCAAAGATAAGCCCAAACCGCGATACCCAAGACTGCTCCGCTCGATCGCTTGATTGACGATGTTTGAGCATAAACCGCTGCCCAATGAATCAGTCCTTCGCGAAACGAGATCCACAGACGCGAAACGCCGAGAGACACACGATAAGTGGCGGGCGCCTCAACAATGCGCTGATTGCTGCCGAGCGTTGCCGGAGGGCTGCCGGCTTCCAACTCGATGAGTTTGAGCGCGTTCTGAAGGCAATGAACCGCTTGTGAAAGATCCCGCCGATGCGCAAGTGCGTCTGCCATATTGCGATATCGCGCAACGGCTTCACTAGCCGCAATACTAGGTCCGGTCCTAGAAAGTGCGTCTCTGTAAGTTTGAAGCGAGGCCATTAGGTCGCCTGATCGCGCTTCACAGTCGGCCTTTAGATGAACCAGCGAGAGATTCGATAGCAGGTAATCCGGCGGTAGCCTGGCAAGTGCGTTTCCCAAACTTACACCATCTTCATCGAGCAGTTCGTTCTTACAGCTCAGCACGAGACGGCTGACGCACTCCCATTCGTTCGCCTCTAAATAATGATCGATGGCCTGTACCCAGGATGCGGTGGACTCATAGTGGGTGCCCAGTTTCTTGTGGATCGCTAAGGCTTGTTCCGCACCCTCGTGATCGAGAAGTTTCTGCCTTAAAAAATCTCTGAAGAAATGATGCAACTCATATCCCGCCTCAACTTGTCGACATAGCGGCGGACGGCAGTCTTCCAGTGTGCTGAGAAGCGACTTAGCTTCTTCAGCTCCGTACAGCGCAGCAATTTGCCCGAGACTTATTGTGTGGAGCAGCGAGACCTGCCGAAAGAGTCTTTGTGCAGCGGAGTTCTGCTCGGCGTAAAATTCCTCGGCCAGGGACTCAAAAGCATCGCGCCCGTGAGAAAATTCTTGATCCAGCCTGGAAAGCCTCTTGCTCAAAGTTGCGCAGAAGTGAAGCAGCCAAGTCGGATGTTTGTCGATTAGCTCTTGCCAGGAGTCACGGCTAAGTCTCCACGCTAATGTGTCTTTGACGGCAATGATCGTCGCCGAACGCGCTTCGCCCGAGAGCAAAGCCATCTCACCGAACCATTCGCGCTCACCCAATACGGCGAGCACTTCCGATTTTCGTCCGACTGAGTGCCTGACGACTTCTACGGCGCCTGATTCAATCAAATAAAAAGCGTCGCCTTCGTCGCCCTGTGACAAAATGGTCGCGCCGGATTGGAACGACGACGGCTCCATCTTGCCGACAACCTTAGCTGCGTCTTCGCGCGAAAGGGCGGAAAATAACGGTACAGCGCTTATGATTTCGACAAGATTGCTCATGTGCTGAGTTCACGTAGCCCTGACGTAATGCTTCGATGCGGACCGCGAGCACCAGAGTGATCATCATTCCGATTAATTTCATGTAAGTGCATCATCCATCGAATCACCTTGCTACGCTCAAGACATGCTGCCGTTGACGATCAGATCGGACCAGCGCCTGTACCGTAGGGGCGAGATACATCCACTCATCCGAATTAGATCGCAATGGCAGTACAATCGTGGATACAATCCACTAGCGAACTCCGTCGCCGAACTGCGTCTGCGATACTCCAGTCTCCTTACGAGTATGATTGTTTCTTCCGCGGAAATATTCCCCGCATCTTCAAATTTATTTGTAGGGTTCGTCTCAACAGACGAATTTAGACTTTTTATACGAAGATGAGCCGATTTATATCGACCGAACGGGCCGGATCGAACAACGGCAGGCCTGGCGACCGCCGGCGTGTGCGAAGTACCCAAAGATGCAAGAGTTGCTGCGGCCTCTTGGGTGAGGCGAGCGCATCAGCAATCTCGATTATCTAAGAGGCCTTCGAGCGTCACTATGACGAAACAATTCGTTCTCACAGGCCGAGAACTTCTTTTCGATTTTCGAGAACGAAATCCACGAACGCACTGACCTTTGGTGATCGCTCCGAGTGAGCAGGCATCACTAGATTGATCGGTGTTGCAACTGTTCCCCAGCCTGGCAAAACGGGCGCGAGTGATCCTTTAATTACCAAAGGTTCACCGATATACGTCGGCAAGAGTCCGATGCCATAGCCTGCTACCGTTGCGTCTCGAGTCACCTCAAAAGAGTTTATCTTGATGATAGGATGGATCCGCACTCTTTCCGTTTTGTTTTTTGAAACCAGAGTCCAAAAGGCATGGTGGGGTCAAATCTTGAGTTGGTTAGTTGGTCCTCCAGAAACTCTGTCGCCTATCGAGAAAGAGATAGACTTACTCAACTCCAGGCTTGACCCGTTTGCTTCCCTCGAGAGAATTTGGCCAACACAATCGCGCCGCAACGAATAGTCGAGATATAAAAGTCGGACGCCACTATTCTGTTAAGGAACCTTTCGCGCGCCTCCCGACCGCTCTCCGGCCGAACTGACCGGTACAACGGTGGGTTTCTCATCAAGCAGAAAAGGAATTGACATCTCTCGCGGGACTGAGATATGGCTCCGGTCATAGAAAAAGATGGTTTAAAAATCCTATCCCGATCCGCATTTAACGGGCGCCGTTGCGTCGGCTTAAACAAATCGCACGTTGGTTTTTAGGATGAAGAGAAAATGTGATTCCTAGGACCACCGGAGGTAGGAAAGGAGTGATATGAGCGTTCTAAATTTAAAAGTCAATGGCCAGAGCCACTCGCTGGATGTGGACCCGGCAACTCCTCTACTCTACGTGTTAAGCGACGATCTCGCACTCCGTGGACCGAAGCTCGGGTGTGGTCTCGGTCAGTGTGGATCCTGCACGGTGATTGTCAAGGGTAATGCGATTCGCTCTTGTATCACGCCCGTGGCTGCGATGGCGGGATCGGAAATCACCACACTCGAGGGACTCGGAACGATCGAGAAGCCTCATCCGATTCAAAAAGCGTTCATCGACGGGCAGGCCATGCAATGCGGGTTCTGTATCAACGGTGTCATTATGACAGCCAAAGCATTCCTGGATCGGAACCCGAAGGCGACGGATGCTCAAATCCGCCAGGCGATGTCCGGCGTGCTGTGCCGTTGTCACGGCAACGGGCGAATGATCCGCGCCATCAAACGGTATGCGCAGGAGGTGAAAACATGAAACCTCTAGCCGTCTCGAAGGAACTCACGCCTGACGCATTCGTCGCGCTCGAGAAAACCGGAATGTCGCGGCGGCAGTTCATCGCAAGGTCCGGTGCTCTGATTGTCGGTTTTACCATGGCGGAATTGACGACTCGACTTATGGCGCCCGGTTCGGCAGCGGCTCAGCGCCTCGATGGCGCGGGTAGCGGTCGGCTCGATTCATGGATCGCTATCGGCGCCGACGGCAATGTGACTGCGTACACCGGGAAGTGTGAATTAGGCCAAGGGCTGTATACCGCGCAGAAGCAGTTGATCGCCGAAGAGCTTAGCGTGCCACTTGATCGCGTGAAATTGATTCAATGCGACACGGCGTTTACTCCGGACCAGGGCACAACGTCCGGCGCCCAGTCACATCCGACAAACTTTAACGAAAAAAATCTGGCCCTCGCCAGTGCAACCGCTCGCGAAGCTCTCTTGCAGAGGGCATCCGTGCAGCTGGGTGTGTCCGTCGACCGTCTTACTGTGAAGGACGGTGTGATCCGCGCGCAGGCAGACTCCTCCAAGAGTGTCAGCTACGCCGAACTGGTCGGAGGTCGAACATTCGGCGTTCCGCTCAACCCGGGCGCGAAACGAAAACATCCGAGCGAATGGACGATCCTTGGAAAGCCAGTGCCGCGCGAGGAGATCCCGGCAATGGCCGCCGGACAGTTCGAGTTCATCCACAATGTGCGCGTGCCCGGTATGCTCTACGGCCAGGTTGTGAGGCCGCCGGCCGTCGGGGCAACGCTGGTCCGCGTTGACGACAATCCAGTTCAGGGTGTTCCGGGCATTGTGAAGGTAGTTGTCAAGAACAATTTCGTCGGGGTGGTCGCAGAGAAGCCGTGGCAGGCCCTTCAGGCAGCCAACAAGTTGAAGGTCACTTGGACACCGGGTACCGGGCTGCCGTCCCAACGAGACTTCTACGAACACCTGCGGAATCAAAAGCCGACGCGAGACACATTTCTCGTCAACTCGAAGGACGTGGACGAAAAGCTCGCCAGCGCAGCGAGAGTTGTGAAAGCTACGTATCACTACCCTTACCAAATGCACGGATCGGTGGGCAGCTCGTGTGCAGTTGCCGATGTCAAGGACGGCAAAGCGACAATCTGGTCGGCGACGCAGGCGGTTTATCCGCTGAAAAACAGCGTGGCAATGGTCCTCGGCCTGCCACCCGAAAATGTACGCGTCATTTTCAGACTGGGTTCCGGCTGCTATGGTATCAACGGGGCGGATACGGTTTCCTATGATGCGGCGCTCTTGTCCCAGGCTGTTGGCAAACCGGTGCGGGTACAGTTCATGCGCAAAGACGAAATGGCCTGGGAGAATTACGGCTTTGCCTTTGTCATCGACGAACGTGCAGGCGTGGATGCCACAGGGACAATCACCACTTGGGATCATGAATCGTGGGCCCCAACACTAGGCGGCCGCCCGGGGCCAGACAATCCGGGAAACGTCATCACGGGCTTTCTGGCCGGCTTTCAGCCTGCCGCATTCACTGCGAGAACACCGGCGCCGGAGCCGACAGACTTTTCCAACGGGAGCAATGCAGTTCCATCGTATGTCACAGGCTGCGTGGGCGGACGCTGCGGCGGAACGGGCGCCGTGACGAGCCAGCGTGTTCTCACGCACAACGTCAAATCGCTGTTTTGGACAGGTCCCCTGCGCTCGCCGGCAAGGCTGCAGAATACCTTTGCCCATGAGTCATTCGTGGACGAGATCGCCGCGCTGGTTAAGGCAGACCCGGTCGACTATCGCCTTCGCCACCTGCGCGATCGTCGATTGACTCAAGTCGTGAAATCCGTAGCGAAGGCAGCAAACTGGCAGACCCGACCGTCACCTCGGCCCGGCATTCGCCGGACCGGCATTGCTGGGGGTCGGGGCGTTTCGTGTGTGCTGTACGAGGGTGACAACGGATACTGCGCGATGGTGGCCGAAGTTGAGGTCAATCAAGACACAGGCGAGATAACTGTAACGCGTCTCGTTATTGCCAGCGACTGCGGGCCAATTTCAAATCCCGACGGGTTGAGGAATCAGCTCGAAGGAGGCGCCCTGCATGGCGTGAGCCGGACGTTGCTGGAGGAGGTGACCTGGGACGACCAAAAGGTGACTTCAACCGACTGGGCAACCTATCCACCGTTGTTCCTGAACGCCAACGTTCCAAAAATCGAGACCGTCCTCATCAACCAGTTTGACGGGAGCACCATGGGGGCGGGAGAGACAGCCACGACTGTGACGGCAGCTGCTATTGCCAACGCAGTTTTCGACGCTACCGGCGCCCGTGTCCGTCAGGTCCCGTTCACGCGCGCTCGTGTAAAGGCCGCGCTTGACGCCCGGGCCTGACCGTTTCAAAGCCGACCTTGCAGGAACTGCAACATGCGGAAGAACTACGAGCCAACCCGTGTCGGAATAAAGAGTTGCTATCTTCCATATCAATCTTCTATCCTCGCGATCTGCTCGCCCAAGCTGGGTAAGGTGTTTGAAGTGCTCGCGCCAATTGGCGCCCTAAGGAGTTTTCAGAAGCTGAGGGGGCAGCCCAAGCTGATGGGTGGCCCCAATCTGTGTGCCTGTCGTCAACCTTCTCGATGGGCGGCGCGGAGAGGAGCTCAGACGCTTGCGCCATCAACGCTGCTGCGACCCTGCCTGAGAGGGGGAGCTTGCCAGCCAGCTTCATCTGGGAACGCGTCAAAGATTCCAAAGGTGGATGGCGGCATCGCGACTAAACATGTTTCCAGGTAGCCACGGCACGGTGGCATGCACTGTTGGGGTCGATCAGGCGACAAGACGCAGGCCGATCCCATCTCGGAACATTACTTCCTCTTCATCGAACCAGTTACCTGTCACACTGAGTTCGACGGTTTTGTCTATCGGCGCCACATTACCTGCTGCGATCTTCAATTCGAGGCGGTACACACCGGGCTGAAGAAGATGACTCCTCGTGGCAGACGGGAACTCGACCGCCAACTCAAAAAGGCACTTTTCTTTGGCAAAGCCTTCAATATCTGCAAAGTCCGCCCGCTTCTCAGGGTCGATAATACGACCTAAATCACAATGCTTTCCCATGTGCGGTGAGATGCCTTCGGCGAAAACCTCATGATTGTCCTCGCTGTGCGACCAACGCAGGTTCAATGGCAAAAAATGCTTATCCTCAACGAATTTCCCATCTGCTCCCAGGCGATGGAGTCTTGTCGCGAAAACTTGAACTCGTTCGGCTCTCGTCTTCCCGTGGTTGTCCACCCACAAGCGAAAGTAGTAACAGTTAGCCACGTGCCACTTACCAAATCCAGATATCTGCACATTATCTCCGGGTCCAGGTCGCAAATTCCGCAATTCCGTCTTATAGCAGTCAGGAGGCGTGACGCGGAGAGAAAGGTCAAGAATTGGGCGGCGCCAGCGCTTCATGATCTCTTCCTTGAACAACGCGACCAGTGCCACCAGAGACATTACGAACGCTGCAACCCATTGAGCGACGTTGCCCCAATCTATGGCTGATTGAGTAGCTGGCGCTGACACGTTTCTGACCTCTAACGTACAGCGTTTTATCCCGAATGCCTGTTAGCGATCAAGTTCGGAGAGAACGCCGAGGGGGCACATAGAGGATGATGCGCTATACGCTAGACCACTGCCCAAATTCCAGGTTGGGATTGCAGTGGACAATTCGATTCCTCAAAGCGATGTCACGGCAGAATAACTTGATGGTAACTTTGGGTGGTGATGGGTGACAATAGGTGACGTAGATTTTAGAAAGTCCCCTATGAAGATGATTTATAGAAAGTTATCAAAAACAGCGGCACTGCCTGTCACCTGTCACTCGGCGCATAGCTAGACGCCTGACCCCTCGACCCTTACTCACACGGGACGACTAGGCTTGGGGTCGCATCTTGACCTTTGTACGTAACGGTCGCGCGAGGAAAACCGCTGCCGGTTTGTCGATGGACATCGGCGGCGCCGGCTTCTTGCTAACTATCAATTGACGCATCTATCATTCTGAATGCCTCCATCGTCGCCAGCAAAGGGTTTTCGTCGAACAGCGTTAATAGCGCCACAAAAGCTGCTGTGCGTTTGTTCGCGCGGACATGGACAACGACTTAAAGGATCGCCGCATTCGCGTGAACGCGGTGAGCCCAGGCTCCATCGACATGCCCGGACTGAGTGATTTATCAGCTTCGTCGGAAGTGGGCGATCAATGGAAGAACATGATTGGCAGCAGTGTCCCGCTCGGCAGGTTCGGCACACCCGATGAGATCGCGAAGGCCGTTGTGTTTCTAGCATCCGACGACAGTAGCTACATCACGGGAACGGAATTGTTTGTCGATGGTGGTTTTGCACAAGTGTAAGCCGTTAATCGTGTCCGGCTACGAGATCGAATGAAAGAACCAACTTGAACCATAAGATGGTCGGTTTCTTTCCAGCCTCTGTTCCCACACCAGACCGCGAGATTCTATTATGAAGACCGCAGCCACCAACAAGCTCGCAATCGGTTACGAAGAGTTCGGCGACTCAACCGGTCTGCCCGTTCTTCTGCTCCACGGCTTCCCCGACGACGCGGTCCGCGCGTGGGATGGTGTCATCCGGCAGCTAAGGCATGAGCGAGTCCGGATGATTACCCCTTATCTGCGTGGTTTCGGGCCGACCCTCATCACTGCGCCGGAGGCAGTTAGCGGCCAACTAGCCGCACTCGGTCAGGATGTGCTGGACTTAGCCGACGCGCTCCACATCGAACGATTCGTGATCGTGGGGCAGGATTGGGGCGCTAGGGCAGCTTATGCCGCCGCTGCGCTCGCCCCGGCGAGAATTATCTCCTTATTGTGTCTGGCAACGCCTTACGTGATGTTCGGAGGGAAAGATGAATCGCCGGCACAGGTGCGGGCATTCTGGTATCAATGGTACTTCAATTTAGATCGCGGACGAGACGCATTCGCTGCCGAGCCGAAATCCTTCTGTGAATACCTGTGGCGGGTGTGGTCTCCCCGGTGGGAGTTTTCGGCGGCAGAGTTTGCCGCGACTTCAGCCGCTTGGTCAAACCCTCAGTTCGTTGACGTGGTCATTCACTACTACCGGCACCGGTATGGCAACGCGTCGGGAAGCGGGGTGTATACGGCACAACAGGCGACGCTGGATGCGCAGCCAGTCATCCGAGTGCCGACGGTTTTCGCGTGCGGGACGGCGGATGCTTGTAACCTCCCGGAGTCTTCGCTGGGTCAAGAGCGGTGGTTCGCCAACGGGTATGAAAGAGTGGAAGTAGAAGGAGCCGGGCACTTCATCCAACGAGAGGATCCAGGAGTGATCGCAGCTCTGCTGCAGCGTCAAAATATATCGCACCTCATCCGAGGAGCATAGCGGAAGGGGCACAGCATCAACAATTGTTCGTTCGCTCTGCGGGGGCAAGGGCTGATAATGGCGATTAGAACGGCGCGCAGCCTGAGTTCATGAAACGTTGGGTCGTCGTCACATCTGGAAACTGCTCCCGACGCCGCAAGAGGCCGTCTGGCCCGAAGTAAGAGACCTGTTCGCGCGAATGACTGGCGATGGTATCAGGAAAGGTCGCTTTCAGCGGCCGCCATCGCTCACCGTTTTCTTGCCATGGAACAAGTTCTTCCGTCACGAATCCGGGATACGTGTAAAGGAAAGGAATCGTGAGGTAGTTCCACAGCGCGTAACTGCTGAAATAGGGCACGTGCAGATCGTCCCAGGGAGTCTGCCGCGTGTGACCTCGGAAAGCAGAGCGCGGATCGTCGCGGCTTTCCAAAAGACGACCGGCTTCAGTCTCGACTTAGATTCGATTCGGCTCAAAGACCGTGCGTTTACCTTGGTCATTGAAATGCGTCGTCCATCGTTCCTCATGCAGTTGAGCTTCGATGCTGACGTCTTTGAGCACGTCGGGCTTGCCCTTGACCTGCCAGATTGCGCCCGTGATCGACAGGCTTGCCCTCACCGTTTTCAGTTTATTCCACCGGGACAGCCCACCGTGAGCTTCGACGGCAACTCTCAACAAATCGTTCATACGCCCCCTCTCAAATCTCAGTGATAAGTCCGTCGCACGGAGCCGACGGCCGGGCGGAATTCGCCGAGCTCACTTCGGAAACTTGTCCCCGAACATGGGGAGGCCGCTCTTTGATTGCTCCTGCGTCGCCTCGTCTTGAATCACATCCCAGTGCTCGACCAGAATCCCGTCCTTGATGCGAAGAATGTCCGCTGCAATCCAGTTGACGGGCTGGCCGAACCCCGAAAACCGTCCATGCACGATCACGAAATCTCCTTCGGCGACGATCGTTCCCGGTTCGTACTTCAGCGTTGGTGGGATGCTCTTGATAAGATTGAAAAGACCCTCGCGGCCAGGTGCGATATGAGCGCTGTGCTGGATGTAGTTCGGTGACCAATAGCGCTCGGCCGCGGCGTAGTCACGCTTGTTGAACAGTGTGTCGAAGGCTTTGAGGACAAGCGCTTTATTCTTCTCTTCAATCGTCTGGTTCATTTCATTCTCCTGCTTTGTGGTTATGGGTCTGTGCCGTCAGATGCAGCCAGTGTTTACGCACAGCTGGACTTCCGCAGTTTTTCGAACCATCCGCCATCGTGAGTTACGAATTTAAGAACAGATTCACAGGCCCAACAAACAGGTCTGAATATTTGGTACGCGATCCGTGATTGGAGTCGGGATACAGGATCAGTGTCCGCAGAATGGGAACCCTCACTAGACGGACGCCGATTACGATGCCAATTTGCCACCGTCGACGGCGACGATGTGCCCCGTGATGAAAGACGCTTTGTCCGACGATAGAAACACGATGGTTCGGGCGATCTCCTCGGGTGTTCCCGAGCGTTTGAGCGGCACGCCCGCAATCAAACCGGCCTTCCGTTCGGCGCTGCCGGTGAACCGATTCAGCATCTCGGTTTCGACCGGACCAGGGGCGACTGCGTTGACACGCACGCCGAACGCTGCCGCTTCGAGCGCGGCCGACTTCGTCAGCCCCTCGACCGCGTGCTTGCTGGCCGTATAGACGGATGCGCCCGGCGCAGCTTTCGATCCCGTGGTTGACGACAGATTCACGATGATGCCGCTCCCCTGCGCCTGCATCACGCGCAGCTCATGCTTCATGCTCAGCAGCGTGCCGAGCACGTTGGTGTCGAAGGTGGCGGCGTAGCTCTCAGCGGACTGCTCCGTGACCGGCCCGGGCTTGCCCTCAGTGCCGGCGTTGTTGATGGCCACATCCAGGCGGCCAAAGCGCGTGACAGTTTTGTTGACCAGAGCGCGCACATCGTCTTCATGGCGCACGTCGGCGCGCCAATACTCCGCCTCAGCGCCGACCTCGCGGAGTTCAGCGACCAATTTATTGCCGGCTTCCTCGCGTCGACCGGAGATAACGACGCGCGCGCCTTCGCGCGCGAAGGCCAGTGCGGTGGCACGCCCGATGCCTGTGAGCGCGCCAGTAATCAAAACAACAGGTGTCTTCATCAGATTTCTCCTCGGACCGAATTTGATGGGCCAAGCTGCGGCCCCTCTTAAACGAAATGCAATTGCAGCGCCATTTGGAATCACCTGGATTGCTGGCCTTTGAGTATTAAGGACGAGCCGTTTTTCGGCGTTTGCTGAAACCTCGGCTTGGAACCATCGGCGTCAGCGTCGATTTGGGGCAATGCGATCGAGCTAGGAAACAGGGCGAGTTCCCAAATCATAGTCTCTCTACTCCGACGACACGATGTGCTGTCAGACTTCTTGCATGCAGTTCTGCAAGAGTCTCGCTTCGGGCCTTTGCACGCACAAGCGGTGACCATCAGAAACGGGTGCGTTGCGTTTTTTTCGTGGTCTGTTCACCGTCGATTCGTTGGCATCCTAGTCAGCGCTGAAAGCGATCTCACGAATGTCGATGGCGACGAGAACAGGATAGGGAAGCTCGGGTATGTTGTCGTCAAATGCTTATTCTCCGACATGCCGACCTCCACGTTCGATTTGTCTGTGTCTTGTCGCGAGATTGCCGGCCACATTTCAGCTACGGGCGCCCCCTACCTCCAACAGAACTTTACCGCCTTGCAGTGCGTGGGCGATAGCGGCCTTGATCTCGTCGAGCGGATAGATTGCCGCAATCGGTACAGTCACTTCGTGGGTCGCGATCATCTGCGCTGCCGCTCGGATGGCCTGTGGGAGCTGCTCTGCAAAAGTAGGGTTGCCGATCGAGAAGCCCCGAATGGTCAGATCTTTGAAGATCACGTCGAAGGGACTGATCGCCAGTGGCGCAAAGCTGGGAGCCGCATAGGACACGAATGTGCCACCTTGCCCGAGGAGCCTGGCGAGCCGCCCGCTCGCATCGCCGCTGACAGCGTCCAGCGCCAAGCGTGGTCGGAGGCTGCCTAGCGCCTCGGCCATTCTGCCCGGCGCATCGTCGTCGTCGAGTAGGGCAAGATCGCAACCGGCGGCGTGGACCTCATCCAAGACCTCCGCGCGGCGCACCAATCCAAGGATTTTGAGGTCCTTTCGCTTGCCAAAGCCGATAAGCCATCGCGCGATCGCCGAGTTGGCGGCGTTGATCGCAATCCAGTCGTCCGGCCGCAGCTCCAGGTATGTCTCGAGGAGCAAATGCGCTGTGGGCGGATTGACGCTGACCATCGAAAGCTGCCGAGGGTCGGCATCGTCAGGAAGAACGATCAGGTCCGTGGCTGGAACGACGAGGCGCTGCCGCCATACGAAGCGTCCGATTGGAAGTACAACCCGATCACCGACTTTCAGGTCAACTACTTTCTCTCCGATCTCCAGCACACGCCCCACGCCTTCGTTGCCGATGACGGAAGGCAACTCAGGACGCAGCGCATAAAGGTTCCGGGCAACGAGGATGTCGCTGAAATTGATGGGCGAGAACTCGATGCCGACGAGTACTTGGCCGATGCCCGGTTTCTCGGGCTCAGGAAGCTCACGGTGTTCCAGGCCGCTAGCAGGATCACCATAGCTTGTGAGCACAACTGACTTCATGTTCTGTCTCCTTCTCGTTCCATCGAAGTCGGAACTTCACCGCTAGAGCTGGAGACGCGGGCGTTGTTGAACAAGATCACTTCGCGGTCCTGGGCAAATCCATCGGTCAATGCGGGATCCCAGTGATCCATTGTCCCCGTGAAGTGCATGAAGAAGAGCAGCGGCACGCCTCCTTTCTTGCCAAAGCGACGGTAAGCGAAACGGATTCCCCCAGCTCCTATGAATTGCGTCGGCGCGGTTTGGTGATTGTAAGTGCTCATGAAACCTCCATTGATGAGGGTTTAGTCGGCAATCATGCCTCCATCCACTGGGATGGAGGCACCAGTCATGTACGACGCATTTGCCGAAGCGACAAAGGCGATCACATGAGCAATCTCCTCCGGTGTTGCTAGACGCTTGACGGGTACCGTCGAGAGGAGCGCCGCTTTATTTTCATCTGTGTAGGTGAAGCGTGTGAGCATACCCGTATCCGTAGTGCCCGGAGCGACTACGTTCACCCGAACTCCGGTCCCTGCGACTTCCAGTGCTGCGGATTTTGTCATTCCTTCCACCGCATGTTTGCTGCCTACATAAACGGATGCTCCGGCAGCACCGACGCTTCCATAGGCCGACGAGACATTGACGATGCTCCCGCTCCCCTGTGCCAGCATCACCCGCAGTTCGTGCTTCATGCTCAGCAACACGCCTAGAACGTTCGTGTCGAAGGTGGCGGCGTAGCTTTCTGCGGACTGTTCCGTCACCGGACCTGGCTTGCCTTCGGTACCGGCGTTGTTGACGGCCACATCCAAGCGCCCAAACCGCGCGACCGTCTTATCGACCAAATCACGCACATCATCGTCGTGACGCACGTCGCAACGCAGGAATTCGGCTTCAACGCCACGTTTTCGCAGTTCAACGACCAGTTTGCGGCCTTCTTCATCACGACGGCCGGAAACAACGATTCGCGCGCCTTCCTCCGCGAAGGCCAGTGCGGTAGCACGCCCGATACCTGTGAGTGCGCCAGTAATCAAAACAACGGGTCTATTCATCTCAGTTCTCCTCGGCGTTTATTTTTCTCTATCTTGTTCTTTGGCGATCCAATCGCTGATGTAGGGGGAACAGTGTAGGAGACGGACGCCTTTTCCTTGACAGGTCCCAAGGAAGCGAATGACATCTACATCGACTAGGTTCACTTCCTCCAAGTCCAGCGCAATCTTTGATCCGCTCTTCCTGATCTGCGTCTTCAATTCCTCCAAGTGCTCCGCTCGCATTCGGCCAATGAGTCGAATCGTCGTGCTATGTGCATCAGTGACTTTTTCTATTTTTAGCGTCATTTTCGCCTTGTCTGGCGTTCCACGCTTGTACTTATTGCAATGACAGCGCCATTTGTAATCCCATGAATTATTGGCGCTTACGTATTGAGGTCGGGCCGATTTTTCGGCGTTTGCTGAAATCTCAGCTTGGAACCGTCGGCGTCTGGGTCGTATTTGATTCCGGCAATCGGATTGCGATAGGAGGAAGGGTCGAGATCTAACTTCTGATCCGACAAAATATCTTGTCATCTGAGCGAAGTTCGAGTCTTACTTCTCTCTCCCCTTGCGGGAGAGAGTTAGAGTGAGGGGTAGTAAAATTTGGGCACCCTCACCTCATTCCTCTCCCGTCGAGGGAGAGGAAGTTTAATAACTTCACTGCCGGTGACAAATCAGCAACGTTTTCTTTTCGTCTCTGCAGCCGCGCCACGCGCGTCCTTGCGCTATTGTAAACACCAAAAAGAATGTCGGATTAGGGCTAAGTCAAGAGCAAAAGAGATTGGGTGGTGGTTCAACTGAACCACTACCTGAGTTTGAGTGCACGACTATTTGGAGTGGGGGATAACTTCAGCGGTCTTCTAAGGAAGAGAGATTACGAGGTCTTGAATCGGTGCCGGTTGATTCCTAGTTTCCTGATCTTCGATTCGAGCGTCTGCCGGGGGATACCCAACTTAGCAGCTGCGCCGGTTGGCCCTGAAATCATCCCCTCAGTCTCGCGCAGCGCGTTCTCGATCATTTCCTTTTCGCGCTCGACAAGGTTGGCCACCAAGGGAACACTCGTCCCAGCTGACTTGGGGGCCACACGAGTGAGCCAGGTTTCATCCACACAAAAGGTTTCCCCCTCGCACAGAATCACCGCGCGCTCGATTACATTCTGCAACTCGCGAACGTTGCCCGGCCAGTCATAGGTCTGGAACAGGTCCAAGGTTTCCTTGTTTATGTTTCGAATCTTTTTACCAGCTTTTTGGGCGTAACGATCGATCAGGTATCCGACCAATAACGGAATATCGTCAACGCGCTCGCGCAGTGCCGGTATTCGAATCGGGAAAACATTGAGCCGGTAGAATAAATCCTGACGGAACGTTCCTTCAACCACGGCTGCACTCAAGTCACTATTCGTAGCCGCGAGTACTCGTACGTCCACCGAAACCGTTTGGTTTCCACCCACTCGCTCGAATTCCCGCTCTTGGAGAACTCGGAGCAAGGCAACCTGCGTCTCTGGCGGGAGGTCACCTACTTCATCGAGAAAAATTGTTCCGCCGTCGGCCGATTCAAAGCGTCCCAGATGCCGCTGAAGTGCTCCCGTGAAGGAGCCTCTTTCATGGCCGAACAGTTCGGAAGCAATGAGCGAAGGCGAAATAGCCGCGCAGTTCACTCGAATGAAGGCGCGAGCTGAACGCTTGGAGCGATTATGAATGGCGCGCGCAATCAGTTCTTTTCCGGTTCCGGTCTCACCTAAGACCAGGACCGTGGAATCCGTCGGAGCAACTTTCGAAACTTGCGCCAGTACCTGACGCAGTGCTTTAGAGGAGCCGACGATTTCCTCGAACATGGAAGAGTGTACGATGTCTTCGCGCAACGCAACGTTTTCGTTTCGCACCCTGTCTTCGGTCCGCTTGCGATCATCGATGTCCGTACCCGTCGCATACCAGCGCATGACATGCCCCTGATCATCTCGCAGAGGGTTGTACCGGATCAGGAACCAGCGATATTCGCCGTCCGCCCGCCGCAGGCGTGTTTCACTCTCCAACGGCGTCCTAGTCGCCAAGGCCGCCCTCCACTCGTCCACGCACCTTGCACGGTCTTCGGCATGAATCGCGGCCGTCCAACCCCAGCCCAGTCCCTCCTCCACAGAGAGACCTGTATATTCCAGCCACTGTCGACTGACGAAGTCACGGGAGCCGTCGGGCAGAGCGCTCCAGACGAGCGCGGGAGTTGTGTCGATCACAAGCCGAAGGCGTTCTTCGGCGCTGGTTGACGGCGGGTCAATTTTGTTGTCGAGGATAGTCTCCATGACC
>DASXSC010000255.1:0-89579 GCA_036506215.1 Pyrinomonadaceae bacterium | reverse complement strand
GTTGTCGCTCGTATCAGGATCGGATTCAGTTGCGTTGGCTGAGGCAGTGTTGCTCAGTTGTCCTGTTGATTGCGGCGTCACCAGAATACTGGCGATGGCGGAACTTCCGATCGCCAGACTACCAAAATTGCACGTAACGGTTGTCGTGCCTGCACAGGTCCCTTGCGTCGGACTCACCGAAACGAAGGTGACACCCGCGGGCAGTGTGTCGCTCAGCGTCGTGTTCGTAGCCGGAGACGGGCCCTTGTTCGTGACCACAACCCTATAGGTGAGATTGGTGGAAACAATAGCCGGATTCGGTGACGCTGTCTTGGTTACAGCAAGATTTGCGCTGCTAGCGCCGGCAACAATCAGCGACCCGGATATGCTGTGTTGTAGGTTTCCGCTGGTTGCCGTGATGCTCAGCGGATATGTGCCAGGAGGGGTGGACAAGGTAGTCGTTAAGGTCAACGTGGACGACTTCGCACTTGAATCCGTGATAGTTATCGAACTGGGATTAAACGAGCTGCTAGTGTCGGCCGATTGTCCAGAAACGCTCAACAGAACGTTCCCGGTAAAGCCTCCGGCGGGCGTGATGGTGACGGTATAGTTTGCCCCGTTACCAGGATTTACTGTCTGCGAACTTGGACTCGCCCCTATCGTGAAATCCGCAGCTGGTGTGGTGTCGGAAATTCTGGCAATGAATACGTCGCTCGCGCCCCCAGCGTTTGCGCCCTGAAATGGCATAGCCGTCGGGTAGTTACTTGAAGCCGTATAGCCGGTTACGTAAGCGTTTCCGGCTGAGTCTACAGCGATGTTCCCACTGAAGGTTGTAGTGCTTGTGAAATCCTCGTTCGCACTGCCTCCAAAATAAGTCGAGTAAAGAAGGCCGTTGCCGGATGAATTCAACTTGGCGACAAAGGCGTCCGTGCCGCCGGCGTTCGCGAGTTGGAAGGGAATAGCGGTTGGAAAGTTTGTTGAGGCCGTGTAACCAGTGACATAAGCGTTGCCGGACGAGTTGACGGCAACACCAGTCGCGCGGTCGTCACCACTGCCGCCAAGATAGGTCGCGTAGAGCTTCGTTCCAGACGAACTAATGCTGGCAATGAAGGCATCGAAGCTTCCGCCCTTTGCCGCTTGCGCTGGATTCAAAAGGGGAAAGTCTGTCGAAGTTGTTTGACCTGCCACATAAAGGTTGTTGTCCGGGTCAAGCGCCAGTCCATATCCCTTGTCATCACTACTACCGCCCAGATAACTACAGAATGCCAGCGAAGCTGTGCCTGAAGCATTCGTATCAATTTTCGCAACGAAAGCGTCGAAACTTCCCGCTAGTGAGTTCTGGAAAGCCGTCTCGGTTGGGAAGTCCTGTGAACTTGTATAACCAACTATGTAGGCGTTCCCGGCGTTGTCAATTCTGACACTGCTGCCGCGGTCTGTCGCGCTTCCGCCCAGAAGTGTCGAATAAAGCATCGCGCTTCCGGCGGCATTTAACTTGAGCAGGTAAGCATCCGTATCACCTGCGACCGAAAATTGATAGGCGCTCGCGGTGGTCGGGAAACCGGAGGAGCGAGTGCCGCCGGTCACATAAGTAACTCCACTTGCGTCGGCAGCTACGCCGATCGCGGAATCGTTATCGCCTCCGCCGAGGAACGTGGAATAGGCAAGAGTGTTTCCGGCGGGATTCAACTTCAAAACAAAAGCGTCGAAGTCGCCACCGCGATAAGTTGTAGCGAAGGCGCCTGGAGTAGTAGGAAAGTCATCGGAGGTCGGATCTACCCTGCCGGCAAGATAGACAGCGCCGCTGGTCTTATCAACAAATATCGCGTCTGAGCGGTCCTGTCCGCTGCCGCCAATGTAGGTTGAGTAGATGATGTTCGCGCCGGCAGGATCGAGCTTGGTTACGAAAGCGTCTGCCAATCCGGCTTTTGCTGCCTGGAGGGAATTGGCAGTGGGAAACACCATCGAGGTTGTCGTTCCCGTCACATATATGTTGCCGTTATTGTCGATGTCAATGCTGCTGCCGGAGTCATCTCCAGTTCCGCCAAGATACGTGGAATAAACGAGAGTGGGATCAATCACCAAAGATCTGCTGTGATCATAAGGTGCGATTTCAAAACCGACTTCGCGTCCTCTGACCAGAAACTTAGCATCAATATTTATGCGCTGCCCGTCAGCATATTGGTAGACGTTTGGTTTATGCTGCCGGATTTCACCGTTCTTCAGTTTGAGGACCAGGTCGCCGTGGCTATCGATATCAAGCGCGTCGGCGCCATCACACGCCAATCGAATAACACTTGCGTCAGCGCCCGGCGCAACTTCAAAGTCATACTCCAGCTGTTGTTGATTCCCGTAATAAGTGAGATTGATTCCCGGATAAATTTCTTCGTAACTAACTCTACGATAACCAGGCACGTCCGTGACCCAGCGTTTGGAGTTATTGCCTATGAGGTAGTTCTGCACACCCGGAAGCCGATCACTGCCCTTTACATGCGCACGCTTGTTTGCACTCTTCAGCGTCAGACGCAACTCGGACAAAGACTCTCCTGTTTTCGTTTTGAGTGCGTCTCGCTCGCCGTCCTCCTGATGTTCAGATTGTCGCAGCAAGAACACTGCTTGGGTCGCTGTTAGAAAAAGGTTATAACCGTGGCCACGAGAGAGAAACTTTACCTGTCGGTCGGTCTGCCCGTGATTGGGCTCAAAACTCAGTGGAAGCTGAGATGTTAACTGTACCAGACCAGGCTTGCCAGTTTCGGATAACTGCGGTCGGGAGGTCTGATTAGCAGATCTCGAATCGCGGAGCGGCGAACCAGAAGTGTGATTCTGCCCTGGCCTCCTGCCAAACGAGTTTGAGTCTCGCTCTGTTTCGGCGTCGCGCCAGTAGTGCAAAACAAAAACCAGGCTGATAGCCAACAATAGAAAGAAGGCCGGTTTCAGTTTTTGCCAAAGATTTGGATTACGCTGTTGCGTCATAGCCTATGTCGTTGGTGCCTGCAGTTGCAGCTTTGCCCGCAAATCCAGGCTTCTGCGCTCAAAGGCACCCATATTCAGCATCTTACTCCCTCAAATTCTCCCAGCACTCAACACTAAAGGGCCGGGTGTGATTGAACGACAACTCTCTTCAACCATTCCCGACCCTCAAAGACTTCCTGGAATTAACAACGACCTAATCGTTGGGCCATCATCCGAGGAAACCAAGATTCTGCGGCGCAAACTTGCTGAGATTAGGAAACACCGTGGGCACATCACCGGGCGCCAGCCCATACCAGGTTGCAAGCGTTGCTGCATACTGCTCCACCGATGTAGTTGGTATCCAACGCCCTCGAGTATCCGTATCGTCTGGCCCGCCAAGCGCAAGTGTCGGATATCCATAAGGAAGCCCGGTCCCGTCAGGTCTTGGTTGACCATAGAAACGACCGCCAAGCACCGCGCCACCCATGATGAAAGAGTGACCACCCCAGGCATGGTCCGAGCCGACCACCTGCGCGCCCGTCCCGGAAGGCGCAAGCGTCCTCCCAAAATCAGAGAGCGTAAACTGAGTAACATCATTGCTTCGACCCTGTGCCACCATCTCGTCGTGGAAGGCACGCATAGCCTGACTCAGCTGCGTCATCAAGCCACCTTGTGTGCCGGAGTTGACTCCCCCGCCTGCTGGATTCGTCGGAGCACTGCCCGTCTCATTGGTATGAGTATCAAAGCCGCCAAGCGAGCAGAAGAAGATTTGCCGTTTCATGCCGAGCGTGTCTTTGATTTTGATGAGCTTGGCCACTTGCCTCAACTGGTTGCCAAGTGATGTGGCAGGAAAAGCTGTTGTGTTGGGCGGTGTCGGGATTACTGGATCAGGCTGATTCAAAACTGCATCCGCGGTTAAGGCCTGATTTGTCGTGTCGCTTACGCCCTTAACCAGGAATGAACCGAGATCCATCCCGAGTAGTTGGCGGTAGGTGCTTCCCGCCGTAAATGGGTTGGCCGACGACGGGCCACTCCAACTCAGGTTTAACAAACCCGCGAGAGATCCGGTCCCAATTGCCAGCTGTCGGCTCGTCACGCCGGTTGCAAAGAGAGTGGTGCCCGCAACTGATATGCTCATCGGTATGACCACTGAGCCATTCAGTGTCCCCGTTAAATCCGCCACGCGTCCTCCCCATCCGGTTTGCCCGGTGGTGTTAGAGATAGAGGTTTGCTGCTGAGTGACCTGGTCGGAGTGGGAGAAGAGTTGATAGGGGTGCCCGATTCCCGCGATGTACTGCGACCGGGTTACAGGCCGGACCAATGGACCGACATTACACAAAACGGCGAGCTTACCTGCGTTCCAAACATCCAGGAGCCCTTTTCCTACCCCGGCATTGTTCGCCTCGGGCGAAAGATTTGGATGTAGAGCGTAGGCAACCCCGCTGGTGTTAGGTGGAGTAATCTTAGTATTCGTCAGCGCACTCTGTGGAATCGCCAGTCCGGATGCGGTGCGCACGTCGCCGTATCCACCGGTAGCATTGTAGTCATCGAACGGAATGACCATGTTGTTGCAGTCGCTGCCGCCAAAAAGGAAGATGCAAACCAATGCTTTATAGTCAGTCGCAACGTCTGCCTGCTGCTGCACCATTGCGTTAACCAGATTGAGTTGGTCCAAGCCGGCAATCATCGCGGCCCCTGTCAAACCACAGGCTGATGTTCGCAGAAACTTTCTTCTTGATTCGTTCATCTTGTCTTTACCTCTCCACCTGATATTGCGATGAGGTCGCGATTAGATAGATTGCTGTACGTGTACGTCCCGGGGCATCGGCGCTTGATATGTTGCTTATGGCCTGGACGATGTTGGTTTTCGTCGCGGCGGACATCAGTCCATGCGTCAGGCGCGCCTCCAGCGTGTCCACTAGTTGCTGCGGATCACCGGCCAACGCCTGGTACGGGGAATAGTTTGTTTGCGTGCCTGTGGGCCTGTTTGGTGCGAGGGGCGCGATGCCGTTACCGGTGTTGGCGAGGAACAGAGTGTTCACAAAATTCGACCGCTTATAGGTAGTCGAAGTGTCCAGCACGCCAAACTCCGGACCAAATAGATTCGTGCCGGGAAGGCCGAAGTCGGCCGGGTAGTAGCTGAAGACAGTTGGTGGATTGAAGAGATCCATTCCCAGATCGTTCGTAAAGCTGAACGGAGAGCTCGCCAGCACACCGTCGCTGGTAGCATTGAAGGTGCGCAGCAGATTGGTCATGAGCAACACAGGCTCACGCAGGTGACCATAATTCGGCGCGTTCTTGAAGTCGCCTCGCGCTTCAATATCCAGCAGGATTGCGGTGATCACCGCCTTCAGATCGCCGCGCACGCTGGATCCGTTGTTGGCAAAGGCTGCGGAGCAGCGGCCGACGTAAGCGGGGCTGGGATTAGCCGTGACGAGCTTATGAATCAGTTGCGTGCAGAGATACGGGCCGGTGTTTGGATGGTTGAACAGTAGATCGATCGCTGTATTTAACTCGCCTCCTTTGTACGCCTGTTTCTGTGCGGTTGTACAGTTCACACAGGCGGGAAAATTTACACCGAACAGAGTCTTCTGATTTATATCGTACCGGTTCGTATTGTTGGCCAGGACCATCGGGTCGAGGTAATTGGTGACCGCAGTGTCGACGCCGTTGATGTTAGTTGTTTTGTTCGGTCCCAAATCCCATCCGGTGAATACTCGCGCCAGATTCGTGATTGTTGCCTGATCGTAGCTGGGAATGCGGTTGCCGGCGGAATCCAGAACCGGCGTCCCGTCCTGGTTCAACGTATCAACACCAATCGAGAACAGTTGCATGATTTCCCGCGCATAGTTCTCGTTAGGTTGACCGCCGTTAACTGAGTTTCCTCTCATGTTCAGATATTCGCCCATACCTGGATTGAGAGTGATATCGAAGAGCAGCGTGCGGAAATTGCCAAACGCATTGCGATCGATGGTGTGCAAATAAGGTGCGAACCAGCTTGGCTCGTTGTTGTTGAGTTCACGACCGCCAACGACGAGAAGTTCGTGGAGAGCAAATGCAACGCGCTGTCGTAGCTGATCTGGTTGCGTCAGAACATTCGTGAAAAACTGCTTCTGGAGCGGGTAGAGAGTGTAGTTATCTCGCAAACAGGTCGCATCGCATGGAGTAGGTTGATTGATCGGATAAAGCGGAATCGCAGGATAATCCGATTGTGTGGCGCTAAACTGCGGGGCAGTATTGAACTGCTCGCTCAACCATGCTGCATAGCCGATACTTCTTACATGCGCCAGGTCGGCATCCGACGGTCCCCAGGTAGCTTGCTCGAGAAATCTAATGCCATCAGTGGCTGAGGCGAACGACGGATCCGAATAGGGGTTCGGAGTTGCCAACGGTACTGGAATGGTGGGGTCGCCAACAACGGGTGTCGGAACTGATCCGGGATCGTCAACTGGACCACCTCCGACATGCCCGATCGCAATCCGTACCCGGTTGCTCGATACGCCGTGGAGGCTCAGCCTTAGTAAGACGTCCCCCGCATCTCCCAAATCATCAGCAAGCCGAACTATGAGCATGCTTAGTCCCGGGAATCCGGGTACCGGGCCCTGAAATTCAACTTTCAGTCCATACAGTTTTCCACCAGCATCCTGCACGTCGGCGCTGAAAGCATTGGCTCCTTCACCAGCCAGCAATTCCAGGTTCTGCGCGAAGATGCAGATACGGGTTCGGGTATCGTTACTGAACTTTACGGTTGACGTGAGCGGAAAAGGCTCGGCCTTTAGGGTAACGGATTCCAAAGCGATGGCTCGCGTCGATGCGGAATCACTTATTAAGATAGGTGACTTGTTTGGGTTTGCAGCCTGGGCGGCACTAATAGCACCTACTACTGCGGCGAGAAGAACAATGGTAACAAGACTAAAAACATGCTTAGGCCAGCGGACCGGGAGACTGATTTTCATAGATGGGCTCTCCGTTACAGGCTTCTGCCAGGATACAAAACGCTAGTCGGGCAAACTATGAGGCTGTCCCAATTGGATCGGTGGAGGGGGCACCCGGCCAATAACCCAGGGTTGACGTCAATATAGCATCACGGAACGATCCCGGGTCAACAATTTAGACGAGCCAGTGGCTAACAAAGCCGAAAGAATATAGGTTAACTTGAGGCTACAAAACTGCGAGATAGTTGGGAATCTTATTAATCGATTTTCAGGTAATGAGTCAGTTGATGTCCGATAAGCTTTAGCTTGTCGCTGAGTCACGACAAACTAAAGTTTATCGGACACTTTCAACGAAACTGACCCACTAAGGATTTTCGCGTGTTTGACACTGGATAATAGCTTCCCTATTATCACCTTACTTGTCGGGGCGTGGCTCAGCCTGGTAGAGCGCTCGGTTCGGGACCGAGAGGTCGGAGGTTCGAATCCTCTCGCCCCGACCAATAACATCAATTGAGAAAGATATTTACGGCTGCCGCTTGGCGGCCCGCTTTCTTGCTTGTGGCTAAATTGTGGCCAAAGGCTTAAGAGCGAAACCTCAGGTCTTTACGGTCAGGAACCTGTGGTCGGGGTTAGAAATCCGCCGGGCATCTCCCATTAAATCAACTATCCATAGTTTCAGTAGCGCCTCAAAAGACCGTGCGTGTCAGCGCGAAGGTATTTGTGACTGGCCGCGTGCGCTAAGAGCAAGTAGCGTCAAAAGGTTTTCGGCCTTACCAGACTTCAGAAAGCAACCACGACAGAGGAGACCTGAATAGCAGCATCACCGACTGCAGCCAATTTCACACACTTACGGCTGCCAACAGGGCAGCCGTATTTCTTGGATATTGAAATAAAGGTGCCCAGTGCTATGGTATTCGAATATCAAGTTGCTTTCGATCATTCGGTAACAAAGTAAGGCTGGATCGCTGCTCACGAAGTGCTTTATTCATCGCGTCCCCAAATGCTGAGGAGCCGGCGCGCCAGGCAATGACCAAATAGACTCCGGGTGCTGCGCTTAGGATGAAATTTCCCCGGTCATCCGTGACGCCCATCAGCTTTCCGCCGAACAATCGAGGCTTGTCATCGCCGATGCGATGAAGCATCACGTTGATACCGGCAATTGGCTTGTCACCAGCCAGTGATAGCACGCGTCCTGTAACGACGCCAACGCTCGGTGAAATTACAATTTGCACATCCTTAATTTCTTCTCCCTCGGCAATCGTGAGAGTTGTGCGCAACAGGTCGAGTCCATTCGCTTCGATCGATTTCACATAGAACTTGTCTTGCGGTAAAGGGAATGCGCTCACTGTGATCTCGCCTGGAGGGATCGCCGTCAACTCAAACTTTCCAGCTTCATCTATGCTCACACCAGAATTCGTGTTTCCCTTGTATTGACTTGCGCCAACTCTAATAACCTGTGGCGAGGCGTTGTTGCCTTCGACGCTAACCACTCCGGAGATGCGGCTGCCCTGGGAAACTTCGACCAATAAGCCTTCGACGTCGGCTCCGTCAACTATGATGTTCTGCTCGGTCTGGACAAATCGTTCCTTCGCCAGTTCGCCCGCCATGGGTTGGACGAAAAGATGATAGGAGCCGTCGGGCACATTAGCGAATGACCAATTCCCGGTCTTGTCAGTTGTGTTGAAATAGGTAGACATTGGACCTTCAATGCCGGCGGCACTCGACGCCTCCGATGATGGGTCGGCGATCTCCTTCCTGGTTAGACGCAGGGTGGCGTTTGTAACAGCCCGTTTATCATTCCGCATTCGCACCATACCTGATAGGCTGTGCAGGTTCCTCGATATCAGCGTGACGTCAATGTTTCCGGTGTCACGGTCCGGTAAGACAATAACAGGAGGCGAGCTACGCGAATCAAGGGTTGACGGAAAGAATGTGGCTCCAGCCAGCCCTTCCAATCCTCTGGGCGAATCTCCTTCGTCGCGTTTCTTAGGTGGCGGGCTTGCGCTTATGATGTACTCACCTGCAGGCAACCCTCGAAATTTATACTGGCCCTGCTCATCAGTGACCACCGATGCTCCAAAAGATTTCTCGCCGCTGCTTATAAGATGCACAGCCGCGCGAACTGCAGGCTTGCCCTCTGCGTCAAGAATACGACCCGAGATGACGCCATAATGTGGATTAGGCACTCGCAGATTGACGTCAAGGTTGTGCTGGCCATCAACCGCGATTTTGATGTAATCCTTCTTGAACTGCTCCAGCCTCGCAGCATCGGTCGCACTTTCGCCGAATTGCCAAATTGGAAGCGTCTCCCCGCTGCGTATGTGCTCATCGACTGGTCGAGCAAAGATGTAATACTCCCCGGCAGCTATGCGTCGCAGGCTGAACTCACCGTTCTCGTTGGTGATTGCGGTAGGAATTCGAATCCGACCATGTAGATTAGATAGCGTTTCACTCGAGATCAGTTGAACACGCTCCCTGGTCGCCGGCTGTCCCGTATCCTCGTAAATTGCGCGTCCTGTGACCATTGAGCCTTCAGTTTGAGCCTGAACTGCCTCGGTCTTCTTTGCTACTTGAGTATCCTGAGCGAGGGCACCACCGAAGAGCGCAAGGCAAAGCAAGACTGGAGAAACGAGATTTCTGATGATCTTCAACATTAACATCACTTGTGCTGCACAATGCTATGGCGTTTCCGACCCGGTCGCGCGATGATTCTTTCCGCAGAAGGGCCACCTGTCAAGCAATTCGCAATAGTTTAAGGTGGGCCAAAGCGTTCCCGGCAATCTGGACGATGGGCGCGGACGGTAGCTATCAAAAACAACTGACCTCGGCAGGACATAGGGACTTACAGTTGAGCACAACCGCCGACGGGCGTTACATGATCTTTTGCTCAAACCGCAGCGGCACTTTTGAAATCTGGCGCGCCCACCCCGATGGCAGCGATCTAAAGCAGCTGACGTCCAGCGGCAACAATAGTGAGCCGAACGTCTCGCCAGATGGAAGGTGGGTGGTATACATGTCAGCTCGTGATGGCGTAAGAACGCTTTGGCGGGTCGGCCTCGAAGGCGGTGAGCCAGTACGGCTTACGGAGCAGCCCCGTTTCGTGGCCTCGAATCTCTCCGGACGGCAAATTCATTGCTTGCGGCTTCGATGTTGGTCCGTCGCAAATTCAGCTCGCGATCATTCCATTCGCAGGTGGTCTTTCCGATAAAAGTGTTCGACGTTCCTCGGCTTGCCAATTTCCGTTACGGCATACGCTGGACATCTGACGGCAAAGGAGTGACTTACCGAGATTGGGCAAATGGTATCTGGCGTCAGCCTATAGCTGGCGGCAGACCGGAACGCCTACCGGGTTTGCCCGAAGAAAAACTTTTCGCATACGCCTGGTCGCGTGACGGCAAACAGTTTGCTTTCGTGCGAGGAGCGGAAATCCGTGACGTAATACTTCTGCGAAACATGCATTGAGCTCACATAGACGTAATCGGCGGTGCTTTTAATTCTGAACGCTTCTCATGCTATGCATCAGCGCACGAACAAGCTTGTACCCGTCAATGGTCTTGAGCTTCAAGTAACAGAAGCAGTTGAGCTGTCTGCTGGTCTATCGCGACGCCCCACATGCGCAGGAAACGCTCGCTGAATCAGTCCGTACAAATTTGGCAGACCTTAAGCTTCCTCTCTTTCTTCTCGCAGGTGCCCTATGTGACGCCAAATCCACCAGCCAGCCAAAAGCACTGCGGCGATACCAATAAGAAAGTCGAAGCGGTGAAACCAGGTTTTGAGCGTGTCGTCCTGGTTCCACTTTTCGCCCAGTTTCTGTCCTATATAAGCGAGAGCCAAACACCACGGCAACGATCCGGCAAACGTATAGATGACGAATCGCCTCAGGTTCATTCTAGCCACGCCGGCAGGAAAGGCGATGAACGTGCGGATCGCGGGAAGCAGACGGCTGACAAAAACAATAATCTCGCCATGAGTTGAAAACCAGCGGTCGGCCATATCAAGATCATGCCTTGAGACCAGGACGTAGCGTCCATATTTTTCAATCAGAGGGCGACCACCATACATACCCAGCCAGTATGCGACCAAAGAGCCAAGCACGCAGCCGACGGCTCCAGCGACTCCGACCGCCCAGAGATTCATTCGACCAGTGGAAACGAGATATCCGGAAAATGGCATGATGACTTCAGAAGGAAGTGGTACGCAGGCCGATTCAATTGCCATCAATAAGACAATTCCAGAGTAGCCCAACAAAGAGATCGTGGCGACTATGAAGCCGGACAGAGTTTCGATTATTCGTGCGATCATATTTGCCAGAGTTTGTGTTTCATGTCTCGCGTTATAAAAGAAAAGGCTCGCGTGAGCCAGGAGAAATTAAAAGCAACTGTGTTTTCGAGGCCCCGTCGAAATCCTGTACGACCTCGAGATTCCAAACTCGAAATTCTCACGTTGTCCAGCCATGTTGCCCTATCAACGGAACAAAGGAGCAGGCGCCATGATCTTCCTGCTTGTACCCGGTGGCAGTTTTAATAACGCGAACTAACCGCTGCGACTCGCGCGAATTTCCCACGGGCACGACCAGTCGACCACCCGGCTTTAGTTGCGCCACCAGTGGTTCCGGAACCGTCGGACCGCCCGCTGCAACCAGTACTGCATCGTACGGTGCATTGGCAGCCCAGCCCAATGTGCCGTCAAAACACTTTACAGTCGCGTTATAGATGTTCAGATGCCTAATACGGCTCTGAGCTTCGCGCGCGAGGCTGGCAATCCGTTCGATCGAATAGACCTGAGCTCCAACCTTGGCGAGAATGGCGGTTTGATATCCGGAGCCGGCTCCTATCTCGAGCACTCGGCTCTCGCAATTGATCTCGAGCAGCTCCGTCATGCGAGCGACAATATAGGGCTGCGAGATCGTTTGACTCCCGCTAATCGGTAAAGCATGGTCCCCATAGGCGCGGCCTTGCAAGGCTTCAGGAACGAAGGCGTGACGCGGGACGGATCTCATCGCTTCGAGAACTTTTGGATCGCGGATTTGATAATGGTCGCGGAGTCTATCGACCATTCGTTCGCGTGGGATGGAATAATCCTGACTTCTATTTGCAGGCTGTTGACCGGTGGTTTGCACGAAACTTCAATACGACTTGAGGGATGTTGTGATACGAAATCCGTTTACATCTTGTGGAGCAACTCCGGATCCTTCAAGTAGTTCCACGTTTCAATTGCAGTGAGCGCTCGATGGTCCGTCATGTCACTCTTCAAAGGCGTCACTGAAATATAACCCAACTCAATTGCGTTGTAGTCGGTTCCGTCGGCAGAAGAGTTATTAAAATACTCTTCTCCGATCCAGAAGTATGGTTTGCCGCGCGGGTCGATGTGTTCGCTGATAACAGGGCGAGCATTCTTAATCCCCTGTCGGGTAACGCGAACGCCTTTAATCTCTTTGGCGGGAATATTGATGTTGAGTAGGGTGCCTTCGGGTAGCCCTTCTGCCAGAACCTTACGCACCGCTATAACCGCAAACTGGGCAGCTTCGCGGAAATCAAATTGTTCACGCGCAACCAGACTAAATGCTAGGCCCGGTACTCCTAGAATCGTAGCTTCCAACGCTCCGGCAACTGTGCCGGAGTACGTGGCGTCGTCGCCGAGATTCCCACCATGATTTATCCCCGAAGCGCAAATGTCCGGCAGATCCTCAGGCGGAAGAATTTTGTTAAGGGCGAGCGTGATACAGTCTGTAGGTGTACCATCGACGGTCCAATGTCTTTTATCAATCTGACGGATGCGCAATGGCCTCGCTAACGTCAGACTGTGAGAAGCGCCGCTCATCTCAGCGGCTGGGGCTACAACATAGACGTCGCCGACTTCTTTTAGCGCTTCTTCAAGTTTGATTAAACCATTCGAGTGGATTCCGTCGTCGTTTGTGAGCAAAATTCTAGTCATAACAAACCCACGGCGTACTGGCCATTAATTGCTTCATTCGAACTCGCCAATCCTCGACCCCACTGCGAAAGCCGAAATTTCGATTTGAGGATTCTAAGGCGACTGGAGAGAGCGCGCATTCTGGCGTGCAGGAAGGTTGGCTCCACTAGTCCGATTAGTCTCGGGGGGTAGTACGCATGCGGCCTTTTTTCTTGTTCCGCTTGCGAGCCAAAGCTGACTTGAGTTTTGCCTTCTGGCCGGGAGGGATAAAGAATGCGTGCTTTTTTGCATCCTTAATGATCTCTTCGGTCATCACTTTGCGTTTGAAACGACGCAAGGCACTTTCGATCGATTCACCCTGATTAATAGTAACTATAGCCATTCGCTTTCCGTCTTTCTTAAAGTTTGAAGTCTCTTGTGTGACCCTGCTATTTAACACGCCGCTAACGTCCGTGGTCAAGTAGGCATGTACCGATGCGTTTAGGGAAACTCATGAATAATGAGATCGAGAGGCGCAACGGCGCCCTTCTTACGCAGTGAACCCCGCGATGATTGAATCGCTCGCGGGGTTCTATTTTTTTTAGAAGCGATAGCTAAACCAGTGCTGGCTCCGCAGTCTGCTGCTTTTTGCGACTGAGACTCTGAATCTGAACCGGCTTGTCCGATTCCTTTGTATCCAGTTGCTTTTTGAGCACAATCTCCTGATAAAGCTTGCGCATCATCACTGCTTCCTCATGAGCCGTCTTCGGCCCTTCCATCTCAGGCTTGTTAGGCCGCGTCAGGTCAATCGGATTCAACACCATGTCGTGCGCCTTGTCGCTTAGTTCGACGTGCTTACCACGAGCGAAAATCTCATGACGGCCGTGATCCTCATACCACTTTGCGACAGTCGCATTCTGGTGCATGTTCTCAATGATGTTTCTCCACCCTATACCGGTGTTGTAAGCGCAGAATGAAATCTCACCTTCCTGGGTACCGTAAGGGATAATGCACATCTCGGTGCGGCGGAAGTCGTAATTGAACAAGTCCTGAAACCACATTCCAGCAATAAAAAGGAAGTTCCAACGATCGGAGCGACGCTTTTCGATATCATCCTTCGAACGATCGCCGCTGACCTTGCCGTAATCTTTGCCGGTCAAGCCAAACGACTTGTCAAACTTCTTAAAGAGCTCGTAAAGCGTAAACTGCGATGGCGATTTGTATGGGTTGTAATGCTTAAGAAGAGCCAATCCCATCATCAAATTCGACATCCACTTGCCGCGCGCTGCGTCCGTGATCTTCTGCATGTCTTTCACCAGGCCGGGGATGTTTAGAAACTCAGGCACTGGACGCATTTCGCGAGTTTCCTTGTCCACCATCACTGCTGTTCCCACTCCGCAATTCGGATGGCAGCCGCACGACACTTGGCCCCATTCAGCTTGTGGTCCGTGGACAAGATCGGCGAAATCCGCGAAGGCACCCATCAGCGATAACGGAAACCAGTCACGCGTCGGCTCGGTTATCCCAACTTGGTTCTTAACATCATGCGCGAGGTGCGAAAGAGTGTAGCGCTGTTGCAGCCGGCGCTGGGGGGTTATCTCTTCATCACGGCCGGTAAAGGAAACCGGCTGAAAAGAAAGGAAGGCAATCTTCTTCGGGTTATCCAGCGCAAATCTAATAATCGATCCTACCTGATCATTGTTGATCCCGTTCACGAGCGTTGTTACCAAGACAATCTCTACGCCCGCCTCGTGGAGGTTATTGATCGCCCGCATCTTCACATCAAACAGATTGCCGACCTGGCGATGACTGTTAGCGTCGTTGCCGACGCCATCAAACTGCAAATAAACATAACGCAAGCCTGCCTCGGCAGCCTGACGACAGAAATCCTTGCTCTTGGCGAATTCAATCCCGTTGGTCGCCGCCTGAACACTGTTATAACCAACCTTGCGTGCATATTTAATCGATTCGATAAAGTGCGGCGAAATCGACGGCTCTCCTCCCGAGAACTGTACTGACATCTGCCGACGAGGCTTGATCGAAATCGCGTTATCGAGAATCTCGCGGATCTCTTCCATGCTTAGCTCATGAACAAAGCCAACCTGGTTGGCGTCCATGAAGCATGGATCGCACATCATGTTGCAGCGGTTCGTAAGGTCAACTGTTAGAACAGCACCGCGGCCGTACTTGATGGTGCTGGTGCCGTGGTTATGAAGTTTTTCGTCGTTGTGTGCATCGATGTCCCGCCCAGGGAACATCTTTTCGATGTGCGTCAGGAACTTAACGTCGATGGCCATCATATCTTCAAAGTGCCCGTGAATTGGACAATCTTTGACCATCCATACTTCGCCATCTCGTTCAATAATCTGAGCTTTGATTTCACCGACCTTTTCATTGATCAGAACGCTCACGTCCTGTTTGCCATTAATGATCGATTCCCTTGCCTCGATTACACAGTTTGGACAAAGGGAATCCGTGGTTCGCGGCCAGCCAAGGGTTGGCTTACTCTTTTGCCACGATTTCAGCAAAGGCTTGTCCGACCATTTCGGGGTAAACGATGGATTGGGCTTGTACTTATTAACTGACTGAATAACGTCGTGTAGGCCGCCGGCGGCCAGTGTAAGGCCTTTCTCGGCGCGCTTAATTAGTCGCATGCTGTCTCCTCTAGTAGTCTTGTCTTAGATAGTATTGCTGCTTGCAAGGCAGCGAAGCACACGTACCCTTGCAAACTCCGGCGATTCAATGGCAATGACCATGCCGCCCTTCCTATAGGAGTCGTAACTGAATAAATAGTTAGAGTTAGCTTCCAAGGCCAACCGCAACGGGAGAAGTACCGGATCGCTCTTCGCGTGTCAACCCGACGCAGCTTCGGTTCACGGCCTTTGCTGCGTAGCATTTTGGCCTGCGACACTAATGGCCTCAAAAGACTAGCTCTGATTGGGAGGGGTTTCTGATTGGGAGGGGGTTAGAGTTAGGGGATGACGACTTGTTAGGCACCAAGCGCGGTGATTATCTTTTTGGAGCGTAGTAGCCGACCCGAGCCGAGACTTGATGGGTAGCATTGGTGGTCTCCACGTGGAGGCGGCGGAATTGGCCGTCCCGCCTCGTGTTTAGCGGAGAATAGTAGAGAGTGTATTGGTGTCGCAGTTCATCAGCTACTTCGGCGTAAGTCCTCTCGAGATCGTTGAAAGTAGTCGGTCTGTAAAGCCGGCCCCCCGTTGCTGCTGTTAACTGTTCGAGATTACGTTCGCTCTCGCTTAACGCTACGAGTCCAAGTCTTAAGTCATCGATTCGAAGCTGGTTAAATCGCACGGCCGACTCAGAACCCGCTAGCAAGCTTGAGAGTTCCTCCTGTTTTCGGGCTCTTTCGATCTGCGTATTGCTAACCACGTACACTGTTGTTTGAGATTGAAGGGCGGCGCGCAAAGCGGCATCGAAGGTCGCGCCGCGCCCGCTGTCGATACCATCTGTTAGCACGATGATCGCGTGTCGGGCATTCCCGCGCGGCATCTGATCGCGAGAGGCCAAAAGCATCGCGTCATGAAACCGGGTAAACATTCCCGGAACAATTCTCTTCAGAGCCCGCCGCAATTGAACCAGACTGCCAGTCCAGTCTTGGAGCAGGACGACCCGATCATCAAACTGGATAAGACTAACCCGATCTTCAACTGCTAAATGAGAAGCAAAGCCCTCGACAGCCTTGCGGAAGTCGTCTAGGTTTCCGGCTACCGAGGAAGAGGCGTCCACGATGAGAGCGACATCCACCGGAACTTGTCGCAGGCTGAGATCGCTAAGCGGTTGTTCTACACCATCCTCGAAGATGTGAAAGTCTTTCCGTGTGAGATTACTAACCAGCAGACCAGCATTGTCGCGGACCGTCACCGGCAATAGCACCTCCGTGGTGTTAACGGAGATTACATCATCTGGATCGACCTCCTCTTCGTCTTGTTTGGGAGAAGGCGTGGGAGTGGGTAGTTTGGACTGCGCTGAGATATGAGGCGAAAGCGCTGCTAAGATAAAGAACAACAGAAGCGCGGAACGAATCACCAAAAACCGAAGAGTTGTATCACTCGGGCGCACGCCGCTATTTCCCCTTGGCTGGCCCAGTCTGCCTTACGCCGGATTCATCTCCCATCGCATCTGTCATTGCGAGGATGATTGCCTCAGTAACACGTCGCCTGCGCAACTCGTCGAGCTTGGCGCTTGAAAGATCGAACTGCGCTGGCGACTCTTCAATTCTTTTGATAATTGTGCCCTCTGAGAAGCCTGCTTCTACTAACCTGATCACGGACTCGTTGGTTAAGGTGGGTGTCTTTTCCAGTTTTACTTGGCCGCCGCCGGCTTCTGACGGAGGCCGCAGGATTCTTACCGTTGCGCTTCCAGTCGTCGTGATATCCCCCTGATTTGAACCAGCCATGCCGCGCCCATTGGTCTGACTTTTTGAGCCGCTGCTGTTTCCAAAGATATCAACGCCTCCCGGCTCGCCGCTCCTATTGCCATCTCTGGATCTGCTTCCTGGCGACCGTGAATCGTCGGGCCACTCGTCATCTGCCAAAACAAAGGACCCGTCCTGGGCCAACATGGCGAGAATGATGTTTTCGCTGACTCCGTTGCGCTTCAACTCGATCAGTTTATCAGGGTCAAGATTAAATCGGTTTGGCCGGCTGTGGATGATCGCAATGACCGTCTTCTCTCTGAAACCCGCGCGCACGAGTTTGACTACCGCTGAGTTTGTTAACGGCACTTCTGAAAACTGCTGCGCCTGGGAAGACGTGAATATCGTGGAACAGATAATGATAGTTAGGGTGAGTATGACGAGAATGCTTTTCATATTTCTTCAGCGTCGAGTGTTTCTTCGTGGCGACTAACCGCAAACAACCCTCAAAGAGCAGCTCCTCCCACAGTAGCCACATCACTTCTCGCGGGAACCACCGGCTTTGTGCGGCGATAACGATAGCTAATTCGTTTTACATAATTCCGAGTCTCCCGATAGGGCGGCACTTTGCGGCCAAATTTCATGACGGCCCCTTCGCCGGCATTATAGCTCGCCAAAACAAGATCGATCCGGCCATTAAACTGTTCGATGAGCTGCTTCAAATAACGCGTACCGCCAGCGATGTTTTGCGCCGGATCGGAAGGCCGTCTGACGCCGAATCGCGCGCTGGTACCAGGCATTAGCTGCATCAATCCCCGGGCTCCTTTTGGGGACAAGGCGCGCGAGTTGAAGTGCGACTCCTGCTCCATTACGCAAAAAATCAGGTAGGGATCTACACCATATTTCGCGCCACTCTGTTTGATGAAGCTGTCAATCTTAAGACTTCCGGTAGTCCAACCGCGGGCTTTTTTGGAAGAATCGGATTCCGCAACGTTCAGTTCTTCACGCTCAATGTGATCGATTCGTGATCGCTCAACGAAAACTGAAAGTGAGCCGCGCCGATACCAGGCTCCGGCTGCGGACTCAGTTACGCTGTCGGCCTCAACGCGGGCGCCCCCGACAAGATAAATCCAAACGAGTTGGTTATCGGAACTATCGGAATCATCGAAGTGATTGTCTTTATCCTCGGCAACTACGAACTTAGCAACGTTAAGGTCCGGCTTGGGCGGGGCGATCGGACCACGCTCAATTAACTTTACGCGGCTACGCGAAATCAGGTGATTCATTCCGCCTTGACGGTACCAAATTCCCTGCTCACTCTCCGACACTTCATCCGCGACGATTGCGCTCCCATCTGTCAGTTTCAAGCGAATTTGACGCGAAGCTACAGTTGCCGTCATCACGGTTGACGGCGCATGGTCCAGGTTCTTTTGGCCTTGAGCGGTGACGGAAGCGAATAGTGCCAGCGCGCTCAATGCAAGAATCTGAATTCCTTTTCGAGGGATTTGCATAGATTGCCCCGCCAAACTTCACTTTCATACCTGTCTGATTAGTAGACCTCGACAAACCGGAGTTTGTCTCATTACCTCGCTGGCTACAGCTCAAGCGGGTCCGCCAGCGTCCTTTCAATCATCGTCTCTTGAGTGTTGACGGGTGCGAATGAGTGCGATGTTCCAAAGTAGTTGCGCCAGGCAATGTCCAACACCTGCGGCGTCAACTCCAAGGGTTGCCCTTCAAAAAGGCAAATGTCAGTTGCGCGATCAAGCAGGTCCCGTGGTTCGCAACCTTTCATTTGCCGCCTTTCAATTCTGTATTTACTGAGTACATGATCCAGCACCGTCTGCTCGTAGCGAATTCCTCGTGTGTAAGCCTGGCGCTTGAAGATCTCCGAATAGGCTCTTGGGGTGGGAGGTTCCACGCGAGCGCGGTAACCCATTCGTCGTAGGAACGCCTGGTCTGCAAGATCGTTTTCGTCAAGGTTCGTCGAAAAAACTACCAACTGTTCAAAAGGCACCTCGATTTTTTTGCCGGTGTGCAATGCGAGGTAGTCGACGCGGCGTTCAAGCGGGACGATCCAGCGGTTAAGCAAATCCTGAGGCGCTACACGCTGCCGGCCGAAGTCGTCAATAACGAGCGTGCCGCCATTTGATTTCATCTGGAACGGTGCCTCGTAAAATTTGGCCGCTTCACTCCAGGTCAGGTCAGCGTTTTCGAGAGTGAGTTCACCACCAACAACCACGAGCGGCCGGTTGATGAGCACCCAGCGTCGGTCATATTCCAGCGGAGTGACATCCGGCGAAGCGATGCAATGGCAGTGGGAATCAAAGACACGAATGATCTGGTTATCGATCTCCACGGCGTACGGAATCCAAATCGCACCCGGCAAAGCGTTGTTGATACGCTCGGCAACCGCAGTTTTTCCCGTGCCAGGTAAACCGGTCAGGAAAAGCGATCGCCGTGAATTGATTACGCAGCCAAGCGTTTGCAGGAGCGACTCCGGCAGAATTAAGTCATGAAACGCCGAGCGCACTGTTTCTGACGATGCCGGATGCGAAGGTATCGACTGCAAACGCATCATGTGTGCATAGTCGTTTAGCGAAACAGGTGCTGCTCCGCTGTAGCCACATATTGAGAGCAATCGCAGCAGGCGGTCCCAGCCACGATCCAACATGCTATATCGTGTCGAGCCCACCGCAGTCTGCAGACGGACTTCGATTAGCTTTTCCCGATAGAGTTTCTCCAGGATTTCTTCGGTGAGGGCTCGCGGCAAGTGAAGGCCGTCCGCCACGGCTGTGGTGGTCGGCTCGGGAAGCATGGCGACGTGCTTGAGCGCAAGGTCACAAAGAAACCCTTCCCCAATGCCAAGGTCGGCTAACTCCTCGGCAACAGGCGGCCCCATTGATTCGACTTCAGCGCGCGAGAGTATGGTTGTTTGTGACATGATCAGTTCCCGGTTCGATTGTTTGCCCACGATGACAGGCAAGATTACCTGTCCTACAAGAACTACCGCCCTGCCGCTGGCGTATTTGAAACTGAGACACCAGCCAGAGAGTTGCTAGCCGTCTGAGACTGTTCCAGCCTGCCAGTTCGTTTGTAGAGATCGGCAAGTCGTCTCAATGCCATGGTTGAGTTGGGATCGATACGGCGAGCATCTTCATAATATTTGATGGCTTCGTCCTCACGGCCAAACCTCTCCAGCATGCGAGCGGTATTTAGGTTCCCCGTCAGTGGTCCGGCAGCGCGCGCGAAGTTCTTGTAAGCATCATCAAATTTTCCCAACCGGCATAGCGCAAGGCCCAGATTATTCAGAATTCGCTCGTCGGTTGGAGCTAGTTTGACGGCCCGTTTTAAACGATCGACGGCGGCGCGATAGTTTCCATTCTGGTAAAGAGAAAAGCCCAGGTTGTTCAGCGCCTGCGCGTCTTCAGGTTCAACCTTGACGGCTCGCTCGTAAGATTCCTTAGCGCGGTCGGCCAGACCTTTCTTGTCGAAAGCAACTCCCAGCAGGTTATGGGCCTCCGTGAGTCTCGGATCCATAGAGGCAGCTGTTGAGAGTTCTGAAATAGCTTCGTTTAGCTGCCCGTTCAATAGGTAGGAACGGCCATTCGCGAGATGTTCCTTCGCCGAGTTGGCCAACGCTAGTCTCTTTGTTTCCGGCGTGCGACTATCATCAACTCGAGAAACTCCCACGCTCGCAAACTTCTCGGCATCTTTCTCTGTCATGCGCTGAAGTTTGTTGTCGTCCTTGTGACTAAACAACCGCCCGAAAGCCTTGAATGGCGCCGCCAGGATCTTTACCACTTTGTTCCCACTCTTCTGATGCTCGTTTGCATTTCCTGCGGGCGAGCCTGAGTCTTCGATGGAATTAGCATCCGCGTCGCCCTCACGCTCGATTGTTGAAGCGCTCCACATCGCTGAGGCAGCGACAGTAATAACGAACGCAATAAGAATGGCGAGTAATCTTCGTTTGCTCATGGTCAGAGTCCTCCTTACATATTGCCGAGCGTGTCCATCAGTTGCAGTGCCGCGGGGCCGAGGATCGCAATAAACAACGTCGGAAAGAGAAAACATGCGAGCGGGAAAAGCAGCTTAACGGCGGCCTTTTGCGCGGCCTGTTCGGCACGCTGCCGGCGCTTGGTTCGTAACGAATCCGAAAACGCCCGAATCGCCTTCGCGATTGATGTGCCGAATCGATCGGTTTGGATTAGCATCGCCACCAGGCTGCGAAGATCATCCACGCCAGTTCGATCGGCGAGATTTCGCAAAGCTTCATCACGCTCGCGCCCCACTCTTATTTCCAGATTCGCCAACTCAAACTCTTCACTGATGTCAGGATGTACTTCCTTCAATTCACTACTGACCTTCATCATCGCCGCATTCAAACCAAGTCCCGCCTCGATTGAAATGACCATCAGATCCAATGCGTCCGCCAGTCCCCAACGCACAAGTTGTTGCCGCGAGCGGATCATCCGGCGTAACGCGTAACGCGGCAGGAAAAAACCAATAACAAAGGCACCGAGAATCCAGAGAAGCGCCCCACTGAGCGGCCGGGCGAGGACTGCGCAAGCAAGCGCAACCACTGCCGGTAAACCGGCCATCGTAGTCAACTGAATCGCGCGATAAACAACGGCGGCACCAGGCGACCGAAAGCCGGCTTGCATTAATTGCTTTTCCAGCTTTTTAGCCTCCGCAGCGGACGGGGGCAGCAACCGGCTGAGTGGGGATGCGAGGCGCTCTGCCAGTTCCGACGCTGCCCGATTCTCATCGAGTGACATGGGCGCGCTAGTCACGCTGATGGTTCTTGAGCCAAGCTTTTTCAGTCGTTCGGTAGCTGCGCTCTGCGGCCTGTAAAGGAGCCAATAAACTCCCATCATGCCAAGCGAGATGCAAATGAAAGTTGAAATGGTGATAAGTAGTAGCATGGCTTTTGTCAGTAGGTCAGTTGGTAGTCAGTGGTCAGTAGTCCGATCCTGCGGTTGGCTGTTAGTGGATAGTGTCAAGTAGTCGGTGATGGGTCGGTCTTGGTTGGTTGCTACAAGGGACTACTGACCACTGACTACCAATTAGACTCAAATTTTTATCCTCAAAATCTTGCGCACAATTAGCATCCCAGTCACTTGCAGAAACATTGCAGTGGCAATCAGATAATGGCCGCGTTGATCCCTCCAAAGAACTGACATGTAATCGGGATTCATGGCAGTAATGACGAGGGTGACGAATATCGGTAGCGCACATAACAACCAGGCGGACATTCGCGAGCTGGTGGTTAAAGTCTTCAAGTCGCCCATGATCCGGAAGCGTTCGCGAATCGTGTAAGCCACTTTTTCAAGAATTTCAGAGAGGTTCCCGCCGGTTTCGCGCTGAATCAAAACGGCCGTGACACACATTCGCAAATCCAAAAGAGGAATTCGCTGTGTCAGATTTTCCAGAGCGAGCTTGAGCGAAAGGCCGAGGTTCTGCTCTTCATACGTCTTGCGAAATTCCGTTGCAATTGGTTCCGGCATCTCTGCCGAAACCATGTACATTGCTTCTGAGAACGCGTGGCCGGCGCACAACGCGCGGCTCATCAGATCAAGCGCGTCTGGAAGATGCTCGAGAAAACTATCGAAACGTTTTTTGCGTGACCACCAAACGTGTAAGAAGGGCACCGCTGCGGCTGCAAGACCCGCGACAAGCATCAGGAGTAGAGAAATGCTGACTACTGAGACAGTGAGCGCGGCCAGCATCCCAGCCATGCCGGAGAACATGACCAAACGTGTTGGCGTGATGTGCAGGTCGGCCTGGTCGAGCATCCTCTTCAAATGCAAAGCGGCCTGAACCCGAACGAGAGAGCGATTCAACCAGGGAATCTCGCTCATCAGTTCATTGCGCGCCAGCACAACCTCTACATCTTCCGTGTGGGACGAATGGAGCAAAGCGTCGGCGAGACGCTTTTGCAGCCGGACCCGCTTTGCATCAGTGCCGTGCGTGGCCAGTAGATAAGCGCCCAGCACCAGGAATAGTCCGAAAAGAAATACTAAGAAGGAGATCAGCATGGTTTCACATCTCTTCAAAGAAGACTCGTGGCAGTTGGAGTCCGGAAGCCTTGAGCCGTTCGGCAAAGCGCGGACGAATACCGGTGGGACGGAAACGGCCGATCACCTGTCCCTGAGAGTCGACTCCGGTGCGTTCGTATAGAAAGATCTCTTGCATCGTTATCGTCTCGCCTTCCATCCCGGTAATCTCGGAAATACACGTGAGCCGGCGAGTACCATCCGATAACCGGGCCACCTGGACCACCAGATCGATCGCGGCGGCAACCTGTTGACGCATCGCGCGATCGGAAAGCCTCATGCCAGTCATCTGAATCATCGTCTCCAGGCGGGCCAGCGCGTCGCGTGGCGTGTTGGCGTGGATGGTTGTCAAACTTCCGTCGTGGCCCGTATTCATCGCTTGCAACATGTCGATTGCTTCGCCGCCGCGTACTTCGCCGATGACGATTCGGTCTGGGCGCATGCGCAGCGCGTTGCGCACCAGATCTCGCTGTGTCACCTCACCCTTGCCTTCGATATTCGGCGGTCTGGTTTCCAGCCTGACCACGTGTGGCTGTTGCAGCTGAAGCTCTGCCGAGTCTTCAATCGTCACGATGCGCTCGTTTTCCGGAATATAAGCGGAAAGTGCATTGAGCAAGGTCGTCTTGCCTGCTCCAGTCCCTCCGGAAATCAGAACATTGAGTCGCGCGCTGACGCACATCTGCAACATGTCCGCGATGTCTCGGGTAAGCGCTTTGTTCTCAATCAGGGAATTCATGCGCAGGGGCTCAGCGCCGAAACGGCGTATTGAGAGCACTGGCCCATCAATTGAAAGCGGTGGAATGATTGCGTTAACACGTGACCCATCACGAAGGCGGGCGTCTACCATTGGCGATGACTCATCAATGCGCCGGCCGACTGACGAAACGATCCGTTCGATAACGCGCATTAGATGTTCGTCGTCCTTGAAAGCAACACTGGTGACTTCGAGTTTGCCGTGACGTTCTATGTAGATAGTGCCGTGCGAATTGACGAGGATATCGGAAATAGTCGAGTCGGCGAGAAGCGGTTCCAATGGTCCAAGTCCGAACAGTTCGTGCTGAACATCATTAACCAGGCGATCACGCTCAGAGGTAGAGAGCGGCATCGCTTCCTGGGCCAACACACTCTCAGCGAGCCGCGACACTTCGGCGTGCACCTGCTCTTGAGTCAGTGCAGCCAACTTGGTTAGGTCCATCCGGTTAATCAGAGCGCGATGAAGGCGCGACTTCATTTCCTGAAACGAATGGCCACTGTTTTCCTGCCCGTTTCCGTTACCGGCCGCGGGCCCTCCAACTGTTTCTCTGATTAGTCTTTCTCTTAGTGCCATAATTTTTGTCAACACAGACCGAAAGTCCGTGATGCTCAGTGTTTACAAAATCCCAGATCTAAAGGTCTGTGCTACTGACTTGAAGTTCAAGCTTGTTCGGAGGCGGCTCACGCTTGAAGACCGAATCCCAGAGCTTTCGGCGGGGCTGCGGTTCCTCGTGCACAGCGACTTGGCCGGTCGCAACCGTTCTGGCAATTCGCCTGATTTCCTGTGCGATTTTGGAGTTTGGGTCCGACTGCACTAACGGCTGCCCAAGGTTTATTGAAGTCACCGCCGTTTGATAGTCACTGGGTATGAATCCGATGACAGGCTCACCGAGAAACTTCTCGATCTGCCGCAAATCAATGTCGATTTGTTTGCTCCAGCGATTCACGACGATGCGAATTTTCTTGCGGGGATAGCCTAGTCGATCGAAAATTTCCAGCGCACGCTGTGTGCTGCGGATGGCCGGTATGTCCAGGGTCAAGACAAGAACGATCTCATCAGATTGATCGAGTGCGGCGAGCGTTATTGAGTCGAAAGTATGCTGTGGATCGAGTACAACGTAGTCGTAAGATTCGCGCAGGCGTTGCAGCACCTCAAAAACATGCTCCGGTTCAATCTCATCCGCCGAGTCGGCCTCTCTGGGTGCGGCCAGTAGCGAGAGATTTGACGAATAAGGCGCGACGAAGCTTTTAATCAGAGCGTCATCAAGTCTGGTGCGATTCTCCGCCATGTCTGCAAACGAGTACTTTGGGTCGAGGCCGAGAAACAGCGGCAAGTCGCCAGCCTGAAGATTGAGATCCACCAGTACCGTGCGCGCGTGGGTTGAAGCAGCAAGGTTGGTCGCAACGAAAGATGTGCCACAGCCACCCTTGCTTGAAAAGACTGCCACCATGCGCCCCTTTTTCTTAGGCGTTTCGACCTGGCCGGCGCAAAACTCAGCCACTCGGTCCAAAACTGTTTTCAGCTCTTCGGCGCTGATCGGAAGTTGAAGAAACTCGCGCGCTCCTGCACGCAAGCTTTGCAGGAGCAGATCCGACGACGCGTTATGAGCCGCAGAGATCAGCGCGGTACTTGGTGACTCCGAATTGAGCCGCTGAATAAGCTTAATCGCCTGATCAGGGTTCGCACCCAGAGCGATAATCGCCGCCATGGGTTTCAGGCGAACAATTTCTTCATGCAGTTGCTCAGCATCATTTCCGCCTGCCAGCAATTGGACACGGCTGTCGGCTGACAACGCCGTTCGGATTTGCTTGAAATTATCAAGACCGGTGCTGAGAACTACGAATGTAAGTGGCTGCGTCATTTTCTACCCTAGTGATCGTTTCGGTGTTAACGGCTACAGAGTTGGAGGAAGCAAACCCACAGATTCGCCGGTCAACGTTGTGGTGTAATTCGGCATTTGGATGCTTGTGCTGACAAGCGGTAGGACAAATCGAAACTCGTAGTCAGTGATCGTCACCTGCACTGTTCCCCCATCCAACGTAAAACCGGAATAAACGACCTGAATATTGTCCGTGGTCAGGTTCTCCACAATTGGATTTGTGCCACCAGCCGGGTCGCCGTAGACAACCACGTTCTTAACATTGGCGATGTCTGACGCCTGATGAACAACTGCATAACGGGCACCTCTGCGAGCAGCGTCGGTCAGCGCATTATGTGTCCAAAGAACGCGGCCAAATTCAATAACAGCAAACATCACGGTGATAAACACAGTAGCGGCGATTGAAAACTCGACCAGTGTCGCGCCACGCTGTTTATTTTGTTTTTTTTTCGTTCGCATCATGTTTGGCTCTTAGACTAAAGGTGTCGTCAGAAGGTAGCGCATGGTGACCCTTGGCTTCACATCGATGTTTAGTGAGAGGCTATTGTTGTTGATCAATCCGCCAAGATTGAATAATGATTGGTGTTGGAACCCGCTGATCTCGACAGTGATTGTTTGAGGAACTCCCGCAGTCTGTGTTTCGCCAAGAGAATTCTTCGGCGTGATGACGACGTTTGCTGTGGTTAGTCCCGCTATCAACGGAGAGCCGGTTCCCGCTGTATTACCATAAACTACGAGATTCTTGGCCTGATCCTTTTCGAAGCCACTAACTCTTGCAGTTGCAAGGTATCTCGCTCCAATTCGGGCGGCTTTGCTGAGCGTGGTGTACTCATAGAAGTAGCGACCGAATTCGGCTGTTGCCGCGAATAAGATAAGAAGAAGCGGAAGAACGATTGCCAGCTCAGCGAGTTGGATGCCGCGCTCATTGCGCCCCAGCGCGCGAATCTGAGTCAGGCGTCGAAGTCTTCGCAGTAAGCGAACTTTTCGAATTCGCGGATGCATTTTCACAACCTCTATCTGTAGAGAACCGGAGCGGCAAGAGATGGATCGCCTGCTGCTATCGTCGGATCGTAGCCGCCCTCGCCGAGCGCGAGGCGGTCTTCGATGTATTCGGCCTGCATCTCGCCACCGCTGCCACCGGCCGGTTTGTTTATGAGAAAGAAGGCGCCGAACCGGAAAAACTTAACAGTGCAGCGTCCCGGATCGAATTCGCTCACTTTGACAAGCGGGATCAGAACCACCCGGCGCATATCAACACCAGGGTGTGAAGGAGCTTGCACGTACGCAGGATTACAGGGGATGGCGTTGGGCCGGCCACAGCCAAAGTATTTGCTATAGTCGTCCCACGTAATATTCTCTTTGATGTTGGTATCGGGCGGCTCATTTGCGGGGTCGAGCATACTGCCCCCGTAATCGTCGAAGCGCGAATTAAGGCCAGTGCGCACTTTGCCGGCTGTCAGACCCGGCTTGCAATCAACTTCGTATTCAACACCTGGGCTAGCACAAGCGTCGACGCCGGCACCTATTCCAAATCCAACGTCGACACCACCGCGCCCGGCGACCGCAAGAATTTGATAGTCGCCTGGCGAAGGTGAGCCGCCATTGCCAGCACGGATGGTGTAGGTCTGGCCTTTTACTAACAGAGTCGCATCGTTATCGATCAGTACCGCGAGCGGAATAAAATCGCAGTAAACGTTAAGCGGAATTGACAAGCCAGCTGTGGCAGTTGCCGAAAGGTTGCGACTGTTCCCTAAAACCATCGCCGCAAACGAAACACCGACGGGACTTTCAGGTGTTGTCACCTTTGCGAAACGGATGGTTGGGGCCTGGGTGGGTGAAGCCGCGTCCGCCTCGCTCATGTAAGGGCCGTCGAGATTGACTGCCCACAACACGTTCGTCCGCGGGAACGTGATGTTACTGTTATTGAACTCGTATGAGTTCATGGCTGTTACCGCACGCGTAGTGCCTTCGATGATTCCACTTGGGTTCGAGTTAATCGCCGACGCAGCTGCAAGCGCTGAAGCATCTGCCGCATTCTGTAATTCTGTCTTTGCCAGATAGAAGTGGCTTATGTCGACGCCAAGCCCAACTGCCAACAGCACCGAGAGCATCCCGATGGCAGACAGCGCCAGAATAGAACCGCGTTCACCCTTTTTGTTTTTTCTTTCGGCCACTGTGTTCATCTCGTGCCTCCTGCTCAAACCCTTTCTTTTTTCGAAAGGACAAATTTACGGTTTGAGAGGTTGGGGGCTGAAATCCGTGGGCATCACTAGCGCTATGGGAAGCGTAGGGTTGCGAGTGGTGTTGGAAGACGTGCTGCTTGAAGAGCCGCTGCTGGTTTCAGTTCCACTCTTTGCTTTCGGATTTGCCGCCGGTTCCACTGCTTTGGCAGGCTCCGCGGGCTTAGGATTCGCAGCTGGCGTCTGTTCGGTGGTTTGGCCCGTCACTGAGAACCCGGTTCTTCCCTGGATCTCTTCACTCTTGGGTTCGAGACCCAGCGGCGATCCATTCTTTAGCCCGTCCACACCGCGCATCTGCGGCAAGTCGTCACGGTTCACCGGCTTCACCATTTGAGCGGTGACAATGAACATCAACTCGGTTTCGTTCTTCTGGAACGACTTGGATTTGAACAGCGCTCCGATGACGGGAATGTCGCTGACGACAGGAATTCTGGAAAAAGTTTTCGTTTCGGAGTTGTCAAGCAATCCTGCGAGGGCGAAGGATTGGCCATCGCGAAGTTCAACCCCGGTTTTTGCGCGGCGCGTTTTCAGGCCCGGAATTATGAAGCCGTTAAATTTCACGCCATTGGCAAAATCGATCGTCGAAACTTCCGGCTCGAGTTCCAACCGAATATGATCCTCATCGAGGATTGTAGGTTTGAAGTTCAGCCGTACCCCATATTCCTTAAAGACCACGGTCATGGCAATGTTGCTGCCCGAACCTCCACCTTGGACCACTGGCACCGGAAACTCGCCGCCGGCCAGAAAACTTGCCTGCTGTCCGTCCATTGCGATCAGATTGGGTTCAGCGAGATCGCGGAAGGCTCCCTGCGTCCGCAGCACGCGAAGCATTGCAGCGGTGTTTATTTGGCGGTTGAAGATAAAGAGATTCAACGCGGGAGATATCACGCTCTCAAGCATCGTAGAAACGGGGCTTGTCTCCGTTTTCCCGAGCGAACTCGGTCCATTGCCGCTGTTGATATACCCGGAAGTGCCACCTTGCGGAATGGTTGAAAACGACGTGCCATAGTCGCGCATTTTGTTGCGGTTAACTTCGGCGACTCGAACCTGCAATTGAACCTGCGCAACGTTTGTTATCGGGGATCCAAGCATGTTGACCGTCTTGAAACCTGCCGCCTGGACCACACTGTCTACCTGCGTCGCGGTTTTCGGATCCGTCACGTTTCCTGAGATGACCACTGAACCATTTGCCTGGCTCAGGCGGATGTCATCTTTAGGAAACAGAGCGCGAATCTGGGAATCGATTAGCGAGAGATTTGCCCGCACATAAACATCGAAAACAAGATAATCGCCGCCAGACTGCTCCCAGGCGATGAAGTTCACCTGTCCAAAAGCCTTGCCGTTCACCAGTACCTGATCAGGTGTGACCAGCACGGCTTCGGCAATCTCGGGATTCGAAACTGAGAAGCGTCCTACGGGTCTATCAAAATTGATTACCCGTGATTGGCCCACCAGAACATTGACCGCCACAGCCTCTTTATTTTGATTGAAGGATGCTTTGTAAGAGGTCGCCTGAGCGTGGCCGATGGAATTAAAAACAAGAATCATCAATGACGCCAGCAACAGACTTACTCGGCGCGTGATTGGGGAACGGCTGTGCATGATCTTTAGCTCCTTTTGCTAGCAGTTGACTTAATCTTCATACCCGCAACGCTCGGTCACGTTCATCACGGGAAATCTACATTGCGTTTCTTGGCGCCTTCGATCATTTCAACCGAGGCGCGTGGAGGTGCGGGTTTATTCTCCGCTGCCGGTTTAGGTTCAGTCCGAACCGGTCGCGTCGCCGCCTTTGGACTTGGCTTAACTTGTTCGCTCTTTAATGAGCCCGGTTCCGGAGCGGGCAAAGCGCGCTCGCCATTCAAAAGTCCCCGCTTATTGATTCCCGTCGTTTGCTCGTCGCCTTGATCGATCGAATTGCGCATTACGAGTTGTAGCTTCCCTTCACTCGCAGCCAAGGCGAGCTTTTCAGCCTGCTCGGGAGTTACTAGCAAGGTGACTGCCTTAACGCTATTGGCCTCGCGCTCGCTTTCGGGTTTATCGATGTTCTGACCGTTTGCCAGTACCTTGATGTTCTGTAAAACAATCTTTGAAATCGGATCCTGCCCCTGGACACCCGAATCGCCGGGAATTATGACGACCACGATATCGACGAGCGTCCCAGGCATGATGAATCCGGAGATACCAACAACGTCATCAACTTTGACGGTCATCGCCCGGTAGCCCTCGGGAATGACGGCCGATAAACCACCCGCGGTACCTTCGGGCGCCAGGCGAGCTTCAGTGATTGGCTCGCGAGGAGCTATGTTTACGACCGCCACCCGACCAGCCAATTTCTCAACCGAATTGAAGGCACCGTCGGGCGTCGACTCCGCGGGAAACTGGACCACCATCACTTGCTCGGGGATGATCTTTGTTCCGATCGGAATAGCGACCTTGGCAACGGCTACGCCATTAAGACTCTTTGTGTATGCCTGAGCGCTCGACAAATACCGAGTGACGGAAATTGCCGCGAGCAGCCCAAACAGAAGGGCTCCAGCTAAAACAATGAAGAAACGTTTGTTGCGCATGGGTTGAATCTCCGTGTGATCGGTTTTTTTCTCGACTTAAGATTTGCTTCTAGCTTCAGAAGCGAAAAATAGCTGTTGAAATAATGCTGCCAATTGTGATTGCTACGCCGTAAGGAATTGTGTGCGAGCGGTCTGTGGGAACGGCAAATCTGGGAACGTTCCAGCCGGGCAATAGTCCGAGGAGTATTTGCAGAACTCGATTCATCGTCGTTATCACCCTTCCTGATCGAATGATGGAAACCATTGCGAGCACTCCACCTGTAAGCACGACGACTAAGAAAGTGGGTAAGACAAGGTGAGCGCCTGTAACCGCTCCGATCGCGGCAAAAAGCTTGACGTCTCCCGCACCCATCGCTCCGAAAATGTGGAGCATGAACATCAATCCAAAAGCTAGTGCGCAACCACCGAAGCTTGCGAATAAACCTGCGAGCCCACCAAAAATCCCGTTGATCAAGATTCCGCTCGCAAGGGTGGCAAAGACGAAGGGATTAGGAATACGACGATAGCGAACATCGTAATAAGTGATGAGCGCAGCCAAGGGTAGAAGAAGAGCTATAGTTACAACTGTTTCAGACATTTCTTACACCCGTAAAGCGATCGTTTTCCAGGAAGTCCCTTGCGGTCGTTCGCTTCTAAATATCTCAACTAATGCTGGGATTAAGGAAACCCTATCCGTTGATCGTGGCGGCAAGCGTGTCAATCCGACTGCCGATGGCTGTGCCGAGGCTTCTAAAGGCAACAACACAAACGATCGTAATTAACGCTGCGGCGACTGCGTACTCTGAAAGTTCAAGGCCGGTTTCATCTCGAAGAAGATTCTTAATCATGTTTTACCCCCCTGGATGGGCACCACTTTGAGGAGCCGACAACGCGCTTTACTCGAGTTAGACCTCAACTAAAGCGCGTCGGGCTCTATTCTTGCTGAGCGGACTATCCATTGATGGTCGCGGCAAGCGTGTTAATCTTAGCGCTGATGGCTGTGCCGAGGGCCGTGAAGGCAGCGACGACTGCGATCGCAACCAAGGCTGCGGCAACGGCATATTCCGACAACTCAAGACCGGTTTCATCGCGAAAGAAATTCCTAATCATTTGTTTGCTCCTTTAGTTTGGTTATTGCCTGGATATCTTCGTTCGCCTTCTTTCGCGTCGAAGGAAGGCTCGCGAAGGTTGTTAGGTAAAGCCTCAGGATGTGAGGGCCACGCTCGACTGTGGACCTCTGCGACTTCTTCGGGATTGGGACGCGGCCCCGACCGTGCGGCGGCCAAAGCCATTGATCCCACTCACGACAGCGCCACACAGAGTCAATGCCATTAGAAGGAGTTCGTTTCCACCCGCGACCATGACTCGCGCTGCAAAGACAATGCCCAGCGCGAGCATAGGTGCGATGATTCCGATCACCGCCAGCGAAACAACCTCTTTTGTGGTTAAAGCCTTCATGAGATCTTTGATACCTTCTCTATCTGTTCGCGACGCGTCCGTACCCTCGCGAATGAACACCTCCTTAACAAGAGCCGTGCCACCAGGCCGAAAGCAATAACGCTAAGCTTTCAGGATGTCTCACTCGTTGAATTGTCGCCTGGCGTTAACAAACAAAAGTGGGCGGAGGACGTATGGAACTGGTTTTGAAAGGTATTTGAAGTGGCTTTGCACGTCTATCGCTTTGTCGCCTCTGGTTAACGAGCTAATCCGCGACTGTATTCGAAGCGGCGACATCGCGGCGCGAAAAAAGAGCATTCGAGATTGCTCTCGAATGCTCTCACCTAGTACTTGATGGCTTTCTCGGCTAGTTACGTTCGGAGCGAAACTGTAGACCGGGTTCCGTATCTTCCTGGAGAAAGTCAGTGATATCGATAGCCAGCCGCTTAATCTTTTTATAAAGCGTCTGCCGCGAGCCCAGCCCTAAGGCTTCGCTTGTCCGTGCCACGTTACAATCATTACGCTTCAACGTCTCGGTAATGACTCGCCTTTCGTAGTCTTCTAATAAGAGTTCAAGGTTTTCACCCGAGCGTTTTTCATCGTGCGTCCGATTCAAAGTCGCCGGACAGATATGTTCACTGATGTGGTCCACCGTGATGTGACCGCCTTCCTCAGCGTACAATACAAGCCTCTCCATTTCCCCGGCCAATTCACGGACGTTACCAGGCCACGAGTAATTCTCGAGAGCCCGGATTGCTTCCCAGGTAATTCCAGCTATCGGCTTATCGTTACGTCTGGCATAGTGTGAAAGGTAATGAGAAATCAACGCCGAAATGTCTTCCGGTCGTTCCCGCAAAGGAGGGCATTTCACCGTAAGCGTGGCTATTCGGTAGTAGAGATCCTCTCTAAATAGCTTGTCTCGAACTAATTGTTCCAGATCCTTGTAAGTTGCGGCAATGACACGAATGTTCACTTTTCGCGGAGCCGGTTCACCCAGCGTATGAATCTCTCCTTCTTGCAGGAAGCGCAGAAGTTTCGGCTGCAGAGCCAAAGGAAGATCACCAATCTCATCCAGAAAAAGCGTTCCGTTTTCGGCCGCGCGAATGAGCCCTTCACTATCCTGATGTGCTCCCGTGAAACTTCCCCGCCGATGGCCGAAAAGCATGCTTTCGATTAGGTCAGGCGGAGCAGCGGAACAATTGAAGGGAATGAATGCTTTCTCAGAACGCCTGCTAAGCCGGTGAATCGCGTGGGCAACCAATTCTTTACCTGTCCCCGATTCGCCAACTATCAAAACAGTTGAGTTTGAGTCTTTTATTCGGCTTACATCGTGGGCTAGTTCATTCATCCCGCGGCTGGCAAATATCATCCCAGGTAGCGTCGTCTTGCCCACCTTTTCTTCGGAAACATTCTGCGGCTGAATAACTCGCCCAACCGACACGTGAGAATGCGCTAACCGAGTAACATCCATTATCGCCCGAAGGTCTTTGGCCTGCTGCACAGATAAAGGTCGAACACACAGGCCGTACAAAGCGGCTCCAGCACGCCCGGTAGTGGAAGAAGCTAAAACAAAACAGACAGAGGAGTCGCCTTTTTTCACGTCTGGCCAGCCAAGGTCCGCAGCGAGGCTTTCATTTACAATGCTCTCCCCTGTTGCCAGTTCGGGTTCTTGTAAGCCTTCGGCCCAGCTCAATCGCGGCCTCTGTCCACTCTCCAAAGTCCAAATCGACAGCCCGTACATTGGTACGGTAGATTCCACCAGCAGGCTCAGCTTCAGCATGACCTCGTAAAGTAGATCGGGCCCCGCATCTGCCGCCTGGCAAAGCGCTCTAACAATTGAACTTATTGGGAGTTGGCTAGTCTGGATGGCTGTCTCCGCTGATTCTGCGTACGAAGCGGTCAATTCAAGCATAAGGCCTTTCTGATTCTGGTCCAAAACAAAATGGTCCCGGTTTCGGAATAAGGCGGTGCTGCTAAGGTTCTTTGAATGAAAGGCAAGACGGGTTCGGTGTTTGAAAGCCTTCGTGCTGGGTGCCCATATGGCCTATGGCCTCCAACCCGTTTTCGACTCCGAGTCTAGCTAGGTAGCAATTCTGTGTCAATCCCTTTAAATGCACAACGTTTCCGGAGGCAGTCCGTTTTTGTGTTCGCCCCACGTTCGCCTTCTTGGCCCATTAAGCGCCCTTACCTCATGTAAACGTTGAAGTTACGTCTCGAAAACCTTGTGAAGATATCCCTTTACACCCTTAAGCACCGGATGCTACATTCCGCCAACCTTGCCCTAAACTATTGACTGGCAAAGGATTGGCGATTGCAAAAGCACATCCCGTTGGGGTTAAACGCGGTGAACTACCAGTTATCTTGTGGTCAAACGCGCAAATTCCTTAAGCAGACTCTTAAGGCCGATCATGACGATTCGATTCGGAACATCTGGATGGCGGGCGGTTATCGCGGACGAATTCACGTTCGACGGCGTCCGCTCAGTTACCGGCGCCATCTGTTCCCATTTTGGAACTGACCGACAACAAGGAAATCTCATGGTGGTTGGATACGACACCCGCTTTCTTGGTGAAAAATTCGCTGAGGAATGCGCCAACGTTATTTCCGAGAACGCTTTTCGTGTCCTGCTGTGTGACCAACCCGTCCCGACCCCGACCATGTCCCACGTCATTCGTACAAAGGGAGCTATTTGCGGAATCAATTTTACCGCCTCGCACAATCCGCCGGAGTATAACGGCATGAAGCTGTCGACCAGAGACGGCGCACCCGCCTTGCCGGAAATTACGCGGAACGTTGAGAAAATAATCGAAAAAACGGCTGTCATTTCAGTCCCAACAAAACCGGCCCACGCGAACGGATTGGAAGTATTCGCTGCTAGACCGGGCTATCTTCAAGATCTGGGCACTAAGATTAACTTCGATGTAATTACGAAGGCAGGAGGCCGCTATGCCTACGACCCCCTCTGGGGAACCGGTCGCGGGTATCTGGATGAGGTGCTACGAACCCACGGGCTGGAAGTAGAAACCATTCATGATTGGCGCGACGTTCTGTTTGGCGGACGCGCTCCGGAACCCGAAGCAAGCCATTTAGACGAGTTACGAGAAGTCGTGCTTTCAAAAGGCTGCGTGTTAGGCCTAGCCACGGATGGGGATGCCGATCGTTTTGGAATTATTGATTCAAATGGTTCGTTCATAACCCCGAATCAACTAATTGCGCTTCTCTTCGATTATTTGGTGGAGTCGAGAAAATGGAACGGCGGCGCCGCACGTTCAGTTGCAACCTCCCATCTGGTCGATCGTGTTGCCGAAGCTCGCGGTCTACCAGTTTACGAAACGCCTGTTGGTTTCAAATACATCGGAGAATTGATCAATGAAAACAAGATCGTCATCGGAGGTGAGGAGTCGGCGGGATTGTCAATCAAAGGTCACTATCCGGAGAAAGATGGCATCCTTGCGTGTCTGCTCGCAGCGGAGGCAGTTGCGGCGCGCGGCGCGAGCCTGACGGAGCAGTTGGACGAATTGTATAGTCGAGTCGGCAAGCTTGAATCAGCCAGAATCGGCGTTCGCTTAACTCCCCAACTCATGGAATCACTCAGCGACAAACTGAAAGAGGACCCCAAAGAGATTGGCGGACGGCATGTTGAGCGAACAAATCGCATAGACGGAATCAAGTTTATTTTTGCGGACGGTTCATGGCTGTTGCTGCGTCCTTCAGGGACAGAGCCCGTCGTCCGTATCTACGCAGAATCGGAATCAGCAAGGGACTTGGAGGTGCTTCTTGAGCAGGGTCATAAATTCTTATTGGGTTGATGAGAGAATTCGGGCGCAGCGCGTTGCGCCTCGCGTGGGTTCCTCGTTTGCGTCCGTGAGAGAGATTTCGGTGGGTATCATTGGAAGTCCCGCCGAAGTTCGCAGACGTGGTGGTGTAATACCAGCATGGGTTATTTTCGGAATGATCATTCTCGCAACGTTTGCCATCTGCGTCGCGGTTACGGTGCGCACTAGAACCAGGATGTCTCTGGCATCCCGCCAATACGTAGGCATGCAAACAGATGTTGAGGGATTGCGCAATGCAAATCAATCCCTGCGACTGGAGATTGAGCGACTGCGCACCGACCCTCGCACTATCGAGGCCGCAGCGCGCACGCGCCTAAATATGGTGCGACCTAACGAAATTGTAATACCCGTCGAATGAGCAACAGGGAAAGCTCCTTCGAAACGGACGGCGCCGAATTTCTTTTTACCTGCCGGTTGCCCGCTAAGTTTCCCTTCTTGAAATCCCCGAATGCGAGTGCCCTGCCGAGCTGGCGCGGCTGTGACTGCCATCACAGCCGCGCTCCCCTCTTCCGAACCATAAACAAACTGCCTGGTCGGCTTAATTGACAGTCAAATATTGCTCAACTAATATCGATTTTCAGATTGCAGGGTGAGAGAGCGGCGTCTTATGTCTGAAACCAAAGAGATCATTACTCCGGTTGAAGAAGAGGTTGAACGTTGGCGGCATGAGACGTTGGAACCCGCGCTAAAAAAACATCCTGAGATGAAGAAGCGCTTTGAAAGCGTATCGCTTGAAGAAGTTGATCGACTATACACACCGACCCACATTGCTCAACTGGATTTCTCCAGCGACATTTCTTTTCCCGGCGAATTTCCCTACACGCGTGGAATACATCCCACCGGCTATCGCGGCAAGATCTGGACGATGCGACAGTTTGCAGGATTCAGCACGCCCGAGGAGACCAACTCCAGGTTCCAGTACTTGCTGGGGCAGGGCCAAACTGGCCTGTCAGTCGCTTATGATCTCCCCACCCTAATGGGCTACGATGCTGACTCTGTGCTCTCGGAGGGCGAAGTTGGCAAGTGTGGCGTAGCCGTATCGTCCCTGGCGGACATGGAAGTCTTGTTCGACAAGATTCCGCTCGAGCAGGTCACTGTATCCCAGACGATCAATGCCCCGGCGTCCGTACTGCTCGCAATGTATCTGGTGGTGGCGGAGAAACAGGGTACCGATTGGAAGAAAATTTCAGGGACGCTGCAAAACGATATCCTTAAGGAGTACATCGCCCAAAAGGAGTGGATCTATCCCATTCAGCCGGCGATGAAGTTGGTTGTTGATACGTTTGAATTCTGCACGCAACACGTACCTCGCTACAATCCAATTTCCGTTAGCGGCTATCACATCCGGGAGGCTGGCGCCACCGCCGTTCAAGAACTCGCCTTTACATTGCGCGATGGGCTTGAATATGTTGAGTGGGGTCTGAAGGCGGGCTTAGATCTGGATCTATTCGTTCCGCGAATCTCATTTTTCTTCAACGCCCACAACGACTTTTTCGAAGAAGTTGCCAAATACCGCGCGGCCCGTCGCATCTGGGCCAGGGAGATGCGCGATCGCTTTGGCTCGACAAACGAACGCACTCTGAAGCTTCGCTTCCATACGCAAACAGCAGGGGTCTCTCTTACCGTACAGCAGCCGCTCAATAACATCGTCCGCGTGGCGATACAAGCGCTTGCAGGAGTTTTCGGTGGCACTCAAAGCTTACACACCGATGCTTATGATGAAGCCCTTGCGCTCCCCACGGACCAAGCGGCTTTGATTGCGCTTCGTACTCAGCAGATTATTGCCGAAGAGACCGGTGTAGCAAACACGGTCGATCCATTAGGAGGTTCTTACTTTGTTGAGTCGCTAACCGAAAAGATGGAAAACGGCGCGCTCGATTATTTTCGAAAGATCGATTCGATGGGCGGCATGGTGGCTGCTATTGAGAAGGGATTCCCGCAACGGGAGATTCAGGACTCCGCCTATAAGTACCAGAAGGCCGTAGAGCGTGGCGATCAAGTAATCGTGGGAGTTAACAAGTACCAGATGGAGAATGATTCGGAGATTCCCACCCTGGCGATTGATGAGTCAGTCCGCGATCATCAAATCGAACGCCTCGATCAGACGCGCGCGAAACGAGACAGCGGAGCGGTTCGTAACGCGCTTGAGAAACTGAAACGCGCGGCCCAGCGTGGCGAAAACACAATGCCAACCACAATTGAAGCCGTCCGCGCCTATGCTACCCTCGGTGAGATTTGTTCCGCCTTGCGGGATGTTTACGGCGTCTACGAGGAGCCTGCTTTCTAACCTCCGAACGGTCATTGAAATCTTATGGCCCCGGAATAAACTCATGCAGCAGCTAATTCTGGTTTGCCTATCAGTCCTCAGTTTTAATAACTTCACCAGCCACACAACTCAGTCGAGCACATTCGAAAGTGTTCATGAAGATCGCGTCGTCATAGGGCGTCGCAGAATACTCCTCGTGCGCAGCCCTGAGCTGGCAAGACAGTTTCCAAAACGAAAAACAGCAGTTGTCATCTATCCGGTCATCACGGGATTGAGTAATCCTGCCGTCTTGCGCCGGGTGCGTTCAACGCTCGACTTCAAGAACATATTTGATTATTCCCTGAAGGAATATCGAGAGGATCGTTGGCTCACCGAATTCACTTATGTGGTGAATTACAATAAGAATTACCTGTTTGATATTGCTTTTACGCAGAGCGGAATGAGCGCCTATCCTGATGAGCAAAGTAGGCATTTCCTCATAAGCCTAAAGGACGGTCATATCGTTAGGGCATTGGACGCTTTTCATTCCGACAAGCTAGCGAAGCTGACTTTCATCGTGGATCGTGAACTGCAACGCGAGATCAAAAAGATTGCGAATGAGAATCGAGATCGCAGCGAGCAAAAGGAAGTCAATGGAGCGTATGAGAATTTGAAATTTGAGCTGAAAGATCTTGATGGGTTTTCGGTGGGGCCCGGAGGAATTTTTTTCTTGTACGATGCCGGTTTTCCTCATGTGATAAAAGCCTTACAACCTCAAGGGCGTTACTTCTTCACTTACTCAGCCCTGCGCGAATACATCAAACCCGATGGACCACTGGGGCAATTCGTAGACTAAAGCTACAATGTCGGATATGAACGACAGAAAAATTCGCGTTCTGGTTGCAAAGCCAGGCCTTGACGGTCACGATCGCGGCGCAAAGGTGATCGCCCGGGCATTGCGCGACGCGGGCATGGAAGTTATTTACACTGGACTGCGTCAGACGCCAGAGATGATCGCAACGGCCGCCCTGCAGGAAGATGTGGACGCTGTGGGTGTTTCTATTCTCAGCGGAGCACACAACACTCTATGCCCCCGCATTGTGCAACTGTTGCACGACCAGGGAATGGACAACTGTCTTGTTCTATTAGGTGGAATAGTCCCGCAGGACGACATCCCCAAGCTAAAGGCGCAGGGCATTGCCGAAATCTTTCTTCCTGGTACGTCAACAGAAAATATCGTTAAGTTTCTTCGCGAAAATGTGAAGCCGCGCGAATGAGCGGGCCGCGGGCCGTATCTGTCAACTCGATGTTGCCTTACTCGAGAAAGCTCTTCTCTTGTGTTTGAATGATTGACGAAGACTCACCTTCAATAGTCACTGAAATCATCGACTTTATTGGTATTGTCCGTTTCAATCGGCCAAGCCAGCGCAATCCACTTTCGCTCGACATACTTCAGCAGTTAAAGAACATAACAGCAACCCTCTTCCCTCGCGACGATATTCAAGCAGTCATCTTCACCGGCATCGATGACGTCTTTGCGTCAGGGGCGAACATACGCGAACTCGCGCAACTTGATCCCGAGACTGCTTTAAAGTTTTCGCGGTTCGGTCAGAGTTTGTTCCAAACAATCGCTGATGCCAGGCAGATTACTATCGCCGCTATCAACGGCTACTGCATCGGCGGCGCACTCGATCTGGCGCTGGCCTGTGACATTCGAGTGGCTTCAGAGTCTGCGGTCTTTTCGCATCCAGGCGCGAGACTGGGGATCATCACCGGTTGGGGAGGCACGCAAAGACTGCCGCGGATCATAAAAAAAGCGGCCGCCCTGGATTTGATGTTAACGGCACGACGACTAACCTCATCCGAAGCTCTGGCCCTCGGACTGGTCACACATGTGTGTGATCTTCCACTCCAACAAGCCATGGAGATCGCGCGTAGGTCCATGGAACCTTCTAAAAGGTAGCTCCTCGCTCACCAGATGAACTGATCAGAATGTTTGGATTTATGGATGATTGCCAATTTTTTGGATTTCTGGCTGCGTCATAAACCAAGCGCGGAACATAAAGACAAGAAAAGGTTCATCTTATTGGGGTCAAGTGTAACAGGCACACGAGTTGCACCGATTGGAATACGTTTTTAGCGAGATCAATTTAGCTAAGTGTCAGTCCTTTTTGGCGGGCGTTCAATCAGATTGCCCGCACCAACCAAAGACAGGAGGCTCTAATGAAGAGAAGTAACTTCCTAAAAACCCGACGAGCATTGACGTGGGTATCGATGTCACTTTTGACGGTTTTTCTTCTATCCAGTCCCATATTGGCGCAAACATCCAACACCGGAACGTTGACGGGTGTAGTTAAGGACGAGAAGGGCGCTGTGGTGCCCGGCGCATCCGTTAAGCTGACAAATCTGGGAACCAATTCCTTGCGCACTGCCACAACCAGTGATGAAGGCGTATATGAAATTTCTCAACTAGTGCCCGGCACTTATCGTCTCGAAGTCGAGGCCCAGGGCTTCTCCAAGTACCTACAGGAAGGCGTGGTGGTTAACGTTCTGCAACGCACAACCATAAACCCGGAGTTGAAAGTGGGTGGCATCGGGGAGACCGTAACAGTTACTGGTGAAACTACGCCCTTGGTGGAAACAACCAAGACTGAAGTGGGCGGAGTTATTGATCAGCGACAAATGGAGAATCTACCAGTTAACGGGCGCTCGTTTGCTTCGCTGGCTATCCTCATTCCTGGCGCGACGCTCGCGCCATCGTTTGACCCAACGAAAGCGCGCGTCGGCACCTTCTCCATCGGAGGCTCCACCGGCCGCAATCTGAACATCACAATTGATGGCGGCGACAACAAAGACAATGCAGTCGGCGGCATCCTCCAGAACTTTTCGATGGAGGGCATTCAGGAATTCGCACTGTCGACCCAACGCTTCTCGGCGGCCAACGGACGCTCGGGGGGCGCGCTGCTTTCGATCGTCAGCAAGAGTGGCACAAACGACATTCACGGCTCTGCTTTTGGCTTCTTCCGCGACGAAAAACTAAATGCGAACGCTCCGGCGTTGCTGGCCAAGGCCAACCCGCTGAAGTTCCCTGATCCAGCTGATGCCGTCAAGCCGCCCTTCAGCCGGCAGCAGTTCGGCGGGTCCATTGGCGGTCCGATCAAGAAGGACAAGGCTTTCTTTTTCGGAACCGTCGAGCGCACGCGCGAGCGTGGCAACTCAATCGTGTTCGGCTCTGATCGGACGGAGATCGCATTCCTTGAGCCGTTTGGTTACAAGGCGGTGCAGTTCCTGCCACAGCCGTTCAACGACTGGGTGTACACCGTGAAGGGAGACTTTAATCTCTCTCCCAAGCACACCCTTGTCACGCGCTTTGCCGGACAGAACAATAACGCGCTTAATGATCAGGCTGGTTTCCTTATCGTCCGCACAGACCTGTCAGGTGGCAACAAGACGCTAAACACACTCTACAGTTTCCTGGCTAACGAAACCTGGATCGTGAGTCCGAGGATAGTCAACCAGTTCACTTATCAGTATTCCACGTTCGATAACCAAATTTTGGCGACGACGGAGCTGGCGAACCTCGCCTTTCCCGGCGGCATCGTGGTAGGTCGCAACGGTAACGTACCGCAGGAAACGATTCAGAAGAAACACCAATTCCGCGACGATCTATCCTGGAATCGCGGCAACCATTCGTTCAAATTCGGGGGTGATTTCGTTTGGGAGCCGACGCTCGGTGGCATCTTCGCCTTCACTTCAGCGCCGTCATACTCATTCTTCTTCGACCCGGCCCAGATCGCGAACAACCCCGGTCAGTTCCCGCAAGGCTTCCGTACAACGCAAGTCCTACCGGGTCCTATCACTTGCGCAGTGCTCGCCGATCCGGGTTGCACGGCGGCTGACCTCGCCGGCTTCGGCGTTGTTGCTCAGATTGATCTGGCGGGTGGCGACCCGAGCTTCAATCTGCGCGATGGCGCGAAACAGTTTGCTGGCTACATCCAGGACGACTGGAAGATCACTCCGAGGTTTACGTTGAATATCGGCGCACGCTATGACGTCGACCTGGGCTTCGTGGACCACGGCCACGCGGCAGAAAACCGTGCCTTCCAAGCATTGAAAATCATCGGCAGCCCTTACGCGCAGAAGTTGGTCGAGGACGATAAAAATAATATCAGCCCGCGCATCGGCTTTGCCTGGGATATTCACGGCGACGCTCGCTCCGTGCTGCGCGGCGGTTACGGCATCTATTATGACCAGTCGTTTTTGAACGTACCGCTCTTCGCCGTACAACAAGCGAATCCGGAAATCTACGCCAACTTCACAAACGATGACCCAAACCTCAGCATCGATTCTCCCCCGCCGGTAGTCCCGCGTCCGCTTAACAACCCTCTGCCCGGTTCGCGCGGTCGTATGCTAGACCCTTTCTTCGAGTCGCCATACTCGCAGCAGTGGAACATAGGCTACGCGCAAGAAGTGGGCAAAAATATGTCCCTCGAGATCGATTACGTACATATTCTCGGGCTGCACGAGTTCACCTCGCTGGATATCAACCCGCGGACCGGCCCGCTTCATAACGCTCAGCGCAGTGATCCGGCGAGCAGCTTTCCGCGCGTCTTAGCCCCGCAGTTCGCTGCCCACGCTTCCGAGTTGCTCGCGGCATTTGGAACAAGCTCTCCATTCGCGCGCATCACCGTGGCGCAAAGTGATGGACGTTCGCGTTACGACGGGTTAACGGTCTCGTTCAAGCGGCGCTACGCCAACAAGTACCAGTTGAACGCCCACTATACATTCTCCAAGGCGAGGGCATGGTTCGGCCAGACTGGCGACTTCGGCAATCAGGCGCAGAACGTGTTTGACAAGTGGGACCCGATCAACTTCGGCCCGTCGGACGCCGACGAACGCCACCGCTTTGTGATCTCGGGCTTGTTTGATCTGCCTGGGGGCTTCCAGGTTGCGCCCATTTTCCAACTGGCGTCGCCCAGGGCCTACAGCATATTCCCGAGCTGCGGATGTGATATCAACCGCGACGGCGTCAATGTTGATCGTGATTCAGTGGCCCCCAACACGGATGACCAGCATCACTTGCCGCTAAATCCAATCCGCGGCGATAACTTCCAACAGTTGAACGTGCGCGTATCGAAGTTCTTCAACTTTGGTGAGCAGCGCAAACTTGGTCTGTTCTTCGAGGCCTTCAACGTTTTCAATACGGCGAATTTTGGCCGCGAATTCCAGAACGTTACCGACACGCCGGACTTCGGCAAGCCGCTTAACTTTTTTGGGGCAACAGGTTTCTCTGAGCCCTTGGGTATTCCGTTCCAAGCTCAGATCGGCGCCCGTTTCAGCTTCTAACAGCTAATCTATTTCATTCGTTCGGGACATTGCCCTGTTCTAAGGTCAATGTCCCGAGCTTTTTATTTGCAATCAACACTTGAAACTTAACGTTTGGTGGCGGTACGGTTAGGGTTGAGGTGATCAAGTTTGAGCGCTTCGGTGAAAGCAGCCTACTCTTTAGTCTCAGCGGTTTTGCTTAGTCTCTTGCTGTCAGTGTCCGCACTTAGTCAGGGCGGTCATACTCTGCAAGGAAGAGTCATCACTCCTAATGGCAGCCAGCCGACAGCGCCGGTAAGAGTTACCCTCACAATCAGTGGCCGACGCGTCTACGAAACATTTACAGATCTGAGTGGTCGTTTTTCCTTCCCCGGCCTCGCTCGAGGCACTTACCAGCTTACCGCTGAGGGGGATGACCGAACATTCGTTGATACGTCCGTATACGCAGAAGTCTCGGCCTTCGGCAACGCACCCCAACTGTTCACACAGGACATACAACTACGTCCGATTGCCGGAAAGCCTGTGTCTCGCGCAACCGTCATTAATGCTTTTACGCAGGAAGTTCCGAAGACGGCTCGGGAAAAACTCGAGCGTGCGAACAAATTAGCTGATCAGGGTAAGAACGAAGCGGCCATCGTGGAGATTCAGGAAGCAATTCGTATCTTTCCCCGTTACTTTGAAGCGCATTTATCACTAGGCAATCAATTGCTAAAAGCGGGTCGCCTCGATGACGCAATCCTGGCACTCGATGTAGCTCGAGAGATCAATCCCAACGACGAGCGCCTCTATCAATCCTTTGGCTTGCTGCTCATGCGGCAGAAGAATTATCCGGTTGCCGTAGCGATCTTTACCGAGGCGTCGCGACTTAATCCAACAAACGCGGTGAACGCACTAATGCGCGCTACGGCGCTAATCTATCAAGCTTCTACTATTGATCCAACGACATCAGAAAACTTGCGGGCCAGAAGCAATTTGCTACTGAAAGCAGAATTGGCGCTTCTGCAGGTAGACGAATTGAGCGGGAAGAAAATCAAGGCGGATTCCGTTACGCTGGCCATGTTCTACGACCTAAAAGGTGAACCGGCCCGTGCCGCCGATGAGCTGGAAGACTATTTGCAGAAAAAGCCTGGTTCAAAAAACTCAGAGGCAGTCCGGCAGGAAATTACGAGGCTACGATTGAAAGCGAGCAGCAAGACCTCACCATAGCTCGTCGCAGTCAGTCATCCTTTGCGCTCATCAGAAACTCAGGTGCGCTTCAAAAACCTCGCAATACCCTTTTTGCAATCCTCAGTCATCCGAGCAATGACGTTTACGTCGACGCCGGTCTCCAGCGCCTCGCCAAACGCCATTCCGTCCATTTGGTAAAGCAGCGACTTCGTCAGAGCCACAGCCGACTTACTCATCTGTTCAAACCCGCGAGCGTAAGCAGTCACCTCGGCTTCGAAATTCTCCTCGGGGAGAATTTGATTTACAAGCCCGAGCTGTTTAGCTTCTTCCGCGGTAATTTCGGCGCCTCGAGTAATTAGTTCGAAGGCGCGCTTCTCGGAGACATTGCGTCGCAGAATTGCCATCACCATGGCGGGTACGAACCCAATCTTCACTTCAGGATAACCAAAGCGCGCGTTAGTTGACGCGATGACGATGTCACAGGCACTCGCAAGTCCGCAACCGCCCGCCAGCGCTTTCCCGTGAACGGCCGCAACGATCGGCACTGAGACACTGCGCATCAGCAGAAATAGTTCCATCAGCGAACGCGCATCAGCCTGGTTTTCTGTAACTGAGGCTTGCGAGATCTTTTGTAAGGCTGAAAGGTCCGCTCCGGAACAAAAATCCTTACCAACTCCGCTAATCAGAATAACTCTTATGGATTCGGCCTTGGCGGCTGTCGCAATCGAATCCTTGAGAGCTCCGATTAGTTCGTTGTTAAGAGCGTTTCGCTTGTCAGGACGATTGAGCTTGATGCGGGCAACCGAATCTTCAACCGAGTAAAGAAGAGCCGTGCTTTCGTCAGTCAATATGTTACCTCCACCTTTTGCTGTCTGGCGACCTGCGAAGTGCCCCGCTGCAGCGAAGCGAGAGTGTTCCTAAGTCTTAAACTTATGAAAAGCCCCGGCTACTCTCAGGTGTCAATTTTTGTCATAGTGCGAGTTGAAAAATTAAGCACAGAGCACTCAAATAATGACATAATCACAATCGAGCGGCGCCTCAGCCAAGAATCCAATCTCGCGACCGAAACCCGCTCAGATCGATACGAAATAAGTTGGCAGCCCCAACCGACGCCCAAGTCGCTCCCAGGTGATTTTAGCTCCCTGGCTTGCGAACGATAAGCTTCAATCCCACCTAAGAAAATAAGATCAGCCAAAGATGAAGGGCTGGCAAACTATGAATTCAAATCATTCTAATCGCATCAAGCTCATGGATATGATCAGTCGGGTTGTACCGTCTACATTTTTCCTGTTTGTTGTGATACTTAAGGGCGCTGAACTATACACCTTCCTCAAGACTCAATACTCCGGGAATGAATCTGCGTCGGGGAAATTTCTCGTGGATGTCGCGTCCCGATCTTCCATTGTCTGTTTTTTGGCACTAATGACGATCCTATTTTTCATTCGGCTTCAGCCAGTCGGGAAAGCTAGTGGCATGCTGTCGCGAGTCATGGCAATAGCCGGGACGTTCTTTGTAGCCCTCGTAACTCTCTTCCCCCGCGCTAACCTTTCGATGACGCAAACAGTCATCGCAAGTTCGATCAGTATTTGCGGAACGATCATGTCAATCATTGCCCTGGCACATCTCGGTCGCTCATTTAGCTTGATGGCCGAGGCAAGAAGGCTCGTTACTACCGGGCCCTATCGAATCGTGCGTCATCCCTTGTACCTCTTCGAAGAAGTAGCATCGTTAGGTGTCCTGCTCCAGTTTTTCTCGTTCTACACGGTTCTGATATTCCTTTTCCATATGTTTATACAACTCCAGCGAATGAAGAACGAAGAGGTGGTTCTGGAAAAAGCATTCCCCGAATATCAAGCTTACAAGGCAACCACAGCGCGCGTTATCCCGAGGCTCTACTAATCACAGCTCGATTACCTTAGGGAACACATCCGAGGTACGGGACTAGGGGCCGGTTGCTCACCGCACAATCTAGCTAAATCTGATGCGTCGCTCTGGAACTGCAAACTTGAAATGGGCACTCTTGGGCGCCGTTGCCGTAACGTTGCTGTCCCTCTGTCCACAGCTTCTGATGTGGGGATCCCGCGGAACGCAATGGAACGCCAGCTACGCGGAACTTCATGGCGACGAATGGGTCTATTCCGCGTATGTCCAAGCGTTGATTGACGGGCGGCCACGTCGTAACGATCCCTATACAGGACGTGATGATCGTCCCGATAATCCGCAGCCAGAGTCCCTCTTTTCGATCCAATTCCTGCCCGCTTATGCGATTGCGATTCCGGCTCGACTCCTGGGGATTTCGTCGTCGACAGCGTTTATGGCATTAGGAGTTGTGGCGCCATTCTTTGCGTGTCTCGCCATCTTCTGGCTGATTGCGAGTGTGATCCAGGATCACAATCTAGCTGCCGCTGGATCAGTAATAGTGCTGTCCTTTGGCGCGCTCGCTGCTGGTGAGGGCTTAATACACCTGGTGATCTCTGGCGCTAACTATTCCTTTCTTCCCTTCCTCAGGCGATACGAGCCCGCGGCACCCTTTCCGCTGTTTTTTGTGTTCTGTACGCTGGTCTGGAAGGCCCTGAACGACCGCCGTTTTACGTTTGTCTGGCCCGTCGCAGCAGGTCTGGTGCTGGATTTACTTATTTTTTCTTACTTCTTCCTCTGGACAACTGCGGCAGCGTGGCTGGGATGCATCGCGCTTCTCTGGCTCGTTGCCTCTCCAGGGAAACTGCGCCAATACTACAGGCCTTTCCTGACAATCTTCTTGCTGGCTGGAACAGCGCTTGTCCCCTATGTGATATTGCTGTCCCGCCGTTATGCAACCATGGATGCCAGCCAGAAGTTGACGCTTTCGCATGCTCCAGACCTGGTCCGTATGCCTGAACTAATCGGCTTGGCCGCGATCGTTCTGATCGTCTTTGGTAGTCTAAAGGGAAAGCTGAACTGGCGCGCTCCGGAAACATTGTTTGCCGCCTCGTTTGCGCTTACCCCGATGATTGTACTTAACCAGCAGCTAATCACCGGACGTTCACTACAGCCTTTCCATTACAAATCGTTCATTGCGAACTACCTGGCTCTTGTTGGTCTGTTTTTGGCCATTGTCATTATTTGGCGTGGGTCTGAGAGTGAAAAACGACCGATACGCTATCGCTGGGTGGGTCGGCTGGCTTTCATCGCAATCTGGTGGGCGGCAGTTGAGGTCCTGGCTCCTGCAAAAGTAATAATTAGCGATAGCCAGTTCACAGATCGCGCGGCAGCGGTGTGCCGACGTTTACGACAACGATCCACCGCGGACGGCTTAGTCACAAATTCCCCGACCGATCCTCGGCCTCTGGTGTTAGCCAGCGAGAACAAAGTCGCCGTGATTCTGCCGACGTTTGCGCCTCAGGCAGTGTTGTGGGCTCCTCACTTTGACTTCCTGCACCTCGGCCCCGGCGAGAGCCGTGAACGCTTCTACGAGTACCTTTATTTTACGGGCATAGAGGGAGACAATCTCGGAAAGGAATTGGCACAACCGCTGAGTACCTTTGCCGCAGCGGCCTTCGGGCATGAGCGCGTGATACCCGACCTGTCCACACAGGCCAAGCCGGTTACCAGCGAGGAGATCGCGTTCCAAGTCGCAGAGTATAAGGCGTACTATTCTTCATTTACACGAGACCGCGCCGTTCAGCATATACTCTCGTATGTGATTGTACCTTCCGCCGGCGGACCCGATTTGTCGAATCTTGATCGCTGGTATCAGCGCGACAAGGGTGAGCAAGTTGGCGACCACATAATTTATCGAGTCCAATTACGCTATTGAGACCTTCCGTTCAGGTCGCACCATCAATGCGCCTCGTCCACAATTCAAGTCTTATTTGGTTTCGCGGAGCGAGCTCATTTCGGGCTGAGAAAATCGATTAGAGCTTGATTCACTTCCTCAACTGCTTCATTTTGCACCCAGTGTCCACTGTCTGCTATGCGCAGCTCGCGGTAAGGCGCGTCTATGTGTTCACCAACTCCGCGAACTGTTGCGGGGATAATAACGAAGTCCCGTTCGCCGAATATGAATAGGGTCGGCACGCGAATGCGACCGTTTTTGCCTGTTGCAGTTTCCGCGAGAGGTGATCGCCCGGATGTGCTTCGCGGCTTTCGTTGTGACATCAGGCGCCGCCCGTTGGCGCGATAATAATTGACGGTCGCGGTTAGAGCGCCGGGCCAGCTTAAAGCTTCTTTGTAAAGTTCAATGTCGGCATCGCTAAAGGCGTCCTGGCGAACGACCGTCTTCTTGAGGGTCCAATTGAGAGCGGCAAATCTGTTCGCGCTAATAGCCAGTTCAGGAATTCGGCGAAGCTGAAAGAAAAACATATACCAGCTTCGCAACAACTGCCGCAGCGATAGGTTTGCTCGCCAGATGGCCGCTGGCGGCACTTGCAACACCGCAAGTTTGGAAACTCTCTCCGGATATTTTTGCGCAATGGCCCAGGCCACAGCCGCGCCCCAATCGTGAGCAACTACGGCCGCTTTATGCGCGCCGCAATATTTGATGAGATCGACTACATCTTCAACCAAAACATCAATGCGATAGTCTTCAACGTGTAGTGGCTTATCACTCAGGTTATAGCCTCGCATATCGGGAGCAACCAAATGATAGTTCTTTCCCAGGGCCTTTAACTGATGACGCCACGAGTACCAGAACTCTGGAAAGCCATGCAGCAAAATCACCAGGTTGTCGCCGCTACCTGATTCCGCGTAGTGCAAACGAATTCCGTTGATATTGGCATAGTGATAGCTGATCGCTGCTTCAACTCCAGTTGTGGCACCCTGTTCAATGCTCATTTCATCAAGAGCGGGGCAAGCCCGCCTGACCCGGAGACTATCGAGATTCTCCTACTCTTTTCCCTGAGGGCCTTTTCAGCGGCTGAGCCGCCACCTAACGGAAGGCAGTTCGAAGTAAGGGAGGGTTTGCCCAGTGTTATCGCCGGCTCTCTTATGTTAGTTAATTCCCAAACTCTGTGCCTCTTGATCAGGCACATCGATCTCCATTCTTAACAGTGCGGTTGAAAAGGTCTTCCCTTGCGCATCGGTCATTAAGGACAGGGTGCCGCCACCACCCAGGCTTTCGTGCAACAAAAAATTAAGTGCTCCCAAGTTCGGTAGCTCGAATCTCTCGACGTCTCCCTTACAAATCCCCCGGAAGTGGTGCTTCACGCGTTCCGCCGTAACTTCACGAACGAGAATGGGATAAATCTCATCACGCAAGGCGATCAGACCCACATTGGCGGTATCGCCTTTGTCACCCGAGCGGGCATGGGCAAGTTTTGTTAGTTGCATCCTCATCGTGTCTCAATCTTCGCTCACTTGCGGCATCAAAGTTCTCGAATCGTCCTAGACATCAATCACTGACACAACCGGCACAATCTCTTGCTTCGGAATCAGCGCCGGCCAATAGGCAACAATCTCTTCCACCTTTGGGCGTCCGCCAGCAAAACCTGTTACGCCCGGCGGGCCAGTCAATACCAGGGGCGCGATTTCTTTGGTGAATCGCTCGACCGCGTTCCGGTTTTCACTGCGCACACCGACGCGCAATTGCACTTCAGGCAGGTCAGGTGAAGGTTTGCCGGCGAGCGGGCCATGCGTCGCATTCGCGCCGACAAACTCGGTTAAAACCTGGTCAAATTTCAAACCAAGCCGATCCAGCCGCGCCCGAAGTATCCTGTCGGCGGCTTGTGCCTTGTCGTAAGCGTCTGGCCAGGAATAAACGAGCGTGCCCACGGCTTTGTAGCCGGCTGAATAACTTATCGACACCTTAAGTGTGTCGGTTGCCGGTCGCCCCTCGATCCCAAAGACCCGAACGCGATCGCGGCCTTCGTATTCAAGGCGCACGCTGGTGAAGTCCGCAACGCAGTCCGGCGTAATGTAGGAATGCGGATCGCCCATCTCATAAACCAGTTGTTCTTTGACGGAAGGAATAATCACCCAGCCACCGGTACCTTCATGCTTCGTGATTATGAATGTACCGTCGGGTGATGCTTCAACAATCGGAAAACCGACATTAGCGAGGTTGGGAATGCTGCGCCACTCGTATTGACAGTTTCCACCGGTGCATTGCGCGCCACACTCAATGATATGGCCGGCGATTGTACCCGCCGCGACCTTGTTCCAATCATCTGGTGACCAACCAAACTCGTGCATCAAGGGCGCAAGTGTCAGACCAGTATCAGTCGCCCTTCCCGTAATGACGATTTGGGCTCTCCGATTGAGCGCTTCCACCATCGGCGCCGCGCCCAGATAAACGTTTGCGCTCTGAATTCGATCCCGCACAGTCGAGAGCACCGCTCCCGTATCCATATTGCGCAACTCGATCCCGTGGCCCAAAAATTCGTCTAACTTCGTCATTATGTCGTCACCGGTGACCATGCCGATGCGAAGCTTCCCGGCCAGACCGAGCTCGCGGGCAACATCTTTTACCGCGGCGGCACAGCCTTCAACGTTCACACCGCCTGCGTTCGCGGTGACGCGAATGTTGCGCTCCACGCACGCCGGCAGTATTTCCTTCATCAGCGGCACAAAATCTTTCGCATAGCCCGCTGACGGATCGCGCGAACGCTGCTTCTGCATGATCGACATCGTAACTTCTGCCAGATAGTCGAGCATCAGGTAGTCGATTGGGCCGCCTTCAACCTGGCGCACCGGTGCGTCTGGGAGATCTCCCCAGAAACCCTGACCGGCGGCAATGCGAATTTTTTGCTTCATCTCAAGCAGTTCAGAGTTCAACCTTTAGGTTGTGGATTCGCCGGCAGCAAGCTAAAGCCGGAACTCTAAACTGGCGGCCTCCGCCGCGACTGTATCCAATGCGAAAAATCTATTCGGTGGACAGGCAATGTAATTGGTTTATTTCAGACATGCAACGCGGGCGGCATGGCTTCTAACAGCCACACCGCCCGCAATGCGTGTTAACAACAGCAATGCCAAAGCCAGGATCAGAATGAAAGAAGTTTTTCAGTTCCTGGGACCGACAGGTGTGGGTGTCGGCCGCGCACCGGTGTTGTCGTTCGTGTTTGTATTCGAGTTTGTATTCTGGTTAACGCGTCCACCTCTGCGCCCCCGCGGTCGTGGTGTAGGCGTGGCAGGCGGCTCTGGTCCTGCTGACGCAGGAGGAGTCGCTGGAGTCGCCATCGGTTCCGCAGGAGTAGCAGGCTCGGCGGCAGCAGGTGTGGTAGTTCGCGCTTTCCGATGACGCGTGCTGCCACGACTTGACGCACCGGTGGGCGTAAATGAACAAACGTGCGAGGCGCCCGGGACCGTCGTGAGAGTGAGCCGGTTACCAGATTTTTTTGCGCGCATCGAAACGATTGTTGGCGAACTGCCGGGCTGCTTAGTCGTGCCGATTGTTAGTTCCCCAAATTGCATAGCGACGCCCGTGTAGCCACTGGTGGTGGCGGCTACAATACGGCCCGCTTTCCCATCGGAAAGTGTGAATTGATTACCGGTAATTGTCAGAGTGGTTTCGCCGTTTACTCCTGCATCCGAGCAATTGAAAGTACCTGTATAGGTTCCCGACAAATCAGTCTGCTCAGTTGGGCCGGCAGGCACTGTGGAACTCTGATCCGCCGGGGTTGTCGCGGTTTCGGTGGCGCTTGGTGCGGCGCGTCGCCTGCCTCGACGACCGCGACCACGACTGCTTTTGCCGGCGTTGGAATTCTCCGCCATAGTGGTGGTGGAGGAATTCGCATTTTGATTGGTTGTCTTCCCCGCAAGCGCCGGGAAATCGAAGCAAAAGGCTGAACCAGCTAGGGCGAACGCAAATAGCAAACTACTTAGGCGAATGATCTTCATATTCATGGATTAGATCCTCCCTTATCAGCGAACGCACAGCTTCAGTACTGCGCGAAAAGTGGATCAAACTATCGGGGAATCAACAAGGACAAAGGGTCTGTGGCACCTTTTTATCACCAAACTGGTCCAGATCACAAGCCTATTTCATCCCCACCAGGGGGGAGGGCGTGTAAAAGCGCACTCCCGAAGCAGGCTTACCTTAGCTGGGGATTTTTATACCAGATTAGATGGCAGTACGAATTGTCCGATGTGAGGCCCGCCGTAATTCAAGCTTGTCAGCAAACTCAGCTCGAGCGTGTCACGCGTTGTTTCCGGAATGATTACAGCATCAACAAAGCCGCGTGCCGCCGCATATTTCGCGTCAAGCTCCATGTCGTAGGTCTCACGCACCTGATCCATCTCTGCTTCAAGCTGCTCATCCGGTTTCAAGTCGTTCCGTTTCAGCTTTTCCAGTTGACTGCCAAATACAGCCTGCACCGCCGAATCCCCTTCCATGACGCCCATGCGCCCGGTGGGCCACGTGTAGATAAAATCGGGGTCAAAGCCCTGACCAGCCATTGCGTAATAGCCGGCACCCGACGCATGGTTTACTGTCAAAACGATCTTGGGTACGAGCGCCGTTGCCATTGCTTCCACGAACCGCGCGCCGGCGCGAATGATTCCGGAGTGTTCAGCTTCCGGACCAACCATGAAACCGGAAACGTCCTGGATGAACAGCAATGGCGTCTGGCGCCTGTTACAGGTTTCGATAAAGTAAGCCACCTTTTCTGCAGACTCAGTGTAAATGATGCCGCCGAATCTGGGAGGGCCGCCGCCGGGTGGACGAATCATGCCGCGGTTGTTCGCAATTACGCCAACCTGAATGCCGCGAATCCGCCCATGGCCGGTAATCATTTCCTTCGCATAGTCTGACTGAAACTCATCGAGATGTCCGGCGTCCAGCAGACAATCCAGCAGATGGCGCGCGTTGTAAGGCTGCTTGTGATCTTCCGGAATGATGTTATAGAGCTCGTCGGCCGGGCGCGCTGCCTCCGAGCTCGGCAGGATCGGAACCGCAGTCGCGGGTTTAACCGGCAACTCTGAAACAAACTCCCGAATGCGAGCGATACATTCTCGGTCGTTCTTTACCCGATAGTGCGCGACGCCCGAGAGTTCGTTATGCGCGCGAGCTCCTCCGAGAGTTTCGTTATCAATTGTCTGCCCGGTGGCGCCTTTCACCAGGTTCGCGCCGCCTAAACCCATGAAGGATGTCCCTTCAACCATCACAATCAAATCCGAGAGCGCCGGTAAGTATGCGCCACCCGCGATACATGGTCCCATCACCGCGGAGATTTGCGGAATCCTCAAATATCGCCGCATGATCGAGTTGTAATAAAAAATTCGCGAAGCGCCGTACTGTCCTGGGAAGACTCCACCTTGATACGGCAGATTAACGCCTGCCGAATCGACCAGATAGATAATTGGAACATGCGAACGCATCGCAATCTCTTGCGCGCGCAGGATTTTCTTAATCGTCTCCGGCCACCACGATCCGGCCTTCACAGTTGCGTCGTTGGCTACAACCACAACTTCGCGCTGTTCCACACGGCCGACAACCGTAACGACTCCCGCCGCCGGCGCGCCTCCGTCATACTGGTCATAAGCGACCAGCAATCCGATCTCCTGCGTATGGAAGTTTTTATCGAGAAGTAGATCGATGCGCTCCCGCGCAGTGAGTTTTCCCTGGCTGTGTTGCCGTTCGATTTTGTCGGGTCCACCTGCAAGACGCAGCTTTTTTTCAAGCTCAAGAAGCTCGTCAGTAAGATCTCTCAGACGTTTCCGGGATTCTTCAGCCGGGCGCGGCTTGTCAGATATTTTCATTTTTCTTCGAGAAGCTGATCATAGCATTCCAACGCGCTAAGGTCAGGTTGTGGGTCTATTGACACCGCCTCAGGATCTGCGGGAAGTTTTGTTGGAGCGCTTGAGATTCATTCCCAAAACTCCAAGAGCTAAGTTTAAGTTATTGCGAAAGCGTCTTCACCAAAGCGTCCGAATCAACGCCTTCCGGAACACCTTCAAGAATAAGGACACGCAAACCGCGGAGTTCAATGATTACTCGGCCCTCAGTGGTCTGCCACGAAAGAGAGTTTCGAGTTTCGACTTTCGAGTTTCGAGTTATCGAATCGGCCGAGCCTAATTGCCTGGCGCCGGGGTAACGCAACTCAGTGCGCTTCGCATAAGCATCAAAAAACTCGCGCGCGTCGTTGTCCGAATCCCATAGAGCGAGCTGGGCCAGGAACACCTGAGCCTTAGGTCCTTCGTAGAGCGCATAGCGATCCCCGGCCCAACCCGCGGCCGCACGCTTCGACTCGGCCGGCGAATTCAGAAACTGATCGAGAATCAGGTAATAGCTCCATTCGCCGTTGACGTCGGAGTCGATGCGGCGCCAGAGATCAGTGGGCAGCGGACGGTAGGCAGTGGGCCATGAGCTCTCCGGCAGCGGCGGCGGGCTTGAACCTTTCGCCACGGGTGCGCGCGGGACGCCCAGGGTTCCAATGGATTGCTCAGGGAGGGCTGCTGATAGCTTATGACTAATCGCCGGCTCTTTGGTCGCATTAAGCAGATTGGCGACGTCAGGCAATACAACTTTTATTGGACGTTCATAGTTGAAATACTTTTCAGAGTGCAAAATCTGTTCGCTCGAGAGTGGTAGTCGCGTAAAGGCTTTTGATACCAGGGCCCAACCGCCGCGTTTATAAAGTTGCGTGGTCCACTCCATGCCCTGCATGTAAGGGAACATCAACGATTCGCGCATGGCGCGAGGCGCCTGGTTAAACTGTTCAGTCGCTACGCCGGTGGTAAGCGACCTGCTGAACGCGAGGGCAACGAGCGGGTTCTTTGCCATATAAAGGGCCATGGCAAGCGTCGCGTCACCTTCAATTAGCGCGTGAGCCGCAAGCTCGGCATCCGACTCACCGTGCGGCCATTTCTCGAAACGTCGCAAGTTGAAATGCTGGTCCTGTAGCGCGTGTGTCAGTTCATGCGCCATCACCGGCTTTTGGCCTTCCAACTCCAGCCAGTCAGCCAGGTGAAACTCCTGGACCTTCGGATCGTAGTAACCGGCCACTTGCTCTGTCAGAAGTTTGATAATAAAGGGCTGATACTCGAAATCGGCTGGAGCCAGGCCTAGCTTCCGCAAAGATACTTCGGTCGCATGCATTTCCGCGGTGGTCATCTGTTCATTGAGGTTTTTGATCAGCATCCGCTCAATTTGCGTTCGAGATTGCGCTCCGCTTTTCACGGGTTTAAGAATTGCCAGTTCCCTGATTTCACTAGTTTCCTTCAGCACTTCGGTCGTCGCCGCCACAATGGCCGTATTTCGCGTGGCGCCGCTAGCGACAGTCGCTCGTTGCGGGGCCGGAACAGTGGCCGAATTCTTTGCCGGATGGGTAGCAATCACCAGCGTCAGGAGGGTAATCAGGGCCAGGGATCGGCTAATTCGCTTTGACATGGTTGGGCTTCCGCTCTTATAGTCCGCTAAACGTTCTAACAAATCACAGCTTTACGCTGATCAGGCAATCTCTTTCGGTAAGAGTTTGAAGGCATAACGCTCAGATGACAAGTCCTGCCCCAGAGCAAGTCGCGGGAGAATGGCATGAGACGCTCTTGCGCGTACGCTATTCGGAAACAGACAAGATGGGGATCGTCTATTACGCAAACTACCTCATCTGGTTTGAGATTGGACGGACAGAGTTTTGCCGCGCTCGTGGTTTTTCATATCGGGACATGGAAGAGAATGAAGACGCCTTCCTGGTAGTTGCTGAAAGCTACTGTCGTTACAAGGCGGCCGCATACTACGACGACGAGCTCCTGATTCGCACGCACATAACGGAGCTACGGCGACGTTCACTGCGATTTGGCTATGAGATTGTGCGCGTGTCGGACGACCAAACTATCGCCGAAGGTGAAACCGGACACGTGGTTACCGACGCCACCGGCCGCGTGCGTTCTTTTCCCGAAGGATACGCCCAGCGCCTATTGGCCCCACCCATCATTAAATCACAGGCGTCAGGTGAGATGGTTCCAGCCGAAGAAGGACCGGAATAAAGCAGCGGGGCAGTGTACTGAATGCTCTACTCGCAGTCGACGAGCGGGGGCAAGCCCACCTTCCCGACCTGAGAGACCTTCTGACTTGTCGCTGAACTTCATCTTGAATGCTGCACACTAATTACTGTTCATGTGCGAGATTCAACCGCACAATTCCCCGCGCCTTGCCGGTCTCTTCATCAACATCCAGGACGGCCGCGCAAATTCGTGCTTGTGCCGTGGAATGCTCTGCTCTTTTCGCAATCGCGGAGGTGAAACGGGCGATCACGTCCTCCTTGTTCATTCCAATTACGCCGGAGTAACTTCCCGTCATCCCAACATCCGTCAGATAGGCAGTCCCCAGCGGTAGTAGTCGCTCGTCCGCCGTTTGCACGTGCGTGTGAGTGCCAAGAACCGCGGAGACGCGACCGTCGAGATACCAACCCATCGCTACTTTCTCGGAGGTTGCTTCTGCATGAATGTCGACAATGCGAACCCTGGTTTCGGAGGACAATGATTCCAGAATGCGATCGGCGGCGCGAAAGGGATCGTCGGAAGGAGGCATAAAAACGCGCCCCATCAAGTTGAGAACCGCAATCGGCGTTTTTTGGATCACACCTGTCCAGAGACCGCTGCCCGGCGTATTCGGAGGATAGTTTGCCGGTCTAATCAGCCGGGGCTGCTTCGCGATGTAGGGAATGGCTTCCTTCTTGTCGAAGATATGATTACCCGAAGTCATCACGTCGATGCCCGCGGCGAACAGTTGTTCGCACAAGGAGGGCGTAACCGAAAAACCTCCTGCCAGGTTCTCGGCGTTCATGATGGCGAAGTCAATGTGGTGCTGTTCGCGCAGGTCCTGAATGCGCTCTAACACAGCCAGGCGGCCCGGCTTAGCGACCACGTCACCAATCATCAGGATATTCATTTAGGTCAATCGTAATCGTGAATAGAAAACGGAGGTAGACCAGGTGCTTTCAGTCGTTAATCGAACCGCAAATGGAAAAAGCCGTAAAGAGAAAATCGTCAACCAGCTTCCAACTACTATTTAAGATTCACGATTTACTGTTTACGGTTTTTGTTGGCAGGAGGGAAATCCGCGATGGTCGTTCCGAAGCCGTAATTGAACCTGCATTTACAGGTGGGTGACCTTTTAGAAGCCGCAGCCTCTGGCAATTCTTAACGGTGAAGAAGTGCACTGGCAAGCGGCATCGGTCTCCCATTTCAACGGCGTTGGCTCAATCATCGTACACTCGGTGACGGGCCCCACAGAATAGTTCCCTCCGCCGCGGGGATACTAGCACAGGACAACGATGAAAAGTAAATTAGCTGGTTGTTATTATTGTTTTACCGTCAGTGGCACTAAGTGAACGCTATCTTCCCAGAGTCACCTTGTTCCTGCTCGATACTACTTCGGACTTTCAACAAACGGTCGAGCATTTCGGCGCACTCTGCGCTGCGAACTGCGAGCTGGGCATCTGCCTGTTCATGGGTTTGCTTGAGGCGGTGTAGTTCGTCAGCGATGTGTAAGGCGGCCAGGATTGCGACCTTCAGCGAATCTACCGTTAAGGTACCTGAGGAAATCTCGCGCATGCGGCTATCGACAAAGTCGGCGAGCTTCGTGAGGTATTCTGAATCGCCGTCCGAGCGAATATTATAAGTTTGATTGTATATTTCGACTCTGATAGTGGGCGCGGCTGTTGTAGTTGTTTCCATACTGCTTTTACCAAGGACTGGGATGGTTCCTGTGGTCATCTAAGCTCCTCCGCCATCTCTGGATCCAACGCGGCAACGGCGTCCAGCATGGCCTCAACCTTCGAGCGTATGATGTCGCGTTCGGCTAGTAGGGCTTCTACCTGTTTTTCCAGACGTTGTTGTTCAAAAGGCACGCTGCCCCGATTGCGTCGCATGAGGGAAAGTTCTTTTTCGAGACTCTCCTTCTCCTGGCGCAGTGTTTTAGTGAGCTCGATCGTGCGATAGATCTTATCTTCTAAATGCGAGAATTTTTCCAGTCCGGATAATGCGACCATCGATCTTTTCTGTCCCCACCAATTACTCTATTTCCAAACCGCTTCGGATTATGCGACTTCACGCCTGCAAGCGCAAGACTCTATGCACCGTTGCGTGCGATTTATTTTCAATGAAGTTGTGCGCTGAATTTTTTCACCAATGAATCTACCAATCCGCGATGGCGCTCTTCCACTTCTTCATCGCGCAGCGTGCGTTCGTCGGAGCGGTATTCGATGCGCAGTGTTACGGAACGCTTGTCTTCAGGAATATTCTGACCCTCGTAGATGCCGACGAGGACCGCTCCACAATAGTCGTCGATTTGCGCTGCGTCTATTGTCCGCAACAGCTCCGCGAAATTAACGTCGCGGCTAACCAGTAATGTTACATCGCGAACCACCACCGGATAACGCGGGAGCGGAGTGTACTGCGTGGGTCGTTCCACAGAACCGAGCAGGGCCGAGAGATCGAGTTCCGCTACATACACTGGCTGACGAAATTTATAGGAAGTCGCGATCGACTCAGCCAGTCTGCCTATGCTGCCTATCGTGGTACCATCAGGCAACACGATGTGTGCAGCCTGGCCTTCGCGCAAGTGTTTGACCTTAGCTTTTGAGAAATCCAACGGTCCAAGCCTCGTCGCATCGACGGCGGCCTGTAAAGCGCCCTTGAGTTCGTAAAAGTCGATTTCGCGAGGGGCCTGTGCGCGACCTTCTTCCGCAACGCCGCCGGTGGCAATCAGCGCCAAGGCCTCACGCTCTTCTGGAAGCTCGGCGGCCCGTAAACCCGCAAAAACGCGCCCAATTTCGAACAAACGAACGTCGCGGATGCCATGATTAAGATTGTGCCGAACACATTCCGACAATCCCGGCAACAATGTTGGGCGCATGCGCGATGCTTCTTCAATGATGGGATTATTGAGCGTGACTAGAGGTGTTTTATCAGAATCAGTAGCCAGCCCCGGAAGCAACTCAAAGCGCTCATCCTGCGCGGCATCGATGAAACTTAAGTCAATCGCTTCATCAAAGCCGAAACTTTTGAGAGCTCTTCGCAGGTCGCGGCGCTTCATCTCCGCCGGCTGATATTCGCCGGCCATGTTGGAAGGTGGCAACTCAGACGCTATCTTGTCGTAGCCGGTATGCCGCGCTACTTCCTCAACCAAATCTTCCTCGAGGCCGACATCAATGCGCCAACTGGGAACAACAAAGGTCGATGCGCCATTTGACTGAGATAGGCCCTGCATAAACCCAAGCGCGGTCAGAATTCGGGTCATCTCGGCCAACTCAACCCGTAGTGAAGTCAGACTTTCAACCCGGGACGGACGGAATGCAACCGAGCGTGGCTCTAAGGGATTAGGGTAAACATCGATCGCGTCCTCCGTCGCAACTCCGCCGGCGATTTCGCAAATAAGCTCGATGCATCTCGTCTGCGCAGTTAAGACGTTTCCACAGTCGGCGCCGCGTTCAAAGCGCCGCGATGCTTCCGTGTCCATGCCGAGCTTCCGCGCGGTGCGTCGCACGGAATCGGGATCGAAGTAGGCGCTTTCAATCAGCACGTCGGTGGTTGCGTCTGATATTTCCGAATCCAAACCGCCCATGATTCCGGCGAGCGCCACCGGCCGCCGCGCGTCCGCAATAACCAACATTTCAGAATCGAGCGTGCGCTCCACGTCGTCGAGCGTCTTTAGTTTCTCGCCGGACTTTGCGCGCCGGACAATGATTCGTTGCTCGGCAAGTTTAGCCAGATCAAACGCGTGTAACGGCTGGCCCAACTCATGCAACACATAGTTAGTAATGTCGGCGACATTGTTGATTGGCCTTTGTCCGATTTCCCCCAGACGTTTTGCCAGCCAGGCGGGTGATGGAGCAATTTTGACCCCGCGTACAATTCGCGCTGCGTAACGCGGACAAAGATCGGGATCTTGTATCTCAACCTTGGCGTAGTCTGCCGCTCGGCCCTCAGTTTTTGGGTCTTTGGTCTTTGGCCTTTGGACTTTGGACTTCTCGATTACTGAAACTTCACGAGCGATCCCGAGGTGAGAAAGGCAATCCGGACGATTGGAGGGCACCTCGACATCGAGTACCGAGTCGCCTTCAGTCTCGTCGACTGCGTCAATGGCCAGGCCAACCATGGTCAGCCGCTCCCGCAATTCGAGCGGCGTCAGCTTCGTGCCGGTAAGCTCGCGTAGCCAGTTGTAACTAATCAACATGAAACGGTCTTCGGTCTTTGGTCTTCGGTCTTTGGTCTTTGGACCTTTAAGTAAAATTAAAGTGCGATACCTTCGACGGCACAAACTAAGGCCAAAGACCGAAGTCCAAAGACCATTTGTTTAATCGAACTGTTCCAGAAAGCGCACATCGTTTTCGAATAGCAGACGAATATCGTCGAGGCCGTACATCAATGCGACCATGCGGTCGATTCCCAGGCCGAAAGCGAATCCGGAAAACTCTTCCGGGTCGACGCCCGCTCCGCGCAGAACATTGGGATGAACCATGCCCGAGCCGCCGAGTTCTATCCAGCCCGAGTTTTTGCAGATACGACAACCGGCGCCGCCGCATTTGAAGCAACTGAAGTCAAACTCCGCGCTTGGCTCGGTAAACGGGAAATAGGATGGACGGAACCGCGTGACCGTTTGCGCACCAAACATACGCCGCAGAAACTCAGCCACCGTGCCTTTCAAGTGCGCCATGGTAATTCCGCGATCCACGCACAAGCCTTCAACCTGAAAAAACATCGGGTTGTGGGTAGGGTCAGGCGTGTCCCGGCGAAAGACGCGACCGGGAGCAATCATTCGCAGGGGCGCGCCGCGTCGTTGCATGGCATGAATCTGCACCGTGGATGTCTGTGACCGCAGCGCAAATCCGTCGGTCGTGTAAAAAGTATCCTGCGATGCGCGCGCCGGATGATTGTCCGGAATATTCAGTGCATCGAAGTTATAGAAATCAGTTTCAATCTCGCGGCCGTCTTCGATGGCATAGCCCAGCGAAACGAAGATGTCTTCGACTCGTTCCCTAACGACGGTGACCGGATGAAGATGCCCGCGGCGCGGCCGTCGCCCGGGAAGTGTCACGTCGATCGCTTCGCGTTCGATTCGAGCGGATTCAAGGTAGCTCTTCAGGACCTGCTCGACGTGCTCGATCTTGTTCGTGATCTCGGTATCGTTTTGCTGGACGAGTTGACCGAAGGCGGCTCGCTCATCGGCCGGGACGCGCCCGATCATTTTTTTGCTGGCAGCCAACGCGCTCTTCTTACCCAGATGCCGTGTGCGCAGATCGGCGAGGGCGCGCTGCTCCGCCTCCGCGCCACTTAGATCAAGGGCATTCAAGCTTGCAGAATTCTCCGCAAAGCTGGCAAAGCGCTCGAACTCTTGCTCGAACGCTTTGCGTGCCGCGTCAACCTGGAGTTTTGGATCCTGGTTTTGAACTTCTGTCATCAGTTCTTCGAGACGATGGGCGATGCCTATCGCTAATTCGTATACCGGAATCTCAGACTAAGCTGCCGCCTTTTCCTTCTTGCCGTCCAACGCATTCTTCGCCTGCAGCACGACCGCAGCAAAAGCTTCGGGCTGGTTAACTGCAAGGTCCGCGAGTACTTTCCTGTCCAACTCCACACCGGCAAGTTTCAGCCCGTGCATAAGTTGGGAATAGTTGATGCCGTTCAGTCGCGCCGCGGCGCCAATACGTACAATCCACAAACCACGAAAGTCACGTTTCTTAAGTTTTCGTCCTGTATAAGCAAAGTTCAAACCGCGCTCAACCGATTCTTTCGCCGACCGATAGAGCTTCGACTTGGTGCCGCGGTAGCCCTTGGCCAGCTTTAATATCTTCTTGCGCCGTTCGAGGCGCTTGTTTCCACGTTTTGCTCTGGGCATGATTCGATCCTCCTCTTCAAAGGATGAAGGCGACAGGATGAAGGATGACTAAGAGCCTTAGCCACTAGTCGGATCCTTCCAATTTCATCCTTCATCCCTCAGCCTTCATAATTGCTTTTAATCTCTTCCGTACGGCAGCATCGCTTCGACTCGCTTCTGATCTGCTTTCGCCACCAGAGCGTCAATGTCCAGCAATCTTTTCCGCTTGTGCTCTTTCTTCGTCAGAATGTGCCGCGCATGCGAATGGCCCCGTTTAATCTTTCCGGTCGCCGTAATGCGAAAGCGCTTCGCCGCACCCTTGTGTGTTTTTAACTTAGGCATAATTTCTCCATCTTAAATTTCAAATTTGAGATTCAGATCTCAGATCTCAATTTCCGGGGATCCCTCGCGTCTCGCTCAAATCGGCCACTGAGGATCAACCGTCTTTGTCTCCTGGCGGCGTGGCTGCCGGCGGCCGAGATTTTGCCTGCGGAACAGCAGCGGTTCCCGGTGACGCTTGTGGCTGGGGCTGCGATACCGGATGATCTCCCTTTGCGACGCCCTTATGTCGCTTGGGCCCCAGAATAATAAACATCTGGTTCCCTTCCATCCGCGGCCGAGCCTCTACTTCGCCCACATCGATCAAATCCCTTTCAAGCTTTTCCAGAATGCGTGCCCCGAGTTCCCGGTGGGTCATTTCGCGGCCACGAAACCAGATCGTTGCCTTCACCTTATCGCCATCCTCGAGCCACTCGCGCGCGTGCTTCATGCGATAGTCGTAGTCGTGATCGTCCGTGCCCGGACGAAACTTAACTTCCTTGACCGTGATCGTGACCTGTTTCTTCTTTGCCTCGTTGGCCTTCTTCTTGGCTTCGTACTGAAACTTTCCGAAGTCAATGATTCTGCAAACGGGCGGATCAGCCGTAGCGGCGACCTCCACCAGATCAAGGCCTTTCTCCCTGGCAGCGCGAATAGCATCTCGAATATCCAGCACGCCGAGCTGCTCACCCTCCTCGCCAATCACTCTTACCTGCGGAACACGAATTCTCTCGTTAATACGGGCAATCGGCAGGCGCCGGTTATCCGGACGCTGGCCGCGACCTCGAAAGCCTGTAGCTATACTTCACCTCCTAAAGTTAGAAGTTTCGCGTTTGCGTTCCTAGTTCGAGTTTGCTTTAACTCGAAACTCGGAACTCGAAACTCGAAACTATGTATTTGTTAATGCGCGACTTTCAACCAGCTCACGCGCCATCTGCTTGAATTCTTCGATCGACATCACACCGATGTCACCCTTTGAACGTTCACGAACCGCTACATTTCCTTGTTCCATTTCGCGATCTCCAAGCACGAGCATGAACGGAACCTTCTGCATCTGCGCGTCGCGTATTTTTGCACCAATCTTTTCGCTGCGAAGATTCGCTTCGACACGAAGCCCCGCGCCTCGCAATTCAGCCGCAACCTTCTCAGCATATTCGTTAACGCGATCAGTAATCGGCAAAACAGCCACTTGCACAGGCGCCAGCCACATTGGAAACGCGCCGGCGTAGTGCTCGATAAGGACACCGAAAAAGCGTTCGATCGATCCAAAAAGCGCGCGATGAATCATAAGTGGCCGATGCGGCTTGTTGTCCTCGCCTATATACTCCAGCTCGAAGCGTTCCGTCAGGTTGAAATCAAACTGAATGGTAGATAACTGCCATAACCGTCCAATCGCGTCCTCGACCTTAATGTCAATCTTGGGACCATAAAACGCAGCCTCGTCTTCCATTCTTTCATACGGAAGCGCATGGCCTTCCAATGCCTCAACTAAGACGTCTTCGGCGCGTTTCCAATCCTCATCCGCACCGAGATACTTCTTGCTCGTTTCACGGCCCCTCACTGACAGTTCTATTTTGAACTTCTCGAAGCCAAAAGCGCCGAGCAGTGAGAAGGCGAAATTGATGCAGTCTACAATCTCGTCACGAACTTTTTCCGGCGTACAGAAGATGTGAGCATCATCTTGCGTGAACCCGCGCACGCGCATCAGGCCATGTAACGTCCCTGACAGTTCAGCGCGATAGCAGGTACCTAGTTCCGCATAACGCAGCGGCAGATCACGATACGAACGCTGTGCTGATTTATAGATGCCGATATGAAACGGGCAATTCATCGGTTTAATCCTGAATTGCGTCTCCTCCAGTTCCATCGGCGAGAACATCACATCGGGATAGTTTTCTTCGTGCCCGCTTCTTTGCCACAATTCCCGCTTGGCAATGTGCGGCGTGAATACCAGTCCGTAACCTCGCTCTGCCAGTTGTTCGCGAATATAGTCTTCCATTTCCTTGCGAATGGCGCCGCCCCTGGGATGCCATAGCACTAAACCCTGGCCATATGCTTCCTGGATCGAAAAGAGGTCAAGCTCTCTACCCAGCCGCCGGTGGTCTCTCTTTTCAGCCTCTTCACGTTGTTTGAGCCAGGCATCGAGTTGATCCTGCGTAAAGAACGCCGTCCCGTAAATGCGCTGCATCTGCGGCTGCGTGGCATCGCCCTTCCAGTAAGCACCAGCCAGCGAAAGCAGTTTGAACGCGCGCAGCTTATTGGTGTTCGGAACGTGCGGGCCCAAACAAAAATCAATGAACGGAGAGTTGTCGATGTAATAAACACTGACCGTCTCGCCGGCCTTCTCATCAATTAGCTCACGTTTCAACGGCTCGTCGCGCTCCTGGAAAATCCGCAACGCTTCCGCCTTCGGGATCTCATCTCTCCGGTAAGAAAGATTGCGACTGGCAATCTGGCGCATTCGCTTTTCAATTAGAGGAAGGTCAGCTTCCGTTAGCGGTTGCGGTGTAATCACATCGTAGAAGAAACCGTAGCGCGGATCCTCGAGCAGCGCCGGACCGATCCCCAGCTTAGTCCCCGGAAATAGATCGAGCACTGCGGCGGCAAGCAGGTGCGCAGTGGAATGTCGCAAGACGTCAAGTCCTTCAAGAGTCTCCGGCAGCACCGGCTCAATCCTGACCGGCTCACCGTTTTGCTGCTCACCGAGCGTGAAAGCGAGATCGACTTCCCGACCATTAACGCGAGCCGCCAGCGCTTGCTTCGCCGTTTCGCGATCGAGCTTCTTAAGCGCCTCGGCCACCGTGATGGGACCGGCCATCTGCGCCGCGGGTCCATCTTTCAGTTGTACGTTAATCTCGCTCATTGCGCTGACAAGATCCTGCGGCTTTACCCGCCGCAAAGTGCGGTAAGGCTCTGCCTTACCGTCGACGACCAAAAAATACCGGAGGCTACGCCTGCGTCATTGGCGAGGCGTAACCTCGCCAGAAGAATTACAAACAATCCGGTCAGGCAAAGCCTGACCGCACTGTGCAGCGGCAAAGCCGCAAAAGCCTGCGCCCGGCTCCAACCATTCACGATTTACGAGTCACTATTTCTACTTCAACTGATCGGATCTGATAGGAGCGCCTTCGCCGCAAGCCGCCACAAGGTGGCTGGGCAATCAAAAACTAAAGAATCGTGTAAATGTTCGATTCATGACGAAGGTCTTCTGGAGCATCCTATCAAAAGTTCGAAATCCGCAAACGCTGCGCGTAACCCTTTGGAAGTTTTAGAATCTAAACAAACCCGCGGAATATGTCAATTACGGCGCAGGTGGGTACTGATGCAATTTGAACGATGCCCACATTAGTACCATGCGGTGCGATGAGGTCAGTATCACCAGGCGTAGAGACTGTACTGATGACCTCATGGGACTGGAACTTTCGCACTGGCGCTTTCTTCCTTCTGCCTTCTGCATTCTGCTTAGTGCCTATTGCTTGCTGTCCGCTGCAGAAAAGCCACGCTTCTTCATCAACGCCTCGACCTCCGGATCGCGGCCACGAAAGTCCCGATAGGCCTCAGCCGGATCAATCGTGTTACCAGCGGAAAAGAGGTATTTGCGCAGGCGCTCGGCGACCTTATGATCATACGGTCCGCCCGCTTCCACAAACGCGCCGTAGGCATCCGCGGTCAGCACGTCAGACCAAAGATAACTGTAATAGCCCGCTGAATAACCGTCGTTGGCGAACACATGCAGGAATTGCGGTGTGCGATGGCGCATTGCGATCTCGTTCGGCATTCCCAGTTCAGCAAGCGCCACTTTTTCAAAAGCGCCGGCATCGATGTTTTTGTCGCCCGCGAGGTGCAGCTTCATATCAAGTAAAGCGGCTGCCAGGTATTCGACGGTAATGAAACCTTCATTGAAGGTCGCGGCGCGTTTGATCCGATCGACGAGGGCCTGCGGAATCGGCTTCCCGGTCTGGTAATGAACGGCAAAGCGCTGAAGCACCTCCGGCGTTGAGAGCCAATGTTCGAGCAGTTGCGAAGGAAACTCAACATAGTCGCGCGGGACCGCCGTTCCCGATAATGAGGGATAGGTCACGCTCGAGTTTAGACCGTGAAGCGCGTGGCCAAATTCGTGGAACATAGTCAACGCATCGTCCCAGGAAATTAGTAGCGGCTCGCCTGGCTTCCCTTTAACGAAGTTTGCATTGTTCGACACGATCGTCGTGATCTCGCCGTTGAGCATTTCCTGGTTGCGATACGCATCCATCCAGGCGCCCGAGCGCTTACCTGCCCGCGCGTAAGGATCGAAATACCACAGACCAATATGCCGCCCGGTAGTTTTGTCAGTTACTTCCCAGACATGCACGTCAGGATGGACAACTGGAACATTGGTCGCGGGCGTAAAGTTAAAGTTAAAAAGTTCCCCGGCCACCCAGAAGACACCCTCGCGCAACTTTTCGAGTTGGAGATACTCTTTAACTTCGTTCTGGTCGAGATCGTAGCGGGCCTTGCGGACTTTCTCAGCGTAGTAACGATAGTCCCATGGCTCGATCTTAATCTTTGCGCCTTCCTTATCGGCCAGCGTCTGCATATCGGCAACTTCTTCGCGCACTCGCGCAACGGCCGGCTTCCAGACCTGCAGCATCAGTTCCATTGCCTGCTCAGGCGTCTTTGCCATCGCGTTCTCGAGCCGCCAGTGCGCGTGCGTAGGATAGCCAAGTAACCTGGCACGCTCGGAGCGCAGCTGCAGGGTTTCGGTGATGATCGCGTTGTTGTCATGCTCGTCGCCGTTATCGCCGCGGTTGACGAACATGCGCCAAGCTTTTTCTCGCAGCTCGCGGCGATCTGAATACGTAAGAAATGGATCGACGGAGGAGCGCGTGTTCGTTATCACCCAGGTGCCCGGTTGCTTTTTCGTTGCGGCCGCCGCGGCAGCAGCCTCGCGCACAGATTGCGGCAACCCTGCCAGATCCTTCTCACTTTCGAGCACGATGAACTGAGTATTCTCTTCCGCCAAAACGTTTTGACTGAAGCGAGTGTAGAGCTCCGCAAGTTTTTGATTGATTTGGGAGAGCCGCGCCTTTGCATCAGGCCCCAGTCGCGCCCCCGAACGCACGAAGTTTGTATAGTGGAACCATGTCAGTCGCTGTTGTTCCGGCACCAGCTTACGTCTTTCAGGCGAGTTGTAGACCGCCTCGATGCGCTTGAAGAGCGCTTCATTCTGGGAGATCTGATCGCCAAAGGCGGCCAGACGTGGCGCCATTTCGCGCTCCACGACCTGGAACTCTGGCCCGTTCATGGTCGAACCAAAAACGTTGTAGATGGTGTGGACACGCTCGAGCGTCTGTCCGGCACGTTCCAGCGCGGCAATGGTGTTATCAAACGTTGGCGCCGCCGGGTCTTCCGCAATGCGCTCAATTTCCACGAGGTTTTCGGCCATGGCCGCTTCGAGCGCGGGCTTAAACTGAGCAACCTGGACACGATCAAACGGCGGCACCCCACCGTACGAACCTTCCCACCTCGAAAGCAGAGGGTTCGCTGTGGCCTCAGTTGATTGGGTATTAGTGGGTTGGATAGCCATAAGGCTGTTGCCGTTTATCTGGTTCAGGTTATAAGCCACCGTCAAAACGGTCAATATAGCGTTGCACAAAACGTCATACAACCAGTGCGTTAAGCGCGCGAATAAACAATTGCTACGCGGCTATGCCGCCGTACAGTGCGGTAAGGCTCCGCCTTACCGGAAACAACTTTTAATATTAGGGAGGCTACGCCTCCGATTCATTAGAGATTCATGAGGCACAGCCTCATGAAAGAAATAATATCGCCCGCCGGAAAGGCACAGCCTTTCCGCACTGTCCGGCGGCAAAGCGCAGGCGCGTGTGAGTGGTCTGCCTCGCGTAGTGGTTCCGCTACTTTTTGTGCAAAGCCGGTCAACATAGTGAAGGCAGAAGCAGGAACAGACGGCAGGAGGTAGGAGCAGATGGCAGATGGCAGATGGCAGACGGCAGACTGCCAAAGCAAGAGCAGCGGGTCAGTAGAGTCTACTGCCCGCTGCCCGGCTGCCGCCCGCGCCTACCGTCTACTGCTTTCTGCCCGTGCTTCTTGCCCTCTGCCCGTCTGCCGTCTGCGCCTGCCTTCTGTTCCTGCCGCCTGCTCCTGCCGCCTGCCGTCACCGTACCGCGCAACCCTTGCGGGGCAGGCGATAATAGAAGCCGCCTTGCATTTTCCAGCGCCCCAGATTGAACTGCCGCCGTGCCCCGCAAGTCAGACAACTCCGGTAGGTCTGACCCTGGCTGGAAAAAGGCCTGCTCATTTCCTTATGCCAGCAACCAAACAGCCTAGTTATCAAGTCTCCAATCGCGCCCCCCGACGGATTGTTTCGTGAAACGTACGAATGATGTTCGATGATTGCCTGTTGCGTTTGCATTTTTTTTAACCTCTCAAAAGTGCCCCAAAATGCCTTCATTATGCTAACGCGCAAAAAGACGTCGAATAGGGCCATCAGAAGGTAAAGGATTCGCAGGAGGCAGAATGCGAGGAGTTGGGTTAAGCACTTTCCCGACTGTGCCGCCGCACTGTGCGGAAAGGCTCGGGCTTTCCGATGACGTCTCTATTATTTCTTTCTAAGGGGTCGCCTCAAGAGACGGGAGGCGCAGCCTCCGTTAGATCTTAGGGAGCTAACTGTAAAGCAGAGCCGCACCGCACTGTGCCGCGGCATAGACGCAGTAACGCCAGTCTGCCTTATACTAAGATTACTGGAATTAATTTCGATCACGAGGGAGCAACTACGCTTGCGCGATCACCCTGCCGACAGCGTCACCAAGCTACTCATCGAGCTATCAAACGGTGACAGAGAGGCGGTTGATCTTTTATTACCCGTAATCTACGATGAATTGCGAAAACTTGCCGCGAATTACTTGCGTCGGGAGCGTCCCGACCACACTCTGCAGCCGACTGCTCTGGTACACGAAGCCTATCTACGGCTGGTGGATCAGACGAGAGTTAACTGGCAGAACCGGGCGCACTTTTTCGGCGTTGCGGCTCAGATAATGCGCCGCTTATTGGTGGATCACGCGCGCAAGCACAATGCTGAAAAGCGCGGTCAGGATTTTCAAAAGCTTTCGCTTGATGAAAACATAGATCGAGCCGTCGAGCGCAGCGCTGAACTGATTGCACTCGACGATGCACTCATAGCTTTGTCGGCCCTCGACGAGCAGAAAGCCCGCATGGTGGAGCTGAGGTATTTCGGCGGCCTTTCAATCGAAGAGACAGCAGACGTACTGGGGGTGACCCCGACTACCATCAAACGTCATTGGCGGTTGGCTAAGGCCTGGCTGTACGGTGAAATGCAAAAGAAGTAACAACAACAAAAGTGGTACTCCGGCAGGATTTATCCTTACCCACTTATAATCAATAATCAATATAATCTGCGCCATCGGTTTTTATGACCCCCGAACGCTGGCAACAAGTTGAAGCAATTTTCCAGGCGGCACTCGACCTCGTGCCGGAGGAACGAGGGCGATACTTGTCTGAAGTGTGCGCGGACGATTTGTCGTTGAAGAGCGATGTCGAGGATCTTCTGTCTCAACATGAGAACGCCGGCAATCTCCTTGAAGAGCCGCCGTATGGTGAAACGGAACTGGGCGCGTTAGGCTCCCTCGAGGCATTCGCCGGTGGTGAGGACCACGAAGATCCGATGATTGGGCGCCGTCTCGGCGCCTATCGAATCGAGCGCGAAGTGGGACGCGGAGGCATGGGCGCCGTTTATGAAGCAGTACGCGCCGATAATGAATTCAACAAGCGCGTGGCGATCAAGCTCGTCAAGCGCGGCATGGATACCGACTTTATCCTGCGGCGCTTCCGCACTGAGCGGCAAATCCTGGCCGCGCTGGACCATCCCCACATCGCCCGCCTCCTGGACGGTGGCACGACCCGGGATGGGCTGCCCTATTTCGTCATGGAATACATCGAAGGGCAGCCCTTGTACAACTACTGCGATATGCAGCAACTGACCATTTTCGAGCGGCTCAAACTCTTCACGGCTATCTGCGATGCCCTTCACTACGCGCACCAGAAACAAGTGGTGCACAGAGACATAAAACCATCGAACGTACTCGTGACGTCGGAGGGCGTACCAAAGCTGCTCGACTTCGGCATCGCCAAGTTGCTCAATCCTGGTCTCGTCGGCGACATCACTCACGATCCGACCGCGACCGCAATGCGTCTGATGACACCGGAGTATGCTTCGCCGGAACAAGTGCAGGGCGAGCCGACGTCACCAACGACCGACGTTTATTCCCTCGGCGTGTTGTTGTATGAACTGCTGACCGGTCATCGGCCATATCGTTTGAACAATCGCGCTCCGCATGAAATCGCGCGCGTGATTTGTGAGGAGTCACCCGCACCTCCGAGTTTCATTATCACGCGACCTGAAGATCTGTTGCCCAAGTTTGTCTCAACAGATGACGAGGCAACGACCCTTAAGCTGGTCTATTCGACCAGAAGCGCGACCCTCGAGTCGCTGCGTCGTGATCTTTCCGGAGCTCTGGACAGCATAGTGATGAGGGCACTCCGGAAAGAGCCTGAATGGCGTTATCAATCTGCCGAGCAATTGCGGGACGATATCGCTTGTTATCTGGAAGGGTCGCCGATCTCTGTGTTGCCGGATGCGCCTTTTGGCATCCCCAATCGCAGATCCCAATCCATCACGACGGAGAATTCGCTGGCGGTGCTGCCGCTGAAACTGTTGGACCTCCATGCCGGCTCCGACTCGGGACCTGACTACCTGGGCACTGGACTTGCCGACGCACTGATTACAAGGTTGAGTGCGGTGCGACGCTTTGCCGTGCGCCCGACCAACAGTGTTTTGCGCTACGGCGGGGATTCTGATCCGCTTGTTGCCGGCCGCGAGCTCGGCGTAGCTTTCGTTCTCGACGGCAGAGTCAGACGAGTGCAGGAACGCATTCGCGTGACTATTCAGTTGCTCAGCGTGCGCGACGGCACTGCAATTTGGGCCGGGCAGTTTGATGAAAAGTTTACCGATGTTCTTAGTCTGGAAGATGCTATTTCCTCGAGTGTCGCTGAAGCCATTATTCCTCACTTGACCGGCGACGAGCGCATCAGGTTGGCGAAACGCGGCACCAACGACCCTCAAGCGCACGAGGCTTATCTGCGCGGACGCTTCTACTGGAACACTTTTACTGAAGACGGCTTTGCACGGGCCATCGTCTGCTATCACCAGGCGATCGCTTTGGATCCAAACTACGCACTCGCCTATGCCGGAATAGCGGCTTACTACAACTGGCTGGGTGCTTTTACCGTTTTACCGTTTGCCGAATGTTCGGCTGCGGCTTACGAGGCCGCATCCACGGCGGTAGCGCTCGATCCGACTTTGGCTGAGGGATACGCGGCAGTGGGCCAGGCAACACTCTGCCGCGATTTCGCCTGGGCCAGCGCTGAGCACCAGCTCCTGCATGCTATCGAACTTAATCCAAACTATTCAGCCGCTCGGATCTATTACGCCTTACAGTTAGCGATGGAGGGCCGTTTCACGGAGTCGGTGCGCGAGGCAGAACTCGCGCGGGATTTGGATCCGCTGGCTATTATCTCCCGCTTCACGGTCGTCTGGTGTTCCTACCACGCCCGTCGCTTTGAGGAAGCCCTGGTGGCCTGTCAGGAAACGCTGCAAGCTGAGCCGGAGAATCTGATGATGCTTTACGGCTCGAGTTTTCTGTTCAGCCGAATGGGCCGGCACGACGAAGCAATTGTCAATGCGCAAAGGTGTGTCGAGTTACTTGGCAAAGCTTCGCACACTCTAGGCAGGCTTGGAGCAGCCCACGCCGCAGCTGGGAACGTTGAGGCGGCCGAAGCCGTGTTGCTGGAAATGGATTCCATTGCCGGGCGCCGCCATATCTCGCCTTACCATCTGGCGTTGGTGCACTGCAGTTTGGGACGAGTTGAGAACGCGCTGGACTTATTGGAGCAGGCCCATGACACAAAAGATGCAAAGGTGCTCTGGATGGGGGTTGACCCGGAGTTGGATCTCTTGCATGGCCATCCGCGTTTCAATGACTTGCTGCGAAAACTAAATCACCGTCTCGGTTTTTTGCCCACATTGCCCTCACAATCGCTCGACGGCCTGGAGTCAATCGCGGTGCTACCGTTCAGGATTCTCGGTTCGGTGGTTGAGAACACGAGCGATGAGTATCTAGGCATTGGACTCTCCGACACGCTGACCACCCGCCTGAGCAGCGTACAACGTCTCATCGTTCGACCGACCAGTAGTGTGCTGCGCTACCAGGGCGCGGGTATCGATCCGCTCCTTGCCGGTCGTGATCTGAGCGTCAACTACATCGTCGAAGGCAGCTTGCGCCGGATAGGCAAACGCTTGAGCGTGACGGCCCAGCTTTGGAACGTCAGGGAAGGCGTAACGTGCTGGTCTGAACAGTTCGATGAAGACTCAACCGATGTGCTCCAAATTGAAGACTCGATTTCAGAGCAGGTAGCAAACGCGCTGCTTCCGCAATTGACCCGCGACGAGCAACAGCAACTTTCCAAGCGCGGCACAGATAGCGCTGAAGCGTTTGAGTCGTATCTGCGCGGGCGCTACTACTGGAACAGTTATACCGAATCCGGCCTTGCTAAGGCGCTCGAGTGTTATGACCACGCCATCAAGCTCGATCCCGAATATGCACTTGCCTACACCGGCATCGCAGACTATTACAACTGGCTCGGTGTTTTTGGTATCAGGCCGTTTGCTGAGTGTTCAGCAGCCGCTAAGAAAGCGGCAACGAAGGCGGCAGATTTGGACCCGACTTCCGCCGAGGCCTATAGCGCGCTTGGTTTTGCCACCGCTTGTCATGACTTTGACTGGGCAGTCGCGGAAGGGCAGCACCGTCGTGCGATCGAAATAAATCCAAACTACGCCACCGGACATCACTGGTACGGATTTCACTTGTTGATGATCGGACGCTTTGATCAAGCGATCAGAGAAATATTGCGTGCGCGCGAATTGGATCCGTTTTCGTCCAGCATTATGCAGTCGTTGGGTTGGGCCTACTACCAGGCACGACGGTTTGAGGATTCGCTTGCGACATTTCAACAGACGATCGCGGCCGTCCCAGAATTCGCCTGGGGCAGGATGACTCATTCCTGGTTGCTGAGACACATAGGTCGCGCGGATGAAGCAATCAAAGAAGCTCAGAAGGCTCTCGATCTTTCGGGCGGGGGACAGATCTTTGTTGCCGGCTTGGGCGCGGCCTATGCAGCCGCTGGGCGCTCAGCTGAAGCACGCGCAGTTCTGGACCGGCTGGATCAAATGTCTGCAAGCAGTTACGTCTCGCCCTATCATCGAGCATTGATTCATGTCGAACTCGGCGAAAATAAACAAGCGCTGGAACTCCTTGAAGAGTCCTATGACGTTAATGAGGGCTGGCTGGTTTGGTTGGGAGTCGAACCACACCTTGACCCGCTTCGATCGGAGCCGATCTTCGCGGAATTGTTAACTAAGACAAGAAACCCCGCAGAGCGTCGCCAGGCGATACCGGCACAAGCGTGGGCTGTGGGGCGTCAACGGTCAGTGATAAGAAGTGAAGTTGCAGGGGCGCCGGAAAGGACTTCTGTCACTTCACCGGTGCATCGTCCAGCGCCTGACACGCAACCCAGCGGAAGCGAAGAAGCGCGCCAACTCTACACGGCTGGCCGCTACTATGCGACCCGGCGCTCAGCCGAAGGCATGCGTCAGGCAATCGAAAGGTTGACGCGCGCGGTGGAACTTGATCCTGATTTTGCACTCGCGCATTCCGAACTCGCCGACTGCTATTCTCTACTTAACTGGTTTATCGAGCCGCCACCGGCGGAAGCCTGGCAGCGCGCGAAGCAATCTGCGTTGCGCGCCGTTGCCGCTGATCCGGAACTGGCGGAAGCGCACGCTTCGCTCGGTTTTGTAAAACTTCACTACGACCGCGATTGGGACGCAGCCGAGCAGGAGTTACGAAAAGCGATTCTGCTGAAGCCGCGAATTCAGGTTGCACATCGTTGGTATGCTTTCAGTCTGTCAGCGATGGGCCGCCACGAAGAAGCTTTCGCCGAAATCGAACGTGCCCGGCAAATCTCGCCGCGGTCACCCGTGCTCGCCACGGCGGTTGCCAACGTCCTTTTTCTCGCCGGCAGGTATGACGACACCATCGAGCAATGTCATAAGGCACTGGAGCTGGATTCCGGAGCAGTCTCCGCTCAAACAGTCCTGCGTTGGGCCTATGAGAAAAAAGGAATGCACAACGAAGCGCTGGCTGCCTTCGAGCAGGAACGCGTCTTTGCAGGTGAGACACCAACGACGCACGCAAAGCGGGCCCAGGTGTTGGCCTCGGTTGGGAGGCTGGAAGAAGCTCGGGCAATTCTGCAAGAGATCCTGGCGCGACGCACCGAGCGATGGGTTTCGGCTTATGAGATCGCAATCATCTATTGCTCGATTGGCGAACCTGACAACGCGTTTCGCTGGCTCACTCAGGCGGAACGCGAACATGCTGTCGGATTTACTTTCGTTCGAGTCGATCCACGTTTGGAAGCCTTGCGATCCGATCCGCGTTTCCGAGAGCTGCTCACCGCGACCGAAAAAACCATTCCATAAGACACGACAACAGTATTAGCCGCGGATTCAGCGAATTGGAACCGTTCGGCGATGTATTTCGCGGGTTCAATTTGTACGTGCAACAGCTTGCGGACTCGTCACCATAATTGAAATGCGAGAGAGTAACAGTCGACCAACATTGGCGTTTTATCCTAATCAGAACCGGGAGCGGACCGGGGTCCCCAGCCGGGCAGCCCGGATGGGGTGGTGGTAGCGACCGGCCAAGGAGTCAACTCTACCTGTGACCATTTCAATCGCTGATCGCCGTCACTTAAGTACTGACAAGTACGGTTGACTCCTTGGCCGGTCGCTACTCCCGGTTCTGATTTGGGACGTTATACCGGCTATATCAAAGGCGGGAATGATGACCTGTAAGCACTTGCGTTTCGAGCATCTGCATGGCGCTTGGGCTGTCGTTGCCAGTGTAGTTCGTTAACGGCGCGTCGGGTTGTGTAAGGCCAAGAAGTGGCCGTGGATTTGGTTTTTCGCCATTTAACTTGAAAGGAAAGTGCCGAGCGTGGCCGACAACAAAAAAGGGTTGAAGCGCGGAACCTGAACCCGAGATTATTGCGAGCCCGATGGAGTATTTGGAACGAACCACAAGTTAACGACTTGTGATAAAGTTGCCCACTATGAGAATAGATCGTCGTGCTTTCTTAGTGGCTTCGTCTGCGGCGGGTCTGTTGGCGAAAAGCCAACTGGCAGTCGCGCATGGTCAACCGTTGAGCGCGTCTAAACCTTTTTCTCTGGAAGGGAAAGATGTCGCGATTTACACCACTGCTGACAAGACCGAGTACCGGATCTCAAAAACCGATAGCATCCCATTCAAGCGCATGGGCCAACCTCTCGAGACTCAGGTCTGCGTATTTGTCGATCCCGCCCGGACATTCCAAACGCTGTTAGGCATTGGTGGCGCACTGACTGATGCGTCTGCGGAGACGTTTGCGAAATTACCGCAGCCTAAACAGCAGGAAGTCTTGAATGCTTATTTCGACGCCAGGAACGGCATCGGTTACACGCTGGCCAGAACCAACATTCATAGTTGCGATTTCTCGAGTGGCAGCTATACCTATGTATCTGAAGGCGATAAGAACTTGAAGTCCTTCAGTGTGGACCATGACAAACAATTTCGGATTCCCTTTATCAAACAAGCGCTGACCACTGCCGGCGGCAAGCTGGCAATCTTTGCCAGCCCCTGGAGTCCACCGGCGTTTATGAAAACCAACAACGATATGCTGCATGGGGGCAAACTAAAGCCGGAGTTTTACCAACCCTGGGCCAACTACTTCGCAAAATTCATCAAGGCATATCAACGCGAAGGTATACCTATCTGGGGCCTTACTATTCAAAACGAACCCATGGCTACGCAAAGGTGGGAGTCATGTATTTACTCAGCAGAAGAAGAAAGAGACTTTCTGAAAGACTATCTTGGCCCCACTCTGAAAAAAGAAGGGCTGAGCGCTCAGAAGATCATCGTCTGGGATCACAACCGTGATCTGGTGTACCAAAGAGCCAGTACGATATTAACTGACCCCAAAGCCGCGCAATTTGTCTGGGGCATTGGTTATCATTGGTATGAACCATGGAGCGGTGGCGAACCCATGTTCGATAATATCAAACTGGTCCACGAGACGTTTCCCGAAAAGAACCTCATCTTTACCGAAGGCTGTGCCGATTCGTTTGATAGACAAAAAATAAATGATTGGAAGTTGGGCGAACTTTACGGACGTTCAATGATCAATGACTTCAATAGTGGTACTGTCGGCTGGACCGACTGGAATGTGCTGTTGGACGAAACCGGCGGGCCAAATCACGTTAGTAATTTCTGCTTCGCCCCTCTTCATGCCGATACGAAAACGGGTCAGCTGCTTTACACCAACGCGTACTACTACATCGGTCACTTCTCGAAGTTCGCTCGTCCCGGCGCCAAACGAATCGCCAGTTCACCCAGCCGGAGTCAACTTCTTTCCACTGCTTTTATCAATCCTGACGGAAAAATATCGGTCGTTGTCATGAACAAAGGCGACCAAAAAGTTTCCTATTATCTCTGGATAGACGGTAACGCCGCCGAGGTTAGTAGCTTGCCCCATTCTATTCAAACGCTCGTTTTTTGAAGTCTTAGTCACCTGACCTGTCGGTCACTGAAGACTATCTCGCCAAACATTGCCGGCATATGAAAGTCATCTTTGAGGGTGGGAGACCATGCTAGCAACGCTGGTACGGGCTTTTGCTCCACTCTATATAGATTCAAGCGCCAACGATCGCCTGCTCGAGGCGGAAGATGTGGTGCGCTGACAATGTCTTCCATGGGCAGCGCAATTTCACAAGTCCATTCCTGGTCGCCACCCTTCCCGTCCACTGTTCCGATTACCTCTACACGCCACTTGAGCTTCTGGCTGTTCCAGCTTTCGTAGTGCAATGGCTTACGAATATCAAGAAGATATATGTCGAGCATCGTCCCGAGCGGGTTCACTTCCAACTCAATATAGCCAGGCTGTTGAGGATCAGCCTGCAGGAATACTTCGACAACTTCTTCATCCCACAGGTGCTGATCGCGCTGCTTGAAGGTGGCCCAAATATTATCGTCCACACTGCGAAACGAGAAATAGAGAAAATTGTCGTCATACAGCACTCTCGCTTCAGTTTTATAAGGAGCAGGAGAGCCATCCAGATTAAGGACGAAATCGTCGATACGGTGGGCCTTGGCCCAGGGGGCATCATCCAGCTTCCCATCCACCTTAATTGGCGTCCCCGAGCGAAACACTTCGTATACCCGCAATCGCGGGGATTGGCCACTCGCCGCAATAAAAGTTGAGGACATGATACCGAGTGTAATTAGTAGCGCTGACATTCGCATCTTTTTCATGGCGTATGGCTTACCAGTAATGATGTCCGTGCAATTTCCTGATCGTAGATCAACTCGACTGCAGACCCAGATTTCGCCGCTAGCGGGTACTGGGTCAGTTTGATGTCCGATAAGCTTTAAGCTTGTCGTTGAGTCACGACAAACTAAAGTTTATCGGACACTTTCGAAACTTTCGGCGCCGATGCCTGCTCGCTTCTTTTTAACGCCTCCTCAAGTGTGAAACGCCCCTCGTAAAGAGCCTTTCCAATAATCACGGCGTCAACTCGCCCGACGCCGGTGTTTTGTTTCGCGGCCGTTATTAACCGCTCAAGGTCCTCCAAAGAGGAGACGCCACCGGAGGCCGTGACCTTTAAACCAGACTCGCGGGCAATCGCGCAGGTCTGTTCCACGTTGACACCCGCCAGCATGCCGTCGCGTGCTACGTCTGTGTAGATGATTCGTTCGAGACCCATTGAAGCGACTTTTTGGGCCAACTCCAGCGCCGATAGCTTCCCTTCCTTTTCCCAGCCGCGCGTCAGCACCTGTCCGTCTCGAGCATCAATGCCAACGGCAATGCGATACGCGCCGAACAATTGCAGCGCCTGGTCCAAACTTTCAGGCGCCTCTACGGCCAGCGTGCCAATTATCGCCTTTGCCACGCCGAACTCAATTACCTGCGCTACGTCATCGAGACTGCGCAAACCACCGCCAAACTGCACAGGAATTCTTACCCGCGAAATAATCTTATGAAGCACCTGGCGATTCCGCGAATTGGGATCGGAGAAGGCGCCATCCAGATCGACCAGGTGAATCATCCCGGCGCCGCATGATTGATACCCCAGGGCTATTTCGATCGGATCGCCGTCGTAGACGGTGGCGTTGTCTTTGCGGCCCTGCTTTAGGCGAACGCAACGACCATCTCGCAGGTCAATCGCGGGAATTATGACCATGGCTTCCTAATCCTTAATTGGACCCATCTACCTTCAGTCTCACTGTCTGCATTACCCGATCAAACAGCAGCCCATTTGTCGAAATTGCGTTGCCACCGTAAATCGTTCGCGTTCCGTTCCAATCCGTGAACGTGCCACCCGCCTCCTCAAGGATCGGAAGTAAAGCTGCACAATCCCAAACATTCATGACAGGATCGATCATGATGTCAGCCCGGCCCGTCGCGACCAGCACATGTCCGTAGGCATCTCCCCAGGTACGCCGCGCATGAACCTGCCGCTGTAAAGACGCTGCGGCTGGGCCAAACCCATATTGCTCACACACTCCAAAGTCAGTCGATAAAAGGAGCGCCTGATCGAGCGCAGAAGTTGCCGAGACACGAGACAGCTCTCCATTCCAGAAGCAGCCTAATGCTCGTGCCGCATAGACAAGCTCATTTAGCGCCGGAAGGTTGACCACGCCCAGCACCGGTTCACCATCGAGCTCCATCGCTATAAGAACACCATAAAGCGGCACACCATGCACAAATGAATAGGTTCCATCTATTGGATCAAGTATCCAACGACGATTCGACGAACCGGGTTGTTCCCCATCCTCTTCACCGAGAATTGAATCATCAGGAAAAGCCTTTGCGATACGGGTGCGCAGATAGTTTTCAGTTTCGAGATCCGCGGTCGTCACGAAGGAGTTGTCGATTTTGCGCTCGGCCACAAATGATCCCTGGTAGTAACGATCCGTGATTGCGCCGGCCTCGCGCGCCATGTCGACAGCGAAGTCGAGGAGTTGGTTGAGCTCCTTCTTGTTTGTAGTCATGAGTGGGTCCAAAACATTCAACGAGCCTGCGGAGCAGGCGGCAGCATAAAGCCCAGGGTGAAGCGAAGCGGAACCCTGGGTATCGGCGCCTGAAATTCTTCAGAGCCCGTGAAACGGGCGACAGATATAGGTGGCCTGGAGTCGTCTACCGCCTGCTGCGCGGACTGGGGCATCATATCAACTCTTGAGGGTTCCGCTTCGCTTCACCCTGGGCTATCGCCTCCTCCGGAAGTTCCTTGAACTTCAGTACGCTCACTTCTTGCTGCGGCGGACGAGTTCATCCCGCACTTCTTCCAACGACAGTCCACGCTCAACCAGCAGGACCACCAGGTGATAAAGCAGATCGGAAGTCTCTTTCACCAGAGCGTTGCGATCCTCACCCTTCGCAGCAATGATCATTTCCGTCGACTCTTCACCAACCTTTTTGAGAATCTTGTCCAGCCCCTGATCGAAAAGGTAAGTAGTGTAGGAGCCCTCGGGTCTTTCGCGCTTTCTCGATTCAACTAACCTGTAGAGATTGTCGAGCACTTCGGCGAAATTGGATGAATCCGATGTCGGGGCGACCTCAAACGCCCCCGCATCCTGAAGCTCGTTGTGGAAACACGATTCGGCGCCCGTATGGCAGGCTGGTCCCTTTGGCATTACCAGCACAGTAAGCGCATCGCAATCACAATCCAACATCAGGTCAACAACTTTCTGGGTGTTTCCGGAAGTCTCGCCCTTGTGCCACAAGCTGGAACGCGAGCGCGACCAGAACCACGTCTCACGAGTCTCCAATGTTTTTCGGAGACTCTCCGCATTCATGTAAGCGAGCGTCAGCACCCGCCGCGTGCGGGCGTCCTGTACGACGACCGGAATTAGACCTGCTGCGTCGAAATTTATGTCTTCAATGGCAATCTTCATCTAACCACGACTCCTCGGGCGTGCAAATAATCCTTTACCTCTGCAATCTTGTACTGGCCAAAGTGAAAAAGTGATGCGGCAAGCACCGCGCTTGCGCCGCCTTCCGTGAGCGCCTCGTAAAAGTGCTCCAATCGGCCGGCGCCGCCCGAAGCAATCACTGGTATCCGCACGGCTGAACTAATTGCGCGCGTCAATTCCAGGTCGTATCCATCGCGTGTGCCGTCCTTGTCCATGCTCGTGAGCAATATTTCACCGGCGCCGAGCCGTTCAGCTCGCTGCGCCCATTCGACCGCATCCAATCCGGTAGGACTTCGCCCTCCATGAGTGAAGACTTCCCAGCCTTCCTTTGCGTCTTGAGGATTCCGTCGTCGCGCATCAATCGCCACTACCATGCACTGGCGTCCGAAGGTTTCCGCGCCCGCAGTTATTAACGCCGGCTGCTCAATAGCGGCAGTATTTAGCGAGACTTTGTCCGCGCCGGAACGAAGAATCGCGCGAATGTCTTCCAGCGAACGTAATCCACCCCCTACCGTGAATGGTATAAAAACCTCATCGGCGACGTGGCGCACGAGATCGGCCACAATGTCTCGCTTATCAGACGAAGCGGTGATATCCAAAAACGTCAGCTCATCCGCACTCTCGGCATCGTAGCGCTTCGCATGTTCTACCGGATCTCCAGCGTCAACCAGTGAGACGAAGCGTATCCCTTTGACCACGCGTCCGCGGTCAACGTCGAGACAGGGAATTATTCTTTTGGCTAACATGAATGGCTACCACTAGAAAGACTTTCAGATCCATTTTCCATTTGTCATTTGACATTTTTCATTTGCCATTTGTCCGAGCGTTTCTTCGCACGCCGTTTAGACAGGGCACTTGTGCCCCACCGCGCGCGGCGGACAAGTCCGCTTTCTAAACAACTCGCACGTGTTGTAACGCTGTTCGTCATTGGTATTAAAGATGAATGCCGGCGATGGCAAATGAAAAATGCCAAATGACAAATGGGAAATTCTTTCCTTCTTCTCCCCTCAGATTGCGCCTCTTGCAAAATTCGCGAGCAGACGCAGGCCTGCGGCCTGGCTCTTTTCCGGATGAAACTGCACACCGCAGATATTTTCATGGGCGACTACTGATGGATAAAGCGTGCCATAGTCAGTTTCGCCAATGACAACCGCGCAGTCGTCCGCTTCGCAGTAATAGGAATGAACAAAATAGAAGAAGGCGTGGTCGGGAATCTCAGCCAGCAGAGGATGGATCCCGCGTTGCCGCACCTGGTTCCAACCAACCTGAGGGACAACAAGATTGCCAGGGAGATCCGCTGGAAAGCGGCTCACGCGTCCCCTTAGTAAACCTAACCCGGCAGTTTTACCAAACTCTTCTGATTCTTCGAACAGCATCTGCATCCCCACGCACACACCGAGCAGCGGCGTTCCTTCCTCAGCACGCTCGCGAACTACTGCATCAAATCCGCGGGAAGAAAGTTCTCTCATGCAGGCAGCAAACGCGCCCACCCCCGGCAATACCAGCCGCTCCGCCCTGCGCAGTATGGATTCGTCTGACGTCACAACGGCGTTGCAGCCCATCGCGGCAAAAGCCTTCTCCACCGAACGCAGATTTCCCACTCCATAATCGACGATCGCCACTTTAGCCACGATGATTTCGATGATTACAATGCTCCCTTCGTACTCAAGACGCCCGTTATTCGCTCTTCCCGGTTTACGGCTTGACGCAGTGCCCGAGTAGTCGCCTTAAAAGTGCCTTCGAGAATGTGATGGGTATTACGTCCACGGAGGCAGTCGATATGAAGATTGAAGCGCGCCGTCTCGGCCAGTGAGCGCCAGAAATGTTCGGCGAGCTCAACCGAAAAATTTCCGATCTTCTGCCGGCGCGTCTCCACTTCGTAGACCAAATAGAAACGGCCTGACAGATCAATCACCGAGCGACATAGTGCTTCATCCATCGGCACCACTGCTTCGCCGTAACGGGCGATGCCGGTTTTGTCGCCCAGTGCCTTTGTCAAAGCCTGCCCGAGCGTGATCGCAATGTCCTCCACCGAATGGTGATCATCAATCTCCAGGTCGCCTTTGCATGCGACTTCAAGGTCAAACAAGCCGTGACGCGCAAACAGATCGAGCATGTGATTGAGAAACGGCAACCCTGTGTTGATCCGCGAATGTCCCTTGCCGTCAAGGTTGAGGAGGACAAGCACGTCCGTCTCTTTTGTTTTTCGGTGTATTTCCGCGATGCGCGGCTGTGTTTTTATTTGTCTTTTCATAGCCATCCAATCGGGAACTTTAATTAGTCTGCGCAGCAGGGGAAGCGCAAAGCCCTGCTCTTTTTAACCCGCAGGGTTAGGGCGAAAGTAGCCGGTGGTCGCAGCGTGGCGCAGACCACCGGAAGCCAGTGCGTAATTGGAATCGTACCCCGGAGGGGTGCCACTGCTTTCTGCCACCCCTCCAGGGTGCCATTTCTTTGCCATCGTTTGATTCAATTCTTTCTTCATTTCAAAATTTCTCGAAGGCCCTCGAGCAATAAATCATTCTCTTTAGGCGTCCCAACGCTTACGCGGAAATAACGCTTCAACATCGGATAACCGCTAACGTCTCGAATCAGAATGTCCCTTTTCAATAGCTCAGCAAAAACTCGCTTTGGTTCCTGGTTTGAGCGCACCACCATAAAATTTGCTTGTGACTGAACCGGCAAAAGTCCCGGAATATTGGCTAAACCAACGTACAAACGATCGCGCTCGGCACAAATCGCATCAACCAGGGGCTGAAGCTTCCCCTCGAACATCTCAATCGCAACCTCGGCGGCAGTCTGTGAAAACGCATTGAGGTTATAAGGAAGCACCGCCTTCGCGATCTCCACTGCCCACTTCGGTGACGCGAGAAGATAACCAACGCGCAACGCCGCCATCGCCATTGCCTTAGAGAACGTCCGCAGGACGACCAGGTTTTCATGGTCCTCGAGGAGCGGAACCGCAGAATGACCACCAGGCCAGCCGGACCGCCGGGCCGGAGACCGCGGAGTGGCAAACTCGTGGTACGCCTCATCGAGAACAATCAGGCCACGAGCCGCTTTCAAGAGAACAGCCAGATCTTCATCGCTAATCACACAACCGGTAGGATTATTCGGGGAACAAATTATCGTGACATCCGGTTGCGCACGCTCGATTTCATTGAGCAATGCAGCCACATCAAACTGAAGATCACTGCCAAGTGGAACACTCCAGACTTCGCCGCCCAGAACTGTGGTGATCTGTCGGTAAAGTGCAAAGGTTGGCTCGGTGATAAGAACGCGCTTCCCTTCCCCAATGGTCACCATCAAAAGCGCCTGAATCAATTCGTTTGAACCGTTGCCCGCGATGATTCCATCCAGCTGCCAGCCACTAAACTCGGCTAGTCGCTCGTGCAATCGTTGCGGAGAAAAGTCCGGATAGCGGGACCAGGCGCGATCCTTCATGCGATTCAGAGTCTCTTGCTTGATCTCCGCCGGCACATCCCACGGGTTTTCGTTTTGGTTAAGCTTCACCCCTGCGCGATGAGGCGCAAGCGTGTACCGCTGCAGCGCGAGTACCGAATCTTTGATTGGGTTGGTTCTGTTCACGATTAATTGCTTACCTACAAACGAAACTCAACTCCTTGGAGTTGCGCATCGAGATAACAAGGTTCCTACTGCTCCAGTCTGATCAGTGCCGAGCGCGCGTGCGCGTCCAGACCCTCCACCGCCGCGAGCGTCGCGATCTTTCCGGCCGATCGCTTGATTGCCTCACTCGAGTAACGCAGCAGACTCGTGCGTTTGACGAAATCATAGACGCCCAACGCCGAGGAGAAACGCGCTGCACCGCCGGTAGGTAAGACGTGGTTTGGTCCGGCAAGGTAATCGCCAACCGCCTCGGGTGTGTTTGGGCCGAAAAAGATCGCTCCCGCATCGCGAATCTGCGCTGCAACGCTTTCATCGTCATTCGTCATAAGCTCAAGATGTTCCGGAGCCAGCTCATTCGCAATCGCGCAGGCTTCATCCAGGCTGGCGACCAGAATAATCGCGCCATAAGACGCCAATGATTGCTCAGCTATGGCTCGGCGAGGCAGGGATTCGGCCTGACGTGTTACCTCCGCTGCCGTGCGGCGCGCCTGGTCTCCACTCGTCGTGAGGAGAACCGCTGAGGCATCCTCCGCATGTTCAGCCTGCGCCAGCAGATCTGCCGCAATGAAATCCACTCGCGCCGAATCGTCCGCGATAATCACAACCTCGCTTGGGCCGGCGATCGAGTCAATGCCGACAGCTCCAAAAACGAGTTTTTTCGCTGCGGCAACGTACTTGTTTCCCGGCCCGGTGATCTTGTCCACCTGCGGCACTGTCTCGGTTCCATAAGCCAGGGCAGCAATCGCCTGTGCTCCGCCCACGCCATAGACTTCAGTAATATTCAGTTCGACGAGGGCCGCCGCGACGGCAGGATTTTCAACCAGCGTTTGCGGCGGAGTTGTCACCAGGATGCGACGAACGCCGGCTACCTGAGCAGGCACTACATTCATCACTACTGATGATGGGTAAGACGCGGTTCCGCCCGGCACATAAAGACCGGCCCGTGCGATTGGGGTAATTCGTTGGCCCAGCTGCACCCCTTGAGCCGGTGTAATCTCCCAGGACTCTTCCTTCTGTTGTTCGTGAAACGCGCGGACGTTTTGGATGGCCTCGCGTAAAGACTCGAGCACAACGGAATCGACTCGTCTTGCAGAGCGATGCAAGGTGTCTTCCTGAACGCGCAATTCCGACGCTTGCAATTGCACACCATCAAAACGCGCGGTGTAATCGATCAGCGCCGCGTCGCCGCGTGTGCGCACGTCCAGAACGATCGCCGCCACCTCACTTACAAGAGCGTCGTCAAGGGCTACGTTGCGATCGCGGATTACTTGCAGCCGGGCTGCAAGCCTCTGCTTTTCCTCGCCCCGAATGATCTCGATCATTCTCCAAGCTCTCCTTCAATCACATTCACAGTAACCAAGCCAAGCCCCAAGTTCAGAGTTCAAGCTTTAGCTTGCTGGTTGGCAAAGAAACAACCTAAAGGTTGAACTCTGAACCACGGGCCACCTCCGCCGCTTGACCCTGGGCCAATGTAATCGGCCGTAGTCAGTCGTCGGTCATCGGTCCGTCCTATCGCTAAGCGCCGCGATAAGTCTGGCGATTGGTTTAGCTTTCAATTGATAGCTGGCGCGGTTAACCACCAGACGACCAGTTGACTCATCAATGACTTCAATTTCCGTAAGACCGTTCTCCCGCAGTGTCCTTCCTGATTCCACCAGGTCCACGATGCAGTCCGCCAGACCTAAGCCTGGAGCTAGTTCGACCGAGCCGGAAAGCTCGATAATCTCAACCGGGCGGCCGCGCGCGCCGAAATGCGCGGCGGCAATCCGCGGATATTTCGTGGCCACTCTCAACATACCGAGATCGTTCAAGGACACTCCGGTTCGCGCTGCCACCACGATGCGACAACGACCAATCTCGAGAGTCAACGGTTGAAGCAGGTCGGTTCCGGATTCAAGTAAAACATCTCGGCCAACTACACCGCAGTCGGCGATGCCATGCTCGACATAAACAGGCACATCGGCCGGCTTCACGAAGATGAAGCAATAGCGCCCGGATTCATCTTCTACAGCCAGCCGTCGCGACGAGAGATCCTGGCTTGATACACCGGCGCCGGCATCCGCCAACAGAGCTAACGCTTCGTCCTGCAATCTTCCTTTAGCTACGGCGATAGTCAATTCCGGCACCGCTTCACCTCACCAACTTTAATGAGACACGCTCACCCTTCGCGCGCCTTTCCAAAGCTTCGACAAAAAGCTCGGACGGATCCATTGACGAAACTCCCGATAGTTCCCCTTCTGGATCCTTTGGCTTCTGCTCCGGCGGTGGGCCTTCCAGCCTATGCATCGAGGGCACGTCCGCTGTGCGCACACGTAACACATCAGTTAATGCGTCAAGGTCTACCACAAAGCCCACGGCGGGCTCGGCCTTTCCAAAGCTGGCCGTCAGGCCGTCGTAACGACCACCACTTCCCACGCGGTAACCAGCGCCCTTGACGTAGATTTTGAACGTTAGACCAGTGTAGTAATCGAGTCGCGCTACATCGCCGAGATCGATCTCGAAACAGTCAGTTAGACCCAGCGAATCAATGACATTCCATAGACCTTCAAGCTGATCCAATGCCGCTCGCGATTGCTCGTTGGAAATAACACGCCGAGCCAGATCCAGGTTTTCGCGCTTGCCTGATAGTTGCATGAGTTGAGCGAAAGCCTGAGCTTCGTTTGCGGAGGTATGGGGTATGAGAAAACGCTCCAGGTCAGCCGTATTCCGGACATCAATCAATCGCCGCATCTCTTCTCGGGAAGTTGGATCCAGCTTCAGGCGTTCGGCAACACCATTGAAGATGCCGACATCGTTAAGCGTAATGGCGTAGGCGCCGTCAAGATCCAGGCGTCGCAGGAATTCAGAGGCGATCGCCAGGACCTCAAGATCAGCCACACGTGTATTCGAGCCGATTAGTTCACACCCGATCTGCGTTGATTCTCGACGCCACTCGGCATGCGACTGTGGTTGTTGACGAAAAACCGGAGCGGCATAACAGAGACGCAGCGGCCGTTCACGTTCGGCAAACAAAGTGGCTGCGGCTCGAGCAGCCGCGGAAGTCACATCCGGCCTTAGGGCGAGCAGCCGTCCATCAGCATCGGTAAAACGAAACGCATGATGAGCCTCTGCGCTGCCCATGCCATGCTCAAAAAGCGAATAGTAATCGAGGGTGGGCGTTGTGATCTCCTCATAAGACCAGCCGTCAAAAATAGTCATTCCGAGCTCTTCGACAGTGCGGCGCAGACGTGCCTCCTGGCCGAAGTAGTAGCGCATCCCGGTAGGAATTCTGGAGAGTGGCTCAGTCATCTGGTCCAGATCTGATTCTCTGTGTAGGACAGGCATCCCTGCCTGTCCAATTGGAGGCAAGCCGGAATGTCCGCATCAAAATACCGAAGGAATGTTTATTTATCTTCATTTTGAATCAAATTTAACTCAGGACAGGCAGGAATGCCTGTCCTACCAAAGCAAAACCCGCCGCCTGACTCTGGGTCATGGCAGCGGGTCCTTAAAAGTCCCGGTTGTGAGCTTCTTGTTACTCTGGGCTATTTTCCAGCTTTCTCCTCACAACCAACGCGCTGCCTTGGTGCCAATGATGGTTGGCATGATGGTGTGCGCCATGATGGTTGTGTGTGCTGCTGAAGCTCATAAAGTTATACGTGCCCTCGAACGTGAGCAGTTCTTATACCTGACCGTCTCCCCAGATGTCAATGAAAACAGTGTACATTTGATAAACAAGAGACGCACGCCATGCAGAACCGAGCGCGGTAGCGCCGGATGCTAGAGTCAAGTTCAGCATAGTGATTATCTGACACCTGCTCTTACAGCCTGCCCAGCACACCTCTGATGCGCTCGATGCCCGCCTCTAATTTCTCAAGCGAAGTGGCATAAGAAAGGCGCAGGTGGCCTGGGGCGCCGAAAGCATCGCCGGGCGTAACCGCCACATGGGCCTCTTCGAGCAGACGAGTGGTGAGCTCTTCAGAAGTCAGGCCCGCTCCCTTAACATTGGGGAAAGCATAAAAAGCTCCCTCCGGCATGGCACAAGTTACTCCCGGCAAATCATTCAATGCCGGAATCAGCCAGTCGCGGCGCTCGCGGTAGGCTTGCAACATCTGGGCAACCGAGTCCTGGCTTCCAGTCAACGCCTCGATCGCTGCTTGTTGAGAAATCGAGGTCGGGTTTGATGTCGAATGACTTTGCACGCAAGTCATCGCCTTGATCCATTCGTGCGGGCCAAGTGCGTAGCCAATGCGCCAACCCGTCATCGCGTAAGTCTTGGAAAGAGAGCCTGCGACAAGGACGCGCCGGCGCAACGCTTCCGGAAGTTGCGTCGCTGAGAAAGGTCGCACGGGATCGTAAACAAACTGGCAGTAGCACTCATCCGAGATGACCCACAGCCCGCGACTGACAGCAAGCGCAACGATCTTTTCCAATTCATCGGGCGCCACGACAAGTCCGGAAGGGTTCGATGGCGAATTGATCAGCAACAGTTTCGAGCGGGCCGTAAGCGCGCGTTCGACGGCGCCGGCAGTAAGCCGGAAATCTTGATCTTCAGTCTCCACCCAGATCGTCCGACCACCGGCGAATGTCACTGCTTCTGGAAACGTCACCCAGTAAGGCTTTGGTACCAGTACATCGTCACCCGCTTCAATTAGGGTAGCAATGGCGTTGAAGATGACCTGCTTTGCGCCCGCTGCGGCAAGCACTCCCGCCGGTTCGTAGCGCGCGCCGAAGTCCGCAGCGAAGCGATCACAAATCGCTTGCTTCAACCTTGGCGTTCCCGCCGCCGCCGTATATTTTGTGTGACCATTTTCGATAGCTTCAGCAGCCGCGCGCCGGATGTTCTCTGGGGTTGGGAAGTCGGGTTCGCCGGCGCCCAGATCAATCACATCCGCGCCCGCACGGCGTAATTGGTCAGCCAAAGCTGACACGGCCATCGTCTTGGACATGGACATTCCGGCGACGCGGGCGGCCGGCGGGAATTCGTCCACCTCCACGGCAGTTGCTTTATCAGCGGCGATTGGGGTCATAACCTCAGTGCTCATTAATTAAACTCCTCATTCGCTATTTGATTTGTAAACAGCCCAAATTCAGAACCAGAAGCGGGTAAGCGACAAGCTGATAATTCCTCGCTGCGGTGTCATGAGGTCATCTATGAAGCGTCGTTCGATGTCA
>DASXSC010000254.1:0-5242 GCA_036506215.1 Pyrinomonadaceae bacterium | reverse complement strand
AGTGGACTCCAACTCAACATCTGGCGGGCTTTCTCGGCGCTGAGATACTGATGATGAATCTCGTTGCTCGCCAGGTTCAATTTCTCAGGTTCCATGTTGGATTCCATCAACGACATAATTTTTTTGACCATCTCTGAGACGGTGAGCTGCAGCTCGTTTGAGAAATTGAATGCGTGACCGCGTAGCGATGGCGTCTCAGCCAGTTTCTCAGCCAGCAGGACGTTGGCCGCCGCCCCGTCCTCGACATAGAAGTAGTCTCTTATGTACGTTCCATCGGAACGAATAACCGGGCGCTGGTTTCTCAATACCGAGCGGATTGTGCCGGGCACGAGCCGGTTCCAATTCAGATCGCCGCCGCCATAAAAATTTCCGCAGCGGGTTGTTACCACGGGAAGATCGTAGGTGACCGCATACGTTCGCGCTATCAGATCAGCACACGACTTGCTCACATCATACGGATGTTGGCCGTTAAGCGGCATGTCTTCGTCATACGGCAGTTTGTCGTGATCACCATAGGCCTTGTCGGAAGATGCGAGCACGATTTGTTTCACTAGCGGGCTGCGGCGACAAGCTTCCAGCAGCGCCCAGGTGCCGGCGATATTCGTTTCGAAGGTTGAAACCGGATTGCGATTGGCTATGCCGACGATTGTTTGCGCCGCCAGATGAAAGACGGTATCGACTTCATACTCACCAAGAATTCTTTCGAGCAGCCCCTGATCTTCCACCTCGCCGCGAACCACTTTGACTTTGTCAATCAGCCGATCTCGAACCAAAGCACTCTGTGGCACCCAATCGCGTACCAGACAAACGAGATCGGCGCCGCCGTCGACTAGGAAGCGAACCAGCCAACCGCCAAGCAGTCCCGTTCCTCCCGTCACCAGAGTCGGGCGATCTCTCCAAAACTCTCGGTTCGCTGCTGCGGTCAATTCCATACTTTCCAGGGAGCGTTACCGCTTTGCCAAAGACTCTGAAGCAGACGCATGTCGCGCATCGTGTCCATGCATTGCCAGAACTCTTCGTGGCGATAAGCCACGAGCTGCTTATCGATTGCCAATTGCTCGAGCGCATTAGCCTCAAGACTGCTCTCATCGCCGCTCAAATAGTCAAAGACCCCCGGCTCGAATATCAGAAAGCCGCCGTTGATCCAGCCCTCGCCAATTTGAGGCTTCTCGGTGAACTCAGCGACTAGATCGCCATTAAAGATGAGGCCGCCAAACCGAGACGGCGGCCGCACGGCGGTTACCGTGGCGATCTTGCCATGCGCGCGATGAAACTTGAGCAGCTCCTGAATGTTGAGATTAGAAACGCCGTCGCCATAGGTGGCCATGAATGTCGAGTCCTTGAGCCAGGGTTCCAGGCGCTTGACGCGGCCACCCGTGTTGGTCTCCCCGGTGTCTATCAAATGGATAGTCCAATCTTCACACTTACGCGAATGCGTCTCAACCTTGCCATTCGCCAGACTCAGCGTCATGTTGCCGCTCAGATTGTGATAGTCGAGGAAGTAGCGCTTGATAAGTTCGCCCTTATAGCCGACCGCGATGAAAAACTCATTGAATCCATAGTGGGAGTAATGCTTCATGATGTGCCAGAGGATGGGACGGCCGCCAATCTCCACCATCGGCTTTGGCTTCAGTTCGGTTTCCTCGGCGAGCCGGCTTCCCTGCCCGCCGGCTAGAATTGCGACTTTCATGAAGTTTGCATCTCCGAGACCTCAGTTTCGGAATAGATTGAGATCTGCTCGGTCTCCCAAGGCAAGATAGGTCGCACAACGCCGCCAACCGGTCCGGCGTAATCACCACGCGCTGAGTCGCCATCTAAAGTGTCAATAACTTCAAAGGCTACAGCCTCGCGCTCCATATAATGTAGTTGCGCGGGCTCAAGAGTGTTCATGGCCACGGCCACAATCATTGTTCCTTCAGCCAGAAAATTTCCCGGGATCACTACCGTGCTCCGGTACCGTCCCAGCGGTTTGGGTCGCCGTCCCCATGAAGATCTTTGATCCCCCGTAACAAAAAGCAACAAGCCTTCGGCGTTAGAAATCTGGCAGTCAGGTAGCAGTTCGTAACCGGATTGAAGAACCTCATATTCAGTTATAATCCGAACTGGTCGCCGAATATCAACAGCTTCAGAAACTTCTCCAGCATCATTGCTCACCCGGACAGAGCGTAGCCGTACTATCTCATTGCCCGGCGCCCTGCTTAAGTCGGACCACTCGCGCACGGCAGTTGTCCCCAAGTGAGAATTTAGATAACGGTTCACAACCTTATGTACCGGACCGTCCAGCACGACCTCGCCATTATCAAGCAGGATTGCTCGTGAGCAGAGCCGCGTTATCGCGGGCATGTTGTGCGACACGAAGACCACGGTTCGCCCTTGATGGCCAACACTGCGCATCTTGTCGAGACATTTTTTTTGGAAGCGGCTGTCACCAACCGCCAACACCTCATCTACCAGCAAAATCTCCGGTTCCAGATGGGCGGCCACTGCAAAAGCGAGACGCACGTACATGCCGCTGCTGTAGCGTTTCACCGGTGTGTCAATAAATCTGTCCAACTCGGCAAAGGCGACAATCTCATCGAACTTGCGCGCGATCTCTTCCCGTTTCATCCCGAGGATAGCCCCATTCAGGAATATGTTCTCGCGACCCGTAAGTTCGGGATGGAAGCCGGTGCCAACTTCGAGCAAGCTGGCGACACGGCCATACAATTCCACGCGACCGGTAGTCGGTTCCGTAATGCGCGAAAGGACTTTGAATAACGTGGATTTACCCGCGCCGTTTCGCCCAATGATGCCGACGACTTCACCGGCGGCGATCTCAAAACTCACGTCGCGAAGGGCCCAGAGAATTTCCCGGCAGGCCGAACGCCCATTCGCGCGCTTGAAGGATGCCCGCACTGCCGACGTCAGGGTATCGCGCAACGTTAGGTAGGTGCCTTTGGAAGTGCCTAGCACATACTTCTTACCCACTTTTTCGACCTTAATAATCGGCCTCATTTTTGCTTAAATAATATCAGCAAACCCCTTTTCCAGCTTGCGGAACTCATAAGCCGCGTAGCCGGTTAGAACGATCGTGATGGCCGACGAAATTCCCAGCGACATCCAATCAAAAGGCCTCGCGAAGAATGCCGACCGGTATCCCTCAATAATTCCTGTAACCGGATTTAGCGAATAAAGGAGGCGCCAACGCTGGGGTACGATAGTGATCGGATAGGCGATCGGCGAGAGATACATCCAGATTTGCACGAGAAACGGTATGGCAAATTTCACGTCCCGGTACTTAACATTTATAGCCGAAAGCCACATACCAACTCCAATCGCCAGGAGAGTGGTTAGAGCAACCAAGGCCGGCAGCATAAGGAGGTTCGCAGTCAGTTGGGTTCGGTAATAAACCATCAGCACCAGGAACATCACGAAAGCCACGGCAAAGTCGACTAAACCTGCTCCCACCGCCGCGATGGGAATGATCACACGTGGAAAGTAGACCTTGGTGATCAGGTGAGCGTTTGAGACCATGCTATTACCACTGTGATTAATGCTGTTAGCGAAGAATATCCAGGGAAGTAAACCTGCGTACGAAAAGATGGGGTAAGGAATGCCGTTCGAATCGATGCCCGCTACTTTACTGAAAATCAGCGTAAAGATCAGCATCGTAAACAACGGCTGAATAATTGCCCAGGCGGCGCCCAGCAGCGTTTGTTTGTATTTTATCTTAACGTCGCGCCATATCAGGAAGTAGAGGAGTTCACGATGTGCCCACACATCCCGAACATCGATCACCTGCCACGAGTTGCTTGATTCAATCGTGGCCAGCGGTTCGTCCGGTAGGAGTGGCGAACCGGTCTCAGGCCTTTTTTCTTCGGTAATGGGAGCTTGCGTTGTCGCTGTCGGTTCTAGCACTTCCAAGTTGTAGGAATAGCCTTACGTAATAATTAAAGTAATTAAGTCTTTGCAAAAAAACGAGGACTGCCTAGCGCGCGCGGGAAATACTATTGAGCATGCCCCGCGTAAGAGCTCGCGTAAACATTGGAAAATGTGGCGCCCTATAAGCCAAAAAAGCTCGCGCATAGGTTTTCACTTTTGGCGCTCCCATCAATAAATACGCAGTGAGCAGGCGGGCTTTTTCCCGGATGGACGACGCCGCATGAAATGACTGCAAGAGGTGTGCGGCGATGTCCTCAATCGTCACCAGCGCCTCATTCATGCGATATGGGATGGGGCACGAGTGACAAATAATTCGGTCTGGCGACAGAGTTGCGTTTGAGGGGCGCTGGTTAAATATCGGCAGCGACGATCTCTTCCCCCGAAGAAGGGTCTTCTCCAGTGCGTTGCCCCCGTTGGAAGGTTTACTGCCGTTTTGAGCTCCGTTCCTTTTTGAAGTCTTACCCCTCTGCTTAGTGAACAATCGGCGCGCCTGCCTGAATCTTGGACTATTCCACGCCTGGAAGAAGCCATCGCGCGGGGAATACTCTCCGAAGTCATCCGCCTCGTCTACGACTGAGCAACATGACGACACCTTGCCGCCAGGATTTAGAAGGAACACCCCGTATAGCCACGAGCAAGACTTACCGCCGGCCTTATAACGCTTCATTTCGTGGCGCTGCGGGTGATCCGGATGATACTGATTGTATTCAGGAATCGTAGAGGGCTCGAACCCGGCGGCATTTTCTTCGAAAGGCATTTCAGCCCCATAGAAATAGATTGAGTCGGCGCCCCAATTCCGGTAGTTAGCCTGGGCTTGCTTGATCTGGTGTTCGTTGTGCTTGAAAACAAGAAACTGCCAGATAATGTTTGGCGTCGATAATCCATGGCGCGTTTTTGCTTCCTGCATTCGAAGCATGTTCCGATGGACCAGATCTATCTCTCCGCGTATACGATATTTGCCATAGGTCTCCTGCGTCGCGCCGTCCAACGACACGATCAACTCATCTAACCCGCTTCGCACGAACCGATCGATGTAATCGTCGGTGAGCGGAATACTAAGATTCGTACTCAGTCTGATATTTCCGATTCCTTTTTCTTTTGCGTAACGGATCATCTCCGGTGTCTGCTTGTGCAGCAGCGGCTCTCCCCAGTTGTACATCCATAACTCGAACAGATAATCGCCTATTTCATCAATGGCGCTCTTGAAAACATTAACGTCGATACTGGTTGAGGGTCGCAAACCCAGTTGAAGTCCAGTCGGACAAGCGGGACAGCGAAGATTACAAAACAGGGTCGGCTCAATGTATGCCTTGACGGGATA
>DASXSC010000253.1:0-33098 GCA_036506215.1 Pyrinomonadaceae bacterium | reverse complement strand
TGATTGATACTCCGGAATTCCAGAGACTGCGTCGTATTAAGCAACTGGGACTTGGACTCTACACTTATCAGGGAGCGGAGCATTCTCGTTTCACACATTCGCTTGGCGCATTTCACTTGATGAGTCGCGTACTCGATCGCCTCTCCGAAAAGCACTCAATCAATGAACAGGATCGCGTCGCTGCCCGTGCTGCCGCATTGCTCCACGACGTGGGCCATGGGTCCTTTTCGCATGTGATGGAAAAGGTTCTGGGATTCCACCATGAGAAATGGACAGTCGAGGTTGTGCTGAGTGAAGCTACTGACGTCGGTCAACTCTTGCGCTCATACTCGGCCAGCTTGCCCGCGAAGGTGGCAGCGATTATTGAAGGCAAGTTTCAACCGGCCGCATTGGCCCAACTGGTTTCGTCCCAACTTGACGTAGACCGCATGGACTACCTGCTGCGAGACTCATTGATGACGGGGGCCAAGTATGGAATCTATGATCTCGAATGGATTATCAACGCGCTGGCAATCGATGAAGAACACGATCGGATTTATGTGGCAGCACGAGGCCTGTATGCAGTCGAGGAATATTTACAAGCGCGCTACTACATGTTTCGTCAGGTTTATTTTCATCGTACGCTCCGTTCGGCGGAAGCAGTGTTGCGGGCAATCCTGAGGCGAGCTTTGAAGTTACTTGAAACTGGCGAGGTGGTGTGGTGCGCGCCAGACACTGCGTTTGAGAAGGTGCTGCGGCGAAGCTCTCTCAGAATAACTGAGTATCTTGAAGTGGATGACTCTGATGTTTTGTTTCACGTGAAGCAGTGGCAGCGTTCGCCAGACACAATTCTTGCTGACCTCAGCAAGCGCTTCACGGGACGCAGGCTCTTCAAAGCGATCGATCTTGATATGCCGGTGGCAGAGCGGCCTGAGTTTCTGGCGGCAGCGCGCGAGTGCGTGATGCAGGCTGGATACGATCCGGACTACTACTTCATCGAAGACCGTGCGAGCGACGTGCCTTATTACAACTATTACACGGCGGAAGGCGCGGAGCCAAAGAGTCGGATTTACGTTGAAGATGGGTATGCGAGGCCTTGTATACGAGAAATCACGGAGGTTAGCGACGCGGTCCGTGGACTGCAACGCGGTTATGAGTTGCACCGCGTTTGTTTCCCCGAGGAAGTGAAGACCGACGTCTACAAGCTCTATCACAATCTCCCTCCCCGGGATCGCTCGGCTGCTGGAGGGCCGTAAAAATTCTTTGGGAAAGACTAAAGTTGCAATAACTGGTAAAGATGTTAGCGACGAACTTTTTGCGCGGCTGTGCGTGTTTTACGATGATGATGCTGTGACGGAGTTGACGGCGACGATTGCCTGGGAAAACGCTTCCAGTAAATTCAATCGTGCATTACGCGTGCCTTCTCAGCAGTTCTGGACGAGACGCTAGCGGGCAGAATCGAATCTGAGATTTGGAGATCTGAGCCGCGAGATCTCGGAACATTAACAAAAAGCAAACCCTCTACCCGAGTTCTCCTAACGAATGCAATCGTTTCGATCCCATTTAAGGCCGCGACTGTCAGTCCTGGTTTCTGCCACTTGCGGCTTGATTTTTCTCGCATTGATCTGGCCGGGTGTTAGTGTCAGAGCCGGCAGTCAACAAATAGAGCGGCCCATAAGTCTGGCAGTTTTGGACTTTGGCGGTTCTAAGATTGGACGACTAGCCTCCGAAAAACTAGCCTCAAATCTTAAGCAGGAAACCACAGTGGTTATTTTAGATCGTGACCAGGTTCGCGCTGCCGCACGCGGTGCTGGATATTCCGGCTCAATAAATTTGTCTCTCAGCGAAGCGCGCGATCTTGGCGCCGCACTCGGATGTGATTTTTTTATTCTGGGAGATGCGCAAACTCTTCGTCGCTCGCCCTCCACTGGCCCAGTTTACTTTGAAGCTTACGCTTCGATATTTGCGGTTAGCGCGCGAACTGGAAGGCTCCTCCATTGGGAACGCCCAAGCTTCCAGGACACAACACCGGCCGTTGCCGAACAAGCGCTGTTATCGGAATTATCCGGCTTCGAAGCACGGCGGCATGTCGAATTGTCAGTCCGCCGCGCCCAGGAAGATGAACGCGGTGAGCGCGAGCTAACAACTAATCAGCAGGTCCCGATCATCGAAGAGGCGCCGGACGATGATAAGAGCGCCGCGGCGGAAGGCCTTCGTTTGCCACGCCCTTATCGGCGTTTAGTTCCAGCATATCCGGAGAGTGCCGCGCGCGCTGAAGTTGAGGCGACGGTCGACGTGTTGGTTGATCTCGATTCCGATGGCGAAGTGACACGAGTTGAGGTTGCGCGCTGGGCGGGATTCGGCTTGGACCAAACGACGAGCGAAACTGTTCGCCGGTTACATTTCTTTCCCGCAATGCGCAATGGAGTTGCCATACCAATCCGCGTCTTGCTGCGTTATAACTTCCGCAAACCACAAAAATAGGTCACTGGAGAAAAGGAAAGACGGTTAATGGGTAAAGGGAATAGTCAGCTAGACCGACCTTATAGGTTTCAGGATCTGTGGCGGGCGTTAGTTGCGACGATTGTCGCCTCGCTCTTTGTTTTCTCTTTAATCTTTTCGCCTTCCCCTCTTTTACTTTCGGCCGGCGCCGACTCTGCGGCCGTTACGACTAACACTCGCGAAGGCCGGCTGGCAGTTTTCGATGATGCCTGGTCGAGGATAAACGAACGTTACTACGATCGGAGCTTTAATGGGCTGGATTGGGACGCTCAAAGAACGACCTTTCGCACCCTCGCAGCCGAGGCCGGCTCGGGCCAGGAACTATACGCAGTGTTGCGCCGCATGATCTCTTCCCTGGGCGATCCACACACACGCGTCTTCGCACCGGAGGAAAAGTTTGACTGGTGGCGACCGCGTTTTGTTAGTGCGGGCATCGCTATAGCGGAGGTCGATGGGCAGCCTACCGTAGTTCAAGTAGAACGCGATTCGGCACCGCAACGGGCGGGCTTGCGCGTCGGGGACGTGATTGAAAGCGTGAATGGTGAGGCCGCATCGTCTCTAATCAACAACCAGCTGGCTAACTTATCCGCTCCGGTCAGCACTTCCTCGAGGTTTCGCATTTTCGCGAAGCTGTTGGAAGGACCCCCTGGAACCGCGGTCGAGGTCAGCTGGAAGTCGAAGGACGGCAAACTAAAGTCTGCTCGCTTTGATCGTCACTGGGAACAGCGCGAGCTTGGCGTGAGAACGCGTCGCGAACAAAGAGAATATGCGGTCGTTGAAATTGACGCATTCACAAAGCCAATAGCGACTGCTTTTGCACGCAGTCTGAAGGAAAAGCTAAATGGCGCTCGCGGTGTAATTCTTGACTTGCGAGGCAATGGCGGCGGCGATGCTGAAGCAATGACCGATATAGCGTCCGCATTTCTTGGATCGGGCTCCAACCTGGGCCAGTTCACCGATCGCTTCGGAGTGAGCTTCACAATCGCTACGCATTCCCGGTCTTTGTTTTCACCTGACCTGATCGCGCAAACCAAACTCCCTCTGATTGTCTTAACAAGTGAACGCACTTCTAGCGCGGCAGAGATTTTCACTGAGGCTCTAAAGGTATCAAAACGTGCCAGGATCCTTGGCACCGAAACCTGTGGCTGTGTTCTCGCGGTTCGCACTCGCCACGACTTACCGGACGGCGGGTTACTCGATATCAGCGAGCTCGATTATAAAACGGCGGCGGGCCATCGTCTCGAAGGACATGGAATAAAGCCAGATGAGATAGTCACAGTCGAGCGAAGCGATCTCTATTCCGGCCGCGACCGCGCGATGGAATTAGCACTTGGTAAATTGATGCGGCTTCACATAACGCATCATTAGCCTCGCCGTTAGCAGGAATGAGGAGATGCTGAAATTCGAACTCTCCGCGGATAACTTTTCCGGCGATCATTAGTCGAACGCTCACTCTTTCGTCCGCTCGCCACAGCCTCTTATCCATTTGCCCCTACTCATTTCTGCCGGTGTCAGTGGAGCGTCATGCTATGATTCGCAACGAACTTAGCACCCCCAGGTGAATCAATAATGCTTTACTTGTCGCAAGTGTTGGGTCGCCCCATCCGCGATCTTGAAGGCGAGCGTGTGGCGACCGTCAAGGACGTTATCGTACGCCTTGGTGAGGACGATCATCCGCCGGCCACCGGTCTGGTGGCCCGCTTTGGTCGGCGCGATTTTTTTCTCTCGCGCTGGCGGATTACAGAACTCAATGAGCAAGGGGTCAGACTCAATTCCGACAAACTAAATCTTCGCCCGTTTGTGCGACGCGATGGCGAGGTATTGCTCGCCCGCGACGTGCTCGATAAGCAGTTGATCGATGTGGATGGCAAACGCGTAGTTCGGGTTAACGACGTGCAGTTGATCGAAGCGGCCGGCGACTGGCGGGTGACCGGGGCGGACGTTAGCTTGCAGGGCCTTTGGAGACGGCTGGCTCCCGCAGGCTTCATGGGCACGCGCAACCCGGTCGAAGTGATCGACTGGGCCGATGTCGGTTATCTGGCCACAGACGCGGCCACGGTTCAGCTCAAATCTTCGAGTGGCAAGCTGGCGCGGCTTCATCCGGTTGAGATTGCGCGACTTGCGGAAGCGCTTTCCTATCATCACGGCTCTGAAGTCGTCGAGTCGCTTGATGACGAAACAGCCGCTGAGACGCTGGAGGAAATGCCTTCCGAGCGACAGGTGCAAATTCTTGGCGACATGGACGAGGAACGCGCCGCTGACATTCTCGAATGGATGTCGCCGGATGAAGCGGCGGACGTGCTCGGCGATTTGCCGGAAGAGAAAGCGGAAGAACTGCTCGGCTTGATGGAGGATGAAGAACAGGCTGACGTGGCGGAACTACTGCCTTATGAAGACGACACCGCCGGCGGTCTGATGACGACAGAGTTTGTCACGCTGCCACATGAACTGACGGTTGGCGAAGCGCTGGCACGTTTGCGCGAGATGGCGGAAACGCCAAACATGATTTATTACCTTTATGTCGTCGAAACCGAGGGGTCATGGAAACTCGTCGGTGTGATCGCGTTACGCAGTCTGATTTTGGCTGACCCCTCGGTGCCTTTGGCGGAAGTCATGCGCACGGAGTTTCAAACAGCGAATCCGGATGAACCGGCGAATGAGGTGGCCCAAAGAATCGCCGAATACAACCTCCTGGCCTTGCCCGTGATGGATGAAACGGGAGATATTCTGGGAATCATAACTGTAGACGACGCAATGGAAATCCTGTTGCCGAAGGATTGGCGACAACGTTTGCCAAGACTGTTTGGATGAATTAAGAACCGGGGTCGCAGATTTTCGCCGAAGACTCGGAGCGGCTCGAGAATTGTAAAACCAGGGCGAGTTTTTAGATTCGTCTAACCTGCGTTCACCCGTGGCTGATTACTGCAAATTTGACCTCGACCGAAAAAATTCTATGACTGACGGAGAACCTCCAAGTGGCCGAATCACGAGCAGCGGTATTAGCCACTGGCAGACGCTTGTTGCGTCTGCGGGCTCGTGGTGTGAAGCCACCTCCCAGGTGGCGACGCAAATACCTGGGATACCTCGCCATTCTCGGACCTGGCATGATCGCCGCCAGCGCCGGTAATGACGCCGGCGGAATAGCAACATTTGCGGCAGTAGGAGCCGAACAAGGTTACCGCCTACTCTGGATCCTTATCCCAATCACAATCAGCCTCGGCCTGGTCCAGGAAATGTGCGCTCGCATGGGCGCAGTTACCGGTAAAGGTCTCGCTGATCTTATTCGCGAACGTTTTGGTGTGCGCTGGACCGCCTTTGTAATGCTTGCGCTATTGATCGCCAATGGCGGCGTCACCGTTTCTGAGTTCGTCGGCATTGCCGCAGCCACTGAACTTTTCAGCGTGTCACGGTTCATCTCAGTTCCCTTGTCGGCAGTTTGCATCTGGTGGCTCGTCGTTAAGAGTTCTTATCAGCGAGTTGAGCGCGCACTCCTGCTGATGTCGCTGGTGTTTCTTGGCTACATCATCTCGGCAGTTCTCGCTAAGCCGGACTGGGATGCCGTCGCCCTCGGTTTAGTGAAGCCGAGCTTCAGCTTCGACTACGCTTATCTGTTTACGTTCGTCGCAGTTGTGGGCACTACGATCTCGCCATACATGCAGGTTTATGTTCAATCGTCAGTGGTCGAGAAAGGTGTGACCCCTGAAGACTACGGCAGAACAAAGGTAGACGTATGGATTGGCACCCTTTTGGCAATCCTGGTTGTTTTCTTTATCGTCGTGTCAACAGCCGCCACCCTGCACAAACATGGACTGCACATCGAGAGCGCGGCTGACGCTGCGCGCGCGCTGAGACCACTTGCCGGGGCCTACGCGGAAAAATTGTTTGCGATTGGTCTTTTTGGCGCCTCAATGTTGGCCGCCGGCGTACTGCCTTTGGCCACTGCCTATTCGATCAGCGAGGCGCTGGGTTTTGAGAAGGGTGTGTCCCGGAGTTTTCGCGAGGCTCCGATTTTCCTCGGAGTGTTCACCTTTTTGATTGCAGTAGGTGCCGCGATCGCGGTGATCCCCGGCTTGCCTTTGATCCGCGTCTTGCTCGTCACTCAGGTGATCAATGGTCTGCTTCTGCCCATCATCCTCTTTGCAATACTGAAACTGGTAAACGACCGCGAGTTGATGGGCTCCTTTGTTAACGGACTGCTGTATAACATCGGCGCCTGGCTCACAGCTATCATCGTTACGTTGCTGTCACTCCTATTAATTCTGGTGACCCTATTCCCCAAACTTTTGCGCTTTTGATCTCCGTCTATCAGTGATAAAAGGAAGGAGCAATAAAGGCTTTCGCAATAGGCCTGGGTCTCGCAATTAGCATCAGCAATAGCCGTGAAGCAATCCCGCAACAAAAACAAATTCGCACTCTTCTTCATAGCTACGGCACTGGTGGTGCTCGCAATCTACTTGATCTTTGCCTTCCAGAATCCTCTTCGAGAGTTACTGAAAGCCCAAATGGGCGGACTCGAATCAAGAGCAGACACTATTGTTGCCGTGTTGCAATTAGTCTTTCTTGGCGTCCTTGCCTACCTTGTAGTGCGCGCGCTAAACACCATGGTTTTTGGTCTGGTCCGGTTGCGTCGCGGGTTTGACGCGCCAACCTTAGTTAGAAATATCTTTTCCATCATTGCGTTTACCGCCTTATTCTTCCTGATTTTCACGTCCATATTTCCTGACGCCAACCTCGGCGCTCTCTTCACAACCTCTGCCATCTTCGGCGTCATCCTGGGCCTGGCTTTGCAGGACACGCTGGGAAATTTCTTTGCCGGGATATCGCTGCAAGCGGATCGACCTTTTCAGGTAGGCGACGTGATTACCGTGGGCGCGCAAAGACATACCGGTGTGGTCGAGGAAATCACCTGGCGTGCCGTCAAGATCCGTACCTTTCAGAATCATATTGTGCTCATAAGCAATAGCACCGCCGCAAAGGAACCGATAGAAGTTTGCCCGCGCGAGAACCTCAATGCTCGAATAGTCTTCTTCAACACACTCTTTGTTGACTCACCCGCTAAGACTATTCACGTTGTAAGAGAAGCCGTGCGTGAAGCTGACAACGTGTCACAGAAAATCTCGCCCATTGTACGCATTAGAAATCTTGGCGACAGTGGCGTGGAGTATGAAGTCAAGTATTGGCTTGAGGACTATGCGAAATACAATGATACCGACGCACTAGTGCGCCAGCGAATCTGGTATGCATTTCGGCGGGCCAATGTCAGCTTCGCATATCCCACGCGCACGCTGCTGGTGGAACGCAAAGCGAAAATTGGAGCGCAGGCCGGTGACGGTGGGGCAATCGTTGAGCGGCTTGCTGCGGTCGATATCTTCGCTCCTCTCTCAGCGGAAGAAACAGGCATGTTGGCGCAGGCGGCTACCAGTCACGTGTTCGCACCGGGCGAGACTGTCATACGAGCGGGCGATGCGGGCTCGTCGATGTTTGTGGTACACAACGGCCGCGTAAGTGTGCAGGTCAGCGAGAATGGCCGACCGCGGACGGTGGCCACGCTCAGCGATGGGGCTTTCTTCGGCGAGATGGCTTTATTCACCGGAGAACCCAGAACCGCGAACATAGTTGCGCTTGAGGAGACCGAAGTACTGGAGATTGGACATGCGGCGATGAAGCGTGTTTTCGACACAAATCCTGACTTGGTTGAATCGCTGAGTCACATCATCGCCGAGCGGAGGCAAGCGCTTGCCGCGAGCGAGGATCTTTCAGTGGGGGGCAAAGACCAATCCGCCGGCGTCCTCTCCTCAATAAAGAGATTCTTTGGCCTCAAGTAACCCCGCCCCGAAGCCGATCCGGTTGCTAAGGCCCCCTCAAGTAAATTCCAGAACTGGCCGAATTCATTGAACTTTTTGCCGTATCTCACGAACTTGACAGACCCGGACTCAAATATTATTATTGCCACACGCTCATAAGCAGGAGAATTTGACTAGCCACTTTTGGGCGTAAGTTAAATAAGGAGGAATACCAGTATGACTATTGTTCGTTACGATCCCTTCAGGGATCTCCGCTCTCTACAGGAAGAAGTGAACCGGTTGTTTTCTACTAACTTGACCCGCGGGTTTGGCGAGGAAGGCATTGGCCGCGGCGCCTGGAACCCCAGCGTTGACATCTATGAAAACAAGGATCAGATAGTGCTCGAAGCCGAACTGCCCGGAATGAATCGGGAGGATTTTGAGCTTTCAGTCGAGAACAACGTCATTACGTTGCGCGGTGAGCGTCAATTCGAAAAGAAGGACGACTCAGATAATTATCATCGAGTTGAGCGCTCATATGGGTCCTTTACGCGTTCCTTTACGTTGCCTCAGACCGTTTCAGGAGAAGGCGCGACCGCCGAATATCGCAATGGCGTGTTGCGTGTGACGCTTCCGAAACGGGAAGAGACAAAGGCGCGCCGCATCGAGATTGGCGGTGAAGATACTGAATCTTCGGCCAAGACGATCGAGGCAAAGGCTGAGGATGTGAGCAACACAAAATCCAGCCAGGCCGCCGGCGGTAGCTAAGTTAACAATCTGACAGACGCATGGTGAGCGGGGCTTTCAGTATTAACGGGCAAGGCCGACAAGCGAGCCTGCCGAACTGAAACCCCGCTCAAAAATCAGAAGCAGGATAAACGACCAAAACTTTATGCGTTTAGATAAGTTCACTCTTCGAGCTCAGGAAGCCATTCAGGCAGCCATCGAGCTTGCGGAGCGAAATCAGAATCAGCAAGTTGAACCGGAGCATCTGCTCGCGGCAATGCTGGAGCAACCGGAAGGGATTGTGCGTCCAATTCTGGGTAAGCTCGCTGTCAATGTTGCGGTTGTGCTCAATGATCTGCAAGCGGCGATAGCCCGGTTTCCTCGCGTCGAGGGCGGGCAGCAATATGTTAGTCCGCGCCTAAATCAGATCTTTACTGCGACCCAAAAACAAGCAGACAAAATGCAGGACGAGTTTAACTCGACCGAACATCTGCTACTGGCACTCGTCGAGGAAAAGGACGGCGAGGCCGGAAAAATTCTGCGCCAGCACGGCGTCAAACGTGAGGATCTGTTCAAGGTAATTGAGCAGATGCGGGGTGGTTCCCGCATAACTGATCAAAATGCGGAACAAAACTACCAGGCACTTTCAAAATATGCGCGCGATCTCACGGAGTTGGCACGCAAAGGCAAGTTGGATCCTGTGATTGGTCGCGACGACGAGATACGAAGGACCGTCCAGGTTCTTTCTCGGCGCACCAAAAATAATCCAGTCTTAATTGGCGAGCCAGGAGTGGGCAAAACCGCCATTGTCGAGGGGCTGGCCCAGCGGATCGTTTCGGGCGATGTGCCCGAGACCTTGAGAAATAAGCGGCTGGTTGGTCTTGATCTAGGATCGATGCTGGCAGGCGCAAAGTATCGCGGGGAGTTTGAAGACAGACTCAAAGCAGTTCTAAAAGAGATTGAGAACGCGCAGGGTCAAATCATTCTTTTCATCGACGAGCTGCACACGCTGGTTGGAGCGGGCGCGGCCGAAGGCGCAATCGATGCGTCGAATATGTTAAAGCCTGCGCTTGCCCGGGGCGATCTTCGCTGCGTGGGCGCGACCACCCTCAACGAGTACAAAAAATATATTGAAAAAGATGCGGCGCTGGAGCGCCGGTTTCAGCAGATTTACGTGGGCGAGCCGACGGTTGAAGACACGATCGCAATTCTGCGCGGATTGAAAGAGAAATATGAAGTTCATCATGGCGTGCGTATTAAGGATTCCGCTATTGTCGCAGCCGCCACTCTTTCAAATCGTTACATTACCGATCGATTTCTGCCTGACAAAGCCATCGACTTGATTGACGAAGCAGCGTCTCGACTCAGAATCGAGATCGACTCGCTGCCGCAGGAGATCGACCAGCTTGAGCGCGAGATTCTTCAGTTGGAGATTGAGCGTCAGGCCTTGCAGCGCGAAGAAGATGAAAGATCGAAGGCGCGTCTGAAGGAGATTGAACAACGAATCGCGGATCTGCGGGAAAAGTCTTCAGGCATGAAGGCCAAATGGCAGTCGGAGAAAGAGGCGATCGAGCGCATGCGCGCCGCCAAAGCGGAGTTGGAACAACTCAAGCTGCAACTTGATCAGGTCCGAAACGCCGGTGACCTGGCGCGCGCGTCTGAGCTTCAATACGGACAGATACCGGAGTTGGAACGCCGGTTGGCGGCGGAACAGGAGAAGCTTGCGGAGTTTCAAAAAGACGGCGTGATGCTCAAAGAAGAAGTTGACGAAGAGGATGTCGCGGAGGTGGTGGCGAAGTGGACCGGTATTCCTGTCTCCAAAATGCTGGAAGGCGAAATGCAGAAACTGGTCACGATGGAAGAGCGTCTCAGCCAGCGCGTCATTGGCCAGGAGGAAGCACTCAAGGCAGTGGCTGATGCGGTTCGACGGGCGCGGGCTGGCCTTCAGGATCCTAACCGCCCGATTGGTTCTTTTATTTTTCTTGGGCCAACCGGAGTAGGTAAAACGGAAACGGCGCGCGCGCTCGCGGAATTTCTTTTTGACGACGAGCACGCAATGATCCGACTTGACATGTCGGAGTATATGGAGAAGCACGCAGTAGCTCGCATGATTGGTGCGCCTCCCGGCTATGTGGGTTACGAAGAGGGCGGACAACTGACAGAGGCAATTCGCCGCCGGCCTTACGCGGTTGTGCTTTTTGACGAAATCGAGAAGGCGCACCCGGACGTGTTCAATGTCCTGCTGCAAATCCTGGACGACGGGCGCCTGACTGATGCAAAGGGTCGCACAGTCGATTTTAAGAATACAGTCCTGATCATGACGTCAAATCTTGGCTCGCGCGAGATCCAGGAAGCGGAGGGTGACGAGGAGCAAGTGCGCGAGGCTGTTTTGCAAGAGTTGCGGGCAAACTTCAAACCGGAGTTTCTCAATCGTATCGATGATATCGTCATCTTCCATCAGCTTTCGCGCGAGCAGATCGGAAAGATTATAGACGTGCAACTGGAGCGTCTACGGGCCATGCTTGCCGAGCGAAACATTCAGTTGAAACTCGAGGACTCCGCGCGGCAACTGTTGGCCCGCGAAGGTTATGATCCAAATTATGGCGCGCGTCCGTTGAAGCGCGCGATCCAAACGCTGATACAGAATCCGCTGGCGATAAAACTTTTGAGCGGGGATATTCTGCCGGGCCAGACCGTAAGAGCGTCGGCTACTGGCGATACAATGGATCTCAAGGTGGATGCCGCGGCGGCCGTGGCGTGATTTGGAGTGCGGTGACAGGTCACCGCACTCCAAGGAGTTGTCGCACGTCGAACGATATGAGGGAAGAACGATGACCCAATGGAATCCCTTGCACGACCTGGTGTCTTTGCAAGATCGAATGAATCGGCTATTCGAAGATGCTTCCCAGCGACGGGCGGGTGAAGGCGACCAAAGCGAGGAAGTTGAAGGAGCGGATTGGTACCCCGCGGCCGACGTTTACGAAAACGATGGCGAGTATACGGTGTCAGTCGATCTACCGGGTATAGATCGTGCAACTCTCGATATTAGCGTGGACGACAACAGGCTTACGGTAAAAGGAAGGCGGACCACCCATGACATGACACAGCATCGGGGAGAATGCCCCAGGGGCAATTTCCTCAGGACCTTTAGTGTTCCGGCTTCCGTCGATCACAAAGACATCAGGGCGGATTACAAGGACGGTGTTCTTCAGGTTCATCTTCCCAAACGCGCTGGGCGCAAAGCTGAGCGAATCGAAATAAAGGTTTCATAATGGCGGTAGGGGCGTTGTCCCCGGACGGTGCGCGGATACAAACACGCAAAAATGTTTCTTTGAAAGCAGGGTAGTATGGCTAGAGACTTTTTCGGCAGGGATCAGAGGGGTAGACGGCATGACGGCCCGGAGATTCGCGTAACGGATCGGCGGCGCATTCAATTGGATGATGAGGAGAATGCTGATCGCAAGCCCGTCGCTGAGGCTCCGAATCTAAAACCCAGTTTTGTGGAAGAGCTTGAGATGCGCACTAAAGCCGCTGAGCAAAAGACTCAGGAAGTGCAGACGCGTTTTGAGCAGTTGCGGAAGCAACTCCAAAGCGAGACTGATGAAACCCGGCAACGTTTGAACCGGGCTGCCGATGAGCGAGCCCAGCGTGAGAAAGCCGATTTTATTGCCGGCTTATTGCCGGTGCTTGATAATCTCCAGCGCGCGACTGAGGCAGCAGAGACGGGCGGCTCGTCGGAAGTTATTGCCGAGGGCATACGGAGAACTGCCTCGAGTTTCGAAAACGCACTTGCCGCCGCGGGGGTCGAGCCAATTGATGCAGTGGGTGAAACATTTGATCCGGAATTGCACGAAGCGGTCGAGACCATGGAGGTGGCGCCGGAAGATGAGGGCAAAGTTATTGCGCAGCATACGCGGGGGTACAGGGTTGGTGAGCGGCTATTGCGCCCGGCAAGGGTTAAGGTGGGACGTTATTCAGAGAAGGCAAACCGGGCGGTTGAATAGTTCATTAGCAACGTAGAGCAAGCTGCTAGCTTGCGCTCAAACTAACAGTTTGCGTTACAAGAGAACTGAAGGAGAACGAGAGTGGCTGCAAAACAGATGAAGTTTCGCGAAGAAGCGCGGAGCGCAATGCTGCAAGGCGTGAACACGCTTGCGAATGCCGTGCGGGTAACCCTCGGCCCGAAGGGTCGCAACGTTGTGCTTGGTAAGAAGTATGGATCGCCGGTCATAACGAAAGACGGTGTGACGGTTGCGAAAGAAATCGAGCTGCAGGACAAGTACGAAAACATGGGCGCGCAGATGGTGCGCGAAGTGGCAGTTAAGACAAACGATACCGCTGGCGACGGCACAACCACCGCAACGGTTTTGGCCCAGGCAATCTTTCGCCAGGGGGTCAAGAACGTAACTGCCGGGGCTAACCCCATGTCGTTACAACGCGGGATTCAAATCGCCACGGAAGCGGTGGTGGCGGAGCTTCAGCGCCTGTCGAAAAAAGTAAAAAGCAAAGAAGACTTGATGAATGTTGCCAGCGTGTCGGCAAACAACGATAGGGAAATTGGCGAGCTTATTTCCGAGGCAATGGAGAAAGTTGGCAAAGATGGCGTGGTCACAGTCGAAGAGGCAAAAGGACTACAAACCGAACTGGAAATCGTGGAAGGTATGCAGTTTGACCGTGGATATTTGTCGCCTTATTTCGTCACTAACGCCGACCGTATGGAATGTGTGCTCGAGGAGCCGCTAATTCTGTTGCATGAGAAAAAGATCGCCGCCATGCGCGATCTGCTTCCCATTCTTGAACAGGCAGCCGGCGGCGGTCGCCCGCTATTGATCGTTGCTGAAGATATCGAAGGCGACGCACTGGCGACATTGGTAGTCAACAAGTTGCGCGGCACGATAAAGGTCTGCGCTGTTAAGGCGCCCGCTTTCGGCGATCGTCGGAAAGCTATTCTTGAGGACCTGGCAGTGTTAACCGGCGCTCGCGTGATAACCGAAGACCTCGGCATCAAACTCGAAAACGTTCAGCTATCCGATCTGGGGAAGGCAAAGCGCGTGATTGTCGACAAAGACACGACAACTATCGTTGAGGGTGGCGGCGACCCCAAAGCTATTCAGGGACGAGTGGCCACCATTAGGAAACAGATCGAAGAGACGACTTCGGATTACGATCGTGAGAAATTGCAGGAGCGGCTCGCTAAACTTGCCGGCGGCGTTGCGGTCGTGAAAGTCGGCGCGGCAACAGAAACGGCGATGAAGGAGATCAAGACCCGGGTCGAAGACGCACTCAACGCTACCAGAGCCGCGGCGCAGGAAGGGACGGTGGCGGGCGGCGGGGTAGCGCTCCTGCGCGCAGGACAGGTACTGGATAACCTTTCAGACGACGATCCTGACACCCTTACCGGCATTAAAATTGTGAAACGCGCGCTCGAGGAGCCGCTGCGGCGAATCGCTGAAAACGCAGGTCTCGACGGCGCGGTAATCGTTGGTAAAGTTGAAGAGCTGAAAGGCACTAAAGGATTCAACGCGGCCACCGGCGAATACGAGGATCTGGCGGCCGCCGGCATCCTCGATCCTACCAAGGTGGTACGTACGGCGCTGCAAAATGCTTCGTCCATCGCCGGCCTGTTGCTGACAACTGACGCGGCGGTTACCGATGCTCCGGAACCAAAGAAAGGAACTCCGGCGATGCCGGGCGGCGGTGAAGATTACGACTATTAGTCTCCAGCCCACGCAGGCCGTAGGTACGGGAAACAGCTCACGACAATTACAAAAACTGCTGGGTCTTTCGCCCGTTCGTGAACATTTGCTTGAATTGGCCGAAAATTTGCAGGAGTAAAGTCCGCCGAATTCTTATTGCATCGAAACGCAACGGCGCATATGCTCAGGACATCTAACCACGGAGGTTAGTTCGATTTTTGAAACTGGCACAAGTTAAGACAGCGCTTTAGCTGTCATGAAATAGTGCACGGTAGCTGGCAAAGGAAATTAGCAGGTTGAAAACAATGGTTGATCTGGGATCTTATAAAGACAAATTTGGAGAGAGCGGGCAGCGCATCCTCGAGCACGCGCTGAGCGAGTCTCGCCAGCGTGATCAGAATTTCGTGTCAGTCGAGCATATCCTGCAGGCCCTTATGCATGAGGAGCCGGATATGTTCAACTCGGCCATGCGCGACCTTTCCCTAGATCCGATCGTTGTAAAAATCGCCATCGACAAGCGCCTGGAAACCAGCCGCCAACAGCACGTTGGCAAAGGTTTCCGTATTTCTCCCGACACTACCGATCTCTTCAAGCGCGCGATGGAACGCGCACGCGCGCAGGGCCGCAAGACAATCGAAGCGACTGACATCTTTTCGGCCCTTACAAATTACGACAGTCTCTTCGTTGAGGTGTTGAAGAACATGGGAGCAAATCCGGACGCGGTAGCTGAAAACGTCCAAACGCAGGTGCAGAAACGCGAGCGCGAAGAGGAACAGTATCGAAAGAAGTTTGAGCTGCCTCCTTATCTCAAGCACTTCGGCGTTTCTCTTAACCGGCTGGCGCGGGCGGATAAGATTGCGCCGACGATCGGCAGGGAAAAAGAGATTCAGCAGATGGTTGAGATTCTTTGCCATCGCGAGCGTGCAAATTCCCCGATGCTGGTTGGTGAACCCGGCGTGGGCAAGACTGCAGTCGTCGAAGGTCTGGCGCGTTTGATCGAAATGGAACCGGACAAAGTTCCGGCGCGTTTGCGCGGTGCGCACCTGGTGCAACTGCAAATGGGCGGCATTGTAGCGGGCACGATGTTGCGCGGAATGTTTGAAGAAAGAATCAAGGGCATCATCGACGAGGTAAAAGAACGCGACAATCTGATTCTCTTCATTGACGAGGCGCATACGATCATGGGCGCGGGCGCGGCGCTGGGCACATCTTCCGACGCAGCGAATATGTTCAAGTCGGCCCTGGCGCGTGGTGACATGCGCATCATTGGCGCCACCACGCAAGCGGAGTACAAGGAATATATCGGGGAGGATGAGGCTCTAGCGCGGAGGTTTCGTCTGGTGAAAGTAGTGGAACCTTCAATCAGCGAAACGCGGGAAATCCTTTTGGGCCTGCGGTCACGGCTGGAGCGAAACTATTCGGTGAAGATTTCCGATGAGGCCATCAATATAGCCCTGGAGATGGCGCCCAAGTACATTCGCAATCTTCATCTCCCCGACAAAGCAATCGGCTGGCTTGACACCGCCGCGGTGAAAGTGGAAATCAATGAGCCACAGACTATGGTCGTCAAGCCGGAACACGTCATCGACGTAATCTCCCAGGAATCGCGAATACCGCGCGATATGATCTTTCGCGACACGAGCGATCGGTTTTCAATGACGGAAGTGATGCTTTCGCAGCGAGTGATCGGCCAGAAGGCGGCTATCAAATCCATCGCGCAAAGATTGCGGCTAAACAAAGGGCCGCTGAAAGAGTCGCATTACAAACCTGACGGCGTGCTGCTGTTTCTCGGCCCCACTGGAGTTGGCAAGACTGAGCTGGCAAAAGCTGTTGCCGAATTCATGTTTGGCGACGAAGAGAAGATGGTGCGCATCGATATGTCTGAGTACAGCGATGGCACTGTCAGCATCGAGAAGCTGATTGGCATGCCGCGGGGCATCGTGGGTTCGGAGCGCGGTGGGATTTTGACGGAACAATTGCGCGAGAATCCCTACACAGTTTTGTTGTTGGACGAGGTAGAGAAGGCGTCGCCTTATTTGATGAATCTCTTCCTGCAGGCTTTCGACGAGGGCTGGTTGACGGATGGACGCGGCAAGAAGGCTTATCTGTCCGACGCCATCGTGATCATGACCTCCAACCTGGGGTCAGACAGTTTCAAGAAATTTGAAAAGCCCCTCGGGTTTGGCACCAAGACCGCGCAGGACTTTCGCATCGTCAAGAATGAAGTAATGAAAGCGGCGGAGACGCGTTTCTCGCCGGAGTTTCGCAATCGTATTGACGAGATCATTGTCTTCGCTCCGTTAACGATGGATGAAGTGCGCAAGATCGCTGAACTGTACCTCAACAAGCTGCAGCGCCAAATGCAGCGACAGGGCAAAGAAGTCAGTGTGACGGAGGAAGCGCTCAACTTTTTGACCGAGCAGGGGTTCAACACGAAATATGGGGCGCGATTCCTGAAGCGACACATCGACGAGAAAGTGAAGCTTCCAATCACGGCTATGTGGAAGGCAGCTACGAATTTCGTGGTTGAAGTTGAGGATGGCGAGACCGTCGTGAAGCCGGTCGCGGGCACAAACGCCAGTTTGAACTAATCCCCTTACTCGTTTCATCGTTCATAGGCAAGACCGGAAGTTTTGCGCAACAAAACAAGGGCTTCAACGGCGTTAATTGAAGCCCTTTTCTTTTCCAGGCAGACCCGGTGTCGCCCGTCAACTCTGGTGGCAGTTTTAAGATAATGATTTCGAGAAGACTACCGCTGTTTCTGTTGCTGTTACTCGTCGGCTGTCTTTTTCCGATTTCGCTTGCGGCGCAAACAACGCCCACGGCGTCGCCGCCTACAGCACCGGATCAAAAGGCGGAAGCCATCGTAGCCCGTAGTATTGAGGTGCTGGGCGGCAAGTCGTATTTGAATGTCAAAACGGTGGTTGGTCGCGGCTTCTTCACGTCTTTCAAGGATGGCGTATCGCAAATCCCGGCGCGGTTTCTCGACTACATCGCTTATCCCGACAGGGAGCGTACCGAATTCACGGGCGACGGAATTCGCGTAATCCAAACCAACACGCGGGAAACCGGTTGGCTTTTCGACGGCGCTACGAAGACCTTGAGCGACATGAAAGCGCCGCAGATAGAAGACTTCAAACGAAGCATGCGTACGAGCGTGGAAAACGTGCTTCGTGGTTGGTGGAAAAAGGAGAACGCAACACTCAGCTATGTGGGCCGGCGTGAGGCGGGCCTTGCGCGGCGTAATGAGACAGTGCGGCTAACTTATCCGGACGGTTTCTGGATCGAATATGAATTCGCGGCCAAAGAAGGTCTACCGGCGAAAGTGATCTACAAGACGACCAAAAAGAAGCCAGACACAGATGAGGCTGAAGAAATTACGGAAGAGGATCGTCTCGCGAAACCGATCACGATTGCGGGCATCACGGCGCCATGGGTGATCGACCATTTCATCAACGGTATACAAACAAGCCGCATTGTTTACGAGTCGATCGAATACAATACTCCCCTGGCCGAAACGCTCTTCGCCAAGCCGGCGAATATAAAAAGCCTGAAGTAGGGCCCAATTAATTTGTAGAGATCACATGGGAAGCAGCGGGGGCAACCCACCTTCCAAATCCCCAGGTTATTACAGTTGAGTCTTTTGATTATTGAATGAAAGGCTTTCCGTGCAGATTAATTGATGTCGTTAGAAAGCCTCACAGGTTAGGACGGCGGGCTTGCCCCCGCTGGTTCGCGGAATGAAATCAACGGGCGTCTTGTTACTATTAATTGTCTCCCTGCTTTGCGGCATGCTCGCGCCGACCGTTCCCGCGCAAACGCGGACCGATCAGGATGACGACGTCATACGGGTTGAGACTGATCTGACTAACCTGTTTTTTACGGTTACCAATAAACAGAAAGCCTTCGTCACCACCCTCCGGGAAGAAGACCTGCGCGTCACAGAAGATGGAGTAGCCCAAAAAATCCTTACGTTCCAGCGCGAAACAGACCGTCCGCTTTCTATTGCCTTCCTGATTGATGTGAGCGCTTCCGAGGAACGCACGTTGCCGCAGGAGAAGGCGGCTGCGCGCGCGTTCATCGAAACGGTCATTCAATCAAACAAAGATCAGGCGGCGATAATTCCTTTCACGGGTTCGGCTTTCCTCGAACAGGGTTTGACTCGCGACGTTTTTAGTATTTACCGCGCACTTGAGCGGGTGGAAGTAGCGATGCCGGCGTATCTCGGTTCGGGCCGGCCCATTAGCGGTATCGTTTCCGGGCCCGGTATGAAGGCAACGCCGCCTGAAGGCTCGACGGCAATCTGGGATGCCATCGCCCTCACAGCCAGCGAAGTGCTGGCGCTGGCTTCAGATCCGAGGATCGCTGGGTCAGATAATCAAACGCACCAGAGTCCGCGGAGAGTTAACCCTCAACCTAGTGGAGGGGTGGTTCCAAATCAAAGGCGCCGCGCGATAATCTTGCTCACTGATGGTTTCGACAGTACCAGCCGTTTGCCCCGGAGCGAAGCGATAAATCGCGCGCTCGAAGCTGAGACAGTCATTTACGCCATCGGTATCGGCGACAGCAAATATGAAGGGGTTAATCGCGATGCGATTAATGCAGTAGCGGCCGGTACTGGCGGTCGCGCATTTTTCCCGAAGCGTGAAACTGACTTGAAGAACGCCTTCGCCGAAATCGAGCAGGAACTTCGTGCACAATATCTGATCGCTTACTCGTCTACCAACAAAAACCGCGACGGCGCCTACCGCCAGATGCACATCAACATAACCAATCCGGAGCTGCAAAAGGAACAACTCAAGCTCCGCCACCGGCCCGGCTACTTCGCGAAGCCTTTGCTTACGCAGGGTCATTAGCAATAGCGAAAGGTTGGTTGGGGGTCAAACAAATCTTGCATTGTCGGTCGATGAATACGGAACCGCGAGCAGTAGCGACCGGTCATGTGGGGGCCGAGGCACAAGAACCTCTCGCCGTACCGTTTAGGTGGTTTGCTGGTGATGCATGCGTCTCGATTTTTTTACTCTCTTTTTCTTTACACGGTTGGGACGTTCAGGAGTTATTGCGGACCGAGTTGAGGAGGTAGTTGTCGGCGAAGCACTCGCTGAAGACGTCGTCACAGGCGCGGCACTTTGCCGATATGCATCGGCGTCTGCCTGCGCGATTGCTGTTTCTAGTCGGCTATGACTGGTAGCCAACAGATCGAGTTGGGTCCGCACTCCGTTACGCTCAATCTCTAATTGTCGGCGTCGCTGCTCACGTAAATCTTCCGGATGGGTACTGCCCACTCCCGCTAAAGCATTTTCGATGTTTTCCGGCTTGAGCTTCTCCTCCAGCGTCCGCAGACGCGTTTGCAACTCTGATTGTTTGGCTTCCACTTCAGCCAGTTGCGCGCGAAGACTGGCGGCTTTTTCCTGGGCGCTGTTTTGAAGCTGAGAGTTGGCAGTAGCTGAAGCAGGAGGAACCGCTCCCTCACTCAAAATCAACATCACGGAGACAACAGATAGGATCCGACATCGCATGACGCTATCTTACCGTTTGCTTCTAGTGGTTGAGCGGTAGTAACGAAAATGCAACAGAAAGATTAGTGGCGTGTGCCAAAATACACCTAACGGGTCTTCCTGGCGCGGCTGGGTTTAGTTTCGGGGACGGGCTTTTTCTCTTCAACTCGATCGCTAAGCAACGACAAAGGGTTCATGGCGCCATGCCGTTCGTAAACACCGAAATGAAGATGCGGAGGTGTGCCGGCAGCATTGCCGGTGGTGCCGACGTAGCCAAGGAGCGTCTGCGTTGTTACGTGGTTGCCCACGGCGAGATGCGGTGCGTAGGCATCGAGATGCGCGTAATAATAAACCCTGCCGCCGGCGCCGATCACTGAAACAGTCTGACCGCCCAGGCTATTCTCACCGATATTCACAACGTAGCCCTCAGTAGCCGACAGCACGGGAGTGCCGCGTGGCGCGAAGATGTCCTGTCCCTCGTGCAGGCGACCACCATCTCGCGGCGCATGCCAGGTGTTGGCTACCTGCTTCGTCGAAACGTCCTTCACCGGCATGGCCAATTTCTTGTCGGGATCCTCTGTGTAGAGCTGTGCGACATGGACAAAAAGCAGAACCTTATCAGCGAACTTACCGGCGACCCTTTCAGCGGCTGCAGAGACTTCGGTAACACTGCTGAGAATGAGGAATGCGAATAGAACCAAGGCAGCGAGGGGCAACTTTTTCATCGCGAGTTTAGGATGCGACAACACGGTCCATCGTTGCGCATGCGTTGTCGGGGCCAGAACTTTGAGGGCCGGATCCGCGCGCTCCTGCGAAGTTTGGTGGGAAAGTGCCATTTCATAGGTACAAACGAGATATCAAGGGCCCGAGTTCCCGTTTTGTGGGAGCTCCAACGAGACTATGCTAATCAGAACCGAAAGGCGACCAGGTTTGATTTTTTATTGTTAGCAAGCTTTGAATCCACGGCATCTCTTGACACATTGACTGACAGCTTATAGCGTGAGCGAGTGATTCGCTCCTTCCGTGGAAAGGAGGCCAAGGCTTTATTCGAAGGCCAAAGGCCGCGGCGGCTTCAGCAGATCATCAGAGTCGCGCAACGAAAGCTCATGCAATTACACGCAGCCCATCGGCTGCGTGATCTGACAATTTTTCCAGGAAATCACCTTGAGGCTTTGAAAGGCAATCGGAGGTGGTCAACACAGTATCCGAATCAACGATCAATATCTTCGCGTCACTCTTCATTCCTCTGCCAGCCGTATAAAACGCGAAGTGCGTCCGCGCAGAGCGGCGTGATTTGGTAGGTCAGCGATTCTCTGTTGGTTTGAATTCTCGAATTTGGCGGCTATCGTTCCAGCGCGGCGCGGTCCCAGTTGCCTAGATTTGCGCCGGCTTCATAAGTAGTTTGGCAGAAATGCATGAGCGTCTTTTCCGGGAAGTCCGCAGTCCGCACGTCGTCGTAGAGTAGGAAAAACTCCTTCATCTCTGAACTGTAAAAAGTCTTCGCGGGCAGAATCTTTCCCTGACTTACGACATCAGGCAAACCCGGTGGCTCTGGGGCTGTGTAGGAATAAAATGCCGCTTCCATATCTTTGTTGCCCGGCCAGAAGCCGTGACTGATAACTTCATGCGAATAAGCTTCACGCGTGATCAGGTCAGCGCCTTCGCGTTCCGGCGCCGGCCTGCCTGAAAAGCGCGTGACGGCCATGTCGAAACTTCCCCAAAAAAAATGCACCGGACTGACTTTGCCGATAAAGCGCGCTCGAAAATCCTTTAGCACCTCATCGATCTTAACCAGCGCGCGCCAGAAGCGATTGGCATATTCGGCATCATAAGAAGCGTGAAGCTTGTCTTCTTCGAAGCGAATGGGATCGGGAACCTCAACCGGCATCGTCCAAATCTTTATCTCGATCCCCAACTCCGAGAGCGCGGCCATAACCTCCGCATAGAAGGCGGCAACTGACTGCGGCCGCAGCGCCAGCGTTCTTGAAGCACCGTCGCTGCATTCGATTCTCAACTTGTGGTCGATAAAATCAAACTGGATTTCGAAGTAACGTTCGCGAAAGGGCATAGCGGAGGTTGTGAGGCCGCGCGCGGAAACATAGAGCGGCACGTTCCACCAATGGTTCACCAGCGAAGTTTGGTGGAGTCGAATCTTGCCGACGACCTGAGTCCACATGTGCAGGGTGGCGCACGTGTTTTGCCATTCCGAGAATTTCAATTCAGGCCAGGAATCATTCATGAGTAAACAGCAGACCGCAAACAGTAAACAGCCGAAACGCGAATAGTGAATCGTAAGTCGCGAATAGTAAAGCAGAGAGGTTGGATGGCGCTAGTCAAGTCAGCGGGCGGCTTTGCTGCCGTAATGCGTGGAAATTGATAATAGTAGGGCAGGGGCTTTGCCCTCCGATGTGCGGAAGGTCTTTGACCTTCCGGTGGTGCTCAAAGAATACTTTGGGGCTATGCCCCGGAGGGGGCGCAGCCCCCGGAATTGGTAAGGAGCAGTCGCCGGTGGGGCTTAGCTACCACCGCACATCAGAGGGCAGAGCCCGACTCCTCATCCCAAGTGTGCCGTAAAACAAACCCTTCCCGGTTGGGCTCCTGGCCATATTTGGTCCACAGGTAACGATCAAACTTTAGCGGCCTTCATCCGAACGAACGCCAGGTTCAACTGTGGCAGCGAATTAAAGGTGGCAGCCTTTGTGCAAAACTCTTTCGCTTTACCCATATCGCCTTTACCCTGATAAGCCTGACACAAACGATAAAGGTCGTAGGGGTTTTGCTGGTTAGCTTGTTGGAGTTCGGCTACGGCGTTGTCAAAATCCTTCGCCTCCAGGGCAATCATTCCGATGAGCTCATGCGCTTGTTTTGTCTGGAACGGATTCTTCAAGGTTTCTGTACCCTTCCGGAATGTTTCAGCTTCCGTCTTCGCGGTTGTCAGATCTTTCTTCGCGAGAGCAACGCGGGTCAGATTGTAATGGTGAAACAAGCTCGCATTGTCTTTGATCTCCTGGGACAGGTTCGAGTCCTGCGTCATCTTCAGGCCGCGTTCGAAAAATGCTTTGGCCTCATCAGGCTTTCCCATTTCCAACATGATGTTTCCTTTGAGTTGCAGGTCCCCTGTCATCGCCGGCACATCATTAGTCTTCTCTCCGAGCGCATACTGCTTGTCTACTTCTGCAAGTGCCTGATCCATTTTGCCGCTATCGAGATTGACAACAGTCAAAGCAAACAACGCGGTGCGACGTTCAGCGTCGCTCCTCGCCTTGTCTGTAATCTTTTGTAGTTCGGCCGCGGCTTCGTCAGGCTTGCCCTGATACATCAACGCCGCTGCAATACCCTGATGGGAATTGATAAAGTTTGAATCGATCGCCAGCGCCTTCTGATACTGGGTGATCGACTCATCAAACCGGCCCATCTTCAACAACAACTCAGCGTAGGAGTCGTATGGGTTTGGATCTTTGGGAATAAGCTCGATGTATTTCTTGAACGCTTGCTCGGCGTTTGCGTAGTCGGCATTCTGGCGATAGGCATAGCCGAGAATGTTGAAGGCGGTCGAGTAGGTCGGAGCTAATTCAGTTGCTTTCTTGTAGTGCTCGATTGCGCGAGGAAAGTCCTGCTGGCCGAAGTAGTAGCCACCCAGGTTGAAATGGGCGCGTTCGTCATTTGGATAACCGGCAACCAGTTGGTCCAGATATTCTTTCTGTTTCGCCGCATTGCCGTTTGCGCCAGCTTCGTTACTAAGAATAAGCAGCTTCTCGCCATTGGAAGCTTTGTCGGCAAGACTGACGGCCTTCTTAAGATGGTCAAAAAACTCTTTTCCCGTGGGGCTTACCTGAGCGCGGTTCAACTCCGCCAGCGCGAAACTCGGGTCAAGCGAGATTGCCTTGTCGAAATGCTGAATTGAATCCTGGATGAGCAGCTTCTCGGAGAGATCGCGACCTTGCAGAAACTCCTGCCGCGCCGCTTCGGACGCAGTGGTCACGGGGATCTTCCCGCTGTCGCTGCTTGCAGTGTTTGGGTTGTTAGTGGCGACCGGCTTCTTGCCCTCTTCCACGTTTGCACAGCCACTTAGCGCCATAGCGGTGGCAAAAATTATCGCCAGCAAAAGGACCAGGGACTTATTGCGGTACATAGTGGTTCTCCTTCAGATGGGTAGGTGAAAACTGGATCGGGAAGCCTCTCCGGCGTCGGCGATCTGGGGAGATCGAATCAGAAAAACTAAACGCTACTGAGTCAAAAAAAGGGCGAGCAGACTCGAGATCAAATAGAGCGTGGCGCGCTTATTACAACAAAGCGATTGATTACTTAAAAGCGATTAAGAATCAGGGAGGATACTTAAGAGAAATACTGCGGTCAAGAAATTTGTCAGGCTGTGCCAGGCGCTTCCATTGCTTCGGTTTTATTCCAAATTCTCGGAACCGCTTTGCTTAAGCCTCGAACACAAAAACATCAGGCGGCGTCGCGAGTTAGACACCGGCAGAGCCGCGGATTAAAGGCCGGTCCGCGCGGATTGGAGATTTAGGATTTCTTCCGATTCGCGTTTTTCCGCGCTCATCCGCGTCTGTTTTTTGAAGAGTCAGTTGAGCAGGGTGTGATGGATCTTTACTGCGGGCAGGCAGCGCCGTTTTTCGCCCACTCCTGAAACCGGCGCGCGAATTCATCATGGTCCATGGGCGGTAGAGTGCGCCCCTCGCCTGGATTCCAACCCCAGAGGACAAGTTTGTCGGCTGTCACGTGCTCCACGATCTGCGCGACGGTCTTCCCGTTGTTCTGTTTCGGATCTTTTATCTGGCGGCATATCTGACCCGGTGTGCGACCTTCCCAGATCATCGGCGTGTCGGCGGGCGGCAGGTGCCAGTTGGGCGCACCCGGTGGCATGTTAAGGCCAGCAACGTTCTGCTGCTGATGGCACGTTTCGCACTTCTGACCATACAAGCCTTTGCCATCAATTCCGCGCCGCACATTCTGTGTGTGAACGTGGCTGTCGTCCCCTTGGCGCGGAAAATCGCCAGTCGCATGACAATTGAGACAGCGCGGATGTTTGAGTACGGGAATGATTGAAGCAAACAATTCACGCGCGCGCGCGTCGTTATACTGAATGACGGTAACGCGCGAGAAGATTGGTTGAGCAAGCAGACCGAGCGCGATCAGAAAAAGGACCGTCGTCAGGAGTTTTAGTTGGGCGCTCTTCATTGCTCTAATCGACGTCTGTAACCAGGAGCGGGGGCAAGCCCACCTTCCTGACCGAGAGCTTTATTAGCTTGAAGCTTCCGCTCAAGTGTGAAAGCCTTTCAAACCTTAGGTAATAGGTCAACTTAAACAACCTCTCAGGTTGGGCAGGCAGGCTTGCCCCCGCTGGTTGTGACCTCTCAACCTGGCTGAGGCACAGTGATCGTCGCTACGCGACAACGCGTATCGGCAATCGCCTCACGCGCTTGCCTGTGGCTGCGAAAATTGCATTCGCCACCGCCGGAGCGACAGGCGGCACGCCAGGTTCGCCTACGCCAGTCGGATTCTCCGCGCTCGGCACGATGTAAACCTCGATCTCGGGCGACTCATTAATACGCAGCATTTCGTAATCGTGAAAGTTTCTTTGCACGACGCGTCCCCGATCGAGCGTGATTTCACCTTTCAATGCCGCGCTCAGGCCGAAGATTATTCCGCCTTCCATCTGTGCTTTCACTGTGTCTGGGTTTACCACGCGTCCACAATCAACCGCACAAACCACGCGATCTACGCGTACCTTGCCATCCTTAGCGACAGACACTTCCGCCACCTGCGCTACATAACTCGAAAACGAAAAGTGGGTGGCAATCCCGCGACCGTGACCTTTCGGCAACGGCTTACCCCAATTTCCTTTTTGCGCCACGAGTTCGAGCACGGCACGCATCCGCGGCTGATCCTTCAACAAGTCGCGCCGCAGTTCAAATGGATCTTTGCCGCCGGCATGCGCCAACTCATCAAAAAACGCTTCCACTGCGAATCCGTTGTGCGAGTGGCCCACCGAGCGCCACCACTGTACCGGTACACCAATCTTTGGGGTGTGTAGATCGACTTGCAGATTTGGAATTCCGTAAAGAAGATCCGCAGCCCCTTCAACCGATGTTTCATCGATTCCGTTTTTGATGATAAACGGTTCGAATGCCGTCCCGGCGATGATCGATTGCCCAACGATGGTGTGGGTCCACGCAACCGGATTACCGGCGGCATCAATACCGCCCACCATGCGGTCGTACCACATTGGCCGGTACCAGCCGCCGCGAATATCATCTTCGCGCGTCCAGACAACTTTCACCGGAACCTTCGCGGCCTTCGCGACCTGCACGGCTTCGATAATGAAGTCGGAAGCCGGGTTTGCACGACGACCGAAGCCGCCCCCCAGCAACGTCGTATGAATCTGCACCTGTTCGGGCTTGAGGCCCGCTATCGCGGCAGCAGCCATGCGATCGACAGATTGAAATTGTGTGCCGGTCCAAATCTCGCAACGATCCGCGCGCAGGTCGACCACGCAATTCAGCGGCTCCATTGTGGCGTGGGCCAAAAACGGCACTTCAAATTCAGCAGTGATCGTCTTTGCCGCGCCGGCAAGGGCCCTGGCCGGATCACCTACTTTGCGTGCAACCAGTCCTGGAGTTTTTGCCAGCGTCGCATACTGCTCGCGCATGCTTGTAGTTGAGAGGTTTGCATTCGGACCATCGTCCCATTTGATCTCGAGCCTGTCTCTACCGAGTTTGGCCGGCCAAAAACCCGTCGCAATCACCGCCACACCGGAGGGCACCTGCAACACGTCCTTAACTCCGGCTACCGCTTTTGCTTTCTCAGCGTTAACGCTAACTACCTTGCCACCAAACACAGGGGCCCTGGCTACAACCGCCGTCATCATGCCGGGGACCTGAACGTCAAGCCCGAATTGGGCACTGCCATTAACTTTAGCAGGGGTGTCGAGTCGTCGCGTGGGCTTGCCGATCAGTTTGAAATCTTTTGGATTCTTCAGTAGCACATCTTTGGGCGGCGTCAGCGTCGCAGCCGCATTGGCGAGTGAACCATAAGACGCTCGCCGGCCGCTTGATATCTGGATCACGAAACCATTCTCTGCGCGTAGATTCCCAACCGGGATTTTCCAACTTTCGGCGGCGGCGGCGATTAACATCGTCCGCGCGGTCGCACCGGCTTTTCGGAATCGTTCCCACTCAGACGCAGTGCTTGTGCTGCCACCAGTCATCTGAATGCCGAAGACAGGATGAGCGTAGGCTTGATCGACCGGCGCCGACTCCACTTTGATCTTGCTCCAGTCGGCTTCGAGTTCCTCCGCGATGAGCATGGGCAGAGATGTGTAAACACCCTGGCCCATCTCGGATTTGTTAACGATGACGGTGACACTATCATCCGTGCCGATGCGGATGAAGGCATTAGGAGCAAATGTTGCTGACTCTTTTCCTGACTTAAGTTTGTCGAACGTTTTGGCGGACAAGCTGGCGTGAGCCAGCTCCGGTAGATACAGGCTGATTAGCAAGCCGCCACCCACTGCGGCTCCCGTCTTAAGAAAATCGCGCCTCTCCATTGCGCTCGCGCTCATGTCGTTTTACCTCCCTGAGCTTTTATTTCAGCAGCGCGATGAATGGCCTGGCGAATTCGCGGGTAGGTGCCGCAGCGGCAAATGTTCCCTGACATTCCTTCGTCAATGTCGGTATCGGTGGGGGTGGAGTTTTCCGCCAGCAAGATTGCTGCGCTCATGATCTGTCCAGACTGGCAATAGCCACATTGCGGCACATCGATTTCCATCCAGGCCTTTTGCAATGGATGACTAAGGTCCGGCGAGAGTCCTTCAATAGTTGTGATCTCTTTGCCGGCGGTGTCAGCGACACGCTTCACACACGAACGGATCGCTTCACCATCCAGGTGAACGGTGCAGGCGCCACACTGTGCCATGCCGCAGCCATACTTCGTTCCTGTCAGACCGAGGGTTTCGCGCAACACCCAAAGCAGCGGTGTGCTGGGGTCTACATCGGCGTTCAGTTGTTTGCCGTTGACTTTGAGAGTGATCACAACGCAAGTCCTTCCTCTCCAGTCGTATTCGTTTGTCTTCTGAAGCTTACTGGTTTGGGGTTAATTTTAAAACCAGAACCGCAAACAGTAAACCTGAGTTTTCACACGCTCTTGGGGTGCGAGCGGACGCGCTGCGCGAGGTTTTACTCAGAACCGTTGCCGGTATTCGCCGGAAGTGATGAAGGCTTTGACCATTTCAGCGTTCACAAAATTGCCGTTGAATTGATTCAACTTAGTGAGCCAAAAGTCATAACCAGTATAGTCCGTATCCGGGGTATCGTTCGGGTTGCGCCTCAAATAACCGAGGTACTGCATCAACACAAACGCTCGATTTCTTTCCGCGTTAAAGAGATCTGAATCTTCCGCGACAGCTCTTAAGACTTGCGAACGCGTCTTCACGTTCGTTGAGAGGTCAGTTACTAACTGATCGCGCTGCGCTGGCGACAAGACACCCCCGGCGTTTCTGTTCAAAGTATCGACGAACTCGGCGGCTGTCATTGAAACCGGAAAGGCAGTGGTAAACCGCGGGCGCTGAACAAACTGGTCCATAAAGACGCGCTTGTTGTTCTCCAGCACTTCATCCGCGCCGGGCTGCCCAATTATTACTCCCTGACCAAGCTGTTGCGTGTCCGGCAGAAATTCGTTGAATCTGACTACCGGCACGGTCAGCTGATGTGTTCCACCGATGGTGGAGATTCCCATCCCGTCGCCGTACGCGGATTTGTAAACGCGTTCGACCAGATAGCCGGTCTCCTGGAATTCAATGGACAGGAAGAAGGCGGCAGACACGTTGATGCGCTTTACCTCAATGCAGGGCTGGTCGATGACACATGAAGTAATCTGATCTATCCAGAACGAGAGCCCAGTAGGGTCAGGTTGGCGGTTGAGGAAGTCGCTGTAGTGTTGCCGCACAAAGAATTCCGCGTCGTCAATTGGACGGTTGGAACTGTTACGTGGGCTTGGCGGGCGAACACTGAAGTCGTCTGCGTTGTTATCGCTATCAATAAATCCGCCATTTTTTCTCAGCGCGGCCGTCGTATTACTTATTGTCGCGGTCGGTCCACTTCCTTCGAAGCAATTTGCAGCGCTGCCATAGCCAACAAAATCAACAATCTCGGGATTCGGCAATGGACAAGTGGTGCCTAATAAGCTTGTACCGGGTGTGGTGAGGAAAACTTTGCCTGAAGGTGAAAGATTGAGATCGGGAATCGGAGGAGAACCTGGTGGCGGGTCAAAATGAAAAGGCGCAGTCAAATCCGGGTTAGGTAACGGCGCGCCGTTCGTGCTATCTGGGCCAAATCGAATTAACAAGTAACGATGTGGCCCGATGCCAATGCCGCGAGAACTTACGAAGGATATTGCCTGATTAAATGTTCCGGTAGCAGTAGCGATGTAGAAAGGCCACCCACTGATGTTGACCACGCTGTTGGTTCTATTAAACAGTTCGAGGTAGTTATTTTGAAAAGTTGAGCCGGGATTCCCGCCGCTACCGTAAATCTGGCTGAAGACGATATCGCCGGCAGCAACTGCCTGCGTGGGCGCCTGAGCAGAGCTCGATTCGGATGTGATCGCAGTCGTGTTAGCGACCGTTGCGACCACCCTGCTGGAGATGTTGGGTCCCTGGGAAGTGGTGACAACTATCTGAACGTCGCCACTGGGGTTTGGGCTATCTTGAGTTAGTAGGTTCAGCCAAGAACCGACGTTTCGCGTATAGTTGGCGGCTGGACGCGTCGCTTGATGCAGTTGTGCTGCACCACTCCGCCTCTCAAACAAACTAATAAGGGCTATCAGGACGAGTAACAGCAAAGACGCAAAAACAGCGCTTTTCCTAAGGAGTCGGGGCATTTCGATATTCCTTCCTGCTTGTGAAGCGTACGACTACTGGGAGCGAGCCAGTATACGATTGCAATCCGGATTCCAACTAGTTGAGGCAGTGTCAAGCCTTCCAGGATCTTTACTGAAGCCTCGAACATTCAAAAGGCATCAGTGCCAGAATGCGCTAGATAGCCAGGCCACCGTCGACTTGAATGACCTGGCCGGTGATGTAGCGCGCGTCGTCGGAAAGCAGAAAACAGGCGATGCGGGCGACTTCATCCGCCTCAGCAAAACGGCCCAGCGGAATTTGCTCGATGATTTTCGCACGGTAACTTTCATCGAGCGCCTGCGCCATGTCAGTAGCAACCATGCCGAGCGCCAGCGCATTGACCGTAACCTTTCTACTTGCAACTTCCTTGGCCAGCGCTTTCGTGAGTCCAACCATTCCAGCCTTCGATGCCGAGTAGTTTGACTGTCCCGCCATCCCTACTTCACCGCTGATGGAAGAGATGTTGAGAATCGATCCGCCTTCTTCCTGACGCAGCATTGTTCGGAGCGCTGCCTTCGCGAAGTTCCACGCGCCTTTCAGGTTTGTATCCATCACGTCGTCCCAGTCGGATTCCTTCATGCGCAGGATTAGATTGTCGCGGGTGATTCCGGCGTTGTTGACAAGAAAATCGATGCGCCCAAAAGCGTCTTTGACTTGTTTCACCATCTCCGCGGCTGCTTCGGTGTTAGCCACATCGCATTGACACGCAATGGCCCGGACACCAAGCCCTTCAATTTCTTTTGTCAGCGAATCGGCTGCCTCGGCGCTCCGGGCGTAGTTGAACGCGACGTCAGCGCCACGGCGAGCGAGTTCGAGTGCAATGGAGCGACCGATACCGCGGGTGGCGCCGGTGACGATAGCCGCGCGTGCGTAGAATTCTGAGTTCGAATCTGCCAACTGACGTCTCCTCTCAATTGAAAACGGTCACCGCGGAAAAAATCTCGTGACTATCGTATAGAGCAGTAACCCCAGACCGCTGTAATAGACAACGCAACGAATAAGGAAGTTGGTAATGTAGTGCTGAGGTGTAGATGAGCCCTTCAGTTTTAGGTAGCTAAAAACGGTACCTCCAACCGACATTAGAATCAGCAGACTAAAGAATATCCACATAAGCATTGCGTAAGAGCTTGGTGAGGCTTTAGACGAGATAAAAAAGAGCAAGATGACAATGAGCATGGCCACCGCGCTATAAACTCGATGGCCCGAAAAGGCATCAAGGAGCTTTACTTTTTCTTCCGGGGTCAGCCGTTTCAAGGCTTTTTCCGCGAGCACTCGGTTGACTACCAGAGCACATACATACGCCAGGATGCCGAAAAGCGGATCATTGATGAACATGCTTGTTCTTATTTGGGTTCCAGCTTTAATGACCCGAGGTAGTCGCGAAACTCTGGCGCCAGTTCCTCGTGCTTGAGCGCAAACTCGACTGTAGCAATCAGGAAACCAAGTTTATCACCTGCATCGTAACGAGTTCCTTTAAAGCGCACGGCGTAAAATGGCCGCTTCCGGAGAAGCGAACGCATAGCGTCTGTAATTTGAATCTCGCCGATGGCGCCGGGGCGCGTTTTTTCAATCTCGTCGAAAATGTCAGGTGTCAGCACATACCGTCCGATGATTGCCAGATCGGAAGGGGCTTCGGCAAACGGCGGCTTCTCAACCATATCTTTGACCTTATAAACGCCATCTTCCACTTCCTCACCATCGATTACGCCAAAACGCGAGATCGCTTTGCCTGCGACTTGCATAGTACCAAGCACTGGAGCATCGTATTTTTCGTAGACGTCGAGCAGTTGCTTCAGCGCCGGCGTTTCAGAATCAATGACATCGTCGCTTAGCATCACGGCAAACGGTTCGTCTCCAACGAAGTCGCGCGCTTGCAGTACGGCGTGGCCCAAACCCAGCGCTTCTCGTTGCCGCACATAGCTGACCCGCGCCATTTCGGAAATCGCGCGCATCGCTTTGAGTTCGGCTTCCTTACCGCGTTCTTCCAAAAGTTTTTCCAGTTCAAACGAAACGTCGAAGTGATCTTCGATCGCAGTTTTCCCGCGGCCGGTGACGATCACTATGGATTCAATTCCGGAAGCGACGGCCTCCTCGACGACATATTGAATCAAAGGCTTGTCGACCAGCGGCAACATCTCTTTGGGCGACGCCTTGGTTGCCGGCAGAAAACGAGTTCCCAAACCGGCGGCAGGAAAAACTGCTTTGCGAACTTTTTGCGACATTAGCTGAGTTTTAGATTTTCAGGAGCTCGCCAGCAGCTCAGGCGACAACTCTTTGGAGTGCGGTGACCTGTCACCGCTTTGGACTTGGGCAGCTTGATGCCCTAGTCGCTCGGTAGCTTCAACCTGACAGTGGCCGCGACAGGTCGCGACTGACCAAAGCGGTGACAGGTCACCGCACTCCAAAGAGTTGCCGCGGACGCTAGATTGAGTAGACCTTGCTGGTCTTTTTCTACCGTTTGACGGTACATTCTCATCTTTCAAACGGCCGTCTCTCTTACCACATTTTGCGGGAATAGAACAAATGCTCGATCTCAACTACGTGCGGGAAAATCTCGAGAAGGTGCGGGCCGCGCTTCAGACGCGCGGGGTTGCGCCTGAAGTCCTGGATAGCTTTGCCGAAGCCGATGCCGAACGCCGGCGAATTATTGCCGAGTCAGACCAACTTAATGCACAGCGCAATTCCGCCAGTCGCGAGATTGGCGCCTTGATGAAGGAAGGCCAACGAGAAGAAGCGGATGTGCGTCGCAAGGAGGTAAACGAGTTAAAGGAACGCATAGCCGAGTTAGACCAGTTGCGCGACCGCGCCGAAACTCGCATGCGTGATCTGCTCACCTCGCTGCCCAACCTTCCCGCTGAAGGCGTGCCGGTTGGCAAAGGTGAAGCGGAGAATGTCGAGGTGCGGCGTTGGGGGACGAAACCCGAATTTAATTTCGAACCCAAGGATCATGTCGATTTGGGAACAGCGCTTGGCATCCTTGACCTCGAGCGCGCGGCAAAAATCT
>DASXSC010000252.1:0-4417 GCA_036506215.1 Pyrinomonadaceae bacterium | reverse complement strand
TTCGAAACACTGAGTCTCACGCTCACACCGCAAGATATGACCGAGTAAGATCTTGAACCGCTACGCGAGGCGGGCCTCTTCGACAGCGCAATTCATGACGCAGCGGCGATCGCCTGTCACTACCAGAAACGCTCGTGCAACAGATATCGGGGCGCACTGTCCCAAGGGAATGCTTCGGCAATCTGCTGAGCGGTCCATTCAGCTGTGGGGATGGGCCGTGACGTTGAAGTGAATTGCACGGCGCCGGTCATGGGCCAACACCACGAACACGAACAAGATCCGAAAATTAACCGTTTGAACAACCAGGAAATCAATGGAAACTAACTGCTTGACGTGATTCTCCAAAAAAGTACGCCACGGTCTATCGCATGTACAAGTCAGCCTACGGGAATTTGCCTAACACACGTGTGCCTGTGATGTTCAATGAATTTCTTCCCTACACCCAGAAGATTGGACGAGGCGTAATAGTCAACCAAACCGGTTGTGAACAGGTGCTGGAAAGTAACAAACAAGCCTTCGCGTCTGAATTTGTGCAGCGCGCGCAGTTCACTTCCGCTTATCCGACATCCATGTCGCCGACTCAATTTGTCGATGCGCTTTTCGCAACTGCTGGCGTGATGCCTTCAGATACTGATCGCATGGCCGCCATCAACGAGTTCAGTTCCGCGATCACCAGCGCCGACGCAACGGCTCGCGCACGTTCGTTGCGACGCGTGGCAGAGAACTCGACGCCCCGCGCAGTACGCGCTAATGGATCAGGAAAATTGGCCAATGAATGGTAGAAATGGCCATCTTGTCAGGTTGACCAGATTACCATAACCTTCCGCTCGCCTGAATTTATCTACCTCCTCTCGCAAGCAATAGAGCTTGTTTCATATCCCGATTGGCATTGTTGCCGGAAGCTCCTTCCGTCCTTGAAAGGGCGGAGGACGAACGGTTCAGCGCAGCCGATGGGAATTAAACTCTTCGCCTCCAAAAGTTAACTTGCACGGTGGACGAGTTGTGTCTTGACTCTGCATGCGAACCAGTCAAACGACGCCCGTCAGCCGTACCGCAGATCGGATTTATGAGGAGACAAAAGATGATTACGAGACAAAGAACGTTCGCCCTATTACTGGGCATTATTATGCTTTCACTTATGCCGTTGAGCTTTTCAGCCCAGGCGCGCAATGTCAGGCCGCTAAGCAAGCCAAATGCTGACGCGCTGACGCTTGTCCCTGTGGCGGGCGGTGTAAACGTCCCGGTGACGGGCACAACCAGCAAAGGCGGAAAATTCACGGGGGTGTTCAACATCAAACAGTTCAGTGTGGTGGACAATCAGATTGTCGCCGTGGGCACGCTTACCGGAACTATTCAAAACGCAGTAGGGAATGTAATCGGCACGGTCCTGAAGACGATCAGTCTGATCGTCACGTTTCACGGGGCGTCATGCGACATTCTTCACCTGGAACTTGGACCGCTGGACCTGGACTTGCTCGGGCTGGTAGTCCATCTGGATAAGATCGTGCTCGACATTGACGCAGATCCGAGCGGCGGCCTGCTCGGTTCTCTGTTGTGCGCGGTCGCGAACCTGCTCAACACAAACGGGCCTCTGGCCGATATCGCGAACCTGCTGAACCAGATACTGGCGTTACTCTGATTTGTCTGGGACAGTCGATGCATGAGGGAAGGGAGCGCGCGGAACTCCCTTCTCATTTTTAACCCCGTAGTTTTTTGGTTTAGCGATAAGCAGCTGGCCTAGGAGAGAGCAACCGCTGGTTAGGCCCGAGGCGGCGTCGTTGGAAAACAATACTCGCAACACTTTTCAATACAGCATGGCCTATCTTACCGTTTGTTGGCCGATTCGCGTGCGGAACTGAGCTAGTGGGATTTTCCCATCCATCCGGTGAGTCGGGCAACCACCTCAATCAATTCTGCAGGCCCGGGAGGCTTGGGCATGTGAATATCAAAGCCAGCCGACAGCGCCCGCTTCTGGTCTTCCTCGCGCGAGTAAGCGGTAAGGGCCACAGCGGGAATACTTTCTCCTCGTTCGGACAAGAGTGCACGGGCCTTGCGGATTAACGTATAGCCATCTTCATCCGGCAGACCAATATCAATGATTAGAATGTGCGGGCGTATCCGCTCAAGTGCAGCGAGGGCTTTAGCGGAAGAGTCCATCGTCGCCACACTTGCACCGGCCTTCTCAAGCAAGATGCCGATTACATCGCGCGTGTCCTGATCATCATCCACTACAAATACCACTAAAGCTTCGAGATTCCTCTCGATTTCCACCACGTTATTGTTAGTGGCAAGGCGCATTCGATACCGGGCGGGCGTCAGGCCGTAACACTTCTTGAATTCACGTATGAAGTGGCTCTGATCATTTACGCCGACGCTCCGTAGAATCTCTTTGACGCTTAAGAAAGTGTTTTCCAAAAGCCTTCTTGCCTGTTCCAACCTGAAAGTCCTGAGATATTGGCCGGGCGGAACGCCGGTTTCCTGCTTAAACAGATAGCGGAGTCGCGACGGGGACAGGTTTACCACCTGCGCCATCTCGCTCAAAGATGGGTCCCGGCCAAATTCCTCTCTCATTCTCGTGATGACTTTTTCCACTCTAGGATCCATACAACCAGTTACTTACATCTTGCTAAACGGCTGAGTTTTGCGATCATAGAGAAATCGGTGGCGGGTTAACCGAACGCCGGCGCAAAAATTCCTGCGCTGTCTTGGGTGGAGGTCACCTGCTTTCCGTGCCTAAAAGCGCTGTTGCTATTCGATACAACTTGTTTGTCAGGCTTGTGGTTGGCAAGCAGCGTTCCTCGACGAACAACAGCATTCGTCGAAGGCCAAGACCTAACCAAAAAGGGAATGAGCGCGAAAGAATCGAAGTATTCTGCGGGCGGAGTAAGATTCGACTCGGGAGTGACGGGACGCGTTCTTACCCCTGGTGAGGCGATTAGGCTAAAGACGTCGTCGTCCGTCGGCACGTGCTTGGTTTTTGGTTGTCCTGACTGAGCTGTCGATCCTGCAATGCAGTCGCCGGCATGTTGTGCACCTCAGCAGGTTACGAAGATGGGGCTAAGATGGTGGCGGTACGTGGTCGAACTGAGCCAGACGAAGCGACGCCTTGACGACCGCTAGGCGCGTAAATACTGACTCATATCGTTTCGTAAGACTACGTGATGCCGTCTCCAACGTTCTTAAAATCCGTTGTGCAGTAACGAGAATTAGCCCCCTTGGCCTGAGAGCAATCACACGTCCATTAAGAGTCCAATAAGCGTTCCCGTGAGTCCTTCAAATGCGGTAAAGTGCCATCCATGCCGCGAAATCCATTGAATTCAGTGATTCGCATCTCTTTCACGGCGGCGACACGGGTTCGACTCCCATACGGGACGCCAAACTTGATCCAACCTTCGAAATTCCTTGCAAGTAGCTGAAAGCTAAACAGGTTGTAGCGGTTCCAAATTCCTTCCCGTCGAAAACCAAGCCCTCTGGAAAAATCACCTGTTGGAAACGCCGTTTTTGTTCCAACGAACCATGAATCCAGAACTGTGACGCATCACGAATTGTCTCGAGGGCGAAGTTTAATACCGTCTCAACGTCGAATTCTTCAACTACACTGAGAATGACACCAGAAACGACAGCAATAGAATTGCGCATAGGATTTACGAGGGTATTCAAGGGCGAGCATGTCCAACGACCCAAGCTCAGCGACCCGGCCCACGAGAAGCGTGGATTGCAACCGGAGCGCGATGGCCGGGTTCGCTGCAGCGCATGGTTAGGCCGTTGTGTGCTCATTTTTCGGCACTCTTCAAGTCGCGGTAGAATGTTAATGCGTTACGATCCATGTCGTAGAGAGCAAACTCACGCGTCCCCCAAGGCGTGTCGCGAATGCCGCTGGCACTGCACTCGACGCCGCGCTGCTGGTATTCGTCAAAGAGGGCGTCTGGATCGTCCACCAGAAACCGCAGGCGAATTGTGCCCATCTCGTGCTCGAACTGAAACTGCATGTGGATCTCGACTGCGTCACGCCGAAATCCAACATAGTTCGGTGGATCGGTTTTGTCTCCGAAGGCGAGTTGAAAGCCAAGTTGCCGGGTGTAGAACTCGATGGCGCGTTTTATATCGCGTGTGCCTACGATTGGGTGTGTCTTTACGAACATAAAGGGAGCGGCCTAACGCCAAAGCTCACCCGCGACGGCCGCTGGTGAGACAGGCTACCTCGAAAAGCCATCATGCGGTCGCCGTCGGGTGCAGCGACTGGTTCGCCGAGTCGGGAGACGGCCCTCTCCGGAGTTTTGTAGATCACGCGCCCCCGATACGCAAGCCTCGCTTCTGCGCGACTTGCCGAGGGGTGACCCCCCGTTTGTCAGGCGAATCGGGATTCGCGCCGTGGGCGAGCAGCAACTCGATCATGCCGGGCTGGCGGCAATTCAGC
>DASXSC010000251.1:0-4052 GCA_036506215.1 Pyrinomonadaceae bacterium | reverse complement strand
TTCCAGCCTTCGCTTGTGCGGATGCTGCCCCTGGACAAAAGTTTGAAGTTGACTTTAGCATCCGGCGCTACCGCGCACGGTTCTGCATCAGTACGCCAAAGTTGACTCTAGCATCCGGCGCTACCGCGCTCGGTTCTGCATGGCGTGCGTCTCTTATTTATCAAACTCACCCACGACTCGTATTTGAACTTATTTCAGCGGTTGCGGAACGTGTGTTCGGCCTGACGCAAACTTTTAGTTTGCGATGAAGTACCTATAGGCATTTCCCGGAGAGCCCGCGAGTTACTTCTTCAGCCAGCCAAACAAGCCGTGAACAATCGTCTCGCGGTTTTCTTCGTAGATTGCGCGCGTGAGGGGAATGTTCATCGGACAAGCCTGGATGCAGTTTTGCGCATTCCCGCAATTAGTGATTCCGTCCTCGCCCATGATTCCTTCGAGCCGCTGATCGCGAGTCGACTCGCCGCTGGGATGCATATTGAAAAGACGCACCTGCGCGATTGCCTGCGGGCCGATGTAGTTGTCCCCGTCATACTGCGGACATGCTTCCAGGCAACAACCGCACGTCATACAACGCGAGTAAGCATAGCGCTCCTGCACATCTTCCTGGTTCATGCGCGGACCCGGCCCAAGATCGTAAGTGCCATCAAGGTCAATCCAGGCATTGACGCGTTTCAGGTGATCGAACATTTGTGAACGGTCGACTACCAGGTCGCGTATGTTGGGAAACTTTTGCATCGGCTCCAGCTTGATTGGTTGCTTCAGATTATCAATCAGCGCTGAGCACGACTGTTGCGCGCGGCCATTAATAACCATAGTGCAGATGCCGCACACCTGTTCGAGACAGTTCATCTGCCACACGGGCGGGGTAGTCGCAGTGCCTTCCATCGTTACCGGATTCTTTTGAATCTCCATCAGACACGAGATGATGTTGAGGTTCGGACGATAAGGAAGTTCGAAGCGCTCCCAGTAAGGCGGGGAATCGGGATTCGCCCGGCGCCTGATATGAATCTCGACTGATTTCGGCGGAACACGCGCGGCTTTGGTTGGGTGCACTTGTGCTGACATAGTTTCCTGTTTAGCCAGGGAGGGACGAAGCAATGGATGTGACTCAAGGTAGCAAAGCTCGAGGTTGGGAGGGGTGGCTTGCCCCCGCTGAACTTGAGTGGGCGCGCTCGGCCCCAGCGGGGGCAAGCCACCCTTCCCAACCCAGAGATTCTCTAACTTGAATCATTCCTATGTTTCTCTTCAGCCTTAATGACTTTTACATCCTTTCAGCAGGTGCCGCCGGTCGGGGCGCCGCCGGATCGTGTTTAGGCTCCTGTTTCGCTTTGCTGTAGTCGCGTTTCCTTGGCGGGATCAGCGAGATATCGACAGGCTCGTAGGAAATAACCGGGCCTTCTCCCGAATACTCGGCGATAGTCGTTTTCAGGAAATTTTCGTCATCGCGATCGGGAAACTCCGGCTTGTAGTGAGCGCCGCGCGACTCATTGCGATTCAACGCGCCAAGTGTAATTACACGTGCCAACTCGAGCATATTGTCCAAATGACGTGCGTGGGGCAGCGCCATCGTTGCCCAGAGGTTCGAGTCGTTGATTGAAATGCGCTTGTAACGATCCATCAGCTCGAGCAGTTTGTTATCCGTCTCCTTCAACTTGTCGTTGTAACGAACCACCGTGACATTGTCTGTCATCCACTTGCCCATCTCCTGGTGGAGAACGTACTGATTCTCCTTGCCGCCCTGCTTTATAAGCGCGTCGTTGATCTCCTGCTGCTTCTTAAGCTCCTGGTTATAAATGCGCGAGCCATCGGCGCCATTCCGTTCAATATTTTTCGCATAAAAGATTGCCGCCGGCGCTGCGACAAATCCACCATAGACACAACTCACGAGCGAGTTTGCGCCGAGACGGTTGGCGCCGTGAATTGAGTAGTCACACTCGCCCGCGGCCAGCAAACCGGGAATATTCGTGCGCTGGTCATAGTCAACCCACAGGCCGCCCATCGAATAATGCACTCCGGGGAAGATGCGCATCGGTACATGGCGCGGATCATCGCCAACAAACATTTCGTAGATTTCCAGGATCGCGCCCAGCTTGCGATCCAGGGTCTCGGCCGGGATGTGAGTCAAATCGAGATAGACCTGGTTCTGGCCACTGACACCCTTGCCTTCAATGCAGACCTGGAATATCTCGCGGGTAGCGATGTCGCGGGGAACGAGGTTGCCGTAGGCGGGAAACTTTTCCTCGAGGAAATACCAGCGTTCGTTTTCAGGGATCGATGATGGCGGTCGCGTATCAGCGGTTTTCCGCGGCACCCAAACACGTCCGCCTTCGCCGCGCGCAGATTCCGACATCAGCCGCAGCTTGTCTTCGCCGGGAATCGAAGTGGGATGCACCTGAATAAACTCACCGTTAGCATACTTCGCGCCCTGTTGATAACAAGCAGACACGGCGCTGCCGGTGCAGACCATTGAGTTAGTCGACTTCCCATAGATCAATCCCGGTCCTCCGGTAGCGACGATCACCGCGTCGGCAGAAAAGGCCCTTAACTCGAGCGTCTGCAAGTTCATGGCGATGAGGCCGCGACAAACCTGATGGTCATCAAGCACGAGCGACATCATTTCCCAGTGTTCAAACTTTCGAACTTTGCCCGCGACTTCATAACGACGCACTTGTTCATCAAGTGCGTAGAGCAACTGCTGACCGGTTGAAGCTCCTGCAAAAGCGGTCCGATGATGCTTGGTGCCGCCAAAGCGACGAAAATCAAGTAATCCCTCCTTGGTGCGCGAGAAGGGCACACCCATACGATCGAAAAGGAAAATGATCGAAGGCGCCATCTCGCACATGGCTTTTGCCGGTGGTTGATTCGCAAGAAAATCGCCGCCGTAGACCGTGTCGTCAAAGTGTTCCCAGGTAGAATCGCCTTCGCCTTTGGTGTTGACGGCGCCGTTGATGCCTCCCTGGGCGCAAACTGAATGAGAGCGCTTCACCGGAACGACAGAAAAAAGATCCACCGCATGTCCCGACTCGGCGATTCTCATCGCCGCTGCCAGGCCTGCAAGCCCACCACCCACGATCGCGATCTTAATGCCGTTGCTTGCCATCTCTTAGAGAATCCCTCCTAACAGTCCGCCGGGGCGTAAGAAGGCGACCGCGGCATTGATGCCGACCAGCAGCAGGAAAATCCCAAAACCAATGCACGCGTAGCCAGTCAGTCGCTGGGCGCGTTCACCGATTGTGATGCCCCAGTCAACGAGGAATAGCCAGATGCCGTTTGCCAAATGCCAAACTGTAGCGGTTATTCCGATCATGTAGAGGATGAATATCGGCACCATCCGAAACTCGCGGGCCACTATATCGAAGGCCAGTTGCGGGCTGTGGGCCACGGAAACGGTGTTCAGTCCGGGCACCATCCCAAACCTGAAGTTCAGCACATGAAAAGTAATGAAGAAGAACAGAATCACACCCGTTATGCGCTGGATTGTGTAGAACCAGTTGCGCGGGTAAGGGTAATTCAGATTGTTCGGCCGCGCCTCCATGGTGATTACCAGACCATAGACGGCGTGATAGATGAGCGGTATAAAGATTCCGCCAATCTCGACGAATAAGATGTAAGGAATCGACTGCAGGTCTTTGACGGCGTTGTTGAAATCTGCTGCTCCGGTGAGAGCTTTCGAGTTTGTGTAGAAATGCTCCAACAAGAAGACGCCGAGAGGCATAATGCCGGATAACTGATGAAGTTTGCGCAAGACAAAAGTCCTGCTCAAATGAATCGCCAAGAACGGGCTCCTTTGCCGTAGGGGTTTAGCGCTAAAGCCGATGGCCCAGACGCAGGCAGATTGTGATTGAGATTTTTCAGAACAAGGAAATTATATGGAGAACTTTTCAAAAAGCCAAACAGGCGTCTCAGCAATAGACTGGCAGTTCAGAGTTCAAGCTTCAGCTTGTCTGATGAAGAGAACAAACTGAAGGAACCTCTGATCAAGTGGAAGCGTCAACTCTTTGGAGTGCGGCGGCCTGGCGCCGCTTTGGTCCGAGAGGCTTGATGCCGCATTC
>DASXSC010000250.1:0-16171 GCA_036506215.1 Pyrinomonadaceae bacterium | reverse complement strand
TTCAGTAGCGAGCTACATGTGGGTCGACCTAACATCGGAGATCGCGAGGCGCTGCTTAAGCGAATAAACGATCTCCTGGACCGAAAGCGGCTGACCAATGACGGCCCCTTTTTGCGCGAATTTGAGCAGCGCATCTGCGCCTCGATCGATGTGAAGCATTGCGTTGCCGTATGTAACGCCACAATCGGTCTTGAAATTCTGGCAAAAGCCATCGGCCTTTCCGGCGAGGTGATCCTTCCTTCCTTCACTTTTGTGGCCACCGCTCACGCGTTGAGATGGCACGGAATTACCCCTGTGTTTTGTGACATCGATCCCACGACGCACAACATTGATCCGCAGCGTGTAGAAGAGTTAATCACCAGTCGCACTACGGGAATTATCGGTGTCCACTTATGGGGACGGCCCTGCGAGATCCAAAAACTGGAGGAGATCGCGCGACGGCATAACTTGAAGCTCTTGTTAGACGCCGCGCATGCCTTTGCATGCTCGCACAAGGGACAAATGGTTGGCGGCTTCGGCAATGCAGAATTATTCAGTTTCCACGCTATAAAATTTGTGAATGCATTCGAGGGAGGAGCAGTCGTCACCAACAACGACGAGCTGGCAGCAAAGCTCCGGTTAATGCGGAACTTTGGCTTCGCCGGCCTCGATACGGTTACCTCGCTTGGCACCAACGGGAAAATGAGCGAACCGTCTGCGGCAATGGGTTTGACTTCTTTGGAAAGCCTGAACGGCTTTATCGAAGCCAACGGCCGTAACTATCAGTTATACAAGCAACAACTTACAAAAGCCCCTGGCATTTCTTTATTGCACTACCAAGAGAATGAAAAATGTAACTACCAGTACGTAGTGCTCGAGATCAATGAGACGGTGGCTGGCATTAGTCGAGACATGCTTGACGAGATACTTTGGGCGGAGAACGTGCTGACTCGACGCTACTTTTATCCAGGATGTCACCTTATGGAACCTTATCGCACGGAGGAGCCTGAAGCCCGCGTACGACTTCCGCAAACTGAGAGACTTGCGAAGATGGTACTTTGCCTGCCTACGGGCTCCGCTATCGGTTCGACTGAAATCACCGCGATCTGCGCGTTGATTGAGTTTATTGTAAAACACGCAGAAGCGATAAGGGAGCGATGGTCGATGAAACCTGTGTTCCGCCATCCTTGGAGAACCGCGTCAAGTTTAGAGTCACACATCTAACGTTGCAAAAATCCTGCGCTTTCAAGGCTCCGCCGAATCTGCCTTTAAAATTCGTATACGGATTTGTTTGTAAAATAGCTACAAAATAGCTATTGATCCCCCCGTGACGGGACCAACGTTTCGCATCAAGCCGTACGCGCACCCTAAATACAAATTTGTCGTTCGCGCGAAATTAGCCGGGAAATGGAAGCGTAGCTATTTCAAGAGCAAAGCTGAGGCTGTGGCCTACGCGGGCAAGCAAAACGCTTCTCTGGAAAAGCAAGTGAAGCGACAGCGAAGCGGGCGCGTGCGATCCGACGGGCACACGAATGGCACCCGCAACTGGCATGAGTTGGAGAAATCAAATAGGCGATCAACTGTTTCTTCGCGGGCGGTGTCTCGCAAAGCCATAGTAGTTCTCGGCATGCACAGGAGCGGGACTTCTGCCCTCTGCGGCGCGCTCGATGTTCTCGGAGTGAATTTCGGTCAGCGTCTAGCTCCCGCCACCAAAGATAACAAGAAGGGCCATTGGGAACACCCTGAGATCGTCGCGTTGCACGACGAATTATTGCGTTCTCTGGGGTCGCGTTGGGACAATGACAGGCCATTGCCGTCTGATTGGGTGGAACGGGATATTACCCGAGATATTCGATCTCTTTTAATCGGCATTCTCGAACGCGATTTTGCTCACGCCTCTCTTTTCGGGCTGAAAGATCCGAGAATGTGCCGGCTGATGCCGCTTTGGCTTCCAATCTTTCAAACGCTGCGAATCGAGCCGCACTTTGTTTTGACGGTCCGTCACCCTTGGGAAGTTGCCGAATCTCTCGCGAAACGGGATGGGCTCGAACATCCGAAGAGCTACTTGCTCTGGCTGGAACATTTCGTGCAGGCCATCAGCGCGACTCGTGCGCACCAGCAGTCGGTCGTTTGCTACGAAGAGATGATCGACGATCCCGTCAAAGTGTTGAGTAGGCTACGAAAAGAATTTGGAGTCAATCTTCGAGCGCCATCTCGCCTCCGCGCCTCGCTTCGCAAGTTCCTCGAACCGTCCTTGCGGCATCACCATCTCAAAAAGGGGCAAGCTCACAAGCACAAGCCCCCCGTTCCATACCTCGCGTTGGATCTCTACGAGACGATGCGTAATGCATCTACGTCGGTTGAAATCGGAGAAAAGACAGCGCCCCTTGTGGCACAGTTCGGCCGCGGCAGTGAGCTCTTCTATCCTCGGGTCAACCTTCTCGAAGCAGAATTAGGCTCTCTGGATCAGAAAATCGCCAAGAGCGAAAAAGCAGATATGGACAGTGAGGGTCTTGTACGACTTGAGATCTTTCACCCAGTCGCCGAAGGCTATCGAGCAGAGGAAAGCCAAACACGTTATTTTGCAAGCGGCTGCTGGAAGCTGTTGATCATCGATCTGCCTGGCAGGGAACGCAACCTCGACCGACCGTTTAGGATCGATCCGGTCAGCTATCCGGCTGTCATTGACATCGCCGAGATCGCGCTCAAACGGCCAAGCACCGGCGAAATCCTGTGGGCCGCGACGGGAAGCAAGGAGTTTGCTGCTTTGACAGTTGGTGGCACTGCTTGCCGCCTGGCGCATGAATCATATCTCCGGATCCTAAGTTTTGGGAATGATCCTCAGCTATTGCTGCCGCAGTCAACCACGGCGCTAGGCGACTCGCCTCTCCGCTTGGAACTCTCGATTCTGGTGGATGCGAGCCCGGAAGCGATCAACACGTCCTTGGCGGAGATGCAAACCGAGCGTTCGCAGAATGAAGAACACGTCCGCAACATTGAACAACAAAAGAACATCGCGGAAGAGGAGCTGAAACAGCGCGACGCGACGATTGCCGCAAAAAACGCAGAGATTGAGCGAATATCGAGCGCGTTCTCTGACGCCCAAAACCAGTTGAATGCAGAAATTGAGCGAAATTCCAGCGCACTCTCCGACGCCCAGAACGAGTTGCAGAAACGGGATAAAAGCATTTCAGGCTTGAACGCAGAAGTTCAGCGAATTTCCAGCGCGTTCTCTGACGCCCAAAATCAGTTGAATGCAGACATTGAGCGAAATTCCAGCGCGCTCTCCGACGCCCAGAACGAGTTGCTGAAACGGGATAAAAGCATTTCAGACTTGAATGCAGAAATTCAGCGAATTTCCAGCGCGCTCTCCGACGCTCAAAACGAGTTGCAGAAACGGGATAAAAGCATTTCAGACTTGAACGCAGAAGTTCAGCGAATTTCCAGCGCGTTCTCCGACGCTCAAAACGAGTTGAAAAAACGCGATAAAAGCATCTCGGAGTTGAATGCAGAAATTGAGCGAATTTCGAGCGCGTTCTCCGACGCCCAAAACGAGTTGCAGATCGTAAAAAACGCGGTCGAGATGAAGAGCATTCAGGAAGCGGCTAAGAACTCTCAGATCGCAGGGCTAACTGCCAAACTACTCAATGTAAATCGGGACGTCAAAAGCTTTACCGAGATCTTTGGCCTAACGCGGCATCGTTTGCAAGATAGCAACTCTGCGGCGGCCGTTTTGATTCAATCGCTCTTCCACGACATTCGGCTAATCCGCAAACGTAAGTCCTTGTGGAAAGCACGCAGGTTGGTCCAAAGCACGCTTTCCCGCGAAGAGAGGCACGATATTCCGTCTAACCCTAAGATCATTGCGGAAGCGTTGAAGCAGAAGCTGCAGGGGATACAGCGTACGCTGAAATCAAAAAAGACGTCGCCTGCCATGGCATTGAGCGCTCTGACAGAACTCATCGCGTTGCAGAATCAGGTACACCAAGTCCTGGCCTCGTTGAGAGTATGGTCGCTGCTTCGGCCGCAACAAAAGACCGTTACGGCACGCGAGTCAGTTTCCTATCTGGCCGCAGCAAAGTTTTCCACGCTCTTCGATGCGGAGTGGTATCTCGGAAAAAATCCTGAAGTTAAGAAAACTGGAATGGACCCATTGCAACATTACCTCCGCTACGGTGCTCAAGAGGGTCACGATCCTCATCCCTTGTTCGAAACGAAATGGTATCTGAGTCAGGCACCAGAGTTGGCGAATATTAGCCTTACGCCCTTGGAACACTATGTCTCCTATGGTGCTCGCGAGGGACGTTCAACGCACCCCGAGTTTGACTCACAGTTCTACATAAAAAACCATCCTGAGTCGGTCATCGGCGAGATGACTCCCCTGACGCATTACCTAACACTGGGTTGGAGGCTCGGATATCGACCACACCCGCGCTTCGATCCGGAGTTTTATTTGCGCACTTATCCGGACGTGGCGGCGGCGAATATGGAACCCTTGACCCATTTCGTGTTGAGCGGACACACGGAGGGGCGCAAGACAACCGAGGAAACGATTTCTTTTGAGACCTACCGACTTGCTTTCAATATTCCTCGTCAGCCTAACGTTCCCGCTGATCCACCCGTAGCCCCGGCGGTTAGAGCAATCGCCTTTTACTTACCACAATTTCACCCGATTCCCGAGAATGACCGGTGGTGGGGCAAAGGCTTCACCGACTGGAATAATGTGCGCGCTGGACAGCCAAGTTTTCCTGGCCATTACCAGCCGCATGTACCCACAGAACTTGGCTACTACGATCTGCGTGAAACGGAGGTCCTGCAAAAGCAGACTGAACTGGCAAGAGCGTACGGGATCTATGGATTCTGCTTTTATTATTATTGGTTTGGCGGCAAAGTTCTTCTGGATCTGCCCATTCGCAGGATGCTTGAATCTGGCAAGCCCGACTTCCCTTTTTGTATCTGCTGGGCAAACGAAAATTGGACAAGGCGCTGGGACGGTCTTGAGGACGACGTCCTGATCGCGCAAAGCTATTCGCCGGAAGACGACTTGAATTTCATTCGGCGGGTGGAGAGCATTCTATTACAAAAAAAATATATCCGCGTCCGCGGAATGCCGCTCCTGCTCGTTTACCGACCCTCTCTTCTCCCTGATTCGGTCGGGACTACGCAAAGGTGGCGAGATTATTTCCGCCGAAAAGGGCATGGTGAGTTACATCTCGTCATGGTGCGCAGTTTCCATGATCAGTCCGCGCCGGAGGTTTACGGTTTTGATGCGGCTGTTCAGTTTCCGCCTCATTTCCCCCCTGCCACAATTACTACTTTGATCGAAGGGAAGGACGAGAAATTCAAGGGAACCATTTACGATTATGCTGAACTGCGGAGAGCTGCTCTCCACCAGTTGATTGCCGCCTCAGGCATAGACAAAACATATGCTGCTGTAATGCCCTCTTGGGATAATACCGCGCGGCGGGGGTCACAGGCAGTCATGTGGGCAAATTCTTCACCCGAATCCTACTATGAATGGCTGCGCGCGACGGTGGAGCAGGTGCAAAAAAAGGAAGAAGCAGACGAGCGATTAATTTTCATTAACGCTTGGAACGAGTGGGCTGAAGGATGCCATCTGGAACCAGATGAGAAATATGGACACGCCTGGCTAAACGCGACTGCGCTTGCGTTACGAACAGCGAGTAAGGATCTGGCGCGCGCATCTCGCGGCAGCGTTCATCCCACCCCGCCAAAAATCGAATCGATCAAAGTTCCCCCGCTGACAGGTCGATTGAAATTGGTGATTTCCGTTTTGTTCTACCATCGCGAAGATCTGATCGATTCTTTCCTGCAATCCCTCCTGCAGCACATCCTCACCGTGGAATCGCGCGAAGACGTAACCTGCTCGTTAAATCTTGCCTTCAACTATCAGCCGTCACTGGCGGTTATCACCGAAATAAATGAGCTTATCGTGGAAAAGCTGCCAGGCCGCAGCGATGCCGTTCACATTCTCGAAAACGGCTTCAACGTTGGATTCGGTGCCGGTCATAATCTAATCTTCGATAAGGACGATTCGGACATTTTCCTCATACTAAACAGCGATGTTAGGGTCATCGACCAAGAGTGGCTACCGAAACTGGTTAATCGGTTCCGTGATTCTGACGCGGCGATCGTTGGTCTAATTCAGACCGCCTCGCACCTGCGCGAAGACGGCTGTGGCATTCCGATCAAAGCAGCCGGTGATGAATTTGATTTTGTCGACGGCTCAGTTCTGGCGATTCGCTCCGACCTGGCGCAACGTTTTGGTCTCTTTTCTTCCTCGTTCGACTATTTTTATTTTGAAGATGTCGATCTTTGCCTTCGCTATCGCCAGATGGGGCTACGGATCTCGCTGCTCGACGTCTCTTACGAACACGAACGAAGTTCCAGCTCGCGCCTCCTTCCACGATTTGCCGTTGAAAGTGTTCTTAATCGTAATCGAGCCCGATTCTTCGAAAAGTGGGGAAAGTATCTTCGCGCTCGTACACTATCAAATCGAATCGGGGTTCGATTCCTGGATATCAATCGGCACGTGCAGTGCGCGAGTTTACCAGCGATCTTCGGTCTCTTGAATGAGCATAAGACCGCGGTGATTGATCTTTGGGGGGTGCATGAGCAACTGACTGAGCTTTTTCAGCATCCGCGTATCCGGCTGGTCCCAAGCTGGCAGACACTTCGAGAAAACGATTACGTGCGTTATTATGATCTCGGCGCCAATGGATCGGAGGTGCCACGCGTTCATGATATCGCAAATTGCATGGGTTGTGTCCCGGATTTTCTCGGGGTCAAGGCACACCTAGAATCATTAAGCGAATCTTCCCGTCGCGAGGATGTGACATCACCCAAGCGAGCGCTGCTTTACATCGCACGGAAATCTCCTTTGTTTGATGGAAGGGAACCCGATGTAGAAAGCTTTGCTCCCGTGGCAGAGATGCTTCGGAAGAGAAATTTCGACGTCCAGCTTTACACGAACTACGGTACATTTGAGGTGCAAAGCCTGAGCGCTTTTCAAGCGCACACTTGGAACCAAGCAGAGTTGCTCTCGGGACTCGAATTACTTAACGAGATAGCTGCCACAGATCTTTTGGTCACCTCCGACACGTGGATTGGGGAACTGGGGCAACTCCTACAAAAGCGAACATTCCTCTGGCTGGGAGCGACGTCGGGGCGCGCAGCAATTTGGGACCTTGAACGAGCCAGCTGTTTTGCCGATCAATCGTTGCCCTGTTTAGGCTGCTTTTACCAATTTGGTCGAAATTGCCATAACGTATGTCTCCGCGGCGACATCGCCTGTATGAGACCTCAGTTAGCGAAAGACTTCCTCGCTTCTCTCGAAACGTTTCTGAACGGTGAGCCGGTCAAAGCTGCTGCGATTCATCCCAATCGTTTGGATCTAACATCACATCGAAGGATGCCCTCGACTGAATTATTGCTGGAGCATTGGCCCAGCAGCACTGCGAATTCGGTTTTGGTCCTGACGCCAGTGCATCCGAGCTTGGAGGAACGTGTGCTTGAGAATGCCAGAGCCCTTGCTGATCGAGCTCTGAAGGGACTCCAAGACTGTCGCATCGTCTACGAGAGACGGGGTGAAGTCCCCAAGCGGGGGGTACCGCATCCCCGGCGTCAAGCTGCAATCGCCGCCCTGCGACAGAGTATGATTGAACGTTATCTTAAAGACGAGAAATGGGTTTTCTGGGTCGATGCCGATATCGTCGATTACCCACCGAACCTTCTCGATGAACTGATTGCTCGCGCCGAGGGCGGGATCGCCGCGCCCCTGGTCATCATGGAGGGAGATATCAACGCACCTGCCTTCTCTTCCGGTTTCGGTCCGGGACGATTTTACGATATCGGTGGCTTCGTCGAAGGAGGGCGATGGGCCCGATTTACCGAACCTTATTTCAACCAGTCGGGGCCGGTCTATCGTCTCGATTCGGTTGGCTCTTGCTATCTGGTCAACGCCGATCTTTACCGCTGGGGCGCCCGTCACGAGGCCGACGTTGCCTCCCGCAGGTTTATCTCCAATCAATCCATTTGGACCGAGGAGACTATTAGACAGAACCAGGAAGCGACTGCCAAATCTTACAGCGAGCACTACAGCGTCTGCCAGTTCGCCTGGCGCGCCGGCCTCCCAGTCCAGGCGTTCGCCGATCTCATCGCGTATCATCAAAAGCTATGAGCCAATGCATGTGGACAAACCGCCGGGAGAGGTGCCGCGTACTCTAACCAGCGCCGGCTTCTCATCGCGATCAAATGGAACCTGTTTCCCTACCCGAGTACGTTCCGCCTGGACATTTTTGTTCACCTATCCCGTCCAGAGAAGACATCGAGCGAGCTTTGAGGCAACAGTCCGGCGGCGCGGCCATACAGGGCATCGAGCTACACGAAAAAGAGCAGCTCGCCCTACTCAATCGGCTCGCCCGCTACTACCCCGAAATCTCCTTTCCGGAAAATAAGAATGATCAGTACAGATACGCGTTCAATAACCCATCATACTCCTGGTGTGACGCAATCATTCTCTACTGCATGGTGCGCGAATTCAGGCCCGCCAGAATCATCGAGGTTGGTTCCGGCCACACTTCCGCACTCCTCCTCGATACTAACGAGCTAGACTTTAATGGACGCATTGAGTGCACATTTATTGAACCTTACCCTGAACTTTTGCGCTCGCTGCTTAAACCCGCGGATCTGCTCAGCGCTAAAATCATCGAATGCAAACTGCAAGACGTCGATCTGGCATTGTTCACCAGCTTACAAGCACGCGACATCCTTTTCATCGACTCGAGCCACGTGGCTAAAGCCGGTAGCGACCTTCTGACCTTGTTTTTCGAGGTTCTTCCGCGATTAAATCCTGGAACACTCGTTCATTTCCATGATGTATTCGATCGATTTGAGTACCCTCCTGAGTGGTTACGCGAAGGCCGAGGATGGAACGAACAATATATCCTTCGCGCATTTCTCCAGTTCAACAGCGCGTTTACAATCAAACTCTATACCGCATATTTGATGACCCGGCATCGCGAGTGGTTTGAGCAACACATGCCAAATTGTTTGCGAAATACTGGCGGCCAAATTTGGATCGAGCGTGAGGCCAGCTCTGGTTGATGATAGCGAGAGACGCAGCCACGTCGTTGCCTAACCCAAGATCTCGATACAAAAGTTTCACAGAGAAAGGGCAGTGAGTTTACGAACAGAACAGGACAAGAACCGAAGATATAGATCGAATGTTTAATCATGCTCGAAATACCCCGGCCTAAGACTCGGACGGCGCCACGGTTTCAAAATGATGGTTATTGTTACTGCTGCGATTCGAGAACTCAGTTCGTAGCCACGAGCGATTGCTGGCGCGATGACTATCGGTGCACAAACTGCAATTCCCTCCCGCGGGAACGAGCGCTTATGTTTTGCATCGAACAGTTCTTTCCGCAGTGGCGAACCCTTTCAATTCATGAATCGTCCCCAGTGCTTGGCAGAGGCGCAAAATCTGAGACTAACGAAAGAAGCACCAGCGTATGTTGTCAGCTGTTACTATGCCGTTGTAGCCCCAGGAGGGATCATTGGTCACGGTAAAACCGGGGGCTACGACATTACGAACTTTATTTTCGAAACTAGCGGGCTTTTTACTGAAATCGTTTTCCTTGATATTCTCGAATATGGCATACGAGCCGAGTACATCGAGGTTCTTATATCGCGGAAGTTTCGGTGCAAGAATTCGCAAGAGTCGCCACGCCTTTCGCTCCACCAGTAACAGATCTTTTCATCTTAAGTATAACCTCTGTCCCACAGACATTTCGAGGATTTAGTCGCCTACTATGACAGAAGAACTGTGAGGAAGCGGTTAGAGTGCCAAGCGGTAATGACTGCGGAGGTGTGTGGCTTACCATGCTATCCTTACAGTCCTTGATAGCTGGAGTAAGTCGCTAACTTATGCGTGAAAAGAACAGCGCACGCACGATGCGTTGGTTATGCCTTGGTGTGAGCACGTTGCCGGCCCTTTATCTTTCGATGTTTATATACCGGTTTGCCTCTCCCCTTCCAGTCCACGACGAATGGGACCTTGTTCCCTTTATCCTTTCCATGAAAGAAGGTCGACCTTCGTTATCCCTTCTCACGCAGTTTCACGGCGAACACCCATTCGTTATTCCACGTTTAATCTATGCTGTCCTTGCCTGCCTATTCACTTGGGACGCGCGCTTGGGATGTTGGGTAGCTTTCGTAGTTACAGTGGCGACTTTCAGCCTTCTCTGCTGGGTTGCGATAAATGATACGTCGAAAGGAGAGTTGATCGCACCCGTCGCATTGATTCCAATTTCCATCTTTCTCTTCGGCACAAATCAGTGGCAGAATTGGCTGCGAGGGCTCCAGCTGTTTTGGCCAATTCCAGGGCTGGCGCTGATCGCAGCAATCGCGTTCCTCTCGCTCTCGAGTCGGTTGCCTATGCGCCTCACGATCCTGGTCTTAGCCACGATAGTCGCCGTGCTTTCGTATGGCAATGGGTTTCTGGTACCCCTCATATTATCCGTGATTTTCCTAAGACAGTATCTTGCGCATAGGAACAGCAAGACGTTGCTCGAATTAGCTCTTACTGCTGCACTTTTCGTTGTCTCGCTGATTTTCCTCATTTCGCATCAGCCGCATTCTGAGATGCACACTTTCAATCTCTGGAAAGTGCTCCGCGGCGTTTGTCTGGTTCTGGCGAACCCGTTCCTGGATCTTTCTCTCTCACCGGAGGACCACCTGGCTGGGTCCTTGGTGTTAACCATTTTGATATCGTTGGTTCTCGCTTCATTCTTCGTCTTGCTCGTTCTGCGCGGGCGCAAAAACGAAGCATTAGAGTCGCCGCTTTACTCCATCGGGTTCGCCCTGGCTAGTTGCGCAGTACTATGCGGCGCAATGATTGCCGGCGCGCGGGGGGCACTTAGCCTGGAGGATTTGGCGCAGTCGCGTTACATCTCGTACGCGGTGCTCCTGCCGGTTGGGCTAACGGCGATGAGTGCCGCGATCTTGCTCAAGCCTCGGACTACGCTGCGATCAGATTCCATCTGCCGCGCTTGGATTTACATTTCAATCGCTTTGGCAGTATGGTCGCTGTACTCAGAACCCGCCAGGCTTCGGTGGGGCCGCGCTCTGCACGACGTATACGAGCCGATCTTCTCCCTCCTAAAGATCGCTCCCGTGTTTCCCGTAGATGCCGAACTCTCCCGGGTCATCACACGTACCGATCGACCCGATCTCATTAAGCAGGTATCACTCCACCGCCTAATACGTGGGATGATCCCTCCAATTCGCCATATACCGGAACGGATGCTCGTCGTAGATGATAAGGTCGGAAACATTGACAAGGTGACCGACAATTTGCAGGGTGGTGTGGGCATCGAGGGTTGGGCGGGGCTACCAGCGAAGCACGAAGTTCCAGACGCAGCTTTCGTGGGTACTTTAAACGAGGATGGCTCGGTTGATCTTCTGGCTCCGATTCTTATCCACAAGAACCGCCCGGATATCCAAGCCATGGGTGGGCCCTCGGAAAGCGGCTGGCAACTACATTTACCCAATGTTTCTTCCCAGAAGAACGTTGTGCTTGTAGTTTACGAATGGGCGAGCAACAATTTCTACCGCAAACCAGTACCTCTTCGCATAGCGCCGCACAACCTGTAATTACGAGCAGAGCCAATCGCCTTATTGCATTGGAAATAGCATATCGTAGGATTACCACAGCAGGCATCGCTGATTTCTTGGCGGCGGAGGCTAGCTCCCGTCAGTAGATATGAACGCGCATTCGATGCTGCCCTGAAATACGGAATGGATCTAAATCCAGAATCGCGCCAAAAACTTGCGCCAAATATTCACTTTATCGCACAGGATTGCAGCGACGCATGGCCACTTGGCGACCGCAGCCTTGATGTGGTCTTCAGTAGTAACTTTTTCGAACATCTTCGCGCAAAGGACGATTTATGCCGAACCCTGGGCGAGGTCCATCGCTGTCTCAAGCCTGGTGGCCGACTCATATGTATAGGACCGAACATTAAATATTTGCCGGGAAGGTATTGGGATTTCTGGGATCATTACATCCCTCTCACAGAAGAATCATTACGGGAAGTGTTAGAGCTGGCCGGCTTTGAAGTCGAACGCTGTATTGCGAAATTCGTACCCTATCAAATGGTGCGGCGAAAACCTGCACCGCTGCTGCTGGTTCGGCTTTATTTGAAGTTGCCTTGGACTTGGCATTTTTTTGGCCAACAGTTCTTGGTAATCGCTCGAGCCTAACCCGAATTCTCATTGAGCTAGCAGCATTGCTGCTCAACCGATTGGCCAACTATTTCGTAAAGGTGCTCTCTCGCGTAAGCCTCAACGACACGATCAATTCCTTTAAAGCCTATCGCAAAGAGGTCATCGACGGTTGCCGGCCTTTAATCGCGCCTCACTTTAATTTCACTATTGAAATTCTGCTAAAGGCGATCCTTCGTGGATACTCATGGACCACTATCCCGATCACCTGGCGGAATCGCCGCACTGGAACTGCTAAGCTCAAAATCAGGAAGATGGGAAGCCGCTATCTTTTTATTTGCTTGTATGTGTGGCTGGAAAAATACTTCAGCCGTGGAATTTGTTTGGGCGCCACGCTCGCCAGAAGTTTATAACATTGGCGGCAGTCGACACAGCAATTGTTCTATACTCGAGGCCATTGAGATGTGCGAACAAATCAGCGGCCGAAAACTAAGGTGGAGTTATGAGGAGACGAACCGCATCGGTGACCACATCTGGTGGATCAGCGATGTGCGGAAATTTCAGCAATACTATCCTGCCTGGAAATTTCGCTATGGTTTGCGCGGAATTCTCGAAGAAATCCATCGCGCAGTCGTCGACCGCGTGGAACGACAGCAGTCTTAGTATTGCATCAATAGTGTGATGAACGACCCAAACGACCCCTGCGACAGAGGAGCCAACCCACTAATAGAGCAATTGCAAAAGCGAAGATCAGACTTCTGCCAAAGAAATTATTCCCAGCCTGGCGCCCCTCAAGTGCCGGGCCTAAGGGCGTTTTAGTTCGAGGGAATATACGCGGATGCCGAGTACTCGTCCATCATCGCCCAATCCCAAAGCTTTAGGCGAAGTTGCGTTTGGCACGCGAAACTCTACATTTAGGATGCTTTCGTTCTTTGTTACCTTCGCCGGAATCAGCGCGCTGAAATCAACCGTATCTGCGACCTCCCAATCAGCTATTTTTTGGCCGTTAGCGAATACTTCAACCTTCTGATACGGCACGGTTGGACGGCTGACCAATGCACCCATTTTTGCGAGTAAGGTTAACGCGCCAGGACTGGATGGGATCGGCAGGCCAAGTTGTGCGGACTTTCCCTCACTCCAAGTATATTCCTTTTCTGTCTTGCTCCATCCCGAGACTCGATATCGCTCTGAGTTGCCACCGGCGTTAAACTGGATGGGGGTACCGACCACTGAGGCTGAGGTTGACGCAGCAGAGGGACTGGGATCGGCCGCGTGGATTCGCTCAACCACCAAAATCGACGGCATCAGGGAAATCAAGAAACAACGTCGTAGCATAGGGAAGGCGTTTCTTGGAAAAGCATTTACAACAACTTTACGCATAGTATTAGGTAACATAACCTCATTATTCCAAAAGCGACTATCGTGTCAAACCGCGGAGGAAAATGATCCAGATTTGATCTGCTCGCTGTCGGTTACGTTTTCACAGAAAAACGAATCTTCGGATCTCGAGAGCATTTTAGCATCGCCAGAGGATTCGTCGATGCTATACGAAAGGATTCCCGAAAACTGATTTGAGGCGGCGGCTTGCTGGTAGTTTAGTAGTCCCGCGAGAGGCGGGACTCTTCTAACCCAAGACAGCCGGCTCCATGGGTAACCGAGGGAGAAAGTTTCTGGAATTGGCTTCGGTCACGGAGCGCATTGGCAAGTTTGAATCCAGATTTTCCTACCGAAACGCTAACCAATATTAGGATGGTAATGCACAATCTGCGGCCCGATCTTAGTCGGCATACAAGAACCCGGCGGCAGCGATCGAATTAGGCTCGCGACGTGGTTTCTCGGCCGGGCGCAGATGGAATTCCAGATCCCCTGGGGTCTGATAGAGCCGGTGTTCAATTCTTTTTGCGATTACCTTAACTCCCTGCTTGATGCGCCCCTTTTCTTGACTCGCCAGCACGATTAAAGAGCTGAGCATACTCGACGCGGATGGCGCACGAGCGAATTCGTTACGCTGCGCCAATTGCATGCAAATCGAACTTGTTTGTTCAGAATGGAGGTGATACGCATTGGTATTGGGCATAGGTATTTGCCTCTTTCTTGAAGCGAAAACACTTGAAGGACTCATCGATCGCCAACACCGCCATTTGCAGATCACGCGCGCAGATCGAACTGAACCGTTTGATACGTCGGATGATCCCTCCCATCCGCCGAATACCGGCACGAATGCTGGTGGTAAATGATGAGATCGGAAACATTGACAAGGTGACCGACCAGTTGCCGGGCGGTATGGACATCGAGGGTTGGGCGGCGCTACCATGGAAGCACGAGGTTCCAGACGCATCTTTCTTTGGTGCTTTGAACGAGGATGGCTCTGTTCCTACGTAAAAGTGGATCGGGAGCTGGAAGCATTTATGGCCCGTGCTCCTTCTGGCAAAACAGGAGGTTCGCTGGATCCAATTCGACTCGTTTTTTGAGTTCCAGCTATACACTAAGAAACACTCGAAGCTTCTCGCCAAGCTCGAAGTTACTCGAGACGACTAATAAGGTTCCTGTGATCGGGCTGTGTATACTCCGGCGTATGCCAGAATGAAACCAACTGTTCTTCTTAACGATTTCAAAGCGCAGTGGCAATGCGTGCGGGAAGACACGCTGAAGGCGATCGATAGAGTCGGGTGCAGTGGACGGTTCATCCTGGGCGATGAGGTCACACATTTTGAGCAGCAGCTCGCAGCTCTCACAGGCAAGCGGTATTCAGTCGGATGTGCCAGCGGATTAGACGCCATTGAGTTGGGGCTACGGATCCTAGGATGCCAGGGCAAGCCAGTCATCACGACTCCCCTCAGCGCCTTTGCCACGACGCTCGCAATCATCCGTGCGGGCGGTATCCCAATTTTTATCGATACTGACAGGAGTGGGCTTCTCGACCTGGATAAGGTTGAGAGATTTGTCGAAAAGAACCACGGCACGCGATATTTTTTGCTTCCGGTGCATCTCTTTGGACACAGCCTTGATCTCGAACATCTGCGGCGATTACGGGAACGTTTCGAGCTAACTGTTTTGGAAGACTGCGCTCAAGCTATCGGCGCGAGGAATAATGGAACAAATGTAGGAAGCGCAAGTGAGACAGCTGCGATCAGTTTCTACCCTACGAAGAATTTGGGCTGCATGGGAGATGGAGGCGCTGTGATTACTGACCGCGAGGATTTCGCAACGCTCGCCAGAGCACTCCGGAACTACGGACAGACTGGAAACTACAGACACACATATCTAGGAATGAACAGTCGCCTCGACGAAATCCACGCGGCAATTCTGACTGACGCCCTTTTACCACGGCTAGTCGCCTTTACAGAACGTCGCCGGGAGATTGCCAGATACTATCGAAGCGGCATCTCATCTGAAACGCTGGAGATTCCGCCCGAGCCCGATGGCTCGCAGTCGGTTTACCATCTCTTCCCGATCCTGGTGAAAGGAGATCGGGCGAGCTTTCAACAACATCTTACCGCGCAGGGTATTCAGTGTGCGATTCACTACCCGCTCTTAATCCCAGACCAACCCGCTCTGCGTGCGCAGTCGTACACCATCGATGGGCAACTGAAGAACGCCCGTTTGTTCGCGCAGAAGGAGGTGTCACTGCCGATTCACCCTTTTATGTCTGACGACGATGTTAAACGGGTCGTGGTAGCCTGCAACAGTTGGGGAAAGGCGTAGGGTTGCTATGTACTCGATTGTGATCCCCATTTACAGGAATGAGGCATCTTGAAACGCAATTCAACTGATCACACATGAGACATTTCGTTCATCCGCAAGGGGTCTGCGAGAGCGATTCTGTCGGGGCGGGCACTAACGTGTGGGCCTTTGCGCATGTTTTGCCAGGTGCAGTCATCGGTAAAAATTGTAACATCTGCGATCACGTTTTTGTCGAGAACGATGTCGTTCTCGGCGATCGCGT
>DASXSC010000249.1:0-7322 GCA_036506215.1 Pyrinomonadaceae bacterium | reverse complement strand
GTCATCCTTACTCTCAAGGCCGGGCGCAAACAGAACATCAGCACCTGCTTCCTGGAAGGCCTGAAGCCGCTTGATCGTGACTTTGAGATCGGGACGCCCAACCAAATAAATCTCAGCCCGCGCGGTCAAAGGGAAAGGAAATGGGAGAGCGGGTGCGGCAGCTACTGCGGCCTGGACCCTCTCAACTGCTAACCCGTGCTCGTAAACCTCTGGATCGCCCCCACGACTGGTGACATCCTCGATTGATCCCCCCAACGGCACCGGCGTCAGCAACGAGCCTGATGGTCTCGGCAACGGTTTCGGGATCGTCACCGAAGCCGTTTTCAAGATCGGCACTTACGGGCAGGTTAGTAGCCGACGCCATTTCACGCGCATGCTCGATCATATCTTTTCGCGCAATCGTGCCATCCCTTTGTCCAACCGAGAATGCATAGCCGGCGCTAGTTGTGGCCAGCGCCTCAAAGCCCAGGCGGGTAAGGAGTCGCGCCGTGCCCGTGTCCCACGGATTAGGGATGATGAAGGCGCCGTCCCGTTCATGAAGCGCACGAAAGTCTCGACCTTTTTCTGCTTGAGTCCGCATTGAAGTCTCCTTGTTTATGATGACCAACCGCATGGCGGCAATGACCGGTTATGGATGCCCGCCCTAATCTCAAAGTGTTTCCTTCACGGCTCGAGGCCTGTTCCGCCCTCATAGGCCGTCAGAATGATACTGGTTATCCTTGACTGCTGTCAACTAAATTACTTGACATAAGCAGTGACCCTGATTTAGTTTGTACGAAAGAACAATGGCCGAGACAGGAACTGATCGACGCGTTGAGGCGGTACGGCGCTTCAACCGCTTTTACACCCAGCGGATCGGCGTGTTGCGCGAGGGACTTTTGCAGAGTCCCTTCTCCTTGACCGAGGTCCGGGTAATGTATGAGCTCGCGCATCGCGAGGGGCCTACGGCGTCCGAGTTGAGGAAGGAGCTGGGACTGGATGCCGGATACTTGAGTCGCATTCTGCGCGATCTGGGCAAGCGGGGTCTGATCAACAAGCGGCCCTCCAAGTCAGACGGCCGACAGACTCACCTGCGATTGACGAAGAAGGGGCAGAAAGAGTTCGCGACGCTTAACTCCCGCTCAGACGAAGAAGTTGCGGCGATGTTGGGGAAGCTTCCAGTCGGCGAGCAGCAACGACTGGTTGAAGCTATGCACGTTGTTGAGGAACTGCTCGGGGCCACGCCCGAGGATAAGACCCCTTATCTACTTCGTCCCCACCAACCGGGCGATATGGGTTGGATTGTTCATCGCCATGGCGTCCTCTATTCGCAGGAGTACGGTTGGGACGAGCAGTTCGAGGCGTTCGCCGCTGAGATCGTTGCGCAGTTCGTGAAGACCTTTGATCCGAAGCGGGAGCGGTGTTGGATTGCTGAGAAGGATGGCGAGATAGTTGGTTGCGTATTTCTCGTTCAGAAATCGAAGACCATTGCCAAGTTGCGATTGCTGCTGGTCGAGCCAAGAGCGCGGGGCTTGGGCATAGGAAAGCGCCTGGTTACTGAATGCATTCGCTTCGGGCGCCAAGCCGGTTACAAAAGGATCACATTGTGGACCAATAGTGTGCTGCAGTCCGCCCGACACATTTACGAAGAAGCGGGTTTCCAGCTTATTGACGAGGCGAAGCACCACAGCTTCGGACAAGACTTAGTGGGTCAGACCTGGGAGCTGAAGTTGTGATGAGCTTCTACGCGCGTTTGATAAAACTGTCACGCATCGTGAAATCGTGATTCAAGGATAATGTGTTTTTCAGGCCCGACCTTTATGACCGCAACTCTGGACTTTGAAGCATTCGGACGTGAGGTTATCACTCCGTCTACCGCGCCTGAATCGAGCTGGCGTCCGATCTTCCTCAAACTCGCCCCCCGTGATTATGATCGATTCACAGTCTTATGCCGACAACATCACATCGCCCAGATCGAAACGATTGATCGGCAACTCTTGGATCTCGCCCGCGCGAGAATGCCCTCAACGCGCAAATGTGCTGAGAGAAAACTCTTTATCGAGCAAACGCTCGCGGCGGCTGGCGGGCGGGCGTCGTACGGCACCTGGGTTTATCTCCCCTGGGAAGCGAAGATTGTTCATCTGCTGGATCGGGACGATTATTTTGACGTTATTACCAACCGGAACCAGGACAAGATCACGCGGGATGAGCAACTGACGCTGCGCAAGAAACGAATCGGAGTCATCGGTTTGTCAGTGGGAGGCGAGGCTGCGGTGACCGTCGCTCAGGAGCATCTCTGCGGAAAGCTCGTGCTGGCTGACTTCGATCAGTTGGATCTCTCAAATCTCAATCGTCTCAATGCCAGCTTTGATGAACTGGGCCATCAGAAATCGACAATCGTGGCGCGCCGCATCGCCAAGATCAATCCTTACCTTGAGGTCACCGTCTTCGAAAACGGCGTCACCACAGCGAATGCGGAAGCGTTCCTGGACGGCCTGGATCTCCTCATCGAGGAATGTGACAGCCTTCAGATTAAGCGTGACGTGAGACTCCTGGCAAAAAAGCGCGGTGTGAACATTGCTTATGCGGCCGACGAGCGAGGCTTTCTCAGTGTCGAACCCTATCAATATTCTAAGGAGTTGCTTCCGTTCCATGGTCGCGTCGAACATCCTCAACCAACACGAGAGGACCTTGTCACGCCAGCGGCGTTCATGAAGGCGCTGTCGCTTTGGATGGGCGGTTGGGACCAATTGTCCGAGCGGACCCGGCACTCCCTTGAGCTAGTGGGCGACACCCTCTGCGGCTATCCCCAGTTGGCCAGCGAAGCTCGTTACGCGGCCGGACAGATTGGAAACGTGGCGCGGCGACTGCTATTGGGCGAGCGGCTGCCTCCTTTCATCGGGAATTTGGACTTGGCCGATCTCGTGCCGTCAGCAGGCCTCTCGCAATGAGAAAAGTACGATCTATGTCAAGAGCGAGGATGCCGGTATGTACTTTGAATGTGGAGCAAGAGAATAGTGCCAGTAAAGCTAAGTGACAAATTCGCCACCTCTTATGTATGTGGCACCGAAAACTCGCTCGGGTTAAATGTTCCGTTCGTTCCTTATGACAAGAATGGAAGCTGCGCTCGCTACACGGCTCGGCCGGAGCATGCAGGTTGGAAAAACATTCTGCACGGCGGGGTGACCTTCGCTTTAATGGACGAGGCGCTTGGATGGTCGCTTTACTATCAAGGACTGCGCGGTGTGACGGCCAAGGCAGAAGTGCGATTTCGCGCGCCGATTCTTGTCGGCACGCCAGTCCGCATAACTGCTTTCACCTGCGGAAGAGCGCGTCAAATTGTCCGCGCTCGCGCGGAGGTAAGACGTGAAGATGAAACCGCCGAATTATTGGCCGAAGTAAAAGCCACTATGTATTTGATTGAAGATGATGAACGCAATGGGGAAGGGCAATGCTAATAACCGAACGAAAGAACGCTGTCTTGCTCATAACGCTTAATCGTCCGGAGAAGCGTAACTGTCTCCATCCTGACTTGATTGGTGAGCTGTCACAGACACTTGCACGGTCAGAGAAGGATGAATCATTGAACGTTGTGGTACTTACAGGCGCGGGATCGAGCTTCTGCGCCGGACTGGACTTGATTTATCTGCTTGGACTGGACTCAGAAGCCAGAGTCGCTTACATGCAAACGGTTTTTGAGCTTTTCCGGCAACTATATGCACAGCCCCAACCGGTTATCGCAGCCGTCAATGGGCCAGCTATCGCGGGCGGCTTCGATCTCGCCGCGCTTTGCGATCTTCGCTTCTGTACGCCAGAAGCAACGTTCGCGCAGACTGAAGTTTTGCTGGGCATCACTCAGATAATGTATCCCCTTTACAAAGTCATCGGCCTCGGCCGAGCGAAAGAACTGGCATTGACCGGCGAGGCGATCTCGGCTGAAGAGGCTTATCGTATTGGGTTGGTAAATCGAATGTATCCGTCAGGCGAGCTGCTTGATCAGACAATGAAATCGGCGCACACGATTGCCGGTAGACCACGCCAGGCTTTGTTTGCAACCAAGCGATTGAGCCGCGATCTGACGCATATGGATACCGAATCGGCTTTCCAGCGAATGTTTGCAGTGATCAGCGAAAGACTCAAATCTGAAGAGCATCGCAAAGAGGCAGAGAAATACGTCGCCCAACTGAAACGTCGCAGAGAAATGAAGGCCTCGCGAAAGACCCGCGTAAATACTGACGACCTGACTTTGACAAAACGTGGTGACAAGTCAAGACCGCTGCGGGGGTTTTGATTCGGGCGGCCCTTGCAGATCAAATGCGCGGCGGCTGACAACGAGATGATTACCGACCCAGCGCCGCCGGCGCAGGCCCAGCAGGTGGAAGATCTGCAGCGGGAGAATTCGGGCGATGCGCGTATTCACGATCAGGAAATTCTCGTTAAGTGGATCGCGGCGAACACCTGGCAGCAGGTGAACAAAGTTGCCGATCTTCATGCGCCTTAACAAAGCCGATAGACTAAGCCAGAACTTTCTCACCTCTCGGCCAAGAAAAAAGCCGTCATCGCCTAATCCCTGGTAAAGCGGTAGTAACACAAGTCCCGTTTCCCGAGCCGTAATCTCGCCTTTGCGATCATGGGCCAGCAACTGTCCGCGTCGCACGGGTTGGAAGTTGGTAAAGCCCGGCTCCATTTTGAATTCATCAGCCGGCGAAATGGCGTGGCGGTGTCGCACCTCGACCACCCGCCTCCCGCCTGCGGCGTGCGCGAGCAGCGCGACTTGCTTATTAAGCTCAGGCACGTCCTGGCGGCGCAGATTACCCGTTGTCACAGTCGCAATCCAGATCACCGCTTCGTGATTATTTGTCGATGACGCAGCGTCGTGTTGTCCAGCCTCCAGGCCCATCGTTATTACGCCCAGGTTGTTAACGCATTCGAGGAGTGTTCCATCGAGCTGTTCTTCGAGTCCAAGGACAATGGTGACTGGAAAATTCAAGGCAAAGCGACGGTTGCGCAGCGTGTCGCCGACAGTGGCGAACGGTTTTCCCGGCGCCGACGTAGTGTGCAAATCGACGAAGAAGATCTCGGCACGCGCGCGGGCAAAGGCGCCCTCCAATTCAGCGAGCAACTCTCGTTGTTCGAATGCTTCGGAAACCTTCGGGTGAACAGCGCCGCCTGACTTGATCGTCTGAATGTTAGCCGAGGTCCAAAGACGGTTTAGATCGGTGTCGATGTAACGAACCTTTCGCTCCAATGCGCGTGTGTTGCCGGTGAGGAGAATGACTTCACCACGCAGACAGCGTTCTAGTTCCGCGAGTTTACTCAGAACTCGAAGCGCGGCCCGTGTGCCAGCCGGCTCGTTTCCGTGAATGCTGCCGAGGATGATTAACGTGGGGCCGGTCTGGCTGCCACGAATCGAGGCGATGACGTGATGGCCCGCGCGGGTCGCAGGCTTGACCCCATCCAGAATCTCAATTGATGACATGGCTAATCTGAGAATAACACCAAAGCTTTCCCCGAGCAGATTTAGATCTTTTCTTTACTTAAGCTAAAGCTAGCGCGGATGAGAAGCAGTACGTGAGACTGTTGCAAAGTCATTCTAAGCTGCGCGATCAGTTGAGGACAATGTGTCCCAAACAGGACCCTTTATTCGCTGATCTGCGGCGCACATCTCCGTGAATTATTAACTTTTCCTCAATTGACGATAGTCCGAATGAGCTGCGGCAACTTAATTTTGACGCATCGCTGCCTTCACTGCTGGAATAGCGAGTTGCCGAAAAGTTGCATTTACATCGTCCACTGACAGCCGCATTTTGCCGTCCAACCACCACATCAATAGTCCAAACAGTCCGCCGCCGATAAATTGTACGAGCGCCTCTGTTGGAACTGAGCTGCCATCACCTCGCGGAATTGTCGCCTTCACATCATCTCTAACCAGATCCACCAACAACTTGTGTAGCAGGCGCTCAATAGCGGCACCGCTTTTCTTCCCCACCATCGCTTGAAATATTTCGCGGTGCTCGTTGGCGTGCGCGAACATCTCATGGCCGAAAGCAAATACCCGCTCCTCAACAGAAGTACCGCAAGTCCGATGAATTCTTCTCGCCAGGTGGAACTCGCTTCGATTTTAGAGGCCAATAATCATTCGCTAATTTTGGCAGGCTGACTACCGGCTTCATTCGGCCGCGAAATTGATCTCAGGCTCCAGCTTTGTCTCTGTTTTAATCGAATTGGAAATCAGACAAGCTCTTTCGGCTTTTTCCAGAATTCGGCCGGCGCGCTCGGCGTCGCGAGCGTGGCTGATCAGGAGTTGCGGATGCAGAGTGATCTCAGTCATCACAAATCCCTGCCCGTTCAGCTTCTCGAGTTTGCCTTCGGCATCGGCCTTAAAGCTGACGAAATCTAATTTTGAATTCTCAGCAATAGCCAGAAAGGTGGTCATAAAACATGAGTTGACTGAGGCGACGAAGAGATGCTCTGGCGTCCAGACTCCATCGTGACCTTTGAATTCCGGCGGCGCATCAACGTGCAATTGGGGCAGCACGGGCGCGCGCAAATCGCCCTTGCGTTCGCCAGTCCACTCGACCTCGGTCGAATAAAAGTATTTGTCTTCCATGATTATGCCTCGATCCTTTTGATATGACGGAGATGAATGCTACTCAATTAATCGTGTGCTTCCAGTAATCTGCGCGTGCAGAACTTTCCTGATTAACTGGCAGGCCTGTTTCACTTCAGGCATGGCGAGCGAACAATAAATCTGTTTACCATTTCGCCGCGTCGTGATGACGCCCACAGATTTTAGAATGGCAACGTGTTGCGACATGCCTGTTTTTGACATTCCCAAGGCGCTCTGCAAGTCTGAAATTCCTTTCTCACCGCTGCCCAACAGATCCAAAATCTGAAGTCTTCCGGGATGCGCAAACGCTTTGCAAATGCGCGCCTGTCGCTCGAATATTTCATTACTGGTGTCGCTCTTCCGTTTGATTGCCATAGTTCATCTCCCGTTGAAGACGGTGCGTTGCAAGTTCCGCACCACGTTGCTCAGTTCTCTAGACTGGCCATCCGGACCGGGGCTTCGCCTGGCCCATAAGTTCAAAGGATATCGCTTCGCTGCGCTTCTGGTCTGCCTCTATCGAAGCCCCATGGTGTCTCTCCAGAAATCCACTATTGCGCAAAACTGCTCACATCTACTCCCTCAGTTGCGTAATTTTGCAACTGAGGGATTGTAACGTAAATCGATTTTCAAGCAAATCGCAATCGGAACAGCTATTGCTCGTGCGCCTTTAATGGAAGGAGTGTTTTGAGATGACGATTGAGAGATATCTGCGATTAATCGCCGGCTGTTTCGT
>DASXSC010000248.1:0-42643 GCA_036506215.1 Pyrinomonadaceae bacterium | reverse complement strand
ACTTGTTACAGGCAGCACCTATTAATTTCCAGCCTTCGCTTGTGCGGATGCTGCCACTGGGCAAATGTTTGAAGTTGACTCTAGCATCCGGCGCTACCGCGCTCGGTTCTGCATGGCCTGCGGCTCTTATTTATCAAACTGACCACTACGCATCAGCACCGCTCGCTTGACACCTCAGCTTACGGACGTATAATTTTTCTTCCGCTTTGTGGGCCGTTAGCTCAGTTGGTAGAGCAGCTGACTCTTAATCAGCGGGTCGGAGGTTCGAGCCCTCCACGGCTCACCATTATTTTCAATGACTTGCGGCAGGTTGAAGAGCCTGCCGCTTTTCGTTTGTGAAAAACTTGTGACGTCGCTGCTGTCGATAAATCTGACAAGACTGTGATCGCGCAAAAGATTTGAGGCTCGAAGAGCGGCAAAGGACGCTGCGTCTGCCTCCTCTGACCCGCTGTCATGGACAAGGGCAGACATTTTCCGATTCTTGGTATAGATTACGACTCGCGTGGGATGCAGGTTTAGTGAGTATCTTTCTTTTCCATGTCTGACAGTTTTGTGCAGATTGCTTCGAGCCTTGCCTCAATCGCCAGAGGTTTTCACTTTCGCGGCTGGTTAGTTGGTACGAGTGGGAACCTGAGTGCCGTTGTGGATCGTGAACCGCTACGTCTCGCCGTAAGCCCAAGCGGCGTCGATAAAGGTGAGTTGAACCCAGCACAGGTCTTGTTGATTGACGAGCATGCCCGCGTGGTCAACGACCACCCTGGCAAACCATCAGACGAAAGCCCTCTTCACATCAGAATCGTAAAAGAACGCGGTGCAGGCGCAGTGATTCATACTCATTCAATCTGGAACACCATACTCTCTGATCTTCAGGCTGCCGACGGCGGTGTGACCATTGAAGGCTACGAGATGCTCAAAGGACTACAGAACGTTAGCACTCACGAGCACCGCGAGTGGTTACCTATTATCGAGAACTCTCAAGACATGTTGACGCTTGCAGAAAGCATTGGTGATACTCTCAGGAAACACAAGGATGCGCATGGTTTCCTGCTGAGGCGTCACGGACTTTATTCCTGGGGCAGTGACCTGCCCCAGGCTAAACGGCATGTCGAAATTCTAGAGTTTTTGCTCGAGGCGTTGGGCCGTTCACTTATTATTAAAAGCAAAGGCTGAGGAGAGTTGACGATGGCTTTGGTGACTTTGCTTGATGAAAACCGCACTATAGAAGGTAGCAAAGCGATTGCCGCATACCTGGCTGGGTGTGGCATCGATTATGAAAAGTGGATACCCGCTCATCCAGTCGCCCTCGAAGCATCTGCAGAACAGATCCTTCAGGCGTATTCCGGAAAAATCAATAACTTGAAAGCGCGCGGCGGCTATGTCACGGCTGACGTAATTGATGTTGGACCCGATACACCCGGGCTTGATGAAATGCTGGCGAAGTTTAATCGTGAACACTGGCACGACGAAGACGAGGTGCGATTTATAATCTCGGGCCACGGCCTGTTCCATATTCACCCGAGGGGTGGTCCGGTAACCGCCATAGAGGTTGGGGCTGGAGATCTGATTCGCGTTCCGCGGGGCACCTGGCACTGGTTCAACCTTTGCGCCGATCGCCGGATTCGAGCCATCCGTTTGTTTCAGCAGATGGCTGGTTGGACGCCACATTATACCGATAGTGGCATTGATGAGAATTTTCTTCCGATCTGCTTCGGTGTTTCCCATCTCCCACACAACCCCCGCGAAGCACTCTGATTTCGGGAGCAACATCAAAATGAGGCGATGACTTCAAGTCTTTCGACCGCGGGGATTCGCGGAATCTTGCTTGACATCGAAGGCACGACCACACCTATCGCGTTTGTTCATGAGGTGTTGTTTTCTTATGCGCGGTCACAGGCGAGAGAATATCTGACAGAACATTCTGGTTCGGTGGAGTTGCTTGCCGACCTCGCAGAACTGCGCAAGGAGCACGCAGCCGACCTGAACGCAAACCTGCGACCACCCGCCATTGTCGATGGGCCGCGCGGCACCCAGATTGATTCTATCGTTACGTACATTAATTGGCTGATGGATCGCGATCGCAAGTCTACAGGCTTAAAATCTCTGCAGGGCAAGATCTGGAGACAAGGCTATCTTGACGGCACTCTGAAAGCCCAACTCTTCGCGGATGTTGCGCCAGCTCTGGAGCGTTGGCGCGGCGCGGGTTTGAAAATCAATATCTTCTCATCTGGCAGTTCCCTGGCTCAGAAGCTACTCTTTGCACATACTGAAGCAGGGGATCTCACCAGGTTCATTGGCAATTACTTCGACACCAGGGTTGGGTCAAAGATAGAAGTTGAGAGCTATCGCCAGATCGCAGCGGCACTCAGCCTGCCCGCAAGGGAAGTGCTTTTCATCTCGGATTTAACCAGCGAACTCGCCGCAGCAAGCGATGCTGGCATGCAGACACTTCTCTGCGTCAGGCCTGGCAATCGCCCCCAAAGTTTCACTGCGCACTATCGGTCGATTCAAAGCTTCGACGAAGTTTGAAAACCAGAACATTGACCCTGTTGAACGCGTCCTTTCCCAGACAGCAACCAGGCCGCTCAAATAGATAGTTGAGACATATTCCCGTTCCCGGCGGTACATAAGAACTATGAGAAAAATACTCGCATTGCTGCTAACCATCCTCTTACCGATACTCCTTGTAGCGCAGACGAAAATGGTTTTACCTTCTTCATCCTTTGTATCAATTGAGGCACCGTCGGCTATGAATTTATTTACGGCAGGAACCTCGCACTTCATTGCGGCAGAAATAATAGGAGGCTTGGCACGCTCCGGCTCTCTTTTGCAGTGACAGTCTTGCTGCTGTCCGAAGACCTAGGTTACCGGTCCATAAATTGGAAGAAGGAGCAGGCCGACGACAAAGAACGTACAAAGATAGACTCTCATGTTACTTCAGGGTGCAGCTTTTCATATTTGAGGAAGCTCGCTCTACGTCTGCAAGACTTGAGCTGAGGCAGGGCTGTTAGTGTATCAGGACCAGTGCGAGAGCAGAAGCGTTTAGGAGCTGGCGGTACTGGATCAGTTTAGCGTGGGGAGGTCGGAATCTTTGGAGAACCGTGCGCGGTAGCGCCGGATGCTAAAGTCAACTTTGGCGTAGTGATGCAGAACCGAGGGCGGTAGCGCCGGATGCTAGAGTCAACTTTGGCGTAGTGATTGTACGAGGATTGGCGGAAGAGACTTGTTACAGGCAGCACCTATTTAATTTCCAGGCTTCGCTTGTGCGCATGCTGCCACTGGGCAAATGTTTGAAGTTGACTTTAGCATCCGGCGCTACCGCGCACGGTTCCGCATCACTACGCCAAAGTTGACTCTAGCATCCGGCGCTACCGCCCTCGGTTCTGCATTACCACGCCAGAGTTGACTCTAGTATCCGGCGCTACCGCGCTCGGTTCTGCATGGCAACTTGTGACCGGAATGCTCACAAAGAGGCATCAGTAGTCAGTTACCGTGACAGGCCCTACGCCTGGATCGTTGAAGGGCACCAGCACGTATTTGGTTGGCTCTTCATCCGTGTTAATGCGCGATTCAACAATTTGAATGGCCTGTTGCTTCACCTGGGCAATGATGTCGTCCATGCTTCCGTTGTATGTATCGCCATGGCCAGCGTGGTTCCTCCACCGAGCAACAGTTTCAACTTGGGCACTTTAATCAGAGTTTTGATTTGATCCAGGTATTCTGTAGTGGCTTGTTTCGCCACGCCTGCGGCCGCAAGATGCTTGTCGTTGTGTGGAGAAATAGTGCATTTTTTGGTGTCCTTATTGATCCCGGAGCCAATTGCGCCTTTACTGGAGGAATCCTTGGATGTAATCAGCCCACCCAGAAAGACAACCTTACCACCGTGGCTGCATTTGAAATCATTCGGCTTAGCGCGGTCGTCGCCCCCATAGTAGCCGGTGGTTATCGCTGAGGTCGTGAGATTGGTAAGACCCGTACTTGGGTTATAACAGTCTGTGCATGTATCTCGCGAGCAATCGGTACAGGTCCTCGTGGTGTCGGGTGGGTTGGTCAAGGGGTTGCCAGGCACACCGAGGATGCCATAAGGAGCACCATTCCCCAATTCGACCCAATTACTATGGGCGTAGAAATCTTGCAGAGTATGAAGCGCCTGGCCCAGATACCAGCGCGCCTTGCTAACATCCGGCTTCTTCGTAAGCATCAATTCTTTAACTTTCAACTTGTAGTCAATCAGGCGCTTCTGGCTTCCCTGAAAATTCTCGCAATCAAAGTGTGAAGCTGACTGATTGAATTGCGCGTTAAAAATATTATCCACGTCAGTATCGGCGTCAATGATCTCTTTTTGAGCTTTCTTCATATTTTCAGTGAGGTCTTTGTTGCCGAGTTGAAAAAGGTTCTTGTCATACTCTTTGATGACGTCGAACGTGATACTTTCGTGGGTCGAACTGCCGCTGGCTGAGGCCAGAGAGGCGGCAGAGTTGGTCGGCATAAAAGCCAGCGCATTGCGAGCTGGAAAGAGGGGAAGCACTGTGATTGTTAGTAGCCATATCGTGAGCATTGAGACACTGTGGCGAAAGAGGGATGATCGTGTAGGTCGCATAAAGGTCCTCCGTCTGCTGGGGGAAGTTAGGGAGCGGCGATGAGGCCGTCGCGGACGGCAGCTTTGCCGAATGACCCATCGGAAATTTGTTGGTTGATTACCAGAGGCAGCGCAGGTGTTATCTCAGAGGTCTACTGCTGAAAGGCCGTGAGAGTTCGTAACACCGCTGCACTGATCATGAGCAGCGCAAAGATAGTTACGGAAATAATCAATGTCAACGGTTTTTTTTTGACCTGACAGGATTTTTGACCTGCGTGCCGACGCTCCGGGAATTATTGTTCTGCTGGGACTGCACCACTGAAGTGCCGCACTATTCCCATTCATCCGCGCCGCGTATCCCCATTGGAAAATACTTTTTTGCAAAGTGCCTCAATGACAAAGATGCACGTTGACTTTCGTCGCAGATAGGAATGAAAATGGGTAATGCAGCCGCAGTGACTAATCACGCCCATCGGACCTCACTCTTGATGATTGGAGACCGCTATGAAGGTATTAAGCACGAGAGCGACATCCATCTTCTTCATTATTATTTTCGGAAATCTTATCCCTGGAAACTCACCCAGCCAAAAGGTATCAGCCAGATCCATAGAAAATCAGCGCAAACAGGCCAGGAGGGACCCGATACCCCGACAAGATAGACAGACGAAAGCAGAGCTGGATCGTTATTGCCCTGACAAGAATGAGCGAGGGGCATTCTGTAGCGACGCTTTCAAGAATGGTTGTAATGCGTTGTTGAGTGCCGCAGAAAGCGGCGATCTAAATGAGGTCCGAAGTCTGTTGGAAAAGGGTGTCGACGTAAACGCAAAACTTGGTTCTGGCCATACAGCGTTAGTGCTTGCCGCAATAGAGGGTCACCTGGACATTGTCAAAGCGCTACTTGGCGCCGGCGCAGACCCAAACGTCAAAATGTACAGTTTGCACGCTGGCGAATTCTCAGCACTGATGTCTGCTATGGATCGGTGCAACAAAGATTGGCTGCAGATTACATACGCCATGATTGCGGCGGGAGCTGAAGTAAACCCAAAGGGAGGTTTTAGCCGTTCGCCTTTGATGTATGCTATTGAGAGACATGATGTGGTGATGATCAAGGCGTTACTTACGAGAGACGCTGATGCAAATTCAAAAAATGGGCTCGGCTTCACCCCTTTGATGACTGCGACCACGAGTAGTACGCCGAGCATCGAGGTCGTCAAGCTCCTACTCGAGGCTGGCGCGGATGCTAATGCTCGAAGCACTGATGGCCAAACGGCGTTATCACTACTCGATACATACGCGAAAGACAAAACCACACACGATCAAATCGCACGTCTGCTTAAGAGCAAGCCATAGATCTGAGTCGTAACTCGGTGATTGTGCCACTCGCTGATCCCCACGAGCTACTCTTTCGCGCCGGCCCTCTGAAGTAAATGAACGATCTCCGTATAACCTTTTTCTTTCGCAAGCGTCAGGGCTGTCTTGCCGGTCTGTATGAACTTTCCTGTTAGGTCGGCGCCTTTGCTCAATAACGCACGAACGATCTCCCGATCTCCCGACGATGCTGCCAGCATCAATGCTGTGCAGCCATCATTAGCTGTCACATTCACATCAGCCCCGTGGTCCAGCAAGGCCTTGACGGATTCCATCTGCAAATTGCTGACGGCGAACATCAGCGCTGTCCGTCCTTCATAGTCTTTTGCATTTGCATCCACTCTGCTCTTGAGCAACGCCTTCACAGTGCGGATCCGCCCTTTGAGTGCCGCGAGCATTAGGTCTGTGTGACCACCTTCGTGCTCGGCCGCTGCACTCAACTGTACGCGGGTAGTCATGGTCCACCTTCTGTCGCCCGTCACCTGCATCTTCTGACGCTCTCTCACCTGTTGCTGGTTCCTTTGCGGCAATTTCGTAAAATGAGAGATCAGACTACTACTCCAGCACTGCTCCATCGACCATGTCGGCGGGCAAGGGTGAGCGAAAACGAAGCAGCGTCTTTACTTCGTCTGCCGACTCGATTTCCAAAGCGGCGTTTGCTCGCTGTGATGTTTGTTCCAGCCAAAGCCGCGTAGGATCGGCAATCGTATGTGTCACGTGATCTTCAGGAGTTTTCCCCAGGCTGATCGCGATCGTCTGAGGCCCGTTCTCTTTCGCTGTGGTGCTGATTCCCTCAAGCGGCAAATCGAGCGCTTCTTGTTGGGCGCCGACATCGGGGGCGAAGATTTCCAGACTCGCCAGCCAGCCTTCGTGCTGCTGGGTAAACTTGTCGAAAAAGCTTTTCCATTCATCGCGTGGGATTTCCTGAGTTGGCATAATCCAATCCTTTCTCTATAAGACCTATAGACCAAACGGAAATGTCTCCGCCGGTTCCCTGACTTCCGCCATAGTCCACTCGGGCGTGCGTTCTAATGGCTCAACCGCTCGTGTCTGATCGAAGTGTAGCAGTGCGTCAAATTGATCGGGCATGCGCGCGTAGAAGTAATGACTCTGACGCTCAGTTTCCGGCCGGTAAATAACACCGATGGCCCGCTCCAAACGCGGCTCATCTAAGGCAGCTGCCGCAGGACTGCGTTTGCGCAACCAGATTTGGAAGCTTGGGATTTGCACCTGGTGTAGGAGGGCCTCGTAACTGCCTGCTAGTGCCGGAAGTACCTGTTTTCGTTCCGCGGGCGCATCCCAATTGGAAGCCGCAGTGACACTGCCGGTGTAGGTTGAAAATCCGACGAGCACCGCATCGGGGCCATGCCGCTCTCTTACGATTTGACCGACATTGAGTTCGCCTCGCTGGCCCATTTCTGTGGCCCGCGCATCGCCCAGATGCGAGTTGTGTTCCCAGACGACAACCTTGGCTGTCTGGCCCAGTGTGGCGAAGTGTCTAATAAGCGATTCGAGCGTCTCGGCCATGTGACGATCGCGCAAGTTCCAGGAAGGCACCGAGCCATGAAACATCGAACGGTAATACTCTTCTGCGTTCCTTACCAGACGCGCGTTCTGTTCTGCAAAAAAGAAATCGTCCGCGGCCACGCGTCCGTCACGGCTTGCATAGTCGGCTGCCCGTTTTCGCAGTTCGAGAAGTTGACCAACAACCTCCTGCTCGCACGACTCGCTCAGATCAAATCCGGCAGCGTAACCGTAAGCCTGCGTGTCCTCGCCAAAATGCTCAAAACAGGAGTAACGATAGCGAGCACGCTTTGCAGCTTCGGGATCCACCTTGTTCAGGTAGCCAAGGACAGCTTCGATAGAGGTTTGTAAGCTATAAAGATCGAGACCGTAGAAGCCGACCTTGTTTGCATCGTTCGAAAGCGCATCATTATGCTCGCGCAACCAGCCGACGAAATCGAGGACGTCGGCGTTGCGCCACATCCAGGTGGGAAACCGTTTGAAACCCGCGAGTGAATCGATGGCTTCCGTATCTCCTGGTACACCGCGAACATAACGATTAACGCGATAGGCGTCGGGCCAGTCGGCCTCAACCGCAACTGCATTAAAATTCTTTTCCCGGATGAGTCGTTTGGTGAGTTGTGCGCGCTCGCGATAAAACTCGTGAGTACCATGTGAAGCTTCGCCGAGCAGGACAAAACGCGCATCGCCTATCTGCTGCAGGAGCGGATCGTAATCGGAACTTGCCCCGGTGAGAGGGTGTGAGTTTTCCCGTACTACATTCGCTACATTTAATGTCGTCTTATCCGACATCAGTCGGGCTCCTTAGTTCATTTGTGTGCTGCCTGCCCAATGGCGCGCGGCGGGGTGTTTTTGCCTCGCTCGCTCTAACAGCTCACGAACCTCCTCGTCTGTGGTTTGCGAGAAGTCTTTGTACCACAAGCCGACGCCACGAAAGGGCTCCGGCGTTACTGCACACACGATCTCATCCACCTCGCTGCGAAACTCATCACACGTCTCCGGCGCGGAGACGGGGACGGCAATAACGAGGCGCGCGGGACCTTGCTTGCGCAGAGCGGCGGCCGCCGCGCGCATTGTCGAGCCAGTTGCCAGGCCATCATCAATCAGGATTACTACTAGACCCTTCACCTCGGGCGGCGAGCGGTCATCGCGATATTCATGTTGGCGTCGTTCTAATTCCTGTTGTTCGACAGCGGCAACTGCATCGATTAATTCGTTCGGAATCTGTAGTAAGCGCACGACCTCTTTGTTGATAACGCGCACTCCGCCAGACGCAATCGCTCCCATCGCTAATTCTTCATGGCCGGGAACACCAAGCTTCCTTACCAGGAAGACATCGAGCGGCGCACCGATTTGCTTAGCTACTTCATAAGCAACCGGTACGCCTCCGCGCGGCAGCGCCAATACCAGCACGTCCGGGCGATTGGCGTACTTAGTTAGCCTGGCCGCTAAATGCTGTCCTGCATCAGTTCGATCTCGAAAGATCATATTTTTCCCTGTCCGAGGTTTTCTCTAAGCCCCGGCTGCCTTAGTTTTTGCCTGCGGTTCCGGCTCCGATTGCGAGCCTTTGCCGATTTCAATCCGGCGACTCTGCGGCTGTCGTTCGGGAGCCGGAAGTGTTATTTCGAGTACGCCATCGCGGAAAGTCGCGTTGGCCTCATCGGGCTTGACGCCGCTGGGCAATGGAATCTCGCGGTAAAAACTTCCGTAACTCCTTTCGGATCGATAGTAGCCCTGTTCGTTTTCTTCCTTTGCCTGCTCCCTTTCACCGCGAATCACAACCGCATCGTCAGTAATATTCACATCGATGTCATCCCTGGAAAGTCCAGGCAGATCGGCACGTATGGTTAGTTTGCCATTACGCTCAAGCACTTCGACCTGAGGCGACCACGCCGAGGCTTCCAGTTCCGCCAGCCTGCCAAACTCCAGACCGAGCGGAAATGCAAAACCGCGCCCCAAGCTAGAATCTCCAAAGAGCCGATCCATTTCCTCACTAAAGCGACGCATCAGGGAAAATGGACTTATCGTCGCGCGAACAGGTGACGATTGTTCACGTTGTGCAATGCCTGTCTCGGACCCCCTTCTCGAAGTGGTTTGCTGCGTTCGCGACCCGCCCCTGGCTGGTTGAGTTTTCGACCCTCCAGTCTTTCCTTGCCGTTTTGATTGTTTTTCTTTCTTTGCCATCCGAACCACCTCCTTACTTAAATAGCTAAACCTCCCGCCGCGAAGGCCCACGGCCCTCGCACGATTTCGAATTTTCCCGCGCGGTAATGAAAGTGAACTCACCTCCCCGCAGCCGATGCCGCTGCGGTCGGAGTTGATACTTCCTTAACAACTTCGCCTGCCATGCTCTTCTTTGCATGCAGTGCGATGTCAGCTAAGGCGACAATGCCACAGCAACGACCGGCAGCATCCACGACCGGCACGCGGCGAATCCGATTCTCTTCCATGATCCTGCTGCACTCCTCTAACGACATGTCCGGCGTTACCGTCACGCAGGGTTTGCTGATGCAATCCGCTACCGTTAGATTCAGAGGATTAAGTCCTCGCGCAATCGTTCGGCAGACAATATCGCGGTCAGTAATGACACCGATGGGCAGCATCGTTTGCTTGTTTTCGACGACGGGTATTTCGCCGCAGTCGTGATCGACCATCATTTGGGCGACCTCTTGCAGACTCGTTTCTGAAATACAACAGGCCGGGTCAGCAGTCATGACTTCTTTTACTCGCATTGTTTTTTACCTCCAGAATCTATCTTGAGAATTTCCAATAATGGAAGCCTCCTTACGCAGCAGAGTTCGCACCCAGGTGGCGCTGAAACCAATTGGCTGCAAGACTGGCAACCTCCTCCAGCGTGCCCGGCTCTTCAAAGAGATGTGTCGCCCCGGGAACGATTACCAGTTTCTTTTCAGAACGCAACTGGGCATACGCTTCCTGGTTTAATCTGATCACGGTGTAGTCGAGCCCGCCGACGATCAGCAGCGTAGGCGACCTGACGCCGGACAATGCCTCTCCAGCAAGATCGGGCCGTCCGCCGCGCGAGACCACGGCCCCAACCTCCTCACCAATTTCGGCGGCAGCCACCAAAGCCGCACCACCACCCGTACTCGCCCCAAAGTAACCAACTCTCAAGTGCGAGGTGTCAGCTTTCTTTTTGATCCAGTTAGTCGCATCGATCAGGCGCTCCGCGAGCAGTCCAATGTCGAAGCGCAGTTGACGTGTGTTAACGTCTACTGCTTCTTCCTCCGGTGTGAGTAAATCGAAAAGCAGCGTGCCAATGCCCGCTTCTCGAATAGTTCGCGCCACAAATTGATTGCGCTTACTATGTCGGCTGCTCCCAGACCCGTGCGCGAAGAGCACTACGCCTCTAGCGCCCACAGGAACGCTCAACTCACCTTCGAGCGTGACGTGGCCAGACGGAATCCGCTCCGTTTTGCTTTTTGCTGTCGCTGTCTGTCCGGTGTGTCCCAAATTCAACCTCCGATCTCCAGAACGCTCCTTCGTCAAGAGCTTTCTCTTTTCGCTCGGGTTGAGTTTTTGGGGGAACTTACCTGGGGGAATTACTGTACAGAGATTCTACTCCTTGAAAGCGAATATGCGAACCCGAACAAATCGCCAACCGCGGAAAACGCACATTCAGAAGAAATTCTTTACATAATTTGAATGCAATTTCTTTGTTACTCGTTTAATTGCGGGTAATATTGGAACATCGGATTCGCAAAATTAGTTGAGATACCGCCTCACCGAAATCGCGGAGGAGCGAGCGCCAATTGGATAGCAGACGCGTGACCACAAGTATGGCGTTGATTGGTCTGATCTGCTTTTTCCTGCCCTGGGTACAACTGACTTGTGGTACATCAGAAAACAGACTGAGCGGAGTTGATCTCGCGCGCGATGGCCATAGCGCACTCTACTTGATTCCCTTTCTAATGTTGGCGGTACTTTTCTTCGGCATAGCTCGAGCCGGCAAAGACAAAAGCCAGCTGTCGGCGCTGGTCAGCCTGGTGGCCGGCGTGGTGAGTGCCTATCTTATGAACCGGGAACGAGTGAGAGCAGAGGATACTTCGGGATTGGTAGCCGTAGGACTAACCGGCTGGTTCTGGCTTGGCTTGGGTTCAACGATTGGACTGGTAATCGTTAGTGCGCTGCGTCTTCTCAAACGGCCCCCAGCAAGCTGAGTCGTTCAGTGCGACGGTGTTGCGGCCCATTTCCGCCTTTCGGTCTACCCATCTCAGTCTTCTGTAGCGAGATCCGATGGCAAGGACTCCTGGGTTCGTACGGTTTCGCCGGTGACGGGCTTCGGTGCGTGGCGTGAGCCGAAGAAGGATGTACGGTCGAGCACCTTCTCCTGAAACTGCTCGAGGTAAAGATAGATCACGGGCGTGATGTAGAGCGTGATGAACTGCGAAACGACCAGGCCGCCAACCACTACCAGCCCGAGCGGCCGGCGGGATGAACCATCGGCGCCATAGCCGAGCGCAATCGGCATCGCGCCAAAGACCGCGGCAAGGGTGGTCATCAAAATCGGTCGGAATCGATCCATGCTCGCGTCGTGAATCGCTCGATCCGCGGCCTGACCGGCATCAACCCGCTGGCGCGCGAAGTCGACGATCATGATCCCGTTCTTCTTGACGATTCCCATCAACATAAACATGCCGACGAAGGCGTAGAGCGAGGCCTCTTGTCCAAACAAAAGGAGTGTCAGCAGACCACCAACCAGCGCGGTGGGAAGCGTCGAAAGCACGGTCAAGGGATGCACGTAGCTTTCGTAAAGGATTGCCAGAATCACGTACATCACGAAGACAGCCAGCGCCATCAGCACAGTCAAACTTGTGACCGTGTTGCTGAACGTTTGCGCCTCACCTTGCAGTTCACCCCGCACCGTTGGCGGCACAATTTCTGCCGCCGTCTTGTTGATGAAATTCGTAGCGTCACCCAGAGCCACGCCGGGCTTCAGGTTGAAAGATAGCGTCACGCTGGTGAACTGATTAAGGTGATTTACTGTCTGCGGACCGAGCGTCGATTTCCAGGTAACCAATTCGCCAAGCGGTACCAGGCGCTGTCCGTCGTCAGATCTTATGTAGAGCTTCGACAGGTCTTCCGGATTCGCGCGGGCGGCGTCTTCCATCTCCAGAATGACCTGGTACTGGTCCTGCGGTTTTTTGACCAGGTAAAGGTAGTTCTGCGAATACGCGTTGCGCAAAAGCGACAAGATCCGCGCCTCGGACACTCCATAGGTTTTGGCTTGATCGCGACGAAGCTCAACATTGAGATTGGGAGTGTTGTTGTACAAGTCCGATGAAACTGTCAAAAACCCCGGATATTCCATTAGCTTGCCCATCAGCTTCTGACTGACATCGTAAACTTCTTCGGGATTGACGCCGGACACCGCAAATGCGTATTGCCCCTGAGTCTGGCTGGTCACGCCCGTGCTTATCTCCAGCACCGGAAAGGGCCGCAGGAACGTAAACACTCCGGGAATTGAGTTAAGCTTGCCCATCATCTGGCCAGCCACTTGTTGTATTGGCGCGCGCTCTTCCGGTGGCCTTATGAAAGTAAACGTGATTCCCATGTTTGAGGCCAGGAAGCCGGTAGCACCGGTCATAGTGAAGTCGGTAATGACGTTTGGATCCTGGTGGAGAGTCTCGTCCACACGATCCTGAAAAGCACGCATTTGCTCCGGCGACGAACCCTCACGCGCAATGAAGGCGCCAAAAATTACGCTGCTGTCTCCCGGCGGCAGGAATGCCTTGGGTACGAGTACAAAGAGCCAGATCGTTCCGGCCAGGCAGATCGTCCAGATGACTGGCGAGACCCAACGATGTCGCAGAAACCACCAGAGCGATCCGCCATACATAGCAAGCACGCGCTTCTCGATGCCGCCGATCACTCTTTCCATCCAGGTCTTTTTCAAGCCCTCCCCTCGCTGTTTCAGCAGTCGCGCGCACATCAGCGGAGTCAGAGTCAGCGACACCAAACCGGAAGCGAAGATCGCAATGACGATGGTGATTGCAAACTCGCGGAAGATGCGGCCAACCAGGCCTGACATGAACACCAGCGGGATAAACACAGCCGCCAGCGAGATGGTCATCGACATGATCGTGAAGCTGATTTCCCTGGCGCTGTTGATGGCCGCTTCAAACGGCTGCTCTCCTCGCTCCATTCGGCGCACAGTGTTTTCGAGAAACACGATGGCATCGTCAACCAAAAAGCCGATCGCAAGCGTAAGGGCCATCAACGACAAGTTGTCGAGACTGTAGCCCAACGCGCGCATCGCGATAAACGTGATGAGCAGCGACAGCGGCAGCGCCACAGTAGGGATGAGTGTGTCGGTGACTCGACCCAGGAAAGCAAAGATCACCATCACCACCAGGACAAAGGCGATCAACAGCGTCGTTTCCACGTCGATGACCGAATGGACGATGCTTAGCGAGCGATCGTATATCGGCGTGACACGGATTGATCCGGGAAGCTCGGAGCTGATCTGCGGCAATACTCCACGAATGCTCTTCGAAACTTCTACTGCGTTGGCGCCGGCCCGACGATTGACCGCCACGATTACAGTCGCAGACGGCACCTCGTATCCCCGGACCCAGAACCGCATGTTGACACGTTCGTCCTGAACCGAATCCTTAACTAACGCAACGTCGCGCAGGTACACAGGCGCACCACTGGTGCCGCCCACGATCAAGTTGCTGTATTGCTCAGCATTTTCGAGTTGACCCTGGGGCCTGATGACCGCGGTTCCGGACGTACTGTCTAATTGTCCCGCTCCGGTGTAGCTTGTTCCGCTTTTGATCGCAGCGCTCAGGTCGTCAATTGAAATTCCCCGGGCCCACATGGCCGAAGGGTTGGCCTTGATCCGGATAGCCGACTTGGTGCCATAAACGTTAACTTGCGAGACACCGGGCAGGATGCTGAGGCGCTGCCCGACCTGCGTGCTGGCGTAGTCGTAAAGTTGGCCTGACGTGACCGAGTCGCTGGTCATCGCGATGTACATGATCGGCTGATCGTTAGGATTGGTTTTCGAATATGTAGGCGGTGAGGGCAGATCGGCAGGAAGACTGCCGATGGCCTGCGAAATCGCCGTCTGCACGTCGGTCGCGGCGGCATCAATGTTTTTTTCGAGCGCGAACTGGAGTGTGAAGGTTGCTACTCCCTGACTACTCGATGACGTTACCACCTCGAGCCCGTTGATTTGCATGAACTGGCGTTCGAGCGGTGTAGCAATGTTGTTGGCAATTGTATCCGGACTCGCCCCCGGGTAGCCTACCGTCACCTGGATGACCGGATAATCTACCGCCGGTAGATCGTTTACAGGTAGTTGAAAGTAGCTCAATACTCCGAACAGGATTACTGAGAGCGTCAAGACCGCGGTCATGACAGGCCGGCGAATGAAAGGTTCCGAGAGGTTCATGATTCGATCGTCTCAGTTGAGCAAGCCAGCGGAACGAAGTTATCAGCCGCGGATAAACGCGGATAAGGTCAAAAAATAAGCAAGCTCTGCAAGGTTCTTCAGATTCGCGGAATCCGCGTTAATCCGCGGCCTGTTCTGCTTCCCATAGACGCTACTCCGTTGGGTTCATTATTTCGCCCCGTTGGCGGTCGAGACTGGACTTCCCGTGTCGCGTGGTTGCTCGATGTGGACCTTCCCGCCCGGCGTGACACCGAGTTGACCGTTGATAACAACACGTTCGCCGGGCTCTACTCCGTTTTCAACAACAATCAGTTCTCCCTGCCTTTGCCCCAGTGTTACCGGCCGCTGCTCGGCGCTCGAATCCTGCTTTACGACGTAAACAAACGAACCCTTGGCTGACATTTGCGGCGCAGTGCCAGGCACAAGTACAGCTTGATGAATTGTGTTTAATACGAGACGAATGTTGACGAACCGGCCCGGCCAAAAGCGATGTCCGGCGTTTGGAATCGTCGCGCGCAGGTTGACTGTACCGGTCGTGTTCTCAACGACATTGTTGAGAAACGTAAGCTGACCGATGACCGGATCACCCGGAGTCTCTGGCAGATTGACTTCCGCTCTTAACTTGCCGGCGCGCATTTGTTGCTGCACCTCCGCAAGATTGTTTTGCGAGATGGTAAAGTCAGCATAGATGGGATCCAATCGCTCGATCACCAGCAAAGCATTGCTACTGCCGGCGCCGGTACCACCCGAACTGTTGTTTCCCGAACCGCCGCCCGGGTTGACCACATTGCCGACGTCCACCAGGCGCTGGCCTGCGCGGCCGTCGATAGGCGCGCGAATGTAGCAATAACTCAGTTGGACCTTCGCGCTCTCAACCGCGGCCGTATCCACCTTGATGGCTTCATCGGCGCTGTGAACTGCAGCGCGAGCAGAACCAACGTTCGCGTTAAGAGAATCCAGGTTCGCGCGCAGTTGCTCATACTGCTCGCGCGGAACGACTCCCTGCTCGACTAGCCGGCGATAGCGATTGACCTGTACTTCACCCCACTTCGCCTGTGCGATTTCCCTGGTGAGATTAGCTTCCGCCTGCTTCTTCAAAGCGTTGTCTCGCGACACGTTTGCCTGGGCTTGCCGGAGACTCGCTTCGAAGGGGCGCGTGTCGATCGTAAACAGGATGGCGCCCTTCTTCACGTCTGCGCCATCAGTAAAATGGATGCTGGTAATGCGCCCTGACACTTGAGGCTGAATCGAAACCACTTCACGCGCGACTGTCTTGCCGATTGCATCGAGATACGTGGGGACGTCCTGGGCAACAGCTACAGACACTGAGACTGGAGCCGGGGGGCGGTCAAAGCTTTGCTGCGCTTTGTTGGCGCAGCCCGTAAGGAAGATAGCCAACAATCCGGCCAGGCAAACCATTACTAGAAAACGCGAATATCTCATAGCCAATTTCTCTAAGTCTTAGGTATGGTCAGTTTGATGTCCGAAAAGCTTTAGCTTGTCGCGAGTCACGACAAATTAAAGTTTATCGGACAATTTCAACGAAACCGGCCGCCTACGAAGTCTTAGCTCTGGTCGGGGACAGGGCGATTATCACGCCCTGACACGCTTCAGGCAAACATCGCTCATGTTGTGAGCTACGTTTCGAGAGTCTGTTTTGTTGCAATCGAATCCATTTCCTTAGAAATGGCTTCTCCGATTGACTGTTAGTGCACCTGCGCCGCCGCAAATCAGGAACCAGTCGCGTGTGTGGTCGCACGTAACACGCCCATACTGGCGACTGGTCCCTGGAATGCCCGACCCAACCGGCTAGTTCGGTATCTATGACCGCGACGGACACCATCAGCCGCCGTGGGCGGCTTTCGCTATACGCTTATCCATTTCCTCAGGTGACACGTCTTCCACGTGTGTTGCAACGTGCCACACGTGTCCAAATGGATCCTTTAACGTGCCGGAGCGATCTCCATAGAACTGATCTTGAAGCGGTTTCTGCTGCTCTCCACCGGCGGCGATGGCTTGATTGAAAATGGTATCTACATCATCCACATAGATCATGATGCTTACCGGCGTGCCGCCCAGAGTTGTCGGACTCTTAGAGCCCATTTCGGGACTCTCATCGGCAAGCATGATCGGCGAGTCGCCAATCTTGATCTCCGCATGCCCCACCTTGCCTTCGTGATTCATGCGAAATAGCTCGGTGGCGCCAAACGCTTTCTTATAAAACTCAATCGCGTCGGCCGCCCCCTTGATGATTAGATACGGCGTCACTGAGTGGTAACCGTCAGGAATCGGTTTTACATTTGCCATAATTGTTCTCCTTCTATTTGTTGTTGAATGTTTCAGCCTTTGACGTTAATGAGTGCAGTACCTTACGACCAGCAGCGACATGTCGTCTACCAGCGGACCGGCGGCGGCGAAATCCTGAACGGCGCCCAGCACCGAAAACAGCATGGCATCGGCTGGGCCGGTGCGTGTGCGACGCAGTTGCGCCTGCAGGCGCTCGTAGCCAAACTCTTCATCGGCGCTATTCCGTGACTCGAGAATGCCGTCGGAGCAAACCATCAATAAGTCTCCAGCGTGCAGATCCACGCATCCTCTGGCGAACGAAGACATGGGAACGACACCGAGAAGCGGTCCGCCTTCGGAGAGTGATTCCAGTTGTCCATCCGCGCGTAACAGCAAAGCAGGCGGATGGCCCGCGTTGCAGTATTCGAGCCTTCCCGTGCTCGGATCGAGTCGTGCAAGAAACAGACTGGCCAGCGGCGTCACCGAGGACGTTCGGCAGAGGTCACTGTTCAGGTTCTGTACGATTGCCTCGGGCGCCGAGTTCACTGCGGCATGCGTACCAACAAGCCCCACCATATGCGTAATCCACATCCCGGCAGCCAAACCTTTGCCGCAAATATCACCCAGCCCGAGGATTACACCAGCATCAACCTTGTCCGCGGTAACAAAGTCGCCAGGCACATGGCGAACGGCAAAAGTTTCGCTGGCAATCTCAAAATCGTTGTACCGCACGAGACGGGGAGCACACAGGCGGCGGTGCACCTGCGCGGCTTCCACAAGCGCTGTATGCAGGTCGGCGTACTCTTGCTGAAGTGTGGCGATCTTCAGTTCCAGTTCCAGTTGGCGTGCCCGATTAACTGACTTCCGGCGTGGCAGTGGAGCCACCTGGACATCGATCGCGCGCCGAATCGCCAACCCGCCATTGAACCCTGAGAAGCTCATAAAATTGTTAGACCTCAGCCAACGAATTTATAGCCACTTCCGTGAACGGTTAGTATGAATCGCGGCTCCTCCGGATTCAATTCCAGCTTCTGCCTAAGATGAACGATGTGGGTATCAACAGTGCGGGTGTTAGGGTAATTCTCATATCCCCACACCGCATCCAGCAGCCGGTCGCGACTTAAGGTCTCCGCAGGATGGGAAATGAAATACGCCAGCAGCGCAAACTCTTTCGCGGAGAGTTCAATAGGCGTGCCTGAGCGCGACACCTCATTGCTGCGGACGTTAACCTCCACGTCACTGAAACGATAAACGTCCGGAAGGCTGGCCTGAGGTGACACCCGTCGCAGCACCGCTTTGACCCGGGCCATCAATTCGCGAATCGAGAACGGCTTTGTAACGTAGTCATCGGCGCCCAGTTCCAGGCCCACAACCTTATCGATTTCCTGGCCGCGCGCGGTCAGCATGATGATGGGAATTGATGGCCGCTTGGCCTTCAACTGCTTACAAACGTCGAGACCACTCATCCGTGGCATCATAACGTCCAACACCACAAGATCCGGATCATCGGTCAACGCGCGCTCGAGGCCGGTCGCTCCGTTGTCGGCGCTGATTACGTCGTAGCCTTCGAACTCAAAGTTATCGCGCAGGCCGGCTACCATCGCAGGTTCGTCCTCCACTATCAAAACGCGGACTTTTTTGCCCGCGCTCGCGGCCGCGTCGCTTCTTTGTCCGGCTATCGCGGCCGCGGCTGGCCGGGAGTCAGTCGCTCCGTTGTTCTGTTGTCGAATCGAGTTCATTTTGGATTTCATGATTCCTTTCACAAGACTGAAGCCCTCGTTAACAGTGGGGCTACTGCCCTTGCGTTCGTGCCTCATTGCGTGGCCGTTGCCAGCGGCAACGACAGAGTAAACTTGCTGCCTTTTCCGGGCGTGCTTTCCACCTGCACCTCGCCACCATGCGCTTGAGTGATGTGGCGAACCAGTGACAAGCCCAGGCCGCTGCCTTTCGTGTTGTGCACCAGCGGGTCGCCCGTCCGGTAAAACTTCTCAAAGATCTTTGATTGCTCGCGCCGCGTGATGCCGATGCCGCGATCGACGACCTCGAGCTTCAACAAGTCATTCGCTTGATACAACTTGACGCCAAGGAATTTCTCGTTGGCCGAGTATTTCAGCGCGTTGTTGACCAGGTTAACAAGCGCTCGCGCAATCGCTTCCCGGTCCACTCGCACTCGTGGGATGCTCGCGTCGATGCTCTGCTCGAAAGCAAAGCCCTGTTGCTCGATTTGGTAACGATAAGCATCAAGCGTGTTGCGAACCAGTTCAGCGATGTCAGTCTCCCGGAAATCATACTCCTTACGTCCCGCCTCGATGCGCGAGAAATCCAGGATGTTGTTGATCAATGCGGTTAGCCGCTCGCTTTCCTTGCGGATGATGCGGTAGTACTCATCCTTCTTTTCCTGCGTTGTGATGCGCCCCAGCTCAAGTGTTTCGGCGTACAAACGAATCAGCGCGAGCGGGGTGCGCAGCTCGTGCGACACGTTGGAAACGAAGTCCGCCTTCAAGTGGGCCAGCGCCATTTCTTTGCTGACGCTGCGATATGTCAGTATCAACCCGCCGATCATCAGCAACGAAAGTGCGCCCAGGATGAGAAAACTCTGCAGCACCCAGCGACGCCCGATTGCATCGGCGGTGGTGCCCTGGAACTTGATACCTAACGCCAGCCCCCGGAAAACGTCGTCCAGTTTCCGCGTGATCTCGGGCTTCCCTTTGCTCCAGCCAGACGAAGTGGCAAGCGGCTTGGCTTCATGACCACCCTCTTGCTCCGAAGGGTAGACCATCATGGCAAGCGGCTCCCCTTTATCTTCAGACAACTTCTGGGTGATCAACTCATCAAGCATTTCGGGAAAGAAGGTTCGCTTCAGGTAATTTGGGTCGAAGCTGGCTCCAGCCAGGACGACCCGGTCCTTGGACAGGTCCGGTAAGGCAAAAAGGGCGGTCGCAATGTACGCTTCGCCCTCGGCCCGCTTTGTTTGACTGGTGTACCACATGATTGGCCGAGTCTTTTTATGCATTTCTTCCAACAGCATTTTTCCTTCCATGCCGAACCACCCACTGTAAAGTCTCTCCATGACGTCATGTTCTTCTCGGCAGTAGGTGTCATTAAGCTGCTGGGGTTGCGAACGGAACAGCATGCCCTTCTCACGATCGAAAATGAACACGTGCGCCAGCCAGGGATTCTTTGCCAGGAGGAGATCAAGCTTCTTTACTTTATCCGGCTCAGGATCGTTGTCTGGAGATGGGAAAACGCTCCTCACCTCTTCCGTCATCTTGTAAGCCTTCTGGTTGAGCTTCTTCTCGGAGACGGCGAGCACATACTCGAAGTCGCGATGGATGAGACCCTCCACCTTTTTGTTGCGCTTGATGGATTCCAGGTGATGGAAATTGACATAGATGAGCGCCGCCGCCGGCAGCAGGACCGCGAGACCCAGGGTCAGCATTAGCCTGAAGCGGTTGTCGCGGCCCCAGAGCCTATTTCTCCTCAACCTCATATCACCTCCGCTGGGGGTCTTGCGTTATGCGAATAAGAGCATACGCCGGTGAGTATTAAGCTGTGTTAAGGATTGGTAAAAAAATGTTAAGAGTTGTGAACTCCATCCTTCAACCCAAAGAATTGGCCAGATCGTTGTCAGGCCGTTGTCAGGTCGTGGTGAATGGTCGTTCCCAGGTTTGGCTCGCCGCAAAAAACGATGCCGAAAAGGCCCGCAAGGCAGCAGGTAAGGACTACTTCTAACTCAGCCGATCGCGATCATCCTTTCGACAGCCCTGGCTGCCCGGGAACGAATATCTTCCGGAATTTCGACCACATATTGGTTTTTCTCCAACGACGCAAGCGTTTCTTCCAGTGTAATCTGGTTCATGTGCGGGCAGCGAACGCTGCAAAGGCGCAACATTTCTTTTTCGGGATTCGCGGCAGCAATGTTCTCACCCATGGAGCATTCCGTCAGCAAGAGATAACGTGGCGCTTTCGTTTGCTCGACGTATTTGATCATGGCATTGGTGCTGCCTGAATAATCGGAGGCGGCGACTACTTCGGGGCTGCATTCGGGATGGGCAAGAATTACCACGTCAGGAAACTGTTTGCGAATGTCAATGATGTCAGACAACGTAAACTTCTCATGCACTTCGCAGCGACCGGGCCATCCGATCATCTGATAGTCCAATTCAGACTTTGCGCCTTTGCGCAGATCCTTGGTAGGAAAGATGATATGCCGGCCGGTTTCTCTGGCGACGTTGCTGGCCAGGTACTCATCGGGAAGAAAAATGACCGTCGCTGCGTTAAGCGATTCGACTACCGCGACGGCGTTTGAAGAAGTGCAACATATATCTGACTCGGCTTTGACGTCCGCGTAAGTGTTGACGTAAGTGACGACCGGAACGCCAGGAAACTTTCGCTTCAGGTCCCGCACGTCAGCCGCCGTGATGCTGGCAGCGAGCGAGCAACCAGCCTTTTTGGAAGGCAACAACACAGTCTTTGTCGGATTAAGGATTTTCGCGGTCTCTGCCATAAACCGTACGCCGCAAAAAACGATGACGTCTTTGTCTGTAGTTGCAGCTTTACGAGCGAGGTCGAGCGAATCGCCTACATAATCCGGTATCGAATGGAAGAGTGCCGGCTCCATATAATTGTGGCCCAGGATGACCGCATTCCTTTGCCGCTTGAGCAGATTGATCTGGGCAGCTAAATCTGCCTTCAACTTGAGCTCGAAGTCCGGGACGACATCGGCAAGCCTCGATTGCAGTCCGATATAAAGCCGATCAGAAGAAATCTCATTGCCCAGTACTGGAATCATGTCTTTTCCCCAAGCTCGTCAGTAGTGCAGTGGGTTAGTTTGATGTCCGATAAGCTTTATTAGCTTGTCGCTGAGTCACGACAAACTAAAGTTTATCGGACACTTTCAACGAAACTAACCCACTAGGCCTCAGTAGTGCCCACTTCTAATCAACCCAAAGCAGGCTGACATCAAACGCCTTTGCGGAATGCGTTAGCGCACCCACAGAGATGAAATCCACGCCGGTCTCGGCAATCTCGCGCACGTTTGTCAACGTCACGTTTCCGGAAGCCTCCAACTTTGCCTGGCCGGCGCTGATCGCAACTGCCTGTCGCAGGTCGGCAATCGACATATTGTCCAGGAGGATCTGCTTTACTCCCAACGCGAGCGCCTCGTTCACTTCCTGGATGCTCCTGGCTTCCACTTCGATTTCCAATGCGTGGCCGCGCTCACGCACCAAGCGAACCGCATTACTTAGAGACCCGGCATAATCAATGTGGTTGTCCTTGATTAGCACCAGGTCATACAGACCAAAACGATGATTTTGGCCGCCACCGTGTTTTACTGCTTGTTTATCGCTGGCGCGCAGGCCCGGGGCGGTCTTACGAGTGTCAAGAACTACTGCGTTAGTTCCCTTGATGGCGTCAACGAACTGCCGTGTCAGCGTCGCAATGCCAGACATACGGCCCAAGAAGTTGAGCGCAGTTCGCTCTCCTGTAAGGATGGCGCGTGCCGAGCCCTCCAGTTCAAGGAGTATCTGTTCGCGTCGGACGTGGGCGCCTTCCAGGAGAGTTGTACTGAAACGCATCTCTCCGTCTAAGGAAAGAAACACAGCCTGAGCAACAGTCAGTCCTGACAAGATGCCGTCTTGTTTGGCGATGATCCGTGCAACAGTGTCGCCGTGCGGGCGCACAATGCCATTCGTAGTCACATCGCCAGTGCCGATGTCCTCACTAAGCGCCCGGCCAATGGCGGCGATAATCTCGTCATCAAGCCCCAGGATCGCAACGCCCTCGCTGATTTCTTTGCTCAATCCGAAATGTTGGGTCGCAAAATAAGTCAAACCTTAGGATAAGAATTCGTGGCGACGAAAGCAACCGCAGTAACAACGGGGAAACAAGAGTAATCACCGTCATTATCTTGTTGCTGAACATCTATCGGGTCTATGAGCCTTTCGAAACAAACTCATACCTGCACACCAGAAGTCGCACCGCAGCGGTAACGCACGCCCTTAAATAACGATTAATCTGAATTAGAGCAACTTTCTTCCTACCCTTCACTACGGCTCATTAGTTTTTAAGAAGCGAAGCGGCGGGTTGAAAAGCCTCCCGCTTTTTCGTTACGCTCACCTACACGCCAAGCGCGACATTCTATGGTCAAACTAAAACCCAGCTACTTCAGCTCCACACGCAATCCATTCGCAGTCGTCATCCGACCCAGTCTTGTCTGGTTACTTCTCGCGGTCGCCTGCATAACTGCGGCTAACTGGCAAAGCGTTTCATCACAGACGGCCACACCATCGCCGACGCCCGCACAGTTGCAGACATCGTCTTCGCCGCAGGATGCTGCTGACCGCAACCGGTCGGAACGCTCGGATAGGCTCACAGGTGGGCACATCGAGGTTGCCGATTTTGAACCTGATCAGCCCGACATCCGCGTCACTTTAAACGTGCCTTCGTTTCGGCTGACGCTCTGGCAAAACAACAAAGAGGTGAAGTCTTACTATGTCGGCGTCGGGTTGAAGGAACATCCGATCTATGTCGGCGACCGCGAGGCGACCGAGATAATCTGGAACCCTGCATGGATACCGCCGGCCAGCGACTGGGTGAGCGAGATAAAGAGCGTACAGCCAGGTGAGATTATTAAGGCCAGTGACCCACGCAACCCGCTCGGCAAGATGAAAATTCCTTTGGGCGGCCGCTATCTTATCCACCAGGCAGCAAAACTAACCGACGTCGGCAACCTCGTCTCTCACGGTTGCGTGCGTATGCCGCGTTCCGATCTCTACGACCTCGCCGAGAAGATAATTGCGGCGCGGAGCGTGAACGTTTCGCGGAAACGAATCGAGGCGGCGAAGCGGAGCCTCAGAACTCTGGTCGTGCGACTCGAGGAACCTCTGCCTGTAGATATCAACTACGACACGCTGGTCGTCGAAGGTGGCATTCTTCACATTTACCCGGATGTGTACGACCGCGGCATGAATCGGCAATCGCGTTTGCGCGCGGTACTTCAGGAGTCGAATGTTGACACATCGAATCTAAGCGACGCGATGATGAGGCAGATGCTACGGAAAGTGACGCGCCGTACGCAGTTCGTTGTGGACATAAGCAGCGTCGCTGAAGGTCGTGCGCTGCAAGACGGACACGTGATTCCTCTTATCCCGAAACGAGTAGTGAGCAAAAGGCACTAGGAAGAAAGAACGGATTTTCCATTTGTCATTTTTCATTTGTCAATGAAAAATGACAAATGAGAAATGGAAAATCGATTCAGCTCCTTTTGCCTGGCCAATCACTACCATCTCAGCGGACGTATTCCCAGTGCCATGGCTCGTAGCAGTAAGGGCGGAAGCCAAAACGCTCAGCATTGCGCACCAGCCACTTATAAACGGGCGTCTCCACTTGAAGTGCACGGTTGGAGTCTCTGGCATCGACTGGTTCGCCGCCGACGTACAGATCCAGAGCACGTCCGGTGAAGTGCGGACTATTGACTGCCAGGCCGGCGGGCCCTGAATTGGGCTGCTCGCGCCGGAGTTTTGTCTGGTACTCCGGCGAGCGAAAGGCGGAAATAATCTTCAAGTATTTCTCTCCGGGTGTCAGTTCCCCGTGCGAAGTATGATCAAGGCCGAGCGAACGTTCGGCGACAGCGGCGGAGATCAGGCGCTTGTAAGCGGCGTAGGTCTGCCGTTCGACTTGCCTTAGTTCTTCGGCGCGGGTAGGGTCGTAAAAATCCGAGACCGGCGCGATGAGCAATTGTTCAGGCCGCGCTAAGGATCGATCCTTTAGTCGCGCGTCCTGCCACGCCTTAATCATCGCGTAAAGCGTTTCGTCATCAAGTAACCCGCTGGCCTTCAGACCTGATTTTCCCTGCCAGCGGGCGACGGCAGACGCAAACTTTGCGCTTGCCGGATCCTGATTTGTCCCGATGAGCCGGGAGATAAGCGGCGTGTAGAGATACCAGCCACGTTGCGGCTTTCCGCCAAACATCCAGTTGAGGTCGGTGCGCATCAGCGCGTTTGTGCGCGCCGCATCATCGCCGGATTTAGCCGCACGCTTTGATTGGCCGCGGCTAGTGGTGGCCTGCAGCAAAACGATAGCGAATAAGACGCCGACCAGAGATAGCAGTGCGACGTAAACTGTAAATCGCTTCATGACGTGATCTTTAACTAAACGACCCAAACCTCACTGATCGCTCACGCTGCCCAGCCAGTGGAGTTCGCAGGTGAATCGCAAACTAACAGTTTGCGGTACACCGCCCAGCCGGCGGACTCCTTATTTCTTGCGCGGCACTCTTGGATTCAGCTTAATGACGACTTCGTCGCGTATCAGATCGTCGGCCTTGCCTGCATAGACGATTCCAAAATCCTTCCGATTGATCGCAAACTCTGCATCAACTGCCACGTTCTCCGGGGTGACCTGGATGGTGGCTGGAAAAGTGATCGACTTCTTTACTCCGTGCAACTCAAAGTTGCCGGTCACAGTGTGCGTTGAGGCGCCGCTACTGCTCGGCTCGATCTTCGTGGAAACGAAAGTCGCTTTAGGAAACTTGGCCACGTCAAAGAAATCAGCCGTCTTCAGGTGGCCCGTCAGTTGATCATCATCGGCTACTACCGATCCCGTGTCGATATCAATCGTCACTCGACTGCCGGGAATATTGTCGGCCACCAGCTCGATCGTGCCACTGAACTGCTTGAATGATCCGTGGTGGGTCCTCGTAACCTTGGAGGCGATGAACTCCACCTTGGAGTTTTCCGGCGAGATCAAGAGCGTTTCCGTTCCCGCAGGCTTCGCCGCGTTTGACTCCTGGGCCGCATTCCCGACAGTCGCCTTAGGCTTGTCGGCCGCCGGATTAGCGCAACCGTAAGCCAGCGCCGCAATGATCAGGAGGATAACCATGGATAGGTAACTTCGCATTTCGTTTCCTTTCTATACTTGCTGATATCTGTGCTGAAAAGAGTTTCCGGGAGATTAGGCGAACAGTTTAACAACGTCAGACATAAGAGAGCCACCAGTCTCGACGGCGAGCTTTGACGCCGGCAAACCACTTGCACATGGGATAAACCAATAATACGCCAAGGGCCCAACAAACATAGACCACCCAGAGCCGGAATCCCACGCCTGCCGGCGGCCGGCCGCTGAATTTCTCTATTGGGCTGGCAAACTGATACGCGACGGGCTGCCTCGCAATTAACGCGACGACAACGGCTATCAAGTGTGCGGTATACCATTGCAGGACATAGAAAAAAAGAGGCACGCGGCCAAAAATGATTAACGCCTTCCGCAGCTTGATGAATACCGACTGCGATCCAGACTTCAGCGCCTGTAATGAAGCATTCGATTCGAACAATGCTAGCGCAATGATCGCGGGACCGAGTGTCATTAACAGGAACAACAACGACGGCGGATATTTCGTCGTGTTCAGAAAGGAAAGCACCGTGAACATCGTGCTCTTTTGTCGCGCCCACTTTGCGGGATCACCGTATAAATCGATCGCACGCAACACAATAAACAAAACCGTCGCCATGCTCCCGATCGCAAGTAAGAGCCGCCGGCGTTGTGCTGACTCCTTCCGGTAAAGCTCACCGAATGCATATCCAACAGCCATTACTCCAATCCAGGGAATTAACGGATAGACCAGAAGAACAACGGGGCTGGGGAAACCAACGACCGGAAATATCTCAAAAGGCTGATGCGCAATGATCCAAAGTTTGGCGCCAAAATCCGGCACTGCACTGCCGGGACCTCGCCATCCCTGCACCTTGAATCGGTCCAGCAGGTTGTGAAGCGCAATCATGGCGATTCCAAATCCCGCAATCACCCTCAAGGGCAAGTGAATCAATGCCGCCAGGACAATCATTGACACACCAATGACCCAAATCACCTGCATCATGCCAAGGAAGCGGTAGTCCAGACTGAAGAACATTCCAAAACGCACCACGGTAAACTCGAGTACGATTAACCAGATGCCGCGGGTAATGAGAAAACGAGACAGCTCACGCTTGCTCTTTCCGCGGGCAAACTGGAGATAGGCTCCGGTACCGGCGAGAAACACAAACACTGGCGCGCAAAAGTGAGTAATCCAGCGAGTAAAAAAGACGGCAGTCGTAGTTTTGGTTAAGTCCGTGGGATCAAACAGAAAAGAGCCCGAGTGAACAAAGTCCCGCGTGTGGTCGAGCATCATGACGACCATCACGATGCCACGCAGAAGGTCGATCGAGTCGATTCGCGCGCGTGGCGGTTTTACTGGCTCAGGTGGAGCGCTAACCTGCGCCTGCGGAATAAACTCTGGACTAATGTTCTGCGCAGGAATTGCAGTTGACATAAATACTATTGGGCGCTGTTGCTTCGGTCGCGCTCACAACTCAATCTGCCGGGCAGATACAACCTGGTCCATTGAACGCAGTGCCTCGAGCGTTTCTTTATCAACGGCGACGTCAACTTCAATCACCGCCATTGCCTCCCCGCCTCGCTCCCGACGCCCGAGGTGAAACCGGCTAATGTTGATGGCGTGTTCGCCTAATATCGTGCCGACGCGACCGATGACTCCCGGTACATCGCGGTTGCGCATCACGAGCATATGACCCTGGGGAATCGCCTCGATATGAAAGCCGTCTATTTCAGTGATACGGCCCTCGCGTGTTTGTTCGCCGAAACCAAAGAGGGTCCCCGCCAGCGACTGCTCGACAACATTAGTCAAAACCCGGGTGCGAATCGCCGGAACGAAATCTGATCCGGCGCGATAGTAACTCGTAGTAACATTGATGCCGCGTTCTTCAGCGATTAGAAATGCATTGACGGCGTTGACTCGCGCGCTCACATCGCGCAGCAGGCCGGCCAGGAACGATCTCGTCACCGGGGCTGCGTTCAGTTCTACGATCTCGCCCGCAAATTCGAGTTTCACTTCTCGCACTGCGCTGTCGACCAGTTGCGCTTGAAAGCGGCCCAGCTTCTCGGCCAGCTCGATATATGGCCGCAATAACGCCAGCTCCTTGGTTCCCAGTGAGGGAACATTTACAGCGCCACGCAGAGCGCCACTCAACAGGTAATCACGCATCTGTTCGGCCACCGTGAACGCCACCCCCTCCTGAGCTTCAGTGGTCGAAGCACCCAGGTGAGGTGTTGCAATCACTTCATCGAGCAGCAGCAAAGGATGGTCCGGCGGCGGTGGCTCCTGAGCGAAAACATCCAGAGCGGCCCCCGCAACTGTGCCGCTTTTAATCGCGTCGTAGAGCGCGCTTTCATCCACAAGCCCGCCTCGCGCGCAGTTGATAATGCGTACGCCCTTTTTCATCCGGGCAAAAGCAGCGCTACCAACAACGCCCCGCGTTTCCGCGGTCAGCGGCGTATGGATCGTGATGAAATCCGCACTCGCGAAAAGTTCGTCAAGGGGAGCCAGCTCGATCTCCAGATCGCGCGCCTGCTCCGGCGCGATGAAAGGATCAAAGGCAACGATCTTCATCCCGAACGCGCGAGCCCTGGCCGACACAGTCCTCCCAATCCGCCCCAAGCCTATGACTCCCAATGTCTTGCCCTGCAACTCGACGCCAATAAACGATTTTCGAGCCCAACGCCCTGCCTTGAGACTGCTGTTAGCCTGCGGAACGCGGCGAGCCAGCGCAATCAATAGCGCAATCGTGTGTTCGGCAGTGGTAATCGTGTTGCCATCAGGCGCATTCATTACCACGATGCCGCGCTCGGTCGCCGCCGGCACATCGATGTTGTCCACGCCGACACCGGCACGCCCGACAACACGCAACGCCGTGGCGCTGTCCATCAAATCCGCGGTGACTTTGGTTTCGCTGCGAACGACCAGCCCAGCGCAATCCGAGAGCGCCTGGCGCAATTCCGCCACCTCGAGTCCGGTGCGCTTCTCTACAACAAAACCGGCGTCGCGCAGGGGTTGAAGACCGGTATCGCTGACTTCATCAGCTACAAATATTTTGTTTTGGCTCATTGGTGTGCGCGGATTATAGCGGTTTTTATTTAGAGGTGTCTCGTTGGCAAGCTAATGATAGACTCTTCGCGACTTGACAGCTAAGTAACGCAAACTGTTGGTTTTCGTCGTTAACCTAACAATCGTAGTATTTCAGTTACAACCCAAAAACAGTTTGCGCGCTACATGTGGATGGGGACAAGTTAAGTGATTACCACTGTCTGCCTGAATAACAACACAAAAACGTTTGCCGAGAACTGCCTTGCCGCTGACATCAGTGAACTACGTGAGGCGGAAGAGAATGTCATCTGGGCCGACGTTAGTGATCCCACCAGTCGTGACTTTGAAGAGCTGGCCGAAGAGTTTGGCTTTCACCATCTTTCGATCGAAGACTGCCGCAGCGAGCACCAGCGTCCAAAAATCGAGGAGTATCCCGGATACTACTTCATGGTGCTTTATGAGGCCCAAGTTGCCGGTCCGAATGACAGGCTCGAATTGCGCGAACTGAATATCTTTCTTGGCAAGAACTATCTCGTTACCGTCCACAGCCGGCCTATTCGCGCCATCGAAACCGCTGCCCGGCTCTGGCGCGAATGGATGGACCGCTCAGAACAGGGAGCGGGATTGCTGGCGTATCTTTTGATAGACGCTATTGTTGATGATTATCTTCCGCTGCTCGACCTCATTAGCGAACGTATGGATGAACTCGAAGACTCAATCTTCGGCGAATGGCGAGCAGAAGTAATCGAAGACATATTCAACGCCAAGAAGAAACTGCTCTACATGCGTCGCTCGATCACTCCGCTCCGCGATGTATTCAATACCATGCTCAGGCGGGAGCAACCCATCTTTCCCCGAGAAACGCACGTCTACTTTCAGGATGTTTTCGACCATCTTATCCGCGTGGCCGATACGATTGATGGTCTGCGCGATATGCTCAGTTCCACTATGGACGCGTACCTTTCTGTTTCCGGCAACCGCATGAATAAGATTATGAAGCGGCTGACCTCTATCTCGACCATCCTGATGTCAGTTACGTTGATCGCCGGCATCTATGGTATGAACTTCATGTTCATGCCCGAAGTGAGGTGGCGCTTCGGCTACGTGTACGCGCTTCTTTCGATGGTGGCAGTGGGGCTGGCGCTTTATGTTTACCTGAAGAAGGTCAAATGGATATGAACCCGAGATTTTCGCATCGCTTTCATGGAAGGAACAGGAAGAAGGGGGACAGTGCACAGCTTGCTGCTCAGCTTGCCCCGCTGGAAGAGCAGAACAAGCGTGCTTCACAAGGGCAAGTTGCGGGTCAACGTTCAGTTAATTCCGGAGCGAGTCAGGAGAACGGCGCCATTGTCGTTAATAACGCTGTTGGGAATCTTTCGCAGGACATCATGGAAGACTCGGGAACGGGGACGTTTTTGGGAATGGAGCCTGTCGTTCTCGTGATCCTGGGCGTGATGCTCGCCTTCATTGCTTTCATCGCCTGGCAAATCTCGCAAATGCCGGCACAATAAAGGAAATCTTGCAAGTAGTTCGGAGCTCACCACCAGACGGTTTAGGGTTCACTCAAGCAGTTTGGAGTTCTCTCAAGCAGTTTAGAGTTCAAACTTTAGTTTGTGTTTTGGAACGCACCAAGCTAAAGCTTGAACTTCTAAACTGCTTGAGTGAGCGCCATCCTTTGTTTACATTGGGCCCGCGTCTTTGATCTCGTCGTTCTCGTCGAACGCGCCGTCGGGTGATGGTCCGGAATCGAGACCGGATGTCTCTGAACTTGAATCCTTTTCAGTTTCTTCAAGGTCGCTTAGGGTCCCGGCGCTCGTCGCTTCAGCTTTCCGCTGCGCTAATCCTTCTTCTTTGCCCTTATCTTTCGGCCCGTCAACTTCCCCTTTTTCCAGATTCTCCATTTATATTCCCCTCTTAAAGAAACCAGCTAATCACCACGGCGAGGGCGACTCCTACCGCGGCATAGATGCCGGCGACAACGTCGTCTGCCATTATTCCGAGTCCTGATTCCAATGATTCAAGCCTACGTGCCGGATATGGCTTAACAATGTCGAAAAACCTGAAAAGAATAAACGCCAGAATTGCCGACCACCAGGCCGTGCCCAAGACAAAAGAAACCGGGATTAGGGCAATGAATTGGCCGGCAACTTCATCTATCACGACTTTGCTCGGATCTTTCCGGCCAGACAGCTCCTCCGTGCGCGAGGCTGCCCAGATTCCAGCCAGCGTGACAATGACTACCACGGCCAACTCAACCGCCACCACACCATAATAAACATGAAGAAGGTTGAAATTGCGGCTGGGGCCGGCCTCGAAGAAGAACTTCATGGCGGCGCCGCGAACCAGAGCATAGACGCCTATGCCGACGAGCGATCCCCACGTTCCGGGCGCAAGCGGCAGATAACCGACGCCGCAGGTAGCGACGGCGAGGGCCAGATAGTCTTTCGTTGAGCGGGCGGTTCGCGGTATGGGTAACGAAGGCGCGACCGCGACAACCGGTGGATTCAATTCATCGCTGGATTCTTTTACAATCATAGTCAAAGCACTGCATGAGTTGTGAGAGGATGATGAGTAATGAGGGCTGAGCGTCAAGAAGTTCAGAGTTCAACCTTCAGGTTGCCGTGTCTCGTGAGAAAGCAGCAAGCTAAAGCTTGAACTCTAAACCTCTTGACACTCATCACTCATTATTCGTTACTCATCACTGTTCTACGATCTTACCCACCAGATCGTATTGCTGCGCTTCAGTGATCATGACATTCAGCAAATCACCCGGCGCCGGGGCGAATCCTTCAGGGGCGTCATTAATCAGGACGCAACCGTCGATATCAGGCGCCTGGGTTTCCATTCTTCCCTGCCACAACAAATTGCTTTCATTTGACTCACCCTCAAATATTACCTGAACCCGCTCACCAATCCTCGTCTTGTTTCTTTTGCGCGAAATGCGAGCCTGCTCTTTCATCAAGCGCGCGCGGCGCTGTTTTGCGGTTTTGGGATCGACCTTGTTCGGTAGATCATAGGCCGGCGTTCCTTCTTCATCTGAGTACGTAAACACACCCACGCGATCGAATTCGACGTTCTTAACAAACTGCAACAGTTCTTCAAAGTCCTCATCCGTCTCGCCGGGAAAGCCGGTGATGAATGTGGTGCGCACGCCAATCCCGGGCACATGATCGCGCACTCGTTTGATCAGTCTTTCAAGCGACGCGCGATTGCCGCCGCGCTTCATCAGTTTCAAAACATTTTGGGAAGCGTGTTGCAAAGGCATGTCGAGGTATTTGACGGCTCTCGGTTCTTCCGCCAGGACGTCAAGAAAAGCATCGCTGATATGTGTGGGATAGGTGTACATCACCCGAACCCACTCGATGCCATTCGTGTGGGATAGCTCCCGCAACAAGTGCGCCAGTGCATCCCGTTTGCCAAGGTCTTCTCCATACCGCGAAGAATCCTGCGCGACGAGTATCAACTCCTTCACGCCTTCTTCAGCCAGTTGCTGCGCCTCCGCCACGATCGAGCCGAAGCGGCGGCTGCGGAAATGACCGCGCATCTGCGGAATGAAGCAGAAGGCGCAAGGACGGTCGCAACCTTCGGCGATCTTTATGAAGGCATAATGGCTCGGCGTCGCTAACACACGTGGCGTCGATTCGTCGTAGAGATAGGTCGCACTTTGATTCCCAAGCGAAATGACCGGAAGCGAACGCGTGTCCGTCTTCGGATCGCAGACCGCGAGGATGTCATTTATTTGACTGGTACCGATGAAGGCATCAACTTCCGGCAGCGATAGTTTCAATTCATCGCGATAGCGCTCAACTAAACAGCCGGCTACTACCAGCCGCGTGGCTTTGCCATCTGACTTCAATTTAGCTGCTTCTAGAATCGCTTCGATGGATTCCTTTTTCGCGGCGTCAATAAAGCCACACGTGTTCACGACCAATGTGTCGGCTTGGCTGGCATCCGCCGTTATTTGATAGCCAGTTGCCTTGAGTTGACCCATCATCACCTCGCTATCGACGAGGTTCTTGGGACAACCGAGACTAATAAATCCGACCTTTTTCATAAACTTAAGCCTGTAACGCAAACTGCTGGTTCGCGCCCACCGCAAGCTAAACAGCTTGCGGTCTTTCACCCTCGAGTTGTTTCAGTATCCGATCAATTTCGCGCAGCTCACCCGGCGAAAGCTGTTGCCCGCCAAACCTCACCCGGTTGTAGGCCTGCGTTATAGTCAGCGCCGGTTGGAAATCGAGACCGCTCGCAAACTCCAGCGGCGTCAGGTCCGGCTCACGTTTCATTCCGCGGTGCGCCAGCAAAGCCAGCAATCGCTCGTAAAAAAGAACTGTAGAAGCGTTGCTGTTTGCCGGCCGCTTCGACAAGCTCAAACCCCGGCGCCAACCAAACCGGCGAACACGTCTGACCAGGAAAAAAAGCAGGAACGCCGCCACGCCGGCTAAGCCAATTAATACAATCGCACTGCTGCGCGAAGTTATCGCTTCCCGCGCAGCCCCGACTATTTGTACGAGTGAACGGCGATATACAAAGAGCTGGTTATGAAGCGAAGTTGCCAGGGAGCGTTGCTCCTGTTTGTCGTAGCCCACCACATATTGAAACCAAATCAACTCGAGCGCTTCCGCATATTTTCCCAGTTGAGCCGCAAAACCCGTGCTGACTGGCTCCATTCTTCCGGCTGCGGGAGTCGGATCAAAAGTTACCCAGGTTTGGCTCTCGGGAAAATAGACTTCCACCCAGGAATGGGCGTCGCTTTGCCTCACGGTATAAGCCCCGGCTGCTTCGTTGTATTCGCCGGGAAGAAAGCCGTTCACCACTCGTGCGGCGATACTGCGCGTCCTCAACATCACGGTCATGGCGGTTGAAAAGTATTCGCAGTGTCCGGACTTCACATTGAAAAGGAAGTCGGCCAGTGGATCGGGTCCGCCGGCTCTCATCTGTAAGCTATAGCCGTATTCTGTTTGCAGCTGTGACTCGATCGCTTTCGCCTCGTCGTAGCGATTGAGGGCGTGCGCGTTGACGACTATGGCGTTGGCGCGCGCTTTTATTCTCGGATCCAGTGAAGTTGGTAGTTGTTTATAACGTTCGAATGCGGCGGGGTACGGACGCGAGTCTCTTCGCAGCAAAGCTACGTCGGGTGGAGCGGTATCCGAAAGAGCTTTGTAGATGGCGCGCTCAAACTCGTGCCGGCGCGCCTGCACTGAACCTTCGCCATCAACTCGCACCAGTGGGAAGTCGCCCTGAATGGCGATGGGACGAGACGCCGCAAACAGAACCGGCGATTCTATCGCCTCCAAAAAAATCGTTTGCGTAGTCCGCTGATGCAAGGCTTCGGCTGTGCCAAGTTGGAAGAAACCCTTGTCCTTCTTTATTTCAAGCGCGCGCCTTGCTTCGAAGGATTTTTTCCACGCGCGGCCGGTAAACTCATCGAGCGCGACGCCCCGCCACCTGAGCCCACCCGCGGGTTGGGAATCCTCGAGGCGGACATGCATTACCACGGCGTTGTCGCGTTTGAGATCCCCAATTTCTCCCAGTGTTACGCTTTCTGAAAACCCAATGAAGTTTCCGAGTGATCCGCCGCCGCGAGTCAGTGCCGCAGCGCCGGCGCGTGGCGCGACAAGAAACAAGGGCAACGCGAGAACAAAAATCAGCAGGAGCATGACGAGCGCAACAAGCGGAAGGCGATTGGCTTCCGCGTTTCGCTTATCGCCTCGACGGATTTTGCGGAAGATGCGCGAATCCGGCGGCACGAGCAGTCGGGTCTCGGTGACCGTAATTGCACGCCTTGATTTCTGAATCTCGAAAGCGATTATTGTAGAAAGCCCGCAAAGCAGGTAGAGAGTTAGGGTGCCTAAGAAGACCGGACTGAAACTCAGGCCGGCCGCCAGCAATACTTCAAAGAAAGAAATGAGATACAGGAACACCCAGTCGCGATCTTTCTTCGCTTGCAATAGCTTTATGGCTGAGAGAAAAACGATGAGATGGGCGAGCGCGTTTACGCCCAGTCTTCCGGCCGGCTCACCGACGCTCTGCTGATATTTCCAGTCGAGAAAGAAAAGCGGGATCGAGAGCAACACCACTATCAATCCGGTACGTTCCGAGAGTTGCCATCTGGTGTCTTCAAGCTTCCATGCCACCAGCATCAAGAGCCAGAGTAAGGCAGCCAGTGCGACTGAGAGGCCACCCGCCAACACAAGGGTTAGTGTGGCGACGGCGATCGTTGCATAAGAGAAGGTTCGGAAGTAAGTCTTGAAGCTCATGAAAGCGTTGGGCGGCTATTTTCGATTCAAGCGAATTTCAAAAAGTTTCGGCCATAGTTTGCCAGTCACGAAGAGTCTGCCATTGGTCTCGTCAAAAGCAATGCCATTCAGGACCGCCTCTTCGTCATGAACTTCACCGGTACCCAGTAGTCCAGTTAAATCAATCCAGCCGACTATTCGTCCCGTCTGGGGGTCAATGCGAGCAATACGATCAACGTGCCAGATATTTGCATAGATTTCACCCTGAACGTATTCAAGTTCATTGATCTCGTTGATCGGCATGCTGCCGTCAACGACCGCGATCGTTTTTCGCACCTGGAAGTTCTCCGGGTCAAGAAATCGTATTCGATTGGTGCCGTCGCTCACGATTAAGGACTGACCGTCGTTTGCGAGTCCCCAGCCCTCGCCCTGATAGTTGAACTGGCCAATCTTTTCAAAAGTCCACGCGTCATAAATGAAGCCCAACTGATGTTGCCAGGTCAACTGGTAGATCTTCCCTTTCAAGAGCGTTGTTCCTTCTGCAAAATAGGGCTCCGGTACGTCGAACCTCTGCACTACTTTCCCTGTCTCGAGCTCTACTCGGCGTAGACTGGAGCGGCCTTCCTGTCCAGTACTCTCCAGCAACTTCCCGTCATGGAAAAACAGGCCCTGGGTAAACGCACCCGGGTCGTGCGGGAAAACATGGGCCACCTCGTAGCTGTAAATCGGAACAGGTTTATTTGCAGAAGTTCTTTCACCATCAAGATTCGCGACTGTGGCAGACTGACAAGCAAAGCTGGACAGGGAGAACACCAGCACTAACACCACAGCCATTCGTCGCGCGGCATTCCTCAGCAACGGAGATACCAGATTGGCAATAAAAGTCGTTAGAGTTGTCAGAGTTGGCGAAGTCATAGAAATCATCATACTTGGTAGAAAATAATGCGCGCATTCAGCTTAACACCAGCTGAGTCAAGGGATAAACAGCAAAAGGGCCGACGAGACCAGCAACAAGACCCGCGGAAGCCAAGAGCCAAAAACGAAGCCCGTGGGGCATGACGCCGATCGGGCTTGTTTAGAATAATTCCGGTCAACTTCTGAGCGACAATCGCTTTATATTCATACAAAAATCAGGCAACTAGTCGAATCGTAACAGTGAGCGCCCGCAATTAATAACGCAGCTCGACCGCTGCTAGTATCTGCGCGTCTCGCCAATGGTGTTCAAGTTGCTAGAGCGGGTAGGAGCGTTCGAGGATACCGTTTATAATCCTATGACGAAATTCGAATGGGACCCCCGAAAAGCAAAGCTAGAGGTTCACTTAGACCAGAATACAAACGGTCGGAATTTCGGCGAGCTTATCCGTGGCAAGTATGCGACCACCCAAGTAGATTTTCAGCAACTGACAGGAGTTCACCGTTAATAAGCGAAGCGACTTCGGCTGCCAAAAAGCAAAAAGACTAACCCTGGCTCACTTCTATTTAATAATCCCAGCGACTTCCTACTCCCTGCGCTTTAGCTGCTCATGAATTCATTCTACCAACACATGTGAGAAGCCAAGTCCCTGGTTGATCCCGTGCCCGCAGCGCAAAGCTGCGCCGTTACCTTTGCTTGCGCCGCAGAGAAGTGGACGCATGTGGGGTTTTACCCACACGTCAGAGTGTCTTCATCAAGGGCCGCCTCCAAGCAGGTTCCTCGAATCGGCCCTGGGCCTTAGTGTTCTCGTTTGCTAATCCGGCCAATCACAAAGCCGGCGCCGAACATAAGCGTCAGAAGGAAGAAGACTGGGATTAGCAATACAAAGGTGTCCCACAGTTCACGCATCGACAAATCTCCTTTCTGAGGTCAAACGATGGGGGCTGTGAGATGGGGTTGACTAGCAGTTTAGTTCAAACGGCGTGGAAACCCAAGAAAAACCAACTTCAACTGTTGGACCCCGCGGCTGATTAACCTACGGCGGAAAATACAAAGCCCGCGCGGCTTCTCATGCCGACGGGGCTTCGTTTAGTAATCCCTGCGACTTCCTACTCTCCCAGGCAGTACTATCGGCCCCAGCCCGGACATGCCCGCGGCGGCGCTGAGGTAGAGGCTGGCTTAACTTCCATCTTCGGAATGCGAACGAGTGTGACCGGCCGGAGAAACTTCGGACTGTGAATTTCGGACTTTGAGTTTCGCTTATCGGGAGCTGCGAGGCTCCTCAGTAAATCCGAAATCAGGAATCGGGAAAGACCAAAATCGAATATCGACCTTCAACACCAGTAGTTGACTGTCAGTCGTCGACCGTCATATGTTCCTGAATGCAAAGAGTCACTGCCGATGACATTCGCCCGGAAAAGGGTATTCGGATTTCCGGCTTGAGCAGCTGTCATGGACTGAAGTGTAAACCGCGAAACGACTCAGATGAGCATTAGGAATTCAAAATGAAAACTCTTCTCACGATTTGTTTACTTCTGATTTCAACGCCGTCAATTGCGAGGGCACAGCAGAAAGCAGTAGACAGTAAGCAGAAGGCAGTCGGCAGAATTCAAACACGCTTGCGGCAGGCATCGCTAACGCGAGCACAAACGAGAGAGGCCGAACGCCTACTGTCCGACATGGGCTACTGGACAGGGGTGGTCGATGGAATATTTGATCCGGCGACGCGGTCAGCATTCATCGCCTTCCAGAAATGGGAGGGCCGTCCTATTACTGGCCAGCTTACGATCGATGAACTCGAAGCGATTCGCACCAGCGCCTCGCCGAAAGCGAGGGAACTTGGTTACGCCCATGTTGAAGTTGATCTGGATCGCCAAGTGCTAATGTTGGTCAACGACGAAGATGCCGTCCGCGTTCTTCCTGTCTCGACGGGCAGCGGCAAGCCGTTTATTGACCAAGGTCAGACGAGCATTGCCTACACACCTCGCGGCAGGTTTATTGTTTACGACAAAAAAATAGGTTGGGAAAAGGGCGAGTTTAGATCGATGTATTACTCCAATTACATCAGCGGCGGCGTGGCGATTCAAGGATACCCGAGCATTCCAATCCAACCGGCGAGTCATGGTTGTATTCGGATACCAATCTTCGCCGCTCGTGAAGTGAGTAAGCTACTGAAGCTGGGCACAATCGTGCTGGTCTATGACAAAGTCTCGTTCGTTTCAGCCAAAGACTGGGCCTCAGACCCCAAACTCAAGCAAGCCGCCCTACTGAGTAATGCATTCACCGACGAGTCCGATTACATGGAACGACCTAAAACCAAGTCCAGATCACACAGAGGCGACTAAAACCCCTCCATCCTTCGAGATCAAAAAGGCCCGCTCGAATCCGAGGATATCAGTCATGAAGAGTGTAAAGCTGTTAGTTCCGATCGCCCTAATTTTTACTTTGCTATCTGTCACGCGAGGCGTCGTTACTCCTCGTAGCATGTCGGTTAATGACCCCAAGCCTTTGCCCTTACCAGCCAGCCACAAGGAGCGATTTGAAACTGAAGCGATTGCGCCCGGCACAAAGCCGGTAGCTGATGCGCCCCGCAGAAAGCCGGTGGCTCAGGTGCTATTCGATGACTTTAGTTATACCAATCAGAGACAACTAAAAAAGCATGGCTGGATTATTCGCACCGCACCGGGCTGGCCGGGAGTGCCCGGCGCAACCTGGTCGGTAAACGGCGTGTCATTTCTAAAGGATACAGACGAACCGCTCAACAGGATTTTGCGCATGACCTCTTCCACGGACGGCACGAGCGCGAACACCACCCAAACTCAGATCTGTCATCAGCGCAAATATCTTGTAGGCACGTATGCTGCTCGTGTTCGTTTCACGGATAGTCCTGCTTCGGGGCCCGGTGGTGATCTGATCGTCGAAAGTTTTTACACGATCAGTCCGTTGAAGGCGCCGATGGACCCCGACTATAGCGAGTTGGACTTTGAATACCTGCCAAACGGCGGTTGGGGCATCGATGGACCAACGCTTTATGCTACTACGTGGGAAACTTTTAGCCCGGAGCCCAACTGGAAGAAAGATAATGTCTTTAAGACCGCCGGCGGCAGCCAGGCTGGCTGGCATACGCTGGTTACACAAGTTGTCGATCAGAAGGTCCGCTATTTCGTCGATGGCAAATTATTTGTCGAGCACGGTGAAGACTATTACCCTGAGGATACGATGTCGATTAACTTCAATCTCTGGTTTATCCGCGATGGAATGGTTAAGGCCACCGAAGCGCGGCATTATCAAGAAGATATCGATTGGGTGTTCTATGAGGCGGGGAGGGCCCTGACGCCGGAAGAGGTTGAAACCAATGTTGCCAGCATGCGTCGAAAATCAGTCAAATTTCGCGACACTGTACGCGCAAAAGTGCCTCCCCTCGCTACGCCATGTGATTTCTGAATCAGGAACAGCCACAGATTACTCGTATTAAACGGACTACCAATTGAAACGAGCGCGGCACACCTACCGTTCGACTATCAAGTGAGGGCGCATAAAGGCACGACGCTTCTATAGCCCAGTTTTTGCCTTTCTGCGCATTGACGCGCGCCGGAACGAAAAACGAAGAACTCAGTTTGCATCGCCAGAAGACCCTGACTATGCCCTTATCAAAACTCCGGCCCAACACGACCGTAGCGCCGGAAGCCCGTTCCGGTCTCGACCCGTGGCGAATCGGCGAGTTGCCTGACGCACCAAGACCACGCGGCTTTGGTTGGTTGAGTGCTGTTGGCCCAGGCGTGATAGTGCTGGGCGCGTCCATCGGCAGCGGTGAGTTTCTGCTTGGACCTGCGGCTTTTGTAAAGTATGGACTCTCACTGCTGTGGATTGTCGGCGTCGCTGCCCTGCTGCAAACCCTCCTCAATGTCGAACTGATGCGCTACACGATGGCTACGGGCGAGCCGGTGTTCACTGGCTTTATGAGGACGCGGCCACACGCCACATTCTGGGCCTGGCTGTATTCGATCCTCTTTTTCTTACAGATGGGCTGGCCCGGTTGGGCCGGCGCGGCCGCCGGTGCGGTGTTCTTTCTGTTCGCGAAACGCCTCCCGGGACGCGGCGATGCCGGCGTTGTGTATGGCATCGGCGTCGGCCTCTTTTTAGCTTGCGGATTGATTCTACTGGTAGGACGCCGCATCGAGCGCACTCTCGAGTACTTGAATTGGATCATGGTCGTCCTGATCATCGGCGGGTTCGGATCGCTCGCACTGTTCTTTGTTCCGGCATCAACCTGGGGCGCGGCGCTGGCCGGCTTCACTGGTTTCAATGCGCGGAGCGGCTCGTTTCAGTTTATTCCGCCTGGCGCAGATTTTTTCCTGCTCGGCGCTTTCGCTGCGTACGCGGGGGCGGGCGGTGTAATAAACCTTACCTTGAGCAATTGGGCGCGCGACAAGGGATATGGCATGAGCAGCGCGGTCGGATACATCCCCGCGGCGGTTGGCGGAAAGAAAGTCGCACTCGCACATTCAGGCAGCACTTTCAAACCAACACCATCCGCGATGGAACGCTGGAGAGGCTGGTGGCGAATTGTGCGCGTGGATCAATGGGTCATCTATTTCAGCGGCGCAATTCTGGGAATGATGCTGCCGGCGCTGCTCTATGTCACGTTCATTGCCACGGGCCGTGACATTCGGGGACTTGGCATTGCCGCCGCACTCGCCGAGGCGGTGGCAACCCAAAAGGGCGCAATCTTCGGCGGCCTGATTGCTGTTCTGGGCGTGTGGATTCTCTTCAAGACACAACTGGATATCCTGGACGGAATGACTCGCGCCGTCACTGACATTCTGTGGACGGGCAGCCATCGCATCCGCGCCTGGCGCGGCGGCGATGTGCGCGTGGTCTACTACAGCGTGCTGATCGTAGTTTCGCTTTGGGGAATTTTCGCGCTGCGGCTGACTCAACCGATCGTGCTGCTGGCACTCAGCGCCAACATGGCCGGCATCGTCTTTATCATCAGCTCGCTGCACTTGCTTTACGTAAACACGCGCCTGCTACCGATGCAGCTGAGACCTCCAATGTGGCGGCGATTGGCGCTGGTGGCGCTGGCGCTTTTCTATGGTCTGTTCGTGACGTTGTGGTTGTTGAGTCTTCTGGGAGCTGACTTTCGTCAGCGATAGCGGACAATTGAGACTAGCCCGGCCTTTCAATGCTGACGAGTAGCACTGCGCAAATGACACAACTCCGGCAGTTGCTGACAACTAATGACCTTCGCCTTCACCGACAGGTTCCGCGCTGGTTCTGATATTGCCTGCGCTACCGGCGCTCACTTCAAATTCTACGTAGACCGGTTTCTCGTTACGCAAGAGATCGAGAACCTGTGAATAGTGCTCTGCCGGATAATGACATGAAATGTAGCCGGTAGCTTTCTGTGTATCGGCAATTGGCATAGTTGCTGCGCTATGGTGAAAGTAAGCCGCCCCCAGTAGCGCATCATTCTCATCTCTTAACCCGATGATTGCGCGATAGGGATAACCACGAACGTTTTTCGCTCCTGCGTAATAAGCAACATCGTATTTCTTTATTTCCTTAATGGCCATTTTGCGATCGTCTCCTGGTCTTTGCTGTTTCGACAAAACCGATCGGTGCAAGTGATTTGAACTCTGCGCGGGCCAAATATATCAGGATGGGCCACCCAAAAGCTTCCGACCCCGTGGAGAAACACTCGGCGTGCGTTTGGTTTAACAGAATCGGATTAGCAAAAAACAATACGCAAGCGGTGCTATCTGCAACAAAAAAGCCCGTTCGAAATTAATCGAGCGGGCTTCTCTCTAAATAATCCCGGCGATTTCCTACTCTCCCACGCAGTTACCCGCGCAGTACCATCGGCTCCAGCAGGCTTAACTTCCGTGTTCGGGATGGGAACGGGTGTGACCCTGCCGACAAAATCACCGGAAAACTTTTTCCGATTCCAGAATTTCAATTTCAGATCTCAAATTTGAGATTTGAGATTTGAGGAAGAGGTCTTAGAGAATCGAATAGTGACCGACAAGGCGATTTGAAATCTGAAATCTCAGATCTCATCCGCGCAAGCGCGAATTTGTTGCTTGAGTAAATTTTATGGTCAAGCCAAGGGACTGATTAGTAGTGGTCAACTGAGCACATTACTGCACTTACATATCCACCCTATCAACCTCGTGGTCTACGAGGAGTCTCACTGGCAGGAATAATCTTGGGTCTGGCTTCACGCTTAGATGCATTCAGCGTTTATCCATGCTCCACATAGCTACCGAGCGCTACGGCTGGCGCCATAACTCGTACACTAGAGGTGGATCCATCCCGGTCCTCTCGTACTAAGGACAGATTCCCTCAATCCTGCTCCGCCCACACCAGATAGGGACCGAACTGTCTCGCGACGTTCTAA
>DASXSC010000247.1:0-4574 GCA_036506215.1 Pyrinomonadaceae bacterium | reverse complement strand
GCAACTTTGGTCAACTTATTAAAAAAGACAGACCTCCCCGGCTGTCGGGGGTAAAGAAAACAACTTGGCTACACACCTAACCCAAAAACAGTTGGAAGATTACTCTCAGCAACAGCTCGGCGTCGCGGAACTGCTGTCAGTGTCTGAGCATTTGGGCGAGTGTGAAGAATGTCGCCTGCAGACCAATTCTTCCACCGAGGAAGACGCGCTGTTCTTCGCGCTGCGAGCGGAAGTCTTTGAGGAACCGATAGACCTTCCCTTGTCGCCGCCCGCAGGAGCTCACCTCACTGAAGAGGAGATGGCCGGTCATGTTGATCGCAGCCTATCCAGCGAGGAGCTGAAAAGCGTCGCGGATCATTTGTCGTGTTGCGAGCTCTGCGCCCTGGCAGTTGACGACCTGCGCGCTTTCAGAAATCAGATCGCGCCTTCACTGGACCGCGAATACCAGCCGGCATCTATTTCCTCGCCGGCTAAAGGCAGATCGCGGCTGTCCTTCACCTCTCTAACTGGCCTGTTCACGTTATCTCCGGTGCCCGCTTTTGGGGCTGTGGTGGCAATCCTTTTGTTGACAGGGACCGGCTGGCTTATTTGGAAAACGATTCGGGAACGCGAGGAGACCGTGGAGATCGTTGTAGTGCCCGTTCCCTCCCCGGAACCTTTACCGGTTGTACCCAACACTCAACCCCAAAATGCACCGGTGCCCGAACAACGGACCGTGGTTGCGCAACTCAATGACAGCGCAGGTGTGCTAACCCTGGATCAGGAAGGCAAGCTGTCCGGTGTTGAAAATTTGCCATCAGCGTACCAGAGCCTGGTGAAGAAGGCGCTGACCACCGGCCGAGTCGAAAGGTCTTCACAACTCAGCGGACTCGACCGGCAAGCGAGCTCGCTAATGAGTTCGGAGAATCAGAAACAAGAGTTTTCCGTGCTAGAGCCTGTCGGAAACGTGCTTATCACAAATCGTCCGACGTTCCGCTGGTCGCCATTAAAAGGAGCCCGGGGTTACGTCGTTGAGGTTTATGACAGTAAGTTCAAACTGGTGACGACGAGCCAGCAACTTAGCGGTCAATCGTGGGCGCCGCCGCAAACAATTCCCCGCGGGCAGGTCTATTCGTGGCAGGTGAAAGCTATTGAAGAAGGACAGGAAGTTACCTCGCCGCGTCCGCCGGCGCCGCAGGCGAAATTCCGCATCCTTGATCAGGGGAGAGCGAATGAACTCGCGAAAGCGAAGCGAGCTTACGCCTCATCTCATTTAGCGCTGGGACTGCTGTATGCGGATGCAGGATTGCTGAAGGAGTCGGAACAGGAACTGCGAATTCTGCAAAAGGCAAACCCTGATTCTGATCTTGCTCGCAAACTTCTCCGGCACGTTCAGGCATTACGACGCCGAAACGAATGACGGATTGGTCAAGGGCGGTCGCAATGCAGTGTGACGACAAATACAGAACGGGGAGCGGTAGCGACCTGGTCCAACGTCAAAAAGCGGGTTGAGAGATTGATTCAGATATTCGAGTTCCTATAGTACAACCAGGTCGCTACCGCTCCCTGTTCTGTATTTGTCGACCCACCGCGACTTTCATCGGACCAAGTCGCTACCATGGTGTGAGTGCCTGACACCAACCGCCGAGCGATTCATCTGCCATCACCGACCAACACGAATCCCGCCCAGTAAAACGGATGGTTGGTTTCAGGGTTCTTCATCAGCTTCAACGCCGCTTGTCGCAAGGCTTCTGTCTTTGTCGGTTTCGCTTTACCAGCTACCGCTGGTGAGATCAGGGCGCGGTGAAAATTCACCATCAGGTCACGCGTACCAGCAGATTCGACTTTCCACTGACTAACGACGATTGAAGGCACACCGGCGATGAACATCGCCCATGAGAACCCGATCATACCTTCGCCCGCGCCAATGCGTCCGCGCGCGGTTTCACAGGCGCTGAGCACTGCGAGGTCCGCGTGAAGATTCAGCTGCATCAGTTCCCAGGCTTCGAGTAAACCGTCTTCTTTGTCGTTTCCTTCGGCGAGCGCCAGATGTGAGTACATGGGTGAAGCATTGTTGAGCATCGCGTGTGTGGCGAAATGCAATATTTTTGCGTTGCTGGCTTCGCTCTTGACACGGTCCTCGCGGGCGTCAGCCCCGATATAGACTTTGCTGCGCGAAGCACCGTACAACCGCCCGACAGCTTTAACTTCCTGTTCGGCCTCCGGCAGAGGATCGAGCTTTCCATCGCGTAGCGTGAGCGCCGCGCGGTTGCTAGTGCCGTTCGCTACCATTGGGTTGCCGAGCGCTAGCAAGGTTGCTGGAGTATTATCCGCCGCGTGGTTTTTCCGTCGCATCGTCATTTCGCGCAGCACCGTCAATGATGGCGCATAAGCGATCGCGGCGTCCTCAATCAGGAAGCGATTTGCTCCACTGAGCAATGCCTGAAACGGCAGGTCCCATAACGTGCTATCCGGAACGATGACGAGATTGGCTTTGCCGCGAAGCTGCGCATCAGCCGGCTTAAGCAGCAATTCATAAAGCTTGGCCGCTGAAACGCGAAAACCCAGATCACGCCCGGCTAGCTGTTGCCGAAAGGATTCAGTCTGCTTAACCAGTTCTTTTCGTTTGATGGGCAGGGTATAGACTCGAACTTCGGCTTCGACCTGCCCAGCGGCCTTAGTGATGACAAATAAATAGGTCTGATCATCCCCAACCACATATTCGAGTATTGCGCTGGCGGCATCGGGCAGCAAGGCGGTTATCTCTTCAGCCTTAATGATTGGCGCTTCGCCGCGATGAACTTTCAGTTCAGGATGGGCCACATAGAGTTTCGTCTCGAAGTCTTCATACTCCAGCCGCGCCTTCGCGACGCTTGTTTGCACCTCAGCCAAACTCTGCGCGTTGGGCTTGTCCCGCCGCATTTCAGTCGTGAGTTGAGAGTTAAGCGAAACCAAGCGCAAACGCTGCTCTTCTTCGGCTTTCAGTTCCTCGGGTGACAGTGATTTGCGAAGACTGGACCGACCCGCTTGTAACGTGTCGAGCAACACTCGAGCCTTCGATTGTTCGGCGAAGGTGAGGGCTTCGGCGGTTTCATTTTGCGACAACAGCAGGTCAATCATGCCGAGCCAGGGCGAGAGTCTGTTTTCAAGAAAGCTCTGCTGTTGTTGCTCTCCCCCCGCAACCTCGCGCCGCAGAGATTCGACAGTGTTGATGGCGGCGAGAAAACTCTGGCGAGCTTCAACTGGCTGGCCCAACGCAGCCAAGCCTCTTCCGATGCGATCCTGGGAGTCCCAGAGTTCTTCGCGACCATTAATCTCCATAGACAGGGTTGCGGCGCGGCGACTGACATCCAGCATCTCGGCATTCTTTCCCTGGTCCTGATACAACCGGGCGAGATTATTGAGCGTCAGGGCTATTCCTGCGCGATCATGATTTTCCTCGCGTAATTGCAGACTCTTCTGAAGAGGTTCTATGGCCTCAGTCATTCGGCCTTGCAGTCGGTATGTGTCTCCAATGTTATTCAAACATCTGGCAATGCCGGGCGTGGCTTTCAATTCCTCATAGCCTCGAAGGCTTTTCTGAAACCAGTCCAACGCCTGCTCATAGTTTCCCTGCGCCTTGTAGATGACTCCGATATTGTTCCTCAAGTTCGCGGTGCCAAATTTGTCGTTGATGTTTTCCAGGATCTCCAGGCTGCGGCGCGCATATGTCAGGGCCTGATCGAGATTGCCCTGGTGGCGGTAAATCAGACCAATGTTTTGCAGTTTGTAGGCGAGAGATCGCCGATCACCGGCGCTCCCCATCTCTTCGATGACCCTAAGGCTTTTATGAAGGTAATCCAGTCCCTCGGCGTAGCGGCCCTGAGCAATGTAATAGGTGGCGATGTTGTTCAGCGCTATATGCAGAAGGCCCTTATCGTTCAGTTCTTCACTGAGCTTTCGAGCCTTCTGATAGTACTGGAGTCCCAGTTCGTAATGGCCCATTGAGCTATGAGCGAGACCGAGGCTGTTGATATTTAGCGCGGTGAGATTTCTATCTCCAACCTCTTCGCTCAGCGCCAGACTTTTTTCATAGTTCTCTACTGCCAGTTCATTACGTCTTTGCAATCCATAGGCAACGCCAATCGCTTGTAACACGCGCGCTTTGCCCTGCTTGTTGCCAAGCTCGTCAAAAATAACGAGGCTCTTCTGAAGGTAATTCAAAGACTCCACCGCGCGTGTCATCTGACGCCCATAGGCAGATCCCAGATCACACAACGCCGTACCTAGTGCCAGCCGATCTCCCATCCTTTCCGCGACCCGGACGGCGATGTGCTCGATTCTCTGCGCCTCAACATAGTCCCCTTTCTGAATAAAAGGATCTGCGAGCGCCTTCAACGCAGCCAGGAGTGAGGTGTTCATCAGGTCGTGTTTATCCGCCAGCAAGCGCTCCTGCTCTTCCTCAGACTTGGCACCCACCAGTGCAGCGGCCAGATTATTTATTTCTGATGCAGCCGGCGGATTGGAAACTGATTCCGACCGGGCCAACGAAGGATTGATAAAACTTAAGGTGAGGACCAACAAACACATCACTACCGCGGATGAGAACGACATAG
>DASXSC010000246.1:0-72780 GCA_036506215.1 Pyrinomonadaceae bacterium | reverse complement strand
TGCGAGGCGGCGCTATGATTGAAGCCTTCAACCAGAAAAGAAGTCATTCATTGAAAACCTCTCAGGTCAGGAAGGGTGGCCTACCCCCGCTCGTTAGTTAGGATCAACTTTGAAAGTGCCACACTGAGGTTTCACACAGGCTCGGTAGCGCCGGATGCTAAAGTCAACTTTGGCGTAGCGATGCAGAACCGAGCGCGGTAGCGCCGGATACTAAAGTCAACTTTGGCGTAGCGATGCAGAACCGTGCGCGGTAGCGCCGGATGCTAGAGTCAACTTTGGCGTAGTGATGCAGTACCGAGCGCGGGTAGCGCCGGATGCTAAAGTCAACTTTGGCGTAGTGATGCAGAACCGTGCGCGGTAGCGCCGGATACTAAAGTCAACTTTGGCGTAGTGATGCAGAACCGTGCGCGGTAGCGCCGGATGCTAAAGGCAACTTCAAACATTTGCCCACTGGCGGCATCCGCACAAGCGAAGGCTGGAAATTAATAGGTGCTGCCTGTAACAAGTCTCTTCCGCCAATCCTCGTATAATCACTACGCCAAAGTTGACTCTAGCATCCGGCGCTACCGCGCACGGTTCTGCATGGCGTGCGCTGAAGTTGACTTTAGCATCCGGCGCTACCGCCCAAGGCTCTCCAAAGAATCCGACCTTCCCACGCTAAACTGATCCACTACCCATCCTTCTGCCTGCTTGACAGCCCTCTTTCAAGCGGCGTATAAGCACAAGTGAAAACGTGGTGAGTTAAGGCGACTTGCGGCCACGTAAAACAACCCGCTAAACAGCTCGGGCAAGCCCGAAAGGACCAATCCCGAAAAACTTCAGTAGTAACGAAGTCCCGCGTTGTTTAGCGCGGGACTTGTCATTTTAGATTGCCAATTGCCGATTGTCCGGGTTTTCAGGCGCGTCATTCATTCGGCAGTTGGCAATTGGCCATCGGCAATCGGCAATGTTCAGAATGGAATCTTTCAGAAACATCCTCGAGTCCGACCGGATTCACGTCTTTGACGGCGCGATGGGTACGATGCTCTACGCGAAGGGCATCTACATCAATCGCTGCTATGACGAGCTCAATCTGAGTAATCCCGATCTCGTTCACGAGATTCATTCAGAGTATCTGCGTGCCGGGTCCGACATCCTCGAAACGAACACCTTTGGCGCCACCGCGCACAACCTCGATCAGTATGGCCTCGGTGAGAGTCTGCGCGAGATCAACATTGCCGCGGCGCGTATTGCGCGGGAGGTTGCCGGAGACCGGGCCTACGTTGCCGGCGCCGTGGGGCCTCTGGGTCTGCGTATCGAGCCTTATGGCCCAACCTCGCTTGAGGAAGCAAAAGAAATGTTCAAGGCCCAGGCCGCGGCACTGCTCGAGGGCGGGGTCGATCTGTTTGTGCTCGAAACGTTCTCTGATATTTCAGAGATGCGTCAGGCCATCCGCGCCGTTCGCGAGCTGGGGGATCTGCCCATCATTGCGCAGATGACCATCCTGACTGACGGCAACACATCCTTCGGCACGACACCTGAACTCTTTACGGCGCGCCTGGATGAATGGGGCGCGGATGTTATTGGACTAAACTGCGGCGTGGGCCCGGCGATAATTCTAACTGCGCTCGAGAAGATGCGCGCGGTGACCAAGAAGAAACTCTCGGCTCAGCCAAACGCCGGTTTGCCGCGGGACGTTCAGGGGCGGCAGTTTTACATGTGCTCGCCTGAGTACATGTCGAAGTTCGCGAAGCGGTTCATTCAGTCAGGTGCGAAGTTTATCGGCGGTTGCTGCGGGACTACACCTTCACACATCAAGCTCATTGCCGACGCTGTTCGCGCTGCATCCCCGCGCGCCCAAAAAGTAGTGTTTTCCTCTGGGGCCCTGGCCCAGGTTACGGAAGTTACGCCCGCCGATCTCAAGGTCGTGCCGCCTGAAGAGCGTTCGGAGTGGTCGCGAAAAATTGTCAAAGGTGAGTTCGTTACTTCAGTCGAAGTGCTGCCGCCGAAAGGTGTCGACGCGCAAAAGACGCTGGATTCAATCCGGCTATTGAAGACTGCGGGGGTTGACGGCGTAAACATACCCGACGGCGCGCGTGCTCAGTCGCGCATGAGCGCAATGGCGACGGCCGTCTTAGTCGAACAGCAGATCGGAATCGAGTCAGTGCTTCATTATTGTTGCCGCGATCGAAATCTGCTGGGCATGATGTCTGACTTGTTGGGGGCGGCGGCCCTTGGTCTTCGAAATCTGCTGCTGATCACGGGGGACCCGCCGAAGATGGGACCTTACCCTGATGCAACGGCTGTGTTCGACATCGACGCCATCGGACTCACGAACATGGTGAACAAACTCAACCACGGACTCGACATCGGCAACAACCCGATCGGGCAGCCTACGGCTTTTTGCATCGGCGTGGGCGTTAATCCCGGCGCCATCAACCCGGACGAAGAAATCCGGCGCTTTGAATACAAGGTGGAAGCCGGCGCGCAGTATGCGATTACTCAACCGGTGTTTGATACGGATCAACTCCGCGATTTCATCAGACGCATTGAGCACGTGAAGATTCCGATTGTGGCGGGGATCTGGCCGCTGGTGTCGTACCGCAATGCTGAGTTTCTGCACAATGAAGTGCCGGGCGTGCGCGTTACACCTTCGATAATGGAGCGCATGCGAGCCGCATCCGCAGTCAGCAAGGAAGCCGGACGGGACGAGGGACTGAAGATTGCGCGCGAGTCGTTATTGGAAGTGCGAGATGTGATCCACGGCGTGCAGGTTTCCGCGCCGTTTGGGAACGTGAAGTATGCGCTGGAAGTGTTTGATGTGCTGGAAGGATTCGCTGCTCAGAAGGAAACAGCTACGCCTCACTGATCGATCCTCAGCCTTTTCGTTGACAAGATTTTTCTTCGTCCGGGGATGAGATGTTTACCGACCCGCCGAGATAATCTAAGGAACGCGGGCCCATTATGTTTCGCAGATTGAGGTTGGAAGTGCAACAGCTCCGGACAAGTGACTATATTGGGGACGCGAGAGAGTAAGAGTCGACCAAGATTGGCGTTTACCCAAATCAGAACCGGAAGCGGTAGCGGCCGCCTAAGGAGTCAACTTTACCGGTGGAGTAGTTTAATCGCTAAACGATGTCACTCAAGTAACAACCACGGTTGAGTCCCCGGCCGGTCGCTACCGCTTCCGGTTCTGATTCGGTGCGTTGGACGCTAAACGATGTCACTCAAGTAACAACCACGGTTGAGTCCCCGGCCGGTCGCTACCGCTTCCGGTTCTGATTCGGCGCGTTGCACGCTAAACGATGTCACTCAAGTAACAACCACGGTTGAGTCCCCGGCCGGTCGCTACCGGCTAAGGAGTCAACTTTACCGGTGGAGTAGTTCAATCGCTAAACGATGTCACTCAAGTAACAACCACGGTTGAGTCCCCGGCCGGTCGCTACCGCTTCCGGTTCTGATTCGGTGCGTTGGACGCTACTAGAGCTGACTAACGCCGCGTAGTACGGGCAGCTTCGCCCCCTTCAACCGGCGATTAAAGAAATCGATTACCAGCGGCACCCACTCGCTTCGCGGAATGCCGTGGTCCGCATTCGGAAACAATCTGATTTCGAAATCCTTCTTTAGTTCAGTCAGACGATCGCGTAGCAGGAGAGCCTGAGTGACTGGAACATTCTCGTCCTTCTCACCGTGCAGGATGAGCACCGGGCAGTGCAGCCTGTTCATTTGCAAAATAGACGACCGTTCCTTGATCGCCTCTTCAGTCATCCCCGTCTCCGCTTTCATGTTTGCGCGGATACCTTCGATCTTAACCTCGTCGTAAGCTTTCTTGAAATCATATACTCCGGCGCCAAAGACCGCCGCGCGAACATCCTTTAGTTTTACTGCCAACAAGGATGCCGCCATGCCGCCACGTGAGTAGCCGAAGATACCCATCTCCCTTGCATCGACGTAAGGCTCCCGTTGAAATTTTTCGAACCCTATCGTGAGGGCTCTGATCGTTTTAGCGCCAACGAAGTCAGGCTTGCCTGCTGACTTTCCGAAACCTGGTTGCGTTACGGCCAGGCAGGCAAAACCCTGGCCCGCTAGCACTCTTCCCAGATAAATGTAATCCGGCGCGCTCCGTTGGTAGCCGGGAATAAGCAGCAATGCGGGAAACTTATTCGCACCATCGGGCTTGAAGGAAATTGCTTCGACTCTCTCGCCGTCGGCAGGGTAGTCGTATTTGCACACGCTAACCTTCTCCAGCGTGACGCAGCCATCCTTCTCCAGCGAATCAAGGATCTTTTGACGATCGGGTTCTTGTGCTGAAACATTCGCGCACAGAAACGCGCCGGCGGTAACAAGGAAGAGTGTGCGAATAGCCATACCTGGCGGTGATATTTGATTAAGCATTTGGTTTTTGCAGAACATGACGTAACGCGCCCTCAAGCTGCGAGTACTGAAATTGATATCCGGTCGCTTTCAAACGCTGCGGCTCGACTCGCTGGCTCGACAACAACAGCGCGTCGGCCATCTCACCAAAAGCCAGACGTACACCGAAAGCGGGAATGGGGAACAGTGTCGGACGCGAGAGCGCTTCACCCAGCCTCTTGGTAAACTCTGCATTGGTAACTGGATTTGGCGCCACGAAATTTACCGGGCCATTCAACTCCTCGTTTGCGAGCGCAAACTTGAGCGCGCCAACTACGTCGTCCAGGGCAATCCAACTCATCCACTGTTTACCGCTGCCAATGCTTCCCCCAAGGCCCAGGCGAAACGGCGGTAACATTTTCGCAAGCGCGCCGCCGTTAGGATCGAGAATAAGTCCGAAGCGCGTATTCACGACGCGAATTCCCTTCTCCGTCGCCAGTGCTGTTGCCTTCTCCCATTCAACGCAGAGGTCCGCGAGGAAATCTTTTCCCGGCGTGCTGGTCTCCGTCAGCAACTCGTCGCCACGATCTCCGTAGTAGCCGACTGCGGAGGCGCAAATGAAGGTCTTCGGGCGGTTTGTCAAATTCGCCAGCGCATCGCCCAGCAGCTTCGTACCCTTAATGCGGCTCTCGCGGATGCGGCGCTTCTTATCTTCAGTCCAACGCCCTTCAGCAATGCTTTCGCCCGCGAGATTTACGACAGCATCGAAGCCCTCAAGCCGCGCCAACGCAATGCTGTACCGGTCTGGACTCCATTCGATCTCCGAAGAAGAATCGGGATAATGGCGCACTAATCGAAAGATTTCATGCCCCTCTGCCTCTAATGATTTGATCAAGGCCGTTCCCACCAGCCCATGAGATCCACCGATCAGAATTTTCATCAATTACTCTTTTTCCCTTCAGACTTCGATACAAGGGTTCTTGTTACTTGATGTGAGGATGCCTGCCCACAAAAACAAGTCTTTATTCTTGTTCTTGCGATAGAATCCCCGTCTAGCCCTAACATAGCGATCGCTTGGACTCTCTATCTGGTACTTCGGGATCCTATTCTAGCAGACCTGTTATCGCCCTTCCGCTAACTGAATCCGTTTTGCGTTTGCACAGGCTCACACCGCTTGGTTGAGTGAATAGTCGCTTCCCAAAACAACGTAAGAGCAAACCTCAATGCCTGGCCTTAGACGACTGTTCGTCGTTCTTCTTGTCTTAGCGGCGCTCTGCTTTCTTATTTGGCGAACTGCGCGAATGGAATCTCCGCTGCGCCGCATCACTAACACCACCGAAGAAGGAATAAATACTAACCCAGCACTCAGCGGTGATGGACGCTTCGTGGCGTTTGAGTCGACGGAAGACATCGCCGGAGCCGGCGGCAACGAAGGCTTTCGCGCCATTCGCGCCAATGTCGAGGTCAATCCGGCTTCTTTTGCGCAGATGGGCGCCGCGCGCGCGCCCGCGCCCGCTATTTCGCAGGATGGATCGCGCATCGCCTTTGCCTCGAAGGACAATCCGCTGGGAACCAACAACGATGCAAACTCCGAAATCTTTCTTTACGACGACGCCAGGCTGATACAGGTCACTAACACTTCCCCGGGCGAGATTTCGAACCGTGTCGTTAACGGAAACTTCCAGCCTTCAATTTCTGACGACGGGCGATTCATAGCCTTCTCTTCCAACCGCGATCTCGCCAACCAAAATGCCGACGGTAACCTCGAAATTGTCGTTTACGACTCTGTTGCTCTCAGCTTCACTCAGCTCACAAACTCGTCCGGAATCGTCGGCGCAAGCGACGCCAAGATCAGCGGCAACGGCGCGAGTGTCGCTTATATTCACGACACCGGAACGACACCCGTGACTAACCGCGATCTACTACTTCAGAGTCGAGTAGGTCCGCCATCCATTTGCGTGCTCGCCTCGAACGTTCCGTTGCTGGCGATGACCTACGGTCGTGCGATCAGCGATGACGGCGCCCGTGTCGTCTGGTCGGCGGAAACGGCAACCAATTCAACCCAGGTCTTTCTCTATGATGGACGCAATAACCTAACGCGCCAGATTACTTCGCTTGGTACGCGGGCCACAGACGTGGCCCTTCAAGCTACCATCAGCGGCGATGGCTCGCGCATCGCTTTTGCCACCCGCCGCAGCTTTTTGGGCAACACCGACGGCGGCGTTGACCTTTATACGTTCGATATTTCGACCGGAGTATTTGGACGCATCACCAGCGGGCCGTCTAGCGCCACTGCCGAAGTAGTATCGTCACTGAATGATGATGGCTCGGTAATCGCGTTTAACTTTCCGCGAGTACTTTCTGGCCCGGTGTCCAGGGATATTTTTGTGAACGACTCGGAGATCTATCTTAGCGGAACTCCAGCGCGACCGGCCTTCAGCAGTCTTACCGTTCTAAACCGGGGCTCATTTGGTCATGAGCCGTCTACTGTGAAGGCGGTGGCGCCCGACAGCATCGCAGTTGCTCTGGGCGGCGTCCTCGCGTTTACAACTCAACAATCTAAGCGACAGTCTGATGGCCCGTTTCCCACGAGTGTTGGCGGAACGACAGTCACCGTTAACGGCCAGCCGGCACAAATCTTTTTCGTATCTCCAACCGAAGTACATTTCCACGTACCGGCTGCGACAGTGCTCGGCAGTGCGGAAGTTGTCGTAACTAATTCCGACGGCTTCCAAAGTCGCGGCACGGTTACCACACTGAGGTCGGCGCCCGGCATGTTCACGAAGAGCGGCGACGGACTTGGCGAGGGCATGACCCTAAATGCTGACACGTTGCAACCCGGGCCCTTCGATCCGAGCAGCGGAGAGCTGCGATTGATAATTTTTGCGACAGGCGTCCGCAATGGCGCGACAGTTTCGGTGACTGCCGGCGGCCGAGCGTTGAACCTCGAATCGATCGTGAGCTCACCCAACATGCCAGGCCTCGATGAAGTGCACGTGCTGGTGCCCGCGGACTTGCGCGGCTCGGGTTTAGTCGATTTGGTCATACGTGCGGATGCGCGAGACAGCAATCCGACGACCATCGAATTCATTGGCGACGCGCGGCGCGACCTTTTGATCAATGAGTTCCTTGCCGATCCGCCCGACTCTGCAACCGACCCTACAGTCGGAGACGCGAACCACGATGGCGTACGCAGTCCCAGCGACGACGAGTTTGTAGAATTAGTAAACACGACAACCCACGACATCGACGTCAGCGGTTACCAAATTCTTACACGAGGCGCCACTGGCACCAACGATGTGGTTCGTTTCACCTTCGCACCGGACACGATCATGCCCGCGTGTACCGCAGCGGTCGTATTCGGAGGCGGTACATTCAACTCGGCTAATCCTGCGTTCGGAGGTGCGCAGGTTTTCAAGCCTTCTTCCGGAAGTCTTTCTTTGACTAATACGGGCGGCGTGATCACTCTGCGTGATCAGACAGGCGCGATTGTTAACCTGGTCACCTATGGAGGCACGACCGGCTTCAATGCTAACGCTGGGCAGTCGCTGACACGATCGCCAGATCTCACCGGCAGCTTCAAGTTACATCAGTTCGCGAGCGGCAGCGGTGGACGCCTCTTCAGCCCAGGCACGCAGTTGAATGGCGCGGCGTTTAGTTCCTGTACGCCGGCGATCGCTCGAGTTGAAGTATCGCCGCCTGCAGTAACGATCGACATCGGTGCGCAGCAGCAATTTACGGCGCATGCGTTCGACGCCGCCAACAATCAAGTGCCTGGCGTTATTTTTTCCTGGCAATCAAGCGATACCAACGTTGCCACCATTGATCAGAACGGCCTCGCAACCGGCGTGAACACAGGTTCTACAGAAATCCGCGCCACCGGACGGGGCGTCCAATCAGCTCCCGCCAACCTGACCGTGCAGCAATCGCCGCCGGTGCTGACGAGCGTTACCATTTCGCCACTAACGGCAACAATCGCTGTGAGTGAAACGCAGCAGTTTACCGGACAGGCGAAGGACCAGTTTGGCCAGAATATCGGCGGCATAACAATCAGCTTTGTCTCCAACAACACGACAGTCGCCACAGTTGATTTCGTAAGCCCGAATTCGAGTACCGGGTCTGCCACCGCGACCGTCACTGGACGCGCCAACGGCTCGGCGGAGGTTCGCGTCTCGGCAACGAACGGCACCACCACCGTAAACAGTTCTCCAGCCACGCTAGTCGTTGAGCCCGGCACGAGCCAGTTGCTGATCAGCGAATTCCGAACGCGCGGACCGGGCGGCGCCGCCGATGAATTTGTAGAAATCTACAATCCGACTACGTCCTCGTTAACTATCGGTGGGTTGAAAATTCGCGCGTCCAACGGGAGCGGCACAATCAGCGATCGGATAACGATCACGGCAGGAGCAACGCTTGGTCCCGGTTGCCACTACCTTCTGGCGAACAGCTCGTCCGGTGGTTTTAGCGGCTCCTTGCCCGCCGATCAGACCTATGGCAATGGAATCACAGACGACGGCGGCATCGCGATTACAGGTTCCAACGGCACGAGAATTATCGATGCAGTCGGAATGAGCAATACCTCCGCTTATAAAGAAGGCACGCCACTCGTTCCTCTGATAGGGAATTTGGATCAGAGTTATGAAAGAAAACCCGGCGACACTTTCGGCAACGGGATCGACACGAACAACAACGCCGGTGATTTTGCGTCGACTGTTCCCAGCAATCCAAAGAATTCATCCTCAGGCTGTCTTGATACGAGCTCGGCTGATCTTTCGATTACAAAAGCCGACTCGCCTGATCCGGTAACCATTGGTTCCGATGTGACTTATACCATTACCGTAACCAACAACGGCGTCGCGGTTGCTCAAAATGTGACGGTCACAGACGACCTCCCGCCGGAAGTTACATTCGTCTCGTGTAGTTCAACGGGCGGTGGCGTGTGTGGGGGCTCTGGCAACAACCGTACGGTGACGTTCTCATCTCTCCCCAGTGGCTCATCAGTTACGGTCACGCTGGTAGTGACAGCCAACGGGCCGGTGGGAACAACAATCAGCAACACCGCAACGGTCATTTCAGCAACACAGGATTCCGATAGTGGAAACAACTCTGCGACGGCCCCCACTTTGGTTCAGGCGCCATTACCTGGGTTGTCGATCAATGAGGTCGCAGCGAACGAAGGCGACGGCGCGACGACGACCTTTAGTTTCACGGTCAGTCTCTCAGCTCCGGCGCCCGGCGCAGGCGTTAGATTTGATATTGGCACTCAAGACAATACTGCGACGGCAACTAGCGGTGATTACGTCTCAAGGAGTTTGACTAACCAGACAATTCCTTCAGGACAACAGACCTACACGTTTGACGTTACAGTGAATGGCGACACGCTCGTTGAGTCGAACGAAATATTCTTCGTCAATGTCACCAACGTTACCAGCGCCGCGGTATCGGATCGCCAGGGCCAGGGAACAATCCAGAATGATGACACAGCGAATCTGGTTATCAGTCAGGTCTACGGCGGCGGTGGCAATACCGGGGCTCTATTTACGAACGACTTCGTCGAGATCTTCAATCGGGGCATGACTACAGTCAATTTCGCGGCGACGCCTTATTCGGTTCAGTATGCTGGAGCCACCGCGAGCTTCGGATCCAGCAAAGTGGATCTCAGTTCAGGGACGATAGTGCCCGGGGAGTATTTCCTGATTCAACTATCGGGCGGAGCAAACGGCGCGCCCCTGCCCGCTCCTGATGCGAGCGGCAGCATCGCGATGGCGGCAACTGCTGGTAAGGTCGCCCTGGTAGCCGGAACGACGGCGCTGGCCGGCAGCGGTTGCCCGCTACCGGCAACAGTCGCTGATTTTGTTGGTTACGGCACTACTGTCGATTGTTTCGAAGGTTTCGGTCGAGGGGCAGCGCCCGGCAACACAACTGCTGACTTGCGCAAGGGTGGCGGCTGCACCGACACGAACGACAATGCCGCGGACTTCGTGGTATCGGCGCCCTTCCCCCGCAATACGAGTTCGCCACTTAACAACTGTGTTGCCGGTATGCCGCCTAACCTGACGATAAACGATGTGACGGTCACGGAGGGCAACGCTGGTACGACCACAGCAACTTTCACAGTGAGCTTGTCGGCGCCAGCGCCGTCGACCGACATTACTTTCGACATCGCTACGCAGAACAATACCGCCACCACCGCAAACAGCGACTATGTAGCAAAGACGTTAACGAACCAGTTGCTTCCTGCGGGACAGCAAACGTATTCGTTCACCGTCAATGTCATTGGCGACACTGCCGTTGAAAACAATGAGACGTTCTTCGTGAATGTCACAAACGTTTCCGGCGCGACACTTGTGGATGGCCAGGGTGTAGGCACGATCCAAAACGACGATCTTCCATCACTTTCAATCAACGATGTATCGCAGAACGAAGGCAACGCCGGCACTGCCATATTTTCGTTTATTGTCAGTCTGTCGGCGCCGGCGCCCACGGGCGGCGTCACCTTTGACATAGCAACGCAGGACAACACGGCGACAGTCAGCGATAACGACTACGTGCCACGAGCCCTGGCCTCACAAACTATTCCGGCCGGCAGCTCGACCTATAACTTTGATGTCACAGTTAATGGCGACCTGACCATTGAGGCGAATGAAACGTTCTTCGTGGGCGTCACCAACGTGTCAGGGACCATCGTCAGTGACAGCCAGGGAGTGGGAATAATTCAAAACGATGATAGCCCGACGCTCACTATCAACGACGTATCACAAAGCGAGGGCAACAGCGGAATAACCACCTTCACCTTCACTGTCACTTCTTCGCTTCCGGCGCCCGCGGGCGGCATCACATTCGACATTTCCACCGCCGACGGCACCGCACAGGACAATACTCCGGCAACCGAAGACCACGACTACGTTGCCAGGAGCCTCACCGGACAAACCATCTCTGCCGGCAACACCACCTATACATTTGAAGTTACGGTCAATGGAGACACGCTGGTTGAGTCGAACGAAACATTCTTCGTTAACGTGACGAATGTTACCGAGGCTACGGTATTGGACGGCCAGGGCCAGGGGACGATTCAGAACAACGACACGCCGCTGCTTGTGATCAGCCAGGTCTACGGTGGCGGCGGCAACGCCAGCGCGACTTACACCCGGGACTTCGTCGAGATCTTCAATCGGGGCACGACTACAGTTGATTTTTCCGTGACGCCTTATTCGGTGCAGTACGCGGCAGCCGCCAGCAACTTCTCAACGAACAAGACTGACATTACCTCGGGAGTACTCTTGCCGGGGCACTACTTCCTGGTACAGGAAGCTTCAGGAGGCGTGGTGGGCGTGGCGTTGCCGGCACCTGATGCTACCGGCGCCATCAACCTCGCCGCTACTGCCGGAAAAGTTGCGCTCGTAACCGGCACCACGGCACTGACCGGAAGCGGCTGTCCGTTTGGCGCCACCATCGCCGACTTCCTCGGCTACGGCAGCACCGCGAATTGTTTCGAGACTGCCCCAATCGCCGTTTCCGGTACCAACCCAAACGCGCGCTCGGTGATCCGAACAGCAAGCTGCACTGACACCAACAATAATTCCGCTGACTTCAGCAACCCAGCCACCGCGCCGGTGGCTCGCAACACGGCGACGGTTCCTGCTCCTTGTCCCTAGCGAAAATGTCTCTAGCGAAAAATTGACACCTACAACCAACATGTGAAGCGCACGCATGACAATTGCTCCGCGGCTTTGCCGCCGCACAGTGCGGTAAGGCTCCGCCTTACCGGAGACACCTTCTAATAATTATGGAGGCTACGCCTCCGATTCATTACCGATTCATGAGGCAGAGCCTCATGAAAGAAATAATATCGCCTGCCGGAAAGGCGAAGCCTTTCCGCACTGTGCGGCGGCAAAGCCTCAGGCGTTTGTCAATGGTCTGCTTCGCTGATGGGGTTCCGCTACTTTTTGTGCAAAGCATTGTCGGACAAAGATTATCGGACTACATTCCTTACGGGAGTTCTTGCAAGCGCCGCGGCGTCCTACCGCAATTGAAACAGCTTGCTAGCTAAGATTCGAAGCGCTTAGACTCGCGCATGCATTCAATTGCCGATGCTCTCACATCGTTGCGCGAGCATTTTGGATTCGCCGATTTCCGCGAAGGCCAGCGTGAAGTGATCACGGCGGTTCTGGAAGGCAAGGACGCTGTTGTCGTCATGCCCACAGGCAGCGGCAAGTCTCTTTGCTACCAGCTGCCGGCCATGATGTTTAGCGGTGCGACGCTGGTGGTGTCACCGCTAATCGCGCTAATGAAGGACCAGGTAGACGCCCTCAAAGTTCGCAGCCTCCCGGCGACGTTTATAAACAGCTCCCTTCCCGAACGGGAACAGTGGACCCGGATCGACGCCTTGCGCCAAGGTCACTTCAAGCTTGTTTATGTCGCGCCGGAGCGATTTCGTAGTCGTCGCTTTCTCGAAGCTCTAAGATCGATTAGCGTCTCCCTCTTCGCAGTTGATGAAGCACACTGTATCTCAACCTGGGGCCACGACTTCCGGCCCGATTACCTGCGCTTGAAAGGAGTGGCTCACGCCCTTAATGCTAATGGGACACGTACTCGGATCCTCGCGCTAACTGCCACCGCCACGCCGTACGTCCGCTCCGACATCATCCAGCAACTCGGCCTCAAAGAACCGCAGACTTTCGTCAGCGGTTTCGACCGTCCGAATCTGACCATCGACGTCGTCCACACAGAAAAGGAACGCGAGAAGGTTGCGCACATCAAGCGCTTGGCGAAGGCGCACGACGGATCGGGAATCATCTATGCGTCGACACGTAAAGCAGTGGAGCAGGTTGCGCTGCAACTACAGGGACAGGGATTGAGTGTGTCGGCCTATCATGCCGGCATGGGCGATGCGGTCCGAGTGAGAGCTCAGGAAGACTTCATGACTGGTCGCACCCAGATGATCGTTGCGACTAATGCTTTTGGTATGGGCATCGATAAGCCGGACATACGTTTTGTCGCACACTATCAGATGCCCGGATCGATCGAGGCTTACTATCAGGAGATTGGACGCGCCGGACGCGATGGCCTGCCATCGTGGTGCGTTCTCCTGTTCAATTATGCTGACAAGAATACGCACGACTTCTTTATTGAAGGCTCTTATCCCAACGCTGAAGTTGTGCGCGACGTTTACAACGCTTTGGTGGCTACCGGCCTCAAGCGGATAGAACTGTCAGCCTCGGAGATTGCGAAGCGCACCGGCGTCCGTAACGAGATGGCTGTGCAGTCGGCTCTTTACCTCCTTGAGCGCGCCGGTCACATTCAACGCGTTGCGAGCTCCGTAAATGCAGGCTGGCGCGGAAGCTCCGACAGTTCTCCCGGGGAAGCGACCACCGGCACGGCGGGTGTCTCGCCCGCATTGGTTACCGCAGATTCAAGTAGGGACAAAACACAACGTCAACGTCGCGCAATCGTAATGCTGGACAGCGTTCCCGCTACAAACCTTCGGGTGACCCCGCACGAGGTCGAACGCCGCGCCGCTCAGGAGCGCCGGAAGCTGCGGGAGATCATTGAGTTTTGCTACACCGAATACTGTTATCGCGCTCACATACTTGACTACTTCGGCGATCGTCATCATCCGCGCCAATGCGGGACTTGCGGCAATTGCTCCTCACATTCAGCGACTACTCCCCTCACCAACGCCGAAATGTTGCGCGATACAGACCTTCGTGGTCCGAATAGAACAAATAGCAGGACCATGCCCGGCCCCGCAGTTGCTCGGGCTTTGAGCGACGATGAACTGTTGTGCGTCCGGAAAATTCTGGCCTGCGCTTTGCGGATGAAGGGGAGATTTGGCAAGAACATTCTCGCCGCAACTCTGCGCGGCTCTGCCGCGAAGAATGTAATGAAGGCGCATCTGAACGAGTTGTCAACTTACGGCCTATTGAAGGACATGCGGCGGGACGACATCATGCTTTACATTGAGGCGTTGTGCGTCGCGCGCTGTTTGCGCGTTAGCCCGGGCGAATACCCGACCATCTCCATCACCGAATTGGGAGAGCGTGTGATGCGCGAGCAGGAGCGAATTGAGTTGGGACTTGCCAGTGATGGCGCCTTGAATCAGGAAAAGGAACGACTACTGCCGCACACGGCATTGCAAACCCACGCTCTTTTTCGTAATGGCAACTCGCTTGAAGAAATTGCCGCTCAGCGCAATCTCGTAAAGAACACAGTTGAGACCCACTTGATCGACTGTCTCTCGGCCGGGCTTCCAGTCGACATATCAAGGCTCGTCTCGGATTCTGACCAGACCCAAATCGAAAAAGCTATCGCGGAGCACGGAACGGATAAACTCAAACCCATTCGCGATTCTCTACCTGACCACATCACCTACAACATGATTCGTTTCGTAGTCGCTCAACACCGTCTGGCGAGGGTTGTGAAGTGAGCCAATTGGTGTCGAACCAATTCCGTGCGGCTCTGCCATCTGATGTGCGGTGGCGGCTATGCCCCAGCGACAAGAAGCACTCTTTATCTTTTTGGGCTGCGCCCCAGTCTATACATCAACTGGGGCATAGCCCAAAAAAACCTAAGCACCGTCGGAAGGTCATGGACCTTCCGCACATCAGAAGGCGCAGCCCTTGAGGAACCGTAACAGACTGGCAAATGAACTGGCGAAATCCAGTGGTGGGCTACCGAACGACGCCGGTGGTGGGGCTGGAGGCGCTGGCGTAAAGACGTTTCTGCATGCGGCCGGCAAGGTATGCGAGGCGCCCTGCCTCAATGGCGAGTTTCATTGCTTCGGCCATCCTGGCCGAGTCGCGGGCCTCCGCGATTGCCGTGTTCATCAGCACCGCATCCGCGCCCAGTTCCATCGCAATCGCCGCGTCACTCGCCGTTCCGACTCCCGCATCGACAATAATCGTCGCATCGGGCAGTTGTTCGCGCATGATGCGGAGGTTAGCCGGATTCTGAATACCGAGTCCCGATCCTATCGGCGCTGCGAGCGGCATCACCGCCGGGCAACCGGCGTCCAGGAGCTTTTTCGCCATGATCAAATCGTCGGTGAAGTAAGGCAGAACTACAAACCCTTCCTTAACCAGGGTGCGTGCAGCTTCCAACGTCTGTTCGTTGTCCGGAAAAAGCGTTGTCTGATCGCCAATCACCTCGAGCTTCAGCAGATCTGTGCCGAGGGCCTCGCGCGCCAAACGCGCCGTGCGAATTGCTTCTTCGGCCGAGTAGCAGCCGGCGGTGTTGGGAAGTATTTGCAGTGATGGATCGAGATGATCGAGGAACGATTCACTGCTGCGATCGAGCGGCACCCGTCTAACCGCAACCGTCACCATCTCCGCTCCAGACGCGCGGTGCGCAGCCTTCATCTCAGCAAACGTCCGATACTTCCCTGTTCCAATAATCAGCCGCGAAGTAAACGCGCGACCACCGATTTCAAACCGCTCTGCAGGAGCTGCCACTTGTGTTGACATGATTGAATTATAGGCTGCCTTCCGGCGTCTGCCTACTGCTCAAAGCTTCCAGTACTGATGCAGTTTGAACGATGCGCACATTCGCAACATGCGGTACGATGAGCCACCAGGCGGTAGCCGGTGGGGTTTCCCCAGATAGATCGGTCCGCGCACCGAACTTGCTCAGAAAGGGTTGGGTGAAGCGGCGACAAGTCTTTGACCTCCGATGCGCGGTAAGTCTTACCGAAGACCGTACCCGAGTTTTCCGGTCTTTGACCGGAGTCTCCAAAGGTCGGAGACCTTAAAGAATTTTAGAATGGTCGCCGGCAAGTCGGAGACTTGCCGCGCATCGGAGGTCAAAGACCTTACCTGCAAATTGAAAAACCCGAGGGAGACCCCACCCGCTACCCGCGAAGTGGCCACTAAATCGCCGCATTGCAGCGGTTTTTGGTGACGGGCAGGATAGGCCGTGTTAAGATTTCAGCCATTATGCATGCGGATGTAGTTATTATCCGATTAATTTTTACTGGAATTCTCGTTGCCTCTGGATACGTTCTAAAACCTTTCCGTGGCAATCCATGGCTGTCTGCCGGCATCGGCGCGGTCATCGCCGTATGCATAATCCTATTCGAACTAAGAATTAGGCGCGCCTCATTGAAGACGCTGATCGGAGCGGCGGTTGGTTCCATTATGGGAATCGTCGGAGCTTTTTTGATCGGTTCTTTGATTAGTCGCCAGGAATCGCCGGCGGTGCCTGCCGAAGTCAAAACCTATATAACTCTGGCACTGACATTCTTCATGGCCTACGTCGGTCTGATGGTCGGCGCTGCCAAAGGCGACTATCTGGAACTGTCCGCTTTGGGTGGCATTCTGACAGACAAAGCGTCACGCCGCGACCTGAAGATTCTCGACACCTCCGTAATCATCGACGGGCGCATCGCCGACGTCGCCGAGACTGGATTCCTTACGGGCTCGCTCATCATTCCGCAATTCATCCTGCGTGAGCTGCAACAGGTGGCCGACTCTCCTGATTCTTCAAAACGGCAGCGTGGGCGGCGCGGCCTCGACATGCTCAACCGCTTGCAAAACAATAGTTCGCTCGATATTCAAATTGTCGAGACTGATTTTCCCGCGGTGCGCGAGGTTGATCTGAAACTGATCGAGCTTGGTAAACAGCTCGACGCCGTTATTGTTACCAACGATTTCAATCTCAACAAGGTGTCGCAACTGCGCGGCGTCAGTGTGCTCAACATCAACGAACTGGCAAACGCACTGAAACCCGTCGTGCTTCCCGGCGAGGCAATGCGCGTGTTCATTTTGAAGGAAGGCAAGGAATACAATCAGGGCGTTGCCTATCTTGATGATGGCACGATGGTCGTTGTCGATAACGCCCGCCGGCTGATTGGCAAAAACGCTGACATCGCGGTGACGAGCGTGCTGCAGACAACTGCCGGCAAGATGATCTTCGGGCGTCTCTGGGAAGAACCTGAGAATGGTTCACTCAGTGGCGAACACCGTGTTAACGGTTCGACGCGGCGCCAATCGCGCGATCCGCGCAGCGGGCCATTGCCAGTGCGCATAACCGACACTGAACCAATAACGGAATTGTAGACGACCGTCATTCACTATGAATGTCGCCATCATTGCCGCCGCCGGGCAAGGCACGCGGATGGCGGGTCAGCGACCAAAACAGTTTCTAGAGCTGGCGGGCACTCCCGTTCTTTTTCACACGCTCAGACCCTTTGAGCAGTGTGAGGCAATCCAGGAAATCGTAGTAGTCACCACGGCAGACGAAGTCGCCGGCTTTCTTTCCTTATCTCACAAGTATGATCTCCGCAAGATCAAAACAGTGGTTACCGGAGGTGCAACTCGAGCCGAGTCGGTACTACATGGTCTGCGTGCGATCGACGAGACAACGGCGGAAATCGTCGCGGTCCACGATGGCGTGCGCCCGTTTGTAACGCCTGATGAAATTGCACGCACGGTTGAGGCTGCCAGGCTTGCAGGCGCAGCGATTCTGGTTTCTACTGCCGTACACACAGTAAAAGAGGTTAGGGAAGGGGCGGTCGTCAAGACCCTGAAACGAACTGATCTCCGCAACGCGCTGACACCCCAGTGCTTTACATATAAACTACTTCGCCGCGCCTATGAAGAAGCTGATGTTTCTGATCCGGAATTGACTGATGAGAGTTCACTGGTTGAGCGTCTGGGCGTGAGAATCGTTACTGTTGAAGGAAGTTCCCGCAATATCAAGATCACGCGGCCGGAAGATCTGTTGATTGGGGAAGCTTTACTAAGTCAATTTATTGGTCGTTAGCCTCGGTAGCCGGTGTGTTACCTAACTTGAACCCAATTGTAAAACCGCTGATTAACAACCGTCTGTTATGTTCCGGATTGGCATTGGTAATGACACACATAGGTTGGTTGAAGGCCGGCCGTTGATGCTCGGCGGTGTGCACGTGACGTTTGAGCGCGGCGGCGAAGGCCATTCAGATGCTGATGCTCTTTTGCATGCAATCATTGATGCGTTACTGGGCGCAATCTGCGAGGGCGATATTGGAGTCCATTTTCCTGATAGCGATCCGCAATGGAAAGATGCGAACAGCATGCAGCTACTCTCACGTGTGGCGTGGCTGGCCCATGAGCGCGGCCTTCATGTGGTGAATATCGACGCCACCATCATGCTCGAGAAGCCGCAACTCAGACCTTACATGGCGTCGATGCGGGAGAACATTGCTTCGGTCCTGGGAGTGGAACCTTCTTGCGTGAGCGTTAAAGCCAAAACGGGAGAAGGACTGGATGCAGTTGGTCAGGGGCTTGGCGTTTCCGCGCAAGCTGTGGCTCTTCTTCAGTCGTAACGCAAATTGTTCAATTTGCGTCGGACACAGAAATCTAAACTGAGAGCCAACCCGGCAGCGCAACCCGACAGTTTGCGTTACACAACTTGAGAGGAAACTTTTGAAACCGCAGGACGTAATCCGCAAAAAGCGTGACGGCGATCAGCTCTCGCGTGAAGAAATCACCTTCTTCATCGAGGGTGTGACCCGCGGAACCATTGCCGACTATCAGATCAGTGCGCTGCTGATGGCCATCTATCTGAACGGGATGAACGATACCGAGCAGGAGATCCTCACAGTCACAATGCTGCATTCTGGAAACACCCTAGATTTTTCAGACATAGCAAAACCGAAAGCTGACAAACATTCCACCGGAGGAGTTGGCGACAAGACATCACTTTTGATCGCGCCCATGGTTGCTGCCTGCGGAATTTGTGTGCCGATGATTTCCGGACGTGGTTTGGGACACACGGGAGGCACGCTCGATAAACTCGAATCGATTCCCGGCTACCAGGTGGATCTGAGTGCTCCTGAATTTGAGCGGGTACTCAAGACCGTGGGCTACGCAATGTCGGGACAGACGGCGGAGTTGGCGCCGGCGGACAAAAAGATGTATGCACTGCGCGACGCCACCGCCACTGTCGAAGCAATTCCGCTCATTGTCGCTTCAATTATTTCAAAAAAGGGCGCTGCCGGCCTCGACGCAATGGTGATAGATGTGAAGGTTGGCTCGGGCGCGTTTATGCGCGATGAAGATCGAGCAAAAGAGCTGGCGCACTCTCTGGTGAAAACGGGTACCGCTTGCGGCATCCGGACGCGTGCGCTACTAACAGATATGAACCAGCCACTGGGCCAGGCGGTGGGAAACTCGCTGGAAGTGAAGGAGTGTATTGAGCTCTTGCGTGGCGAAGCGCCAGACGGTGCGCGTCCGGTGCTTGATCTCTCAATTGAGCTTTCCGCTCACATGCTGGTTCTGGCCCGCGTCGATGATTCTCTTGAAGCAGCTCGTGGTCGGTTGCAGGGGATTCTCGGTTCGGGACGAGCGTTGGAATGTTTTCGTCAGAACGTAGAAGCGCAGGGTGGTGAGCCGAGGGTCTGCGATGACCCGTCGAAGTTTCTTCCTTTGGTCACGGAATCGTTTAAGGTAGAATCCCCGCGTTCTGGTTTCCTTAGCAAAGTTAATACTGCGGAAATTGGCTATGCGATTGCGGCTATCGGTGGCGGTCGTGTGCGCATCGACGATCGCATAGACCCCACCGTAGGCTTTCTTTCTGAAATTAAAATCGGTGATAGCGTTGGTGCCGGCGCGACGCTCGGCACAGTCTATTGTCGTGATGGCTCAAAGGCCGACGAGGCCGTGGAACGCATTCAGTCCGCATACGAAATCGGCGACCAACCCCCAAAGGAAATCCCGCAATTAATGAGGGAAGTGATTAACGAATGAAGATCGTATTCTGCGCCATGCTCGTTGTTATTTGCCTGCTGGCAATTTTCGGCTCGGCCTGTAACCGCAGCAGTTACGGTGCTGACGACCAGTCGAAGGTCCGAGTGGGTATCGTTTTCGATATCGGAGGTAAAGATGATCGTTCGTTCAACGCCGCCGCATGGGCCGGCGCGAAGTGCGCGGAAACCGGCAAGTGGCCCAACGGTACTAATTGCGGCAAACCACCGCTGCCCATTGTGCTGCGCGATATAGAGCCGGGCAATCCGACCTCTATCGAACCAGCCATGCGCGCGTTTGCTGAACGAAACTACGACCTGATTATCGGGATCGGTTTCGCACAAACGCCAATCATCGAACTCGTCGCCAAGGATTATTCCAACATTCGCTTTGCGATAGTCGACGGTGTCAGCGATCTGCCGAACGTCGCGTCGCTGGTGTTTAAGGAACATGAAGGTTCCTATCTGGTCGGCATGTTGGCTGCCAAGACCAGCAAGACCGGAACGATTGGTTTTCTTGGCGGCATGGACATCGGCTTGATTCACCGGTTCAAGGGTGGCTACGAGGAAGGCGCGCGCGCCGTCAATCCTAACATTCGGGTAATACCAAACTATGTGGGCGTCACTGATGCGGCCTGGAACAATCCCGGCAAGGGCAAAGAAATTGCGCTGGCACAAATCAGCAAGGGCGCAGACGTGATTTTCACGGCCGCCGGCAACTCCGGTTTGGGCGCCTTTGATGCGGTTGAGCAGGCTGGTAAACAAAACGGACGCGCAACGCACTTTGTTATCGGTGTCGACGCCAATCAGAACATGGTCAAGCCAGGTTTTGTTCTGACGAGTATGGTCAAACGTGTCGACAATGCCGTCTATGCAATTATTCAGGACGTGGTGAACGGACAATTTAAGACCGGCTTTCACGTGTATGGGTTGAACGAAGATGGTGTGGGCTATGCAATGGATGAAAACAACAAGGACCTGGTAACTCCCGAGATGGTTCAGCAGGTCGAAGAAGCAAAGAAAAAAATCATCAGCGGCGAAATCAAGGTTGTGGATCTGATGGGGAAATAAATCGGCCTTGGGTCTTTGGTCTTTGGTCTTTGGTCGGTCCGCTTGGAGCTTAGTACTAAGTCTTTAGTGAAAGAATTGACACCAAAGTTGAACGCTTATCTAAGTTCAATTGGGTCCTTAGCGAAAAAACGACGCGGTCTCGCCAGGAACAGCTGAGCTCGCTGGAAATCAAAGACCAAAGACCCAAACTAGTGATCGAGTTAAGGAATATAACCAAACGCTTTGGCGACGTACTCGCTAACGACCACGTCAATATCAAAGTCGAGCCGGGTACGATTCACGCGATCGTTGGTGAGAATGGCGCCGGCAAATCCACGGCGATGCGTATTGCCTATGGGTTCTATAAAGCCGATGAAGGCGAAATCCTGGTTGAAGGCCAGGTTCAAGATATAGCGACGCCGCATGATGCGATTGCCCTGGGCATTGGTATGGTCCATCAGCACTTTATGCTGGTGGATACGATGACCGTCGCCGAAAACATTGTGCTCGGGGCCGAGCCTGGCAGCCAAGCCGCTCTTGATCTTGCCAAAGCGAGCATAGAAATCCGCAAGCTCTCTGAAGAATTCAAACTGGCAGTTAATCCAAATGCAGTCATCGAACATCTTTCGGTTGGGCAACAGCAGCGCGTTGAACTTCTGAAGGCACTTTATCGTCACGCGCGCTTGCTAATCCTCGACGAGCCAACCGCGGTATTAACCCCGCAGGAAGTTGAAGAATTCTTTTTCATACTGCGCCGGATGCGCGAGCAGGGTAAGACCGTAGTAATCATCACTCACAAACTCGCTGAAGTCCTGGCAATCTCCGATGAAGTCACTGTAATGCGCGATGGTCGCGTTGTCGGGCGGCTCCAGACCAGCCAAACCAATGCTGCCGAACTGGCTCGCATGATGGTGGGTCGCGAAGTGCTGCTGCGGGTTGAAAAACCGGATGCAAATCCGGAGGGCACGGAGTTGAGCGTGCGCAATCTATCAATAGTCACTAAGGACGGCGGGAAGCGGGTTGATGACGTTTCTTTTGAGGTCCGCAAGGGCGAGATCCTCGGCATCGCCGGAGTAGAGGGAAACGGTCAGACCGAATTAATCGAAGCGCTTGCGGGATTAATGAGTCCATCGCAACTCTCTGGCAAGATCCTTTTTGAAGATCGGGATATTACCAAAGAAGGTGCGCGGCTGCGGCGAGAGCTGGGAATTGCTCACATACCGGAAGATCGGCATCGGCGCGGTCTGCTGCTGGAATTTGATCTGGCTGAGAATTCGATCCTCGGTGTGCATTATCGAAAACCAATCGTCAGTTATGCTGGTGTACTTTTGGATAGCGGAGCAATTCGAAGGCGCTCGCAAGAGATCATTAAAGGGTTTGATGTGCGTCCGGCTAACCCGGAACTTCCCGCGCGGTCGCTCTCCGGCGGCAATCAGCAAAAGTTAATAATTGGCAGAGAGTTTAAAGTAAATCCGAAGCTCTTGCTGGTGGCGCAACCGACGCGAGGAGTTGACATTGGAGCAATCGAGTTTATTCATCGGAAGCTGGTCGGTCTGCGCGATTCGGGTTGCGCAGTGTTGCTCGTGTCGGCCGAGCTTGAAGAAGTTACGTCGCTCTCAGACCGCCTGTTGATTATTCATGATGGCCGCATCGCAGGCGAAGTTGATCCAAAAGTCGCAACTATTGAAGAGATCGGATTGCTGATGACGCGGGGGCACTAGGTCATTTCCGATTGCCGATTTGCGATTGCCAAATTCCTTTTTAGATTTCGTGCTTTGAGCTTTGTTCTTTGAGCTTCAAAGCTCAAAGCGCAAAGTTCCAGAGAGTTTGGATCCAAAGTTGAGATTCAAGATCTGAAAAACAAATGACACTTCTACGCGAACTCCTGTTTCCGCTGATTGCTGTGATTGCTGCTTTTGTTGTTGCTGGGATCCTAATCATCATAATTGGCGATAATCCAATCGAGGCGTACAGGCTACTCTTCGGTAGCGCCTTATCCTGGCCCGTTGGCATTGGCTACACACTTTTTTATGCGACGCCGTTAATTTTTACGGGCCTCGCCGTGATGGTTGCGTTTCGTTGCGGCCTGCTCAACATTGGAGCGGAAGGTCAATTGTATGTAGCGGCATTCGCCACCGCCTGGGTGGGAATAAAGTTTGGTGGCGTGTTCATTAAGGGCGCAGACGGCACTATCATTAGCTCGCCGATCGCAAATTTGCCCGCTCTCCTGCTCATTCTATGCTGCTTACTGGCGGCGGTTTTGGCAGGCGGGTTTTGGGGCGCGATTCCCGGGATCTTGAAGGCTCGCTTCGGTTCGCACGAAGTTATCAACACCATCATGTTGAACTTCCTGGCAGTCGCCTTGCTGAGTTATTTCACCCAGTATCACTACAAAATGCCCGGCGATCCCATCATGCAAACAGTTCAGATCGGACCGGGCGCGCACATCTCCCGTTTAGGCAAATTTATTCACGGCATGCCTGAATTCATTCCGCTCAATCTTGCGTTTATCCTCGCTCTACTCTGTTGCGGGCTCGTTTATGTTTTTCTGTGGCGAACGAAATGGGGGTATGAGCTGCGATCTACCGGAACCAATCCCAGTGCTGCTGAGTATGGCGGCATCTCGGTGCGTAAGCAGATTGTGATTGCTATGACGATCTCCGGCGCGCTTGCGGGAATGGTTGGCATTAACGAGGTGCTTGGTTATCGGTATCGCTATTATGACGGTTTTTCTGATAATTACGGCTTCACCGGTATTGCGGTAGCGCTGCTGGGCCGCAACCACCCGGTGGGCGTTATCATCTCGGCGTTGCTGTTTGCTGTTCTGCAGCGCGGCGGTATTCCCGTCGATGCCTTCACCCAACACGTGACCAAAGATATTGTTCAGGTGTTGCAGGGAACAATAATTCTGTTTGTAGCGGCGGAAGCTTTCTTCCGCGGGCCATTCGCGAAATGGGGTTTGCTAAGGCGCTCAAAAGTGTAAGTCTCTAAACGTGAAATCCCACGAGAGAGGAAAGTAATGACAGAAATCTTCACGGTAGCGCTTATCTGGTCAACCATACGGCTTTCGACGCCGCTAATTCTGGCGGCGCTGGGCGGAATGTTTTCCGAGCGATCCGGCGTTATCAACATCGCCCTGGAAGGGATGATGCTTGCTGGTGCGTTCACGGCCGCCGCGGTCACTTATGCCGCCGGCAGTCCTTATGTGGGATTGGTCGCCGGAATGATGGCGGGGATGTTGATAGCCGCGATCCATGCTGTTGCCTGTATTCGTTACAAAGCTGATCAGGTTGTCACCGGCACCGCTATCAACATTCTCATGATCGGCATGCCCGCTTTCCTGAGCGGCGCCTTCTTTCTATCCTCCGGATCCACGCCACAGATTCCCAAGGAGCAATTGATACCGGGGATTCCAATTGTCCTTGCCTTCGCCCTGGTCCCGCTTACGTGGTATGTCCTTTATAAAACTCCTTTCGGGTTGCGGCTGCGTGCGGTTGGTGAAAACCCGGAAGCCGCGGACGCCGCCGGAGTTCCGGTTGCGCGAATGAGGTATGCCGGAGTGTTATTGTCAGGAGTGTTGGCAGGGATGGGGGGAGCCTATCTCTCAATCGGGCAGTCGTCTTTGTTTACCAGAAATATGACTTCCGGTCGCGGCTTCATTGCGTTGGCCGCTTTGATTTTCGGTAAGTGGCGCCCCGTTCAGACGTTGCTCGCGTGTTTGTTGTTTGGTTTTACTGAGGCCATCTCAATTCAGATGCAGGGTGTGGTGAAACTTCCCTCCGGAGAGGACATCCCGATCCAGTTTATTCAGATGGTACCTTACGTCCTGACCATTATTGTGCTGGCGGGGTTCATCGGCTCATCCCGGCCTCCAAAGGCCCTGGGAATTCCCTACCAGAAGGAGCGATAAGAAAGGGCACGATCAACGTCTCAGTATCATCCAAGAGGTTTAGAGTTCAACCTTTAGGTTGTGCTTTTCTGGATGCAAGCTAAAGCTTGAACTCGAAACTGAGGAGTGGTACTGACTTCATTACGTCATGGCCGAAGGAACAGCCAAAAGGGATCTTTATTCGCGCGCTGAAAACGCAGCACGCTTAATCCGCTCGCGCATTACTGATGAAGCGCGCATCGCGCTTGTGCTGGGCAGCGGGTTGGGCGGGTTCGCCGACGAGTTTAAAGATTCTGTCACACTGCCTTACCAGGAGATTCCGGGCTTCGTCGCTTCCACAGCCGAGGGACATGCCGGCAAGCTGGTAATTGGAAAAGTTGAGGGCGAGCCGGTCCTCGCAATGCAGGGTCGAGTGCACTATTACGAAGGCTACTCGCTCGAAGAGGTTACGTTTCCCATCAGGACCTTCAAGCTGCTGGGCGTGGAGACATTGATCCTGACTAACGCGGCCGGCGGCATCGATGTGCAACTAAATCAAGGCGCCTTGATGGTCATAAGCGATCACTTGAATCTGATGGGAGTGAGCCCGCTGCGCGGTCCCAACGACGAACGTTTCGGACCTCGCTTTCCTGACATGTCGGAAGTTTACTCTCGAGAGCTACAGGAGCTGGTTATCGAAGAGTCGAAGGCTCTGGGAATTGACGTCCGGCGTGGCATCTATGCCGCACTCGCGGGTCCGAGTTATGAAACACCGGCCGAGATTCACATGCTTCGAGCTTGTGGCGCCGATGCCGTGGGAATGAGCACTGTTCCTGAAGCCATTGTGGCGCGACAAATGGGCATGAAGGTCCTAGGCATCTCGTGTATTACCAATATGGCCGCCGGCATTACTGAAACTCCGATTAATCATGAGGAAGTGATGGAGACGGGCCAGCGCGTGCGAGAGACATTTACGCAGTTGCTTCGCCACATTATCGCCAGGGTGCCACGAAACTACGGCGAGGCGGGAGAAAATTCTTAGCTGAGAACGTGGGTAGGCAGATCCGGCACCGACAAGAAGTTAAGAGTTCAAGCTTTAGCTTGCCCACAGCGAAGGCATAACCTAAAGGTTGAACTCTAAACTGCTGGAATGGCCTCCGCTTTGAACTATTTGCCAGATAAGTCGACGTCTAAACGAATCGTTCTGATAACGTGGAAGGGTTTTTGTGAGTCTAATCATTGGTATTTCCGGTGGCACCGGATCCGGCAAGACCACCGTAGCAAACCGCATCCTGGAAACGGTTAAGGCCAGCGAAGTGGTCTTCATTCAGCAGGACTCTTATTACCGTAACCTCAAAGATCTGCCGCTCGACTATCGCCAGGTTGCCAACTTCGACCATCCCGACGCGCTCGATAACGACCTGCTCGTCAATCACATTCGCAAACTGAAAGCAGGAGAGCCAATTGAACTGCCAATCTACGATTTCAAAACACACAATCGCTTGAACGAAACCCGGCTCGTCGAACCCAAGCCAATTGTTATCGTCGAAGGCATACTAATCTTTGCCGATCCCCGCCTGCTCGAGCAGTTGGATATCAAAGTATTCGTCGACACGCCTGACGACATTCGTTTCATTCGGCGTTTGCGTCGCGACATCGCCGAGCGAGGCCGCACAGTGGAATCGGTGATCGAACAATACATAGCGACTGTGCGGCCCATGCATATGCAGTTTGTCGAGCCCTCAAAACGTTATGCTGACGTCATCATTCCGGAAGGTGGTCATAACTTAGTGAGCATAGATTTGCTTAGTGGAAAGATTCGTGAGAGGTTGGCTGGCGCTTTAACCTCGGTGGGAGGCCAGTCTTGAGCGAAGAGAGCTTGCAGCAGCTTATTGAAACGGCAAAGTCGGCGCGGCTGCGGTCGATCGCGCCTTTTTCAAACTTCCTTGTCGGGGCGGCGGTGAAGACCGACGAAGGGAAGATTTACACGGGCTCTAATGTGGAGAGTGCCAGTTACGGACTGACGGTCTGTGCGGAGCGCGTCGCCATCTGGAAAGCTTTGTCGGAAGGCGAAAGAAACTTTGCCGAGCTGGCTATTGTTGCCGACACGGATTCGTTGACACCCCCCTGCGGCACCTGCCGGCAAATCATCTGGGAGTTTGCGAAGAACGCTACCATCGTGCTGGGGAATCTTCGTGGTGAAACTCAGATAGTTTCAATAAGAGAACTCCTGCCCCGTGCTTTCGATGCGCGCTTTCTTAGCGGCACGAAGAAAGCGCAGGCAAAGGAATCCTCTAAAGAAACTCCATAATGTGCATTTTTCGTTTAGAAAGTGCACTTGTGCACCACGGTTGACTGGCCGGACAAGTCCGGGTTCTAAACGGATATCATTTTTTAGTTGACGGAAACGCGGGATTTTTCGTTTAGAAAGTGCACTTGTGCACCACGGTTGACTGGCCGGACAAGTCCGAGGGTTCTAAACGGATATCACGTAGTGGGTCAGGAAAGTGTCCGATAAACTTTAGTTTGTCGTGACTCCGCGACAAGCTAAATAAAGCTTATCGGACATCAACCTGACCTGCTACCGGATACCATTTTTAGTTGACGGAACGCGGCATTGCCACTCAGCATATGTCCAAAAAAATACTCATCGTCTTTACGGTTGTCACCACAATGCTTAGCAGTGTATTGCCGGCAGCGGCGCAACGAAACAGGGGCCGGCGCATGATGCGAGTTGATTTACTGGTGCTGGACGGCACGCTGGTAACCATGGACAAAAACCATAGTGTCATCCAGAACGCCGCCATTGCTGTGGCCGGCGGTCGCATCGTAGCCGTTGGTACGACTACGGACATCATCAAGATGTACTCGGCCCCGGAAAGGGTCGATGCGAGCGGAAAGATAATCATTCCGGGCCTTATCAATGGACATACTCACATTCCCATGACGTTGTTTAGAGGTCTGGCTGACGATCTCGATCTTCAGGACTGGCTCACAAAGTACATCTTCCCAGCCGAAGCTAAGAACGTTTCCGAAGAATTCGTACGAGTGGGAACGCGATTAGGGTTAGCGGAAATGATTCGCGGCGGCACGACGACCTATTGCGACATGTATTACTTTGAAGATGCTATTGCCGACGAAACTGCGAAAGCTGGCGTGCGTGGAGTTTTGGGAGAGACTCTCATTGACTTTCCGGTCGCCGATAATAAGACCAACGCCGAGGCCATGGCCTACGTCGAGACGTTTGTTCAGAAGTGGAAAGGCAATGACTTGATCGTGCCGGCGATTGCGCCGCACGCTCCCTACACCGTTTCCGAAGAGCATCTGAAGGCGATGCGTGCTTTTTCCGATCGAACTGGCGCCCCAATCGTGACCCACATCTCGGAAACGAAAAAAGAAGTAGATGATAGCCTCAAGGCCAAAGGCGCCAGTCCCGTCGACTACCTTTACCGAATTGGATTCCTAAATGAACGCGTCATTGCCGCGCACATGGTTTGGCCCAGCCCGGGCGAGATCGAGATCTTGAGGCGAACCGGAGTGGGTGTGGTCCACAATCCGCAGTCAAACATGAAGCTGGCATCCGGCGTGGCGCCGGTTCCGAAGATGATAGCGGCAGGGGTAAGAGTGGGCCTGGGAACCGACGGCGCTGCGTCAAATAATGATTTGAACATGTGGGAAGAGATGGACACGGCCGCAAAACTTCATAAGGTTTTCAGCGGTGATCCTAAAGTGATGTCAGCCGAAGAAGCGCTTGAGCTGGCGACGATTCGGGGCGCCCAGGCGCTACACATGGAAAAAGAGATCGGCTCAATAGAGAAGGGAAAACGAGCCGACCTGGTGATCGTCGACCGCGATGCGCTAAACCAAATACCGCTCTACAATATTTATTCCGATCTTGTGTATGCCACCAAAGCTTCCGACGTAAGAACAGTCATCATCAATGGGCGCGTTGTTATGCGCGACCGGCAATTGCTGACGCTCAATGAGGCCGCGATAAAGGAAGGCGCCCGTGTCTTTCGCGATCGAGTAATCAAAAGTCTCGGCAGCTCTGCTAATCCCCGATAGCCTGCGCTGCCTGCTTGCGACAAGGAAGAAGAAATACGACAAAGCCTGGACAAGCAGTTTGGAGGAAAGAACCCCTGCTCGCAGGAGCGAAGGGTAACGGCGGTCGCCTCCCTGGTCCCTCCCCCTGGACCGTGAACGCCATTTTAATAGGAGCTCTTAGTCGAGATACTCGGGAGTACTAATTCAAAAATGAAACCTCTGGCAGCGGCTTGATTCCTGTTGCAACAAAATCACCATATAGAAACATTCTTGGCACACTTGCCATAGCACTGTGATCTGTTCATAATACCCACACCAGTTGATGGACTGGTAAGCGAGCTTGAATGCTCGCTTTTGCAGTTTTAGGAGTATTTTTTAGTGAACCAAGTTAGTTCCTCCAACAGACTTTCCCCTTTTAATAGAATCTTACTAATAGCACTTCTGGTGCTATCTTGCTCGACAGGGCTGCGGGCCCAGTCGTCTCCGCAACCTGCCCAGCCCGCAGTTACATATCCGCCTGCAACATCTACTACCACAACTATAGCTCCTCCCTCCGCGGAAGTCGTGCAGAACCGCATCACTCGGGCGCGGGCCCTGATTGCTGCTCACCGGCTGGATACCGCGGCCAGTGAACTTGAGTCCGTCAGATCAGCAACAAAGGACAACGCGGTTCGCAACATCACCTCAATATTGCTCATGAGCGTCTATTTGGAGGAAGGCAACTACGGTCGAGCTGAAGCATTGCTCGAAGAGAATTACCAGGCACGCTTCGCGCAAAAAGATGAATCCCTCGGAACATATTTTGCGCTGGCCGGTCAGGCCGTAAACGGCGCCCGGATCCATCTCGCGCGTTATCGCAGTTTTGGAGTCAACACCGCCGACGCCAGCCTGCCCGCAGAAGTAGCCAGCGATCTGAGTCGCCTGCGGGCGCTGCTGGAGCGAATGATTGCTCAGGCCAAAGAGATTTCGAACAAACGGAGGGCCTACGACTCTCTGTCTTTGCTTGAAGATGTGCTTGGAATTCGCTTGTCGCTTGCTGAAGACAGCGAGGATCAATCCAGGTGGGAAGTCGAATATGCCGGCGCTCGCGAAGCGCTCGCATCATCGCAAACGCAAATAGCTTCGCTTGGTGGTATTCCGCCTCTGCGCCCAGGTCAATCGCCAGTGAATAAGGCGTCTGCACCTTCGCCCTACTCTACGAAGAAAACTTCCGACTCGCCTTTTGCGATTAAAGCGCCTGAGAAGAACGCCGGATCTCCAGAGCAAGCACCCCCGTCGCAGTCCAGCCCGGCACAATCTTCGAATGCTGATGAAACAAAAGCCCAAGCCGCTGGTGATGCAAAGCCTGTCGAGCCGCTGGTTACTGATGCCGGGTCTTTGAATGCGAAGGCAAAAAAGAAAGTAGTGCCACGGTACCCACCAATAGCAAAACAGAATGGCACCACCGGCGTGGTGAGGGTTCACGTGATTGTTGACGAGAACGGCAAGGTTATCGGAGTTTACCGTTCTGAAGGACCTATGCTTCTGAGGGCGGCTGCGGAAGAAGCTGCCAGGAAGTGGTCTTTTGAGGCGATCTCGACCGATGGCCAGCCAACGCGCATTCGCGGATATATCGACTTCACCTTCACGCTCTAGACATTTCAGCTAAACCCGAAGAGCCTGTATCCTCCCGCCACGCAGCACCTTACCTAATGTTGACTTAAAAGTAAGGATTGGTTAAACTGGCCACATCAAACAACGACAATGGGATGTTTGGGTGAGTAGGCAGTCCGGTTTGGACCACAGGCATTATGAAAATCTCGGCACAAGAAGAATATGGGTTGCGCTGTTTGTTGCAGCTCGCACGTGCGGACACGCAAGGCGAGTCGTTAACGCTGGCCCAAATAGCGCGCAGGGAAGGCATCTCGGTCGCGAACGCCGGGAAACTGATGTGGATTCTTAATAAGGCAGGCTTCGTCCAGTCGCAGCGAGGCACGAAAGGCGGCTATCGCCTCGCCCGGCCGGCGTCAGTTATTCATCTTAATGAGGTCATCAGCGTGCTGGATGACGAGAGCGTAGAGACGCACTGCAAAACTTATGCGGGGGTGCTTGATTCTTGTGTGCACACAGGCGACTGTGGAATTAGACCCGTTATCGTGGAGCTACATCAGATTGTCGACAAGGCACTGTCTGAGATTACGTTGTCGCAATTGCTCGGCACCGAGGCGAACGTAGATGCCGTGCTTCATAAGATTCAAGGCACGAAGCAAATGCAAAGAACGGAACCGAGTCGCGTGCAGGTGTAATTGGAATAATTCTCCGACAGAAGGTTGGAAGGTACGGATTAATAACAGATGAGCACAGCAGAATTACTAGGTAAGCAAGAATACAAATACGGCTTCGTCACAGACATCGAGTCGGACGTTATTCCGCGTGGGCTCACGGAAGATACGATTCGCTTGATTGTTAAGATTAAGAACGAACCTGATTGGATGTTGGATTTCCGGCTGAAGGCTTACCGTCATTGGCTGACAATGACCGAGCCGAAGCATTGGCCGAATATTTCATATCCGGAGATCGACTATCAGGACGTCATCTACTACAGCGCGCCGAAGCAAAAGGCCATCAAAGCCAGCCTCGACGAAGTAGACCCGGAGCTGTTGCGCACGTTTGAGAAGCTCGGGATTCCTTTGACTGAACAAAAGCAACTGGCTGGCGTCGCTGTCGATGCAGTCTTCGATTCGGTTTCAGTCGCTACCACCTACAAAGAAAAACTGAAGAAGCACGGGGTCATCTTCTGTTCGTTTACAGAAGCGATTCGCGAATATCCGGATCTCGTCCGCAAATATCTCGGCTCGGTTGTTCCTACCAATGACAACTTCTTTGCGGCGCTCAATAGTGCGGTCTTTTCCGATGGCTCATTCTGCTTCATCCCCAAAGGAGTGCGCTGTCCGATGGAGCTTTCGACCTATTTCCGAATTAACAACTCGGAGTCCGGGCAGTTTGAGCGAACATTGATTGTGGCTGAGGAGGGCTCTTACGTTTCCTATCTTGAAGGCTGCACGGCGCCTAAGTTTGATAAGAACCAATTGCACGCAGCGGTCGTGGAACTGGTCGCGCTTGATGATGCGCAGATCAAATACTCTACGGTCCAGAACTGGTATGCAGGGGATGAAGAGGGCGTTGGCGGCATCTACAATTTCGTCACCAAACGCGGAAAGTGCGCGGGGCGGAATTCGAAGATTTCATGGACGCAGGTTGAGACCGGTTCGGCAATAACCTGGAAGTATCCGTCGTGCATTCTGCAGGGCGACAACTCTATCGGTGAATTCTACTCGGTCGCGTTGACCAACCACGCCCAACAGGCCGATACCGGAACGAAGATGATCCATCTCGGCAAGAATACTCGGTCGACGATTATTTCGAAGGGGATTGCGGCGGGCAAATCGAACAACAGCTATCGCGGCCTCGTGAAGGTAATGCCCAAAGCGGAAACCTCGCGAAACTATACGCAGTGTGATTCGATGCTGATCGGGTCAAACAGCGGCGCGAATACATTCCCCTATATAGAGGTGATGAACAACACCTCCAGTGTCGAACATGAAGCATCGACGTCAAAGATTAGCGAGGAGCAGTTGTTCTATTTGCAGCAGCGCGGCATCTCGCAGGAGGATGCGGTCTCGCTGATCATTAACGGCTTTTGTAAGGATGTCTTTTTGCAGTTGCCGATGGAGTTCGCTGTCGAAGCGCAACGGCTTCTGGGCATGAAGCTCGAGGGCAGCGTCGGATAATCGGACGCGGAGATTAGGCGACGCGGCGACGCGAAGATATTCATCGCGTCCCCGTTCGGCCACGTCACCGCGTAATTTTTTGAGGAGCAATCATTAGTGTTAGAGATTAAAAACTTACATGCAGGCATCGACGGCAATGAGATCCTCAAGGGGATCAATTTGACCGTCAGAAAGGGCGAGATCCACGCGATTATGGGCCCGAACGGTTCGGGCAAATCAACTCTCGCCATGGTTTTGAGCGGGCATCCGGCGTATGAAGTCATGAAGGGTGAAATCCTCTACGAAGGCAAGAATTTGCTTGAAATGGCGCCCGATGAGCGCGCGCGCGAGGGCGTCTTCATGGCGTTTCAATATCCGATTGAAGTGCCGGGCGTTTCCAATGCCCAGTTTCTGCGGCTCGCTTACAACGAGAAGCGCAAGCACCTGGGCGAGGAAGAGTTGGATCCGCTCGAGTTCAAGGACCTTTTGAGGAAGCGCGCGAAGGTCGTTGAGATGGATGCGAGTTTTATGACGCGTTCTGTCAATGAAGGTTTTTCTGGAGGTGAGAAAAAGCGCAACGAGATTCTGCAAATGGCGGTGCTCGAACCACGGCTTGCGATTCTCGACGAAACTGATTCGGGTCTGGATATCGACGCACTCAGAATCGTGGCTGGCGGCGTCAATCAGCTTCATAACCCAGAAAATGCCGTCATACTCGTCACGCATTATCAGCGTCTGCTCAATTACATTGTGCCGCAGTATGTGCATGTGCTGGCCAACGGCCGCATAGCTAAAGAAGGCGGCAAGGAGTTGGCGTTGGAACTCGAGGAGAAGGGCTACGACTGGCTGAAGACCGCTACCGAACCGAGCGTGGTTGGGGCGCAGACAAACTAAGACGATGGTTACCGAAATAGCAACAACCGAGAATTCGTACCAGGAAGCTTTTCGCACTCTTCGGGAGCATCGCGGGGACCCATCGGCTTCATGGCTGGCGCGCTTGCGTGAGAACGCGATGACGCGATTTGAAGAGTTGGGCTTTCCTTCTGTAAAAGAGGAAGAGTGGAAATACACCAACGTAACTCCGATTGCCAAGGCCAACTTCACCCCTCAGATGGCGGCTGAAAGCGAGGCGGACAGTTCAGATGCGAAGGAACTTACAACCTTCGGTGTGGTCGAAGCCAGAGACAGCCAAATGCTTTTTGTTAACGGCAGGTTGCGAAATGATCTCTCAAAACTAATAGGCCTTCCTGAAGGAGTAGTTGCGCTGGATCTTTCCGAGGCCCTGGCTGACGAGCGTTACTCCGAAGTCGCGCGTGCCCATCTGTCCCGTCATGCCGATTACGTAACTAATGGTTTTACGGCTCTCAACACAGCCTTCGTAGACCATGGTGCTTTTATTTACATTCCCAAAGGCGTCTCGGTAAGCGTGCCCTTGCATCTGCTTTTCATTTCTGACTCGAGCGAGGCAAACAAGGTAACTTTTCCGCGCGTGCTCGTTATCGCCGAAGAAAACAGCAGCGCGACTTTGGTTGAAAACTATGTCAGCACTGGCGACACCCAGTATTTCACAAACGCCGTTGTTGAGATTGCGCTTAAAGAGGGCGCGCGATTGGAGCATTACAAGGTGCAGCGCGAGAGCGGCGCGGCTTTTCATGTTGCCACCACCGCGGCCGACCTGGGTGTGAATTCCAGTTATGACGCAACCACAATCACGTTTGGGGCGCAGCTGTCGAGACACGACATCAAGGTGACGATGGATCATGAAGGTGCAGAGTGTTGGGTTGACGGCTTATACCTGGTCACCGCCGGGCAACACACGGATACCCATTCCGTCATCGATCACAGGATGCCCCACTGCACCAGCCGTCAACTCTATAAGGGCATCCTTGATGGCAGGTCGCGCGCGGTTTTCAACGGTAAGATCTACGTTCGTCATGATGCGCAAAAGACTGATGCCATGCAGACAAACAAAAACCTGTTGCTCTCGAACGAGGCTCGGGTGGATACAAAACCGCAACTGGAAATACTGGCGGACGATGTGAAGTGTGCACACGGCGCCGCGGTCGGACAGATTGACGAAGACGAACTGTTTTATTTGGAAACCCGTGGGATTCACTACGACCTCGCGCGCAATCTCTTGACCTATGGGTTCGCGGAAGAAGTGATTGGCAAGATAAAACTTAACTCGATCAGGGCCCAGCTGGACGAGGCTGTCCTGAACCGCCTCAACGCACGACTTGAGGCCTAGCGTCATGAGTAGCACTGAAAGACTTTTGATCGACGACCCGCCGGTGACTGTTTCTTCGAACAGTTTCGACGTGGAACGCATCCGCCAAGACTTCCCCGTGCTTCGCCAGATAGTCAACGGTAAACCGCTTGTCTATCTGGACAATGGAGCTTCTTCTCAGGTGCCCCAGGTTGTTATCGACCGCGGCAGTATTTATCTCGAAGACGAACATTCCAACATTCATCGCGGCGTACATTATTTAAGCCAAAAAGCTACCACCGCCTATGAAGGCGCGCGCGAGAAGGTGAAGCGTTTCATCAACGCCCGCGAGGCGAAGGAGTGCATCTTTGTCCGCGGCGCGACCGAAGGTATCAACCTGGTGATGCACGGGTACGGAAGGAAGTTTATTGGCCCCGGCGACGAGATCATTATTTCGGCGATGGAGCATCACGCGAACATAGTTCCCTGGCAAATGCTTTGCGAAGAGAAGGGTGCTCGCCTGCGAGTAATTCCGATGAATGACGCCGGGGAGTTACTGCAGGATGAATACAACGCACTGCTCAATGAGAAGACGAAATTTCTGGCTTTCACTCACGTGTCGAACGCGCTCGGCACAATCAACCCCGTCAAGGAGATGATCGACCAGGCCCATAAATATGGCGTGCCGGTTCTCATCGATGGCGCTCAAAGCGCTCCCCACATGCCCATCGATGTTCAGGATCTCGACTGCGACTTCTATGCGTTCTCCGGGCACAAGATGTTTGCGCCCACGGGCAGCGGCATAGTTTATGGGAAGGCCGACCTGCTGGAGAAAATGAATCCTTTCCAGGGCGGCGGCGACATGATCAGAAGCGTGACATTTGAAAAAACAACCTATGCCGACTTGCCAAATAAGTTTGAAGCAGGCACTCCGGCCATCGCTTCGCAGATCGGTCTTGGCGCCGCAATCGACTATTTGAATTCGATAGATCGAAAGAAAGCGGCGGCGCACGAAAACGAGTTGTTGCGCTATGCCACGGAGCGCCTGAAGGCGATTGAGGGAGTGCGCATCATCGGGACTGCCCGGGAAAAAACCAGTGTGCTGTCGTTCGTGATTGACAACATTCATCCGCATGACATTGGCACGATCCTTGATCAGGAGGGCATTGCTGTTCGCGCCGGCCACCATTGCGCGCAGCCTGTGATGCAGCGTTTTAATATTCCGGCAACCGCTCGCGCTTCTTTTGCTTTCTACAACACGAAGGAAGAAGTAGACGTGCTGGCGCGGACGATTGAAAAGGTGGTTGAAATCTTCTCGTAAATGTATGTCCGATAAACTTTAGTTTGTCGCTTGACACGATTTTTCGACAAACTGAAGTTTCTCGGACACTTAAATCCCATGTCTGAACTAAGCGAACTCTACCAACAGGTCATTCTCGATCACAATAAGAAGCCGCGAAATTTTCGCAAGCTCGAGACGGCTAATCACTCTGCCGAGGGTTTCAATCCACTCTGTGGCGATCAGTTGACTGTTTATCTAAACCTCGAAGACGACGCCGTCAGGGAAATAAGCTTCGAAGGGTCCGGCTGTGCCATTTCCAAGGCCGCGGCCAGCATGATGACCCAGGCGGTGAAGGGAAAGACCAAACAGGAAGCTGAGAAACTCTTCAGTGAATTTCACCGCATGGTCACCGGAGAACTGGATGAAGACACTGCAGCGAATGATCTCGGCAACCTGAAGATATTCTCCGGCGTGCGCGAGTTTCCGGTGCGGGTTAAATGCGCCTCACTACCCTGGCACACGTTGCATGCGGCTCTGAACAATCAGGAACTCGTCTCGACTGAATAACCAGCAGCCTTCCCGCATAAACAAAAAGGACCGAGCAGTTGTCTTGCTCGGTCCCTTCTAGTTTCAGGTTCCGGCCCGATCGCCAATTTCCTTGGCGCGGTCATCCGCTATTGCTTCGGACCAATAATTGGCCCGTCACCAATTACGAAATACCCGACAGGCGGCGCACCGTTGTGACTTTGGGCGTAAGACACTGCCGCCGCGGCTTGCGCGTTCACCGAATCGATATTTGCCTGCTTATTGTTTTTCGGTACCACGACCGTATGGTAATTGCGACGGATGTTGCCCGAGGGATCAGTTGCCGTGACTACGATTAGATACACCCGCCCATCGTTGGCTTCGATGCGCTCGCCTCGCAGCCGCAGTGTCACCAGCGCGATGTCCTTCGCATCCGGCGAATGGATTATTCCCGGCAACGTAGGAGTCTGGTCATCTTCGTCCCCAAAGACCGCCACCTGGATTGTGACCGGATCTCCGCTATTGTCGGTAGCGCTGGCATTCAGTCCCACATTCACCAAATTACTGTTCGATTGAGACAGCAGGCTGATAGCCACGGAAGATGTAAGTACCGGCGGCACTTTATCGTTTACCGTTATTGTTACCGTAACGTCGGTGGAATTGTCTGAACCGTCATAAGCGTGGTAGGTGAAACTATCCATGCCTTCAAAATCCGGACTTGGGCTGTAACTAAACGAACCGTCAGCGTTTAGCGTAAGCGTGCCGTGAGAGACGTTCGAAGCAAGCATCGCTGAAAGCGGGCCTTCAATATCGCTGTCGTTGGAAAGCACACCCGGCGCCGGGACATTCAAGGGTATGTTCGAGTCAGTTGCATAACTGTCACCCGTGGCGACTGGAATATCATTCACAGAGTTAACAGTGATACTGACGGTGCTGATGTTGGAATCGTTAGAGCCATCATTCACCTTGAACCTAAAACTGTCGGATCCGAAATAGTTAGCATCGGGTGAATACGTCTGGTTAGCGTCCGTTCCACTAAGCATACCGTGTGTTGGCCCGCTGACAATGGTGTAAGTGAGCGGGTTGGCATTGGCACTCTCAGCCGTCAGCGTAATTGCGACCGAAGTATCTTCATTTGTCGTTACCGACTGACTCTCCGTCCCTGGATGATTGCCGTTTCCATTGGTACCTGTTTCGACGCAATTCTGGATGCCAGCAGGCAGGTTTCCAAAGAAGTCGTAACCGGTCAGGGCCTCGACCGCATCGACCGTGGTCAGAAAGTTCTCCCAGGGACTAAACCGGATGCCCTGAATATTGGGCATGATTACGGCGATAGTTCGCGACGAACAATTCACGCGCGATACGTCATCTCCCGACTGACTTGGAATTACCAGCGCGACTTTCCACGTGTGCGACGGCACGGTGACGTTTCCATTGGCGATTGTCGTCATGGAACCGTTACTGCCGGTACCGCCGACACCCGCAGGCCCCGAAACGATATAGATCTCGTTGCCGGCGTCGGTTTGGGTCCGCAGGTAGGCTTCGAGATTCGCCCATGGGCCCTGATTGTTATCAGGCGATTGCGGAACCATGTTGGACATCAGGTAGGTTTCCTGATTGATCGGAATCCGATTCTGATTGTCACGGTCAGCGTTAGGTGTCATGTGGCCGCGATCGAAACCACTGCCTGAGTAATCGAACGCCTGGACGCGATACCACGTCGGGTCAACTGCGGGATCGGGTCGGAACGTGTCGACGCGCGCGAGCGTGCCATACCACGAGGTCTCCAGGTGCCAGCTTACCCAGTTCGGAGTTCCTCGATCTCGGTTGTACGAGAGGGAATAGGTCGGCTTCTCCATTAGATAGTTATTGGGATTCAACAGGGACGCGGTTGCGTTCGACGGATTGCCCATCGTCAAGTGAACGCTGGGCGGGTGCGGCGCAGCCTGGCCTGCACCGACAATCGTAAACGACCAAATGTAATCGGCGAACAGATTGTCAGTGTCCGCGCCACTATCATCCAGATCTTGATCGTGAATGGCCGTCTTTGTGATCGTGACCGTGCACTGTTCCCCAAATTGGAAACTAGCATTTGGGGTAACGGCGTAGGTCTTTAGATCATTAGTATGAGCCTCAGTGGCGCTGATGTGCGGACCCGTGGCCGAACAAGTGATGTTGTACCAACCGGAGTCAACCGTCACAGGCTCGCTGAAGTTGACGGTGATGGTCGCATCGTAGGGGATAGTATTATCGTCAGTTCCCGGATCGGTTCCGGATACCCACGGACCTAACTCGACAATCGGCGCCGTGCGGCGAGCGTTTGGCGCGCTGGTAATGAAGTCATTGCCATTTCGATCACTGTCCGTGCCACCGCCATTTAGTCTAAAGATCGCCGTAGAGTTATTTGGCGCAGGTGCGTTGGTGCTCCCTTCATGACACGTTGCCGCCGTTCCATAACCGACAAAATCAACGATGTCCGGATCTGACCCCAAAGGACAATCCCCAGATAGATTGGCAGAGTTGCTGACGAGCGCAATCTTTCCGGTTGTGCCCGACATGTTTATGTCACCGGAAATGTTCGGTGTAGGCAGTGGCGCACCATCACCGACCGTGCCTGACGCAAGGCCGATTAGATAGTATTCGCCAGGACCAATAATTCCGCCGAGCGGCTGTTTGTTAGTCCATGATGTGCCAGTCGCTGAGGCGTACTGCAAAGACCAGCCGGTGATAGTTACGGTGGCTGCGGTCGGGTTGTAAAGCTCAACGTAATCGTTCTTGTACGTCGCGCCGGTGTTGCCGCCACCACCGTAAACCTGACTGATGGTGATGTGGTCCGGAATCAGCGGCAGGACACTCATCAGAATATTTGTGCTGGCTGTGCGACTTTGCGCGTCGGTGATAGTTACCGGCAAAGATTTCATACCCGGAGTCTGGTTGGCGGGCACCGTGGCATTGAAAGTGAAAACATTATTCGCGCCACCGCTGAAAATCTGGCTCGGGGATCCGCCAATGGAAGATAGATCAACCGTCACACCTACGCCGCTGCTTGTCGGATTCTGCGCCGCCGCCACGTAAACGGTAAGGGTGGTGGAATCTCCTTGCAGCACGGAACTCGGATTCGCGGTGCCATAACCTGCGAGGCTTGTGCAATCGTGTACCGGTGACGAGCTGTTGCGCGGATTTGGAGCGCCTGAAACGAAATCGTTGGCGTTTTCGTTGGTGTCAAAACAGCCTTCGTTGCGTCTGAGAGCCGCGGTTGTATTTGAGAGCAGCGGGGCCGTCCCCGAGCCCTCGAAACAATCCGTCCCACCATAGCCGACCAAATCGACTATTCCTGCGGCGCCCGCATTAGGACAGGCCGCCGTTATGGTAGTGGTGTTGTTTACCAATGCAACTTTGGTAGAGGTCGAGCTTACCGGGATAGTTCCAATCGCGTCCGGCGCCGGCAGGTTATCGGTGCCGCCCGCTCCTTGTGATTCCTGAATCAAATAATATTGACCCGGTTGAAGCGTGACATTCGTAAGCGGAGTGACCTGCCAGGTGCTGGTTGTGCTAACGAACGCTTGCACCGACCAACCGTTTAGATTAACCGGTGAACTGCTGTGGTTAATAAGTTCGATGTAATCGTTCTTGAGCGTTGCGCCGGTGTTACCTCCTCCGCCATAGACCTGGCTGATAACTACGTTATTATCCGGCGCAGGTGTTGGTGTGGGAGTCGGCGTCGGAGTGGGTGTTGGAGTTGGGGTGGGCGTTGGCGTTGGTGTCGGAGTGGGCGATGGGGGAACGCCGGCTGCTGTCACGGAAAGATCGTCTATAGCCAGACCATGATCGTTGCCGGAATGATCAATGTCCTTCCATCGCAGCCAAACCTCTTGGCCGTCAGCAATCGTAATCGAAAGCGTTGCTGATTTGGCGACCCGATTCGCTGCCGCATTACCGTCGAGTGTGGCTGCCGCCGTTGTGCCAAAGGTTGGACTCGTAAAGTCCAGAGGGTCGTGATCCAGCCACCCTGTCGTAGGCGTATTGACGCCGGTAATTGCTCCAGCATTTGCGACCTGATACTGAAAGTCGACAGTCTGTGCAACTGAGACATTCGGGGAGGTGGCGCCACCGTTTCGCCATTGCTCGCCTATATAGCTGACGTCTAGCGAGGTGATAGTTCCGCCGATATTGTTTGTCAGCTTCACGGCCCAATAAATCGTGCCAGTGCTGCCTGAACCAACCGAACCCAACGCTCGGTCTGTAGCAGGGTTAACACCTGCGACGCCGAAGCTGTAAAGTGCGCCGGTATTAGAACTACCCGTGCCAAGCACGTAAGCAGTTCGCGACGAGTACCATCCCGGAATGGTTGAATTGTCGGTCCAAGTTCCACCGGCTGAGAGCGTGTCGAAGTTTTCTGTCAGTGGCGTGCCAAACGCATTAATACTGCCGTTGTTGGTGAGGGCCGATGAGGACGGGACCAGGGCTGAAATCCCGATGAGCAGCAAAACCATAAGAACTGAAATGAATGCAAGGGAGGCTCGCGACGCGAAGTAGGGCGCATTAGGCATAGAAAGGTCCTTTCAAGTCGGGTCTAGAAAAAAAACCGCACGTTGACACCGGGAATTACCAGAGGCGAGCCCTAGGAATGTGAGAGAAGTTTTTACCAGTATTCTTGCAAGGGGTCAAGGAACGATGCCAAGGTTTTTGCATCAATATTCAAAGCGGTATTTCCGCCAATATTTCGAAGATGTTTGCACGGCTATTTTGCCTTTAATCCATAGTGGTCATTGAGTTTCAAGCTCGGTTTGTAGTGCAAGAGTTTTTGCACTGGTACAACCATTCGCTGCGGCGAACACTTCGCTCAAGCTGACAAACCTATCAAGGGTGGGCATAATGCTGAACTCCGGATTGCTTAACCCCTAAACGTTTCTGGATGGAGTCTGGACTCAAGTGATCATTTCTTCCGTTGAACTGCGTGAGATTCGACTTCCTTTAATTCACTTTTTCGAGACCAGTTTCGGGCGCACCACCGAGCGGCGAATTTTGCTTGCCCGCGTTACGGACAAAGATGGGGCCGAAGGTTGGGGTGAATGCACCGCCGGCGAGGGGCCGTTCTATTCTGACGAGTGGACGGGAACGGCGTGGACCACAATCACCACCTTTCTCGCGCCCATGGTTGTTGGCAAGGAGATCGATAGCGCGGCGAATACGTGGGAACTGATGGGGCCGGTGCGCGGCCATCGCATGGCGAAAGCTGCAATCGAAACTGCCTGCTGGGATCTCGAAGCTCGCTCGTTGGGACTGCCGCTTTGGAAACACCTTGGTGGCGTGCATGCGGAGATTTCGAGTGGCGTCTCAATCGGCATACAGGAGGAGCCGTCCGCGCTGATTGCGAAAATAGAAAAAGAGTTAGCGGCGGGATATCAGCGCATAAAGATTAAGATCAAACCCGGCTGGGATCTTCAGATCATCGCGCAAGTGCGCGAAAAGTTTCCCGGCATCCGCTTGATGGCTGATGCGAATTCCGCTTACACGCTCGCCGACGCGGCTCTGTTTAAGGAGATGGACGAATTTAACCTGATGATGATTGAACAGCCGCTCGCCCACGATGACATTTTCGATCATGCCCAACTCCAAAAACAGCTTGAGACGCCCGTTTGTCTCGATGAGTCCATTCGTTCAAACGCCGACGCCGAGCATGCAATTCAGCTGGGGGCAACCCGAATCATTAATCTCAAGCTTGGCCGGGTAGGGGGTCACGCGCAGGCGAAAAAGGTTGAGCGAGTATGCCGTGAAAACAACATCCCGGTTTGGTGCGGTGGCATGCTCGAGTCAGGCATTGGCCGCGCGCACAACATCGGGATGGCCACGCTCGAGGGATTCACGCTCCCCGGTGACGTATCGGCTAGCGCGAGATACTGGCAGGAGGACATCATCGATCCGCCGGTCACGGTCACTGCCCGCGGAACTATTGTCGCGCCACAGAAGCCCGGGTTGGGTTTTGAAATCAACCGAAGGCGGATAGATGCACTCACTATTCGCAAGGAAACGATCCAAGCAAAGGTAATGCGCAGCGAACAAGGTGGAAACTGAATCAATGCAGACCGAAATCTCAACTGATCTGGTACGCGATCTTCAGGATCGTTTCCGCGAACGGCAGCCACAGATAGTTTCGCTAATACGAGCATTAGTTGAAACAGAGTCGCCGTCCGGCGACGTGGCCGGCAGTCGTGCCGTTGTGAATCTTTTGGCAAATGCAGCGGGCGATGCTCGTTGTGTGAGCTCGATCGACCGCGTGGATGTTCCAGATTTTGGCGAGCATCTGGTAATTCGAGCTTTCCAGGAAAGAGCCGAATCGGGAAACATCCTGCTGGTGGGACATACAGACACCGTTCATCCGCGAGGCTCCGTCGCCGAGCGGCCGTGGCGGCTTGAGGAAAACCGCATTTACGGTCCCGGCATATTCGACATGAAAGCCAACTGTGCACTGGCGGTCGCACTGCTGCATGCCTGGGATGATCTTGATGCGGCGCCGAAATGCGGCGTCACCATCGCGCTGATGTGTGATGAAGAGGTTGGGAGCGTTTCCGGTTGGCCGTTATTGCAGGACATCGCCGTGGCGGAACGAGTTCAGACCGCGCTGATACTCGAGCCACCCGGTCCAGGCGGACGTGTGAAGACCGGACGCAAAGGCACGGGGATTTACCAGCTGAGCGTGGAAGGCCGCGCTGCGCACGCGGGGCTGGACCCGGAGAAGGGAGCCAGCGCTATTCATGAGCTGGCGAAACAGATTGTGCGCTTGCATGAATTTAACAGCTCAGGTAGCGGGACAAGTGTAAATGTAGGCGTGGTCCATGGAGGGACGCGCTCCAATGTGGTCGCAGCAGAGGCTTCAGCCGAGATAGACGTCCGCTTCTCAACGGCGGCGGAAGCGAAAGCGATCGACGAGTTTTTGCTGAGTATCACTCCGTATGACGAACGTGTACGTGTGAAAGTGACTGGAGGTATTAACCGTCCGCCGCTGGAACGGAACGAGAAGGTGCTTAAACTCTATGAGCTTGCTCGTGGGATCGCCGCCATGCTCGACTACGAGCTTGGTGAAACTCAGGTGGGTGGAGCATCCGATGGAAATTTTCTCGCTTCGATAGGCATACCCGTTCTTGATGGATTGGGAATCAATGGCGACGGCGCGCATGCTACTCATGAACACGTTCTCGTCGATGACATTCCCCGCCGTGGGGCATTACTTGCTGGACTGATTGCCACCCTGTAGTAGCCGCTAACTGGAATTCGACGCGTCCCCAGAGAAGACTACTTGAAGGGATTTCGTTTCGGCGGTTCGTCGTGGTGTGAGATGGTGTGGAGCAGGGCGCGCACCAGCACATTGAGCATTGGAATGCGGTGGCGAATCCAGATGCGGAATGGGTCGGGTCGGGCGCCGAGACGCGCCTTCGGCTCAAGTGCCGTGCGTCCCAGCGAGAGACTCCGGCAGTCGAATTTGATTGCATCGTCGACTACAGCCTGGAGCAGACGAAAATAGATTGGTACGTCCGCGTTAGCTTTCCTATCAAAGCCGACGTAATAGCCAACCGCTGTCTCGCCATCGCGCACAGTCGTTACAAACCCCAACAGTTGATCGTCTCGCCTGACAATCGTGCAGCGCAGATCCTGACCAAGTTGCGCCGCCAGCGTCGGAAGAAATTCTGGAGACAGGGTTACCAATCTCAGACGCGCGTTATGATGCGTTTGCAGATATAACTCATGAAGACGTTCTCCGTGACGCGCGACTTCGTCTGGACCACTTAGAAGTTCAACCTGAAATCCGGCCGCCGCAACTTCCTTGTCAATCTGTTTCGCCTGTTTGCGGTATCTGGAAGTCAGACTGGCCAGATAGTCTTCGTAGGTCCGCCACTTGCTGGAAATATCGAGGACCATGTTGGGCTCGGTTTCCAGTTGCCGATAAGAGAACCGCGACAAAGCCGAGGCGCCTGCGGCGTAAGCGTTTGGAATATCTTTAACCATGATGAGATCAGTATCACCGAAGAGCTTGTCGGCTCGACGAAGACGATAAAGTGACTCGGCAATGGCAGGCCAAAGCGCTGTGGGGTCTTCGTTTGGGGCGAAAGCGATGCCATGCATGCCCCATGAAAGCAGGTTGCCGCAGATAAGCATCTTCTCTTGAACCTTTTCCAGCCGCGCTGCCGCTCTCCCTTTTTTAGCCTTTTGGCTAACGCGGGAAAGGGAAACTATCACGCTCTGCGCCGCTACCGCTGCCACCGGTTTACGCCCGCGAAAAATGAGGGCGTAACGCTGGAGCAGGTTGTCTGGCCCCGCCTGTTCGAGAACGCGCAGGTAAGGTTGCGACAGAAACAAGGATTTGTTACCGACGACGGCATTCCATTGGATGCTGTCCAGATACTCAATACTGTCGGCAAGCGCGAAGCCGAAGCCCGTGGGCCGATGACGTTCTCTGTGACTATCCCGCAGTTCTCGCGCTTTGTTTACGAGTTTTTTGAGAGGCTTGATCTTCGGCATACATGTTAGTAGGTCACAAACGTTGATGTCCGATAAGCTTTAGCTTGTTGCTGGTCACGACAAACTAAGTTTATCTGACACTTTTCGCGTTAGCTGCGAGAGTATAGACCAGATCCTGGTTCGAACCATGAGTAATTTCTTGCTAGTTTTGAGCGAACGAAGTTGCGCGATGTGCCGGCTTTCGGTCGTCAATTCCGACTTCGACTTCAATGCTTGCGCCGCCGCAGGTGAGACGTTAACGTTACCAGCACCAGAACCATTATGAAAATCGCAACCTGGAACGTTAACTCCATCATCGCCCGCCTGCCACACGTTATCCGTTGGCTTGAGGCCGTCCAGCCCGACGTCCTTTGCATGCAGGAAACCAAGGTAACCGACGACAAGTTTCCGTTCGAAGAGTTCTCCAGAATCGGTTACTGCCCCAGTATCTTTGGGCAGCAAAGTTATAACGGCGTCGGCATCATCGCGCGCCAGGAATGTGTTGATGTTCAGCGGGGCAATTACGAAGATCGGGAAGGAGCGCACGCGCGCCTGCTCGCGGCGACCTTTAATGGAGTTCGCATTGTTAACGTTTACATACCGAACGGACAAGCGGTCGGCTCGGAAAAGTTTGAGTTTAAGCTTGACTGGATGAAACGCTTGCGCGGGTTTTTCGACAATAACTACCAGACGGACGCGCCGGTGATCCTTTGCGGAGATTTCAATGTTGCGCCGGAGGATCGCGACGTTCACAACCCTCAGCTTTGGCAGGAGAGAATAATGTGCAGCCAGGCTGAGCGCCTGGCGCTCGACGAAATAAAACGATGGGGATTTACTGACTCCTTCCGGCTGCATCATGAGGAAGGCGGGCAGTTTTCCTGGTGGGATTATCGCGCCGGCGCCTTTCGTCGCAACATGGGTTTGCGCATTGATCACTTGTGGGCAACCAAACCGCTGGCCGCACGAAGCACAAATACCTGGATCGATATAGAGCCGCGCACCTGGGAGCGGCCCTCAGATCACGCGCCGGTAGTAGCTGAGTTTGAGTGAGCTGTCTTGCGATCAGCGCGGCGCGAAACAAGTTTCCAGATTACTTCCAATTACGGCGATTCGCAGGCAACTCCGGGCTTAAGCTGAATCTGTGTAACAAGGCCGTGAATTTCTTGTTTTTCTGACAAGGTTCTTCAGCGCCATCGAGCCGGACCATTCAACAGCCGCGAAGCGGCGGCATTCAATAGCCGCGTGCGTGAGCGCGGGATTCGGGAAGGCATCGAGGAGCTTGAGCGCGGAAGGTGCGACACCACGATGCGCCCGAGCCGGTGCCGGCCCTCTCGGGCCTCGACGATCTATGCCGTGATGGTCCACGCCCTTACGGACGTGGCTATTGAATGTATGCTGCCGCCTGCTTCCGCAGGCTGATTGAGAGTGCAAATTCGCGATTAGTTTCCAACGACGCGATAAGAAATTCGGTGACTGCGGATCCTTCCGACAGATTAGTTTGAGGTTAATTCTGCGGTCTTCTCCGTAATATCTTTTTGCGCCCATTCATTGTCGCGGCTGGCTTCGCCCGCCTTGGTACGCTTCGCGGCTTTCATCTTCTGAACCAGATCCATGTGCGTCGAAAAATACCCGAGACTCTTTCCTATCACTTCCTGGACTGAGTTGAAGCCCTTGTCTACCATAAATTTCTCGAGTCCCTCTTTCAGTTCATCAATCATCTTTACGCCGTGAAGCATGACACCCGTGCAGAGCTGCACGGTGGAAGACCCCAGCAACAAAAACTCGATCGCATCATGGGAACATTCAATGCCGCCGATGCCGCTAATGGAAACGTCCTGGGGAAGTCCAAGGGCAAGCTGGCTCACCATCCTGAGAGCAATGGGACGCACAGCCTGGGAAGAATAACCACCGGGCACAGTGTGTCCCTCAACCGTTGGCATTGGCCGAAGCGTGTTGAGATCGACACCAATCACCGAGAGAATTGTGTTGATCGCAGAGATCCCAACAGCGCCGCCACGCACGGCAGCGAGTGAGGGTTCTTTAATGTTGGTGATGTTGGGAGTCATCTTCGCCCAGACCGGAATGTTTGATACTTCTGTCACCCAACCCGTCACCTCTTCACATAGATCGGGATGTTCGCCCATCTCCGAACCCATCTTGCGCTCGGTCATGCCATGTGGGCAGGAGAAGTTGAGCTCAAAGGCATCTACGCCGGTGTCCTGGACCATTCGTGTGAGTTCCTGCCAGCGATTCTTGTCAAACTCCTCCATGATTGAAGCAATCAAGATGTGTTTGGGATATTCCTTTTTGACCTGGCGAAACTCTTCCAGCCAAACGTCAATCGGACGATCAGAAATTAACTCGATGTTTTCAAAACCGATGACTTCGCCGGAAGTCTTCGAGCGCAACTTGCCGTAGCGAGGTACCACATTTACGACTTTGGCAGATTCCAGGCTGACAGTTTTCGCCACCGCCCCGCCCCAGCCTGCGTCGTATGATTTGGCGATAACACGAGCGTTCGTTCCCGGCGGGCCAGAGCCCAGCAGAAACGGGTTTGGGAAAGTCATTCCATTGACGACAATCGATAGATCCATCTGATTTAGTCCTCATTTCCAATTGCCGATTGCCAATTTCCGATTTCAAAACGGCGTTTGACGACGGTACGTTGGCTGCGCTGGAGTATGAATGCAATGCAATCGGCAATCGGCATTTGCCAGTTGGCAATAGTGTTCAGTCTGCGACTAAGGCGCCGTAAGTATCGGGCCGGCGATCGCGGAAGAATTGCCACGTGTTGCGCACTTCGCGAATCATGTCGAGATCAAGATCCGCAACAACAATCGCATCCTGGTCGCGCGGCGCTTCTGCTACAAACTGCCCACGCGGATCGCAGAAGTAACTCTGGCCGTAAAACTCACCAATGTCCCACGGCTGTTCGTGACCGACGCGATTAATGGCGCCGATGAAATAGCCGTTGGCTACAGCATGCGCCGGCTGTTCAATCCGCCACAGGTATTCAGAAAGTCCCGCCACGGTGGCCGAAGGATTGAAAACGATCTCCGCGCCGTTGAGACCAAGTGCGCGCGCGCCCTCAGGAAAATGCCGGTCATAGCAAATGTAAACACCAATCCGAGCAAAGGCCGTATCAAAAGCAGGGTAGCCCAGATTGCCGGGCCGGAAATAAAACTTTTCCCAAAAGCCGGGATTGACGTGGGGAATATGGTTCTTCCGATATTTCCCCAAATACTTGCCATCCGCATCGATCACGGCGGCGGTGTTGTAGTAGACGCCGGTGATCTCCTCTTCATAGATGGGGACAACAATAGCCATCCCGTGAGCTTTCGCCACCTCCTGCATCAGACGCACGGTTGGTCCGTCAGGAATCTTTTCGACTGCTTCATACCAACGCGTTTGCTGTTCAGCACAGAAATAGGGCGTCGTAAATACTTCCTGCATACAAAGTATTTGCACGCCCTGCTGCGCCGCCTTTTCGATTAGGCCCAGATGCTTTTCAATATTCAGGCGCTTAATGTCTTCGATGGGCAAGTCGGTTGGCGCCGCATTCGTACATTGAATGAGTCCGCATTTAACTATACGTGGCATTAGAAACTCCCTTCGGCAAGTCTCGAAAGTATACCTTGAACAATGGGGACGATGGGCATGGAGCAGAGAAACGGTACTCATGCAGTTTAGAGTTCAAGCTTTAGCTTGTGTTGGAAAAGGCAGCCTAAACGCTACCACCCCACGCGGGCTGCGGCGTTTCCCGGGGCTGAACTCTGAACTTCTGGTTTCAAACTGCACCAGGAGCAGAGAAACGAATTTCGTCGCAGCTTCAAGGGCTGGTTATTGGCGCCTAATCTGCCGATTCATCAGCACGTAGTATATGACGAATCCGAGTCCGAAGGTAACGAACCATGCGTAGGTGTACATGGTGTCGAAGAAAGTAGGGTCGGCAGCTTGTCCGCCGGGAGTGGTTGCGGCTCGGATGAAGCCAGGCACGACAGGCGCGATAGCCAATACCAGCGCAATCATTGCCCGCCAGTTGATGCCGTTGGAGTAGGAATAGATCCCCCGTGGATCAAAAAGGTCGGCCAGGCTCAATCGTTGATTGCGCAAGACCCAGTAATCGCAAATGAGAATTCCGGCAATGGCCCCCATCAAACCCGAATAACCAATCAGCCAGGTAAAAATATACGCGCCCATGGTCGCCATCAACTTCCAGGGCATCATGATGACGCCAATGAGCGCGGTAATCAGGCCACCCGTCACGTACGAGATGCGTCTCGGGTTGAGATTAGAGAAATCGTTTGAAGGCGACACGACGTTTGCGGCCATGTTTGTAGTCAACTGGGCGGCAAAGATTACCGCAGTCGCAAAAAGGATAATGGCGAGACTATTGAAACGCCGCATCAGCTCAACCGGATTCGGAATGGCCTGACCGTAGATCAAGAGCGTGGCACTAGTGACGGCAACACCAATGAATGCAAATGCAGTCATCGTCAAGGGCAAACCCAGCGCCTGCCCCACCATTTGTGATTTCTGTGAACGTGCGTACCGAGTGAAGTCAGGGATGTTCAAACTTAGCGTGGCCCAGTAGCCAACCGAAGCGGTCAATGCTCCCGGGAAAATATGCCAGAAGTTGTTGTGCTGTTTTTGTAAAGCTGCGGACGCAGTCAGTACGTGGCCGAGGCCTCCGGCGCGCCATGACGCCCAGGTGAGCAGAATCAATCCCCCTGCAAGCAGCAAAGGCGCTGACCAGGTTTCGAGATGTTTGATGCCCTCAACGCCTTTCAAAATGATAAGGACCTGTATTCCCCAGAAGAGAAAGAAAGCAATCCACGTGTGCAGGGCCACATTCAGAATGGTTGCGTCGCCGGCTAGATGCGCCCAGCCTGACGACATGACGCTGAATAAGGCGTCGATCGCCGTTCCCCCGATCCAGGTTTGAATTCCAAACCAACCGCAGGCGACGATCGCTCTCAGGATCGCGGGAACGTTTGCGCCCTTTGTGCCGAAGGCGGCGCGGCAGAGAACAGGAAAGGAGACTCCATACTTCGTGCCGGCATGCGCGTTGAGAATCATCGGAATGAGCACGATCGTGTTTCCCAACAGGATCGTGATCATCGCCTGCCACCAGTTCATTCCCGCTTCGATGAAACCACCGGCGAGAGTGTAGGTGGTGATGACCACGCTCATGCCAATCCAGAGCGCGGCGATGTTCCACGTCGACCAGGTGCGCTCTTTGATTGTGGTGGGAGCGAGATCCTTGTTCCAGAGCGGACTGGAAGAGACATCTTTACGAAGCTCTTCAAAATGGCGTTGCCTGATAGCGATGTCTGAAGCAATAGATTCAGTTGTCATTTGCCCGGCTGTTTGTCACTGAACACAATCAGATTTTCCGTCGGTTCCACATTGAAAAAGATTCGGAAGTTGCGCCATGGTCAACTCTCTGGTGTTGGCCCACACTTTTGTTTGACCGTATTGGTCCTCGGTCCAGCCAATTCGGTGCTTTTCGCGCCAGGTTCGTTCAAGTGCTGCTTCTTCGCCGGCGCCAAACAGGTGATAGGCCTCGTGTAGAAGTATTGCTGCCCTTTCATTATCGTCAATTGCGACATAGAAAAAGTCGGGGTAAAGCGTCACAATCTCGAAAGGAAAGTTTGTTGCAGCATAAGCGTCGTGATGGCCAACATATCGGTTCCACCAGTTATCGGTTCCACGATACTTGACCAGGTGCTTGAGCACGAAAACCTCTCTCTCAAAGCCGCGCTGCTCTAAGACGGCGACCGCTCTCTCAACCGTCTTGCGCTTATCATATTCGAGGTCATCCGAGGTTATCAGCAAAGACAGGTAAGATATCAAGAGAAGCAGTAGCGTGGTTCCCACTATCCAAATCACTCTTCGGCCGATGCCGCGCTTCTTTTCTTTGACTTCACTGGAGTCAATTTCCTGTGCCTCGCCGCTCAATGAAGCACCGCAGCGGCGACAGGTCTCATCGGTGTCCGTGTTAACAAGGCCGCAATGCCCGCACTTGTTTCTCATCAAAGGACCAAACCTCGAACGTTAACATTGTCTGACTATGTCCAAAGGTTGTTAACCTGAGGCCGAACTATCGGCTGAATTTATTGCAAAGCAAAACTGACGCTGACATTAGCTGTAACTGTAATCTGACCTAAAGCGATCGTACCTTCGGCAGAGGACGCTTCGCCAGACTGACTGGATACCTGTGACATCGCGTTACTGCCATAGCTCTGGCCCCACCAACTGTATGGGGAATACCACCCGCCGCTGTATTCAGATACGCGGACCGCTGGTCCGACCTGCCGTCCTAACTTGCCCGCAAGCAGCAAAGCTTTTTCCTTGGCCGCCTGAATCGCCATTTCACGCGCGTGGTCGCGATGCTTGCGCAATTCGGTAGTCCGAAATTGAATGCCGTGGACATGATTGACTCCACCTTCGAGGGCCCGCGTCAGCAGGTCTTCGAACTTAGCAATATCATTCAGCGTCACGGCAATGTTTTTCCGCACGCGGTATTCCACGCGCAAGGTTCGTTGTTCGTCGCGCAGTTCGTGCTCCCAGGGCTCAATACTTATGAAATCGGTTTGCACGTATTTCGGATCGATTTTCAAGTCCCTGGTCAATGCCAGTAGCTTCTTAACGTGTTCGTCGTTCCTGGCTTTGGAAACACTAAGATCCGGGTCGGATGTCTCTACCCCAAAAACAATAAACACCTGGTCAGGCACTACTTTGACATCGGCTGATCCTTGAACCTCTATCGCTGCTCGCTGTTGCCCATCCTGCGCGAACACGCCAAGTGGTAAAAGAACGAAAGCGAAAACGAGAAGCAGCAGTTTCGGTCTGAAGCAATTTTTCATCCGTTTACTCCTTTGGATTAGTCAACACTACATTGCCGCGCACGTGCTCCGCTTAAGAAACTTTCCGTCGCCGGCTTTGCCTTTGTATTCCGCATTTTCGATGACGACCTTACCGCGCGAGAGCACAGTTTCCACAACTCCTTTAATCTTTTTCCCTTCATAGGTGTTGTAATCGACATTCATGTGGCTTGTCTTGAGAGAAAGTGTCTGTTCTTTATTAGCATCGAATATCACGATGTCGGCGTCTGAGCCCACTGCGATAGTGCCTTTCTTCGGAAACAGTCCAAACATCTTTGCTGCCGCCGTAGAAGTCAGTTCTACAAAACGATTCAGGCTGATGCGATTCTCAACGACGCCGCCGTTGTAGATAAGCGGCACGCGATTCTCGACCCCAGGCGCGCCGTTCGGAATTTTCGAGAAGTCGTCGCGGCCGAGCTCCTTCTGCTCTTTCATGCAGAAAGGACAATGGTCCGTTGAGATAACCTGGAGGTCGTCCATCTTCAAACCCTTCCAAAGCTCTGCCTGGTTCGACTTATCACGCAGTGGCGGAGTCATTACATACTTCGCGCCATCGAAGCCCGGTTCATCGTAGTTATCCAGGGACAGAAAAAGATACTGCGGGCATGTCTCGGCGAAGGCTGGTAGGCCACGGTCGCGTGCCTGGCGGACCTGGTTAAGCGCGTCGGCGCAAGACAAGTGAACGATGTAAACCGGCGACTCAGCCATCTCGGCAATCGCAATTGCTCGATGCACGCCTTCAGCTTCGGCGATTGTTGGGCGGGTCAGCGCGTGATACTTGGGTGCAGTGTGACCTTTGGCCAGTGCGTGCTTGATGATCTCATTGATGACGATTCCATTTTCCGCGTGCATGCATATCAGGCCGCCACGCTCACCGGCGGCGGACATGGCGCGAAAGATCGTGGCGTCGTCAACTAGAAAGACACCGGGGTAAGCCATGAACATTTTGAAACTGGTGACACCCTCGTCCATCGCCGTGTGCAGCTCTTCTATCTGGCTGTCTTCCAGTTCCGTCGTAATTAAGTGAAAACCATAGTCGATTGCGGTTTTGCCTTCCGCCTTCTTGTGCCAGTTGTCAATGCCCTGGATGAGCGACTCGCCTTTGTACTGCACCGCAAAATCGATGATTGTCGTTGTGCCCCCGTATGCCGCGGCGCGGGTGCCAGTGAGAAAATCGTCGGACGATTGGGTGCCGCCGAAGGGAAGTTCCATGTGCGTATGCGGATCAATCCCTCCTGGAATAACGAGCTTGCCGGCGGCATCAACCACGTTGTCCGCTTCCATCTGCAGCTTGGCCCCGATGACGGAGACAACTTCGTCTTCAATCAGGATGTCAGCTTTGTAGTCGTCAGTGGCCGTGATGACACGGCCGTTACGGATTAGGGTTTTCATTAAAAGATGACTCCTTGGTGATTACAAGGCGCTCATGTTCACAGCGCTTTGTGCCAATATCAAACGGAGCGCGGCTATGCCGCCTGATGCGCGGAAAGGCTGTGCCTTTCCGATCAGCTCTTTATTTTCCTGGAGGCTCTGCCTCTTCTCCAAGCGATTTGATCAAGGTCCACCTTGAGAGGCTCGTCTTCAAGAGGGCAGCCTTTCCACCAACGGAAACTCGACCAGCGATAGTCTTCTGCTCGTTCGACTAGACGGGCCCTGACCGGGTTCTGATGAATGTAATTCACCTTTTGCATCAGCATATCTTCGCTTGTTGTCGAAAACACATTGCTATGGTGATCCCAAAGTGAATAGCGATACTCGCGTTCCTTAGTCTCGTGCCTGAGCTTCTGGAGTGAGGAATTATGGCCGTCCTCCTTGAGATGGTCAATAACCCGGCGGCTTATGATTCCGTTAATGAAGCGCAGTATCTTGGACGGTTTGAGAAAAGCGTCGGTTATCGCATGCAAATGGTCGGGCATTACTACATAAGCATAGATTGAAAAGCCGGCGGAGTTTCGGGCTTCGTCGAGTGCTTTGCAGGTTACTATTCTGAGAGTGTCAGTGCGAAACACCGGAAGTCGACTTTGGCGACGGCCGTCAAATAAAGCGCTGGGGTGTCTCTTGATATAGTGTGCATGAGGCGTAGCCTCATGAGCTTACGTTGTGTATACGGAAAGGCAAAGCCTTTCCGCACATCAGGCGGCAAAGCCGTAAGCAAAGAATCTTGTAGCCGGAGAATTGAGGCGCAGCCTCGTGAGCCTAGGTTAGGTTACGGAAAGGCAAAGCCTTTCCGCACATCAGACGCCAGAGCCGCGATTAGCTAGTTTCATCGAGCAGGGTCAGCTTCACAAAAAAAGCGGCTGGAACCAAGAGGGACCAGCCGCCGTTAGTTGTCATTAAACCCGGCTCGTTACCTACTGCGTCAATTCAGACGTCAGTATCGCGCCGTTCAGTTGCGTTAGCACGGCACTTATCTTGAGTACCTTCCGGGAGTCCTTCGCGATCCAGACAGTCGTCTTGTCTGCGTCATTGTCCGGAGACGTGACTTCAACTTTATAAGCATCGAAGGTTCCTGCCGGTACAGTAACACTCTCGGTGCCCACAACCTTCAACTGCTTTAGCTGCAGTTTCTGTTTTTGCACATCGAGGTTACGGAAGCCGACGCTATAGCCAGCGGCCAGCGGCAAGGCGCCGATTACATCGTAGGTGCCAGCCCCGTCGGCAAAAAGAGCGCCACCCAGGTCAACCGCAATCGGACGATCCTGCCCGTTCATGCTCATCGTTCCACTGGCCTTGTTGTCTTTTACCTCGAGCTCGATGGACATCGGACCTTGTTTGATGCTGCGGTGCGTAAGCAACAATGTGCCCTTCTGGATCGTAGAAATATCCACGATGTCGCCTTGGGGCGTAGTGGCAGTTTCTGTGACGAGCCAGGACGCGCCGGCATCTTTGACTTCGGTCTTTATGGTTAGCGGAATCGTTTGTCCACCAAATACGATTGACGCTTTGTAATCAGCCGTACGCACCTGCAAGTCAGTTGCCGGCTTCGGTGCCGCTTCGGCAACTGGCGCCGTCTTTTTGGGCAGCATGACGGTCTTCACATCCACCGAAATTTCCTTAAGTCTTTGAGCAATTTCCGGCGTCATCGATTCCTGATAACGTCCACCCAAATACTTAGCGAGAAACTTCTCGGTAGTGGCAAACATCGCCATGTTGTTAATAGGTCGCGCAAAACCGTGACCTTCATCGGGCGCTACCAGATATTCAACTGGATAATTGCGCTCGCGCAGTGCGATGACAATTTGATCGGCCTCGCGTTTGTTGACGCGTGGATCGTTTGCGCCCTGAATCACCAGTAGCGGTGTCTTTATCTTGCTGGACTGATTCAGCGGTGATTGCCGTTCAAGTTGCGCCTTTCCGTCCGGAGTAGCAGGATCGCCCATGCGCGCATAGAAAAGTTTGCGAATGGACTCCCAGTAGGGTGGTATGGATTCAAGCAGAGTGATGAGATTTGATGGCCCAACAATATCTACCGCAGCCGCGTAAATGTCTGGTGTAAAGGTGACGCCCGCCAGCGTGGCGTATCCACCGTAGGAGCCGCCCATAATGCCCACGCGTTTCGGGTCGGCGATGCCTTCGGCCACGAGATACTTAACGCCCCAGGTTACATCGTCCTGCATCTTGTCGCCCCACTGTTTATTACCGGCGTCGAGAAACTTTTTACCGTACCCAGTCGACGCGCGAAAATTCGGCGACAACACCGCATAGCCACGGTTGACAAGAAACTGGACCAGGCCATTGTAACCCCACGAATCGCGACCCCAGGGCCCGCCATGTGGGAGCACAATTGCCGGCAGATTCTTCGCGGGGACGCCCTTGGGCAGCGTTAGGTAGGCAGGAATCTCAAGCCCGTCAGACGACTTGTAGCGGACTGCCGTCATCGGTGCGAGATAGTCCCGGTTCAACCTCTCGCGAATTCGATACTGCAGAGTTAGTTTTTTCGTGTTCCGGTCAAACAGATATCGCTCGCCTGGTTCGGTGTCGCTGTTTGCCACGATCAGGAAGAGACGCTCGTCCTTAGTGCCGTTAACAAAGGCAATCTCTTTACCCGGCAAGTTCTTTTGCAGCAGTTTGTAATCGGCTTCAAAGGATTTGTCTTTCCAATAGATACGCTGGCGCTCATCTTCGTAGGAGGTGGAAATAAGCTCATCGCTGACCTCGGAAAAATTAGCATTGCCGAAGTCTACGCGTTTCATCGGGTCCGATTCGACTAACTCCTCTTTGCCGGTCGCCGGATCGAAAAGTTCCAGTCGCGTTAGATCGACGTTCTCGCCTTTGTTGTTTTCGAAATAGACGCGCTGCCCATCTTTGTGGTAACGCACGGGCTCACAGGTCTCAAACACGGAGCAACTGTAAACTTTGGTAAAGCCGGCAGGGTCGACGCGCAAGACTTCCGTATCGCCATTATCCGCAGAACGTGTCGCCAATCGCAGCTGATCCTTCAGATCAAAGATCCACCTGGTGATGCGTTCAGTGTTCTTGCGAACCAGTGAGCGTTCGCCGGTGGAGATTTTCATTTTGTAGAGATCGTGCCAGGCCGGGTCGCGATCGTTTAGTCCAATATAGAGCGCGTCGGGCTCGCTGCGTGGCACTGCAAAAATCTGGGCCCGCACGCCCTTGGCATCGGTCAAATTCCGGGCCGCAGGTACGTCCGCGCCGGCGGCGGGACTCTCGGCGGGGTTGACCGCGTAGACCAGATAGTTTTCGTCACCTGCCTTGTCCTGCACAAACAAGATGTACTTCGCATCGCGACTCCAGAAATACTGGGCAATCGGGCGGGTTTTGTCGGCAGTGACGGGTTTCGCGGCGTCGAACGGTTCCTCCGTCCGTTTGACCCAGACGTTTCGCGTGCCCTTGAAAGGCTTCACGAACGCGATGAACTTTCCATCGGGAGAAATCTGGGCGCCCGAAATCTCCGGGTCACCGAAGAAGAGCTCGCGATCAATTATTGGCGGCTGCGTGCCGGCTTGACCAAATGCCGCGCGCGGCGTGGCCACGGCCAGCAAGCTCACACAGAGAATAGCAAACACAAATACGAGAGATTTGCGGTAAAAACTTGTCATAGATCCTCTTTCATTGACTTAAGGGAATTGAGTAACTGATCAGAAACACTAATACGTGGGAGGCACGTTTCCGGTTTCACTGGAAATTGTTGCGAAAAGCTGAGCTGTTGCTGGCCATTGAGAGCTGACCTGCGAAGACTAAAGGCCGCGAATTGACGGGGTATTAGGCCAATCTGAAAAACCTCTTTACGCTAATGTTAATTTACTTCTGACCCCCGGTTTATCCGGCTAAATCGGCGACTAATAGTTATGCCTGGAATTCGTCCGGCTAGTTTAGAGCTGCAAACCCGGCGTCTAGGGCTTCAATCATCTGGTCAACATGATCCTTTGAAGAGTTGAGCATCATACCGGTGCGGATCACGTTGCCGTAGAGTCCGCCCTTGCCGATAAGCACGCCTCGCCGCCTCGTCTCTTCAAGCACTCTCGCAACGGCCTGCGGCGCTGGTTCCTTAGCCTCGCGATCCTTCACGAGTTCAAGCCCTTGCATCAGTCCCAGGCCCCGCACATCGCCGATGACCGGGTATTTGTCCTTCAACTGATCGAGGCGCTGGCGCAGGTAGGCGCCGACTACAGCAGCGTTCCTTTTCAGATCCTCTTCTTCGATCACCCGAATAACCGCAAGCGCAGCCGTCATGGAAACAGGGTTGCCGCCAAAGGTCGAGAAAGTCAGGCCCGGATACTTGTCCGCTACTTCCGGCGTCGCTATGGTGATACCAACAGGCACTCCGTTACCAAGTCCCTTTGCGGAAGTGAGGATGTCAGGCAAGACGTCCCAGTGTTCAATGCCAAACCACTTATCGCCGGTGCGGCCCCACGCAGTTTGCACTTCGTCTGCGATGAACAGTCCGCCATGCTTGCGCGTGATCTCTACGGCCCGTTCGAAATAACCCGGCGGAGGAACAATGAAACCGCCTACACCAAGAATGGGTTCCGCCATGAACGCCGCGATTTCACCAGTCGTCGTCGTCATGATCAATTCTTCAATGTCGTTGGCGCAGGCCAGACCACATTCCGGGTACGTAAGTTTGAAAGGACAACGATAACAGTAGGGCGCGCGTGCGTGAACGAAGCCGGCAACCTGCGCGGGCAACGGCCGCCATGATGCGTGACCCATTGCCGAGAGCGAGGTCGCTGAGCGGCCGCTGTAGCTATGACGCAGGACGACAATCTCGTGACGGCCAGTGGCTAGTTTTGCGGCGTGAATCGCCGTGTCATCCGCCTCAGTTCCGCTGTTGGTGAAAAAAGACTTTTTCAAACGGCCCGGTGTGATCTGATGAAGTTTTTCCGCCAGATCTGATTGCGGCTGGTTCGCGTAAAGCGTTGAGGTGTGCTGCAGCGTCTTAACCTGATTAATGATCGCTTCATTCACCCTGGGATTCGCATGGCCAACACTGACCGTGAGCACGCCGCCAAAACAGTCGAGATACTTGTTTCCCTGATCATCCCAAACGTGAAAGCCTTCGCCGCGTACCAGTGCGAGTGGCTCCTCGTAGTAGGTGGCAACGGCCGGGAAGAGAAACTCTTTGTGTTTGCGGACGGTCTCAGATGCTATAGTCTTTGTTTCAACAGTACTCACGGTTTTCAATCCCTGTTTCTAATAATTGATCTCGCAAGGTTTTCATTGATCTCATTATGCCGAGGAACGGGTTGTGACTGCTTAGTCTCAGGATTCATGTACCAGTCATGCTTCGCTCCATGTCTTACTGAGAGGCAACCCATCTCGGTCAAGGTTTTGATAAGATCGCGCCGTTTCACTACGTGACCGCCATCTCTGCGACCTTTCTGACGAAAGGCACTTCACCGGATTCTAGATTTATAAGCAAGTCTTTCAAGTTTTCCATCAATTCGTCCTTTGAATCTCCTTGCGTCAAGTAGTCGGGATATTCATTTAGGTAACCAAGAAAGAACTCGCCTTCTTGCCAGAATGTATATTTCACATTTCTCATAAACCTACCCTCGCGTCAGTAAAGATTTCCTTCGCGCTTACGGCCTGTGTAATCGACGTAAACAACTTTCAATTCCGTATAAAAATCCAGCGCCGTCGATCCCTGCTCGCGGTCCCCGATGCCGGTGCCTTTTATTCCGCCAAATGGAATGTGCGCCTCGCCACCTGTAGTCGGCGAATTGATGTGCGTCATGCCAGTTTCAATCTGATCGACAAAACGGAAGATGCGCGCCGCATCATTGGAAAAGATCGACGACGACAGTCCGTATTCCGTATCGTTCGCCACTTGCATCGCTTCTTCGAAATTCTTCACGCGCAGGACGGACAGCACCGGGCCGAAAATCTCTTCGCGTGCGATGCGCATGTCGGGGGTCACGTTATCGAAGACTGTGGGGTTTACGAAAAAGCCTTTGTCGAGACCGTCGCCGGTGGCGCGTGAACCGCCGCAAAGAAGTGTGGCGCCGTCTTCTCGGCCGATGTCAATATACTTAAGGACGGTCTTAAACTGACTCTCATCCACGCTTGGGCCCATTTCGGTGTTCGGGTCCATGCCGTCGCCAATGCGCATGGTCCCGGCGCGCTTGGCAATGCGCTCCACAAATTCATCCGCAATTTCGTTAACCACCACCGCTCGACTGGTGGCGGTACAACGCTGTCCTGATGAACCAAATGCGCCTTGCGCAGTCGACTCAACTGCCAGATCAAGATCCGCGTCTTCGAGAATCACTACCGGATTCTTGCCACCCATTTCGCACTGGACCTTTGCGCCGCGTCTCGAGACTTCTTCATACAGTCGAATTCCTACTTCGTTTGAGCCGGTAAAAGAAACGGCTTTTACTGCCGGGTGATTGATGATTTCATCGCCGGCTTCGGAGCCTGATCCCAACACTAAATTCAAAACCCCGGCAGGTATTCCGGCCTCCGCGAACAATTCGACTATGCGCACCGCGGTTGCCGGAGTAAGCGTGGCGGGTTTGAAGACTACAGTGTTTCCCGCTACTAGCGCCGGCGCGATCTTCCAAATGGGAATGGCCACCGGAAAATTCCAGGGTGTGACGCAAGCCACAACACCCAACGGCTGTTTTATGGTGTAGGCGAAGTTGGCAGGCAGCTCCGACTGAATCGTTTCGCCATTCATCCGCCGCGATTCACCAGCACAAAACTCCGCGACATTGATTGACCGTTGCAGCTCTCCGCGGGACTCGGCCAGCGTCTTGCCTTCTTCTCGAGTCAGGATTTGCGACAACTCTTCTTTGTGCTCTTCCAGCAGTCGAGCCGCCCGCGCCACAATTCTTCCACGCGAAGGCGCCGGCATAGCGCGCCAGCTTGCGAAGTTTTCCGCGGCCGACTCCACGGCCCGCTTCGCTTCGTCTCGCGTGGCTTGCTTTACTGTTCCGATCACGTCCTCAGTGTTTGCGGGATTGATGTTGTTGACGCTCTTCGACGACGTGGATTCGACCCATTGGCCGTCGATAAAATTTCGATACGTATCCATATACTCTCTACTCGTTTGAGAACTCTGGGAAACCTGCCGCCATGAATTGTTGGTTGCGGGATTGTTATTGTACAACAAGTGCTTCTGGATCTGACCACGTATGGCTACAATTGGCTCGATTTCGCTCAAGATGAAGAGAGTTACAAAAGCACTACTCGGAGGCGTGGTTGTTCAGATATTAACATCCTTCTTTACTCGATAATCGGCTACATAGCATTGAGTCTCTCGCAACATCTCAAGGCTCACTTGACCAAAGCTAAATGACGAATACTTCGCGAAGCCCGACCTCTTTTGAACCGAATAACCTCGATGAATTGCTCGCGCAACGAGTAGACCTCAATCCACGAAAGAGTTTTCTTTTTTCGGAGGCGGATGGGCGGAAGTTTTCCTATGCGGAATTTGAGTCAGCCGTGGACAGAGCATCGCGTTTGTTGATTTCGAGAGGGGTTGGCAAAGGCGACGTGGTGAGTCTGTTAATGCCGAACAGCCCCGAGTACATCATCGCCTATTTTGCCTGTTGGAAACTGGGCGCCATCGCCGGCCCGATTAATTCGTTGCTGAAGGCCCAGGAGATCTCATATGTAATTTCGGATTCAGAAACCAGGACTCTGCTGGTTCATTCCGATTTTCTTCCCACCATCGAGAGCATCAAAGACAAGCTGCCAGGGTTGCGAGAAGTGATCACGTTTGACGATGAGGCGGCAGCCACAATGGAGTTCAGTGATGACTCGAGCGCTACAAGCTCGACAAACTTAAGTCTTTCGGACATCGATCTCGATAGCGAAGCGATCATCATCTATACCTCTGGTACCACGGGAAAACCAAAAGGATGTTTGCTAACGCACGGAAACCTGATTGCAAATGCCAGGCAGATTAGCCAGTGGCTCGGCTTCAGCAAGGACGATCGACTGTTGAGTGTCATGCCACTCTTTCACATGAACGCGGTATCAGTTACGACGATGTCGGCGTTATATGCCGGCGGCTCAACGGTGGTCAGTCCAAAATTTTCCGCCTCGCGTTTCTGGCAAATCATCTCTGACTACCAGATCACCTCGTTTGGTTCAGTAGCAACAATGCTGTCGATGCTGCTGACGACATATCCCGATGGCGTTCCCAAAGGACTGAAGACCGACCAGCTGCGATTTGCCATGTGCGGCTCGGCGCCTGTTCCGGCAGAGGTTCTGAAACGCTTCGAAGAGGTTTTTGACTGTCTGGTGATCGAAGGCTATGGACTCTCTGAATCAACCTGTCGCTCAACTTTTAATCCTCCGGACAAGCGCCGCAGGCCTGGTTCCTGCGGCCAGCCGATAGGAAACGACATGAAGATCGTCGATGACCAGGACAGGGAAGTAGCTAACGGAGAGCTCGGCGAGATCGTCCTGCGCGGCGAAAACATATTGAAGGGCTATTACAAGAACGAAGCAGCGACCGCGACGGCATTTCGCAACGGCTGGTTTCACACCGGCGACATCGGGTATCGCGATGGCGATGGGTTCTTCTATATCGTCGATCGCAAGAGCGACATGATTATACGCGGTGGTGAGAACATTTATCCGCGAGAGATTGACGAGGTTCTCTATGAACACCCGGCGGTAGCCGCGGCTGCAACGATCGGAGTTCCTGATCCGCTCTACGGCGAAGAGGTGGCGGCCTTCATTGTGTTGAAAGAGGGAAGGGAAGCGACTGAAGCAGAGCTCACCGCTTTTTGCCGTGAACGCCTCGCAGATTATAAGTGCCCCAAGAGCGTGCGCATCGTGAAAGACATTCCCAAAGGGCCGACGGGAAAATTACTAAAGCGAGAGCTTGCGAAAGAAATTCCCAGATAAGTACGGTAGTTTCCGGAGCATCAACGTCTTCACTGGGACCGCGGGCGTCCCGCCCGCTCCGAGGTACGTTGACTTTAACTGCCGATGCTTGCGCCTGCCGTACGCGGGCGGGCGAGACGCCCGCGGTCCCAGTGAAAACGTTGATCGCGGGAATCCAAAATGCACCAGTACCCAAAACTTCTCGCACTACGGCTACACGCCAATTCTGACCGCACCATGCAACGCGAGCTCAGGCGGCTGCGGCTACGACTCGCTCAATGTTGGATTAGCGGATCCCGCTCTTTTCAATACGATTGGATCAAACCCGGCGCCGGCGGATGCTTACCAGAACACGAAACACTCCGTAAGCTGCAAACTAAAAGGGCGGGCCATCACTGGCCCGCCCTTTTTATGCGCTCATGCGTTTTCTACTTTAGATTTCTCCAAGGTTAACGGTGTTCTGGCGAGTTAGTTTCAAGCGATCCTTCAGCCAACCCAACAACAACCAAAAGGCGCACACGGAAATCATCACGAGTGAAAACCATTTGCCATATAAACCATCCGGTGAGAACTTTTCTGTTGCCACGTGCAAGGCGTCGCTGTTTGGCAGCAGGCCTGCCTCAGAAAACTCATGAAAAGAATAGACCCCGACCTGAAGCATGAAGAGCAGGAGAAATATGCCGGTGACCTGGAAGAATCTTTTTACGTTGATCAGATGTCCAAACTTAGCCCAGCTCCAGGCAAATCCTGCGGCCGCGAGCAGTCCTAGCAATGCCCCGCTGACCATTTCCGATCCGTGCACCTGCAACAGCATGAGGGCCGTTTCCATACCTTCGCGCGTAATCATCAGAAACGTGAAAACAAATACTCCGGTGATGGCGGCAATTCGAGAACTTCGAGATGCCACAATTCCGAGGCGGTTCCGCATTCTTTGCTGAACCTTCGGACCTGTTCGCCACATGTAGATCACCAAACTTCCCACCATCACCATCGCCACTAGTCCCAGAACCCCTTCGCGAAGTGATTCGTTTCCGAGAAACTGACTGACTGAAGCGCCAATTGTCGAACCAAAAACTGTTTCCAGGACCGAATCATTGACGCCGTTTCTGAGCACGTAACCGAGCGCAGCACTGGCAGACAATCCCAGCGCGAGCGCGACATAAACCGCCGACGTCAGCCATTTGTGGCCAGCTTTGCGAAGGTAAGAGAGGATGACGGCGACCAGAAGAATTGACTCGAATCCTTCGCGAAAGACAATAATGAACGAGTTAAGCATTGAAACAACCTTAGAAAAATTACCGGCGCTGTTAGCGGGGCCACGGCGCCTGAACGACGACGCTGGCGGCAGTATAGCCTAATTGAAAACAGTTTTCAATTTCAGGTAGTGGGTCAGTTTGATAAATAAGAGACGCACGCCGTGCTGAACCGAGCGCGGTGGCACCGGATGCTAGAGTCAATTTCAGAGTAGTGATTATACGAGGATTGGCGGAAGAGAGTTGTAGGCACCAATCTATTAATTTCCAGCCTTCGCTTGTCGGATGCTGCCACTGGGCAAATGTTTGAAGTTGACTTTAGCATCCGGCGCTACCGCGCACGGTTCTCCAAAGAATCCGACCTCCCAACGGTAAACTGACCCACGCATCGGCCGGCGGGGAGGATAAGGTCATTGAGTTGTGACGGGGATGATTGCGAGGTCGGCGCGCAGCGGGCCCAGTTCGGTCACTGCGCTCAGACGGAGAGGCAAGCGGCGTCGATCGTCGCTGATCCACCCACGAAGTTGAAACTTATCGCCTTGAACATCATCGGTAGTGAGCGAGATCTGAATGGCGGGAATCGTCTGCGAACCGATCTGCACGTTCTCCCGCTTCAGAGCAGTTATGAAAAGCGTCTTCGGTTTGTTGTTGACGAGAATTGATAGTGCGCTGCGTTTTGGCGGAGACAGGTTGAGGGTCCGCACCACATAAAAATATGAAAGGTAATCGTGAGTGCCAATCGGAATCTCGATCCGCTCACCCCTCTCAGTGGTAGCCGTGCCGTAGTCCTGATTTATCGTGAGCTTGTTAACAGAGCGGCGACGACCTTCATTTGAAGTCAATTCGGTGCGGAAAGGAAGAAGGCTCTTCGGATCTACATAAGAGCTCATCATCTCGCTGGCCACAAATAATTTCTGCAATGCGTTCGTTGTTTGCGCGTTAAGTGTAAAGAATAAGCCGTCGTGGCCGAAATATTTCGAGCGCGCGCGCACGTGAAATGTCGCCGTTGCGACTGCCGCGGGAATGTTTGGAAGAAACACCTGATAATTTAATTGTTCGCCAACCTTGAAAGGTAAATCACCTGGGCCAGTCTCTTCGCTTACGGTACTACGAGGAACCACTACCGGCGGTCTCGTTGGGGCCGTTCCAGATACGGGCGTGGGACTTGGGACAGGCGTTACCGTTGGAGGCGCGACAAATGCTGAGCCGGCAAGTTCGGCTCGTATCTCGCCTGCCGAAAGACGCGTGCTTACCAGAACAGGAACATGCCTTTGATCGTCGCTGAAGTAGGCTTTCAAACCATAAATACTGCCGAGCGATTCGTTTTTTACGCGGACCTGGGAAACGATTGCATTGAATGAGCCCACGTTGGTCTTGATCACTTCCTGTCCTGTTACCCGAATTTCGATTTGATAGTTCTGGCCTTCATTGCGGACGGACAGTGCGTAAGTGGAACCCCTGCTGAGCGGCAAAGCTCTCAGGCGGTAGATGGCTGACAGGAAATCATAGGTACCGGGAACTTCGCCCATGCTTTTTGACGGAATGGCCGCTGTGCCGGCAGGCTGATTAAAATCAGCGGATGTCTCCGTTGTGCGTGAAGCCTCACGAATTGTTTGTTCGCTGCGAAAAGGCAAACCGGTTACTGGATCGACGTATGTTATGTAGTCGTTGTTAACGGCAAATAGCGCCGCGTTGACCACTCCGCTAGTCTCGACGTGCCCTTTTAGCTGAATGCTATCCCGTCCGAAGAATGTTCCGCGTGAAGCGACGAAGAGCTCCACGTGTGCAGCGCTAATAAAATTTGAAAAAGAGATGTTGTAGGTTAATCGCTCACCGACTCGGTAAGGAGCAGGAGAGAAGGGTCGAGAAGTCAGGTCATCTGTCTGTTGAGCGGAAGACGGTAAAACGAACGCTCCGAGGACCAATAAGAGACAAGCAGCCGGGAGTTTCAACCTTTGGTTCACCTTTGAATCATAGTTCAAAATGCGATCAGAACAAATGCCGCAGCTTAAAGCGCTCAATGTACACGCACCCCACAGGGATCCGTTCCTTCAATCGTTACGCTATTGCCGTGCTGATTTCCATTTCGTCGGCGATCTTTTGAGCAGCCTGGGCCGGATCTGGGGCGTCAAGAATGGGACGGCCCACCACAACATAATCAGCACCGGCCATCACGGCCTCGCGTGGAGTAGTTACGCGCTTCTGGTCGAATAGGTCTGATCCGCCTGGCCGAACACCCGGCGTAACCACGATGAAGTCAGGCCTCTTCACGGCGGCCCGGATTATACCGATCTCGCGCGGTGATGCCACTACTCCGTCTATTCCATTAGCTTCCGCAAACTGGGCAAGCCGGGGAACCAGTTCCGCCGGATCCGCACTGTAGCCGACATCCGCCAGCGTGGCGGCATTTGCGCTCGTAAGTATTGTGACAGCGATTATTGAGGGACGAGCAAGCCCTTCGGTTTCCGCGCATTCGGCAACGCTGTTCGCCGTGCGCCGCATCATTTCGCTTCCGCCGGCGGCGTGAAGATTGAAAATCGAGACACCGAGCCGCGTTGCCTCAACGCCCGCGGCGGCGACGGTGTTGGGGATGTCGTGATATTTGAGATCCAGAAAGATCCGCTCACCGGAACTGATGATTTCGCGAACCAGGGTTGGTCCAGCCGCGGTGAACAACTGCATCCCAATCTTGAACATTGCGACGGTGCCTCGCAACGCCCGGACCAGGTCACGCGCTTTTTCAGCGTTCTCTACATCAAGTGCGACAATTAGTTTGTTCATCTTCATGTTCATCTCCGTTGCCCTGCCACCAGAAAATTAACCGGCGCCAAATTCTTTTGCGCGCGAGCCCACCGCCTCGTCAAGTGAAACGAAACCCTTGCTGGATAAAATTACCCGCAGCCCATCATTTAATTTCTTAGCGATTGCCGGTCCCTCATAAATAAAGCCGGTGTATATCTGCAACAAGCTCGCGCCGGCGCTGATCATGTCCCACGCATCCTCCGCGGTGAAAATTCCACCTACGCCAATCAAGGGCAGCGAGCCTGCTGTCAAATTGTAGAGCGTCGCAATCATTTCTCTCGACCGCCGTCGCAAGGGAGCGCCACTCAAACCTCCTTCTCCACATGCTTGCACCTTTTCACCGTTACTTTCCAGGGGCGCTCGATTAGTGGTGGTGTTGGTGGCAATGAGTCCTGCGACTTCATTTCTTTGCGCCACCGCAACCACTTCTTTCAGTCCCTCGCGATCGAGATCGGGCGAAAGCTTCACGAGGAGAGGCAAGAGACCACGGCCATCCGCGTTCAGCGACAGTTCCCGATTGCGTTTCTGGAGCGCCCGCAAGAGTTCATCAAGTTGCTCTGCCTGTTGCAGCTCTCGCAGACCCGGTGTGTTTGGCGAGCTGACGTTAACTGCGACGTAGTCTGCCACCGGATACACGACTTCGAAACTCCTCAGATAATCAGCAGTGGCATCTTCGATCGAAACAACTCTACTCTTGCCAATGCTAACGCCCAGCACACAATCAGGTTTGTTGTGCTTCACGCGCTCGGCAAATGCAGTGGCGCCCTGATTGTTGAAGCCGGCGCGATTTATCAGTGCCTTATCCAGGGGTAGCCGGAACAATCGGGGCCGTTCGTTGCCGGGTTGAGGGCGGTAGGTTACGGTGCCGGCTTCAATGAAGCCAAACCCAAGCGCGGCGAGAGACTCGAGTGCGATTCCATCTTTGTCGAATCCCGCCGCCAGACCGACGGGGTTGGAGAATGTCAGACCGAACCGTCGCAACTTCCCAAATGGGCTGCGTTTGAAGTGGTCCCCCAACAGGATCGTTGTAAGTTTCGGCGTTAGCGAAAGTGAATGCAATGCCAGTTCGTGGGCTGTCTCTGGTGGCAAGCGAAAGAGTAAAGGGCGCAGCAATGAGCGGTAGAGCATGAACGGCTCTGAATTAAATCCGACTACGGCGTTTGCACAAGTGAGACTACCAGAGCCGCCAGATCAAGACAAGGCCATCAAAGAAAACGCGATCGTTTCGCGGGACAAAGTCAGAACCCGTAGCGGAAGCGGTCGGGTTGAAGTGACAACATGAATCGGCACCAAATATCCGACTAAAGACTTTTCCGATGGCTCAAACGCAAGGGAAACGACTTCATCACCACTGCATTACTTGTCACTGGCTCAGCGTTCTTGTTAGTATCCCGCGAAATGGATTTCATCGAGAAGGCGCGCATCATGGACAGTCCGCGAATTAATCGCGCGCTGGCCCGGCTCGCTTCAGAAGTTGTAGAGGAAAATCACGGCACCGGCGATCTCTATCTCGTGGGCATTCGGCGCAGAGGAGTGCCGCTTGCGGAACGCATGGCAGATAAGATCGCGGATCTCGAAGGAGATCGCCCGCCGGTTGGAATTGTCGACATTACGCTTTATCGCGACGATCTATCAACTGTGGGTGCCAAGCCCATTGTCAATCGCACAGACCTTCCGGGTGATATCGAAAATCGCAATATTGTCCTGATTGACGATGTCCTTTACACTGGTCGTACCATTCGCGCGGCACTCGATCAGTTAATAGACTTTGGCCGGCCGAAGCGTGTGCAACTTGCCGTGCTGATCGATCGTGGCAAGGAGCATCGCGAGCTGCCTATTCAGGCAGACTACATTGGCAAATTGGTACCGACGAAAAAGAGCGAGATAATCAAAGTGATGCTCCAGGAGTTTGACGAAGAAGAGGGCGTTGTAATAGTCGAACGACCTCCCGAGGAGACGGGTTGAGGAACAGCGGCCAGCAATGGCCGCTTTTTTGTATCTTTGGTTTTTGGCCTTAGGTCTTTCGTCTTTGGACTTTGTCTTGAAACTAACGAGGCGGACGAGCGAAGGGTCAGAGAGCAAAAGTCAAGAGATCAAAGACCCACGACCAAATACCAAAGACCAAAGACCCGTGTACTTGAAGAACGTGAACTTTAACCGCAAACATTTACTGGGTATCCGTGAGCTTGAAGCCGGCGAGATTACGCATCTGCTCGACACAGCCGAGACGTTTCGCGATATTTCCCGCCGCGAAATCAAAAAAGTGCCGGCGCTTCGCGGCCGCACGGTCATCAATCTCTTTTTTGAGTCGTCCACGCGAACCCGTACCTCCTTCGAAATCGCAGCCAAGCGACTTTCGGCCGATGCAATCAACATCAGCGTTTCCACTTCCAGCGTAAGCAAAGGCGAGACACTGCTCGACACGGCGCGAAACCTGGAAGCGATGTCGCCTGACTGCATTGTGGTGCGTCACTCGATGGCCGGAGCGCCACATCATCTGGCAAGAATGGGCAACGCGCCCATCGTCAACGCCGGCGATGGCTCACATGAGCATCCGACTCAAGCGCTGTTGGACGCTTTGACGATTCGCGAACACAAAGGCCGCATTGAGGGTTTGCGGATTGCCATCATTGGCGACGTGCTCCATTCGCGAGTCGCCCGCTCAAATATTCACCTGCTTACGAAGCTTGGCGCGACCGTCAGCATCGCTGGTCCGGGCACGCTCGTGCCTGCGGAGTTTGTCGAACTTGTCGAACAAGGGCTGCGCGTGGAAAAGAGAATTGAAGATGCCATCGAAGGCGCGGACGTGGTGATGATTCTCAGAATTCAGCGCGAGCGCCAGGATGCTGCGTTCTTTCCTTCGATGCGGGAATATGCTGTCCACTTCGGCCTTAAGCCAGCGCATTTGGAGCGCGCCGCCCCCGACGCAATAGTGATGCATCCCGGGCCAATTAACCGAGGCATCGAGATCGCGTCGGAAATCGCCGACGGCAGCCGTTCGCTGATTTTGGATCAGGTCGCCAATGGAGTCGCAGTGCGCATGGCGGTGCTTTATCTGCTCGCCGGAGGCGGCCACGCGGAATTGGAAGAGAAGGGACACTAAGGAATGTAACGCAAGCTGTTAGTTTGCGCGCAAACGAACAGGTTGCTTTACAAGAAGATCATGAAACTCGTAATTGCCAACGGTTACGTAATTGATCCGGCACAGGGAATCAATGCTGGAAAGAATCTTTTGATCGAAGATGGTCGCGTGGCTGGTCTACTCGAACGAAGTGAACAAACTCCGGAGGGGGCGGACGTCCTCGATGCTACTGGTTTGATCGTCGCCCCGGGTTTCATCGATCTTCACGCACACCTGCGCGAGCCGGGAGCGGAATACAAAGAAACAATAGCGACTGGAACGGCGGCAGCTGTGGCCGGTGGCTGGACAACCGTATGCGCGATGCCCAACACGGATCCCGTGAACGACAATTCCGCCGTGACGCGCTTCATCATCGAACAAGCACAACGCGCTAAGCTCGCCAACGTTTTTCCGATTGGCTCCATCACTAAGGGATGCGACGGCCAGGAGCTTTCTGAAATGGGCGAGATGAAAAGCGCCGGCATTGTGGCCGTTTCGGATGATGGTCGCCCGGTGCCGACAGCCGGAATCATGCGACGGGCCATGGAATATGCGCACGGGTTTGACCTTACGGTCGTGGACCATTGCCAGGACCTGTCTTTGAGTGCAGGCGGCGTAATGCACGAGGGCCGCTGGTCGCTTATCCTCGGACTGCGCGGAATGCCTGCGGCGGCGGAGGATGTGCACGTCATTCGCGATTGCGTGCTCGCAAAACTTACCGGCGCAGCTGTCCATATCGCGCATGTCTCTACGCGCGGGGCACTCGACGCAATTCGTCGGGCCAAGGAATTAGGACTGCCGGTTACGTGCGAAGTTGCGCCGCATCATTGGACGCTGACTGACGAGGCTCTGGCTGAGTACGATACCAATACGAAGATGAGCCCGCCTGTAAGAAGCCGCGATCATGTCGCTGCCTTGCTGGAAGGGTTGCGGGACGGAACGATTGACGCGATCGCCACAGACCATGCGCCCCATCACGCCGATGAAAAAGCCCTGGAGTTTGATCAGGCGCCTTTCGGTATTACGGGATTAGAAACCGCAGTGGGCCTCGCCTTTGACCTGGTGAACGAGGGAGTCATCGATCTCGAGCGTCTGGTTTCGTTGTGCTCCACCAATCCGGCCCGCATCTTTAGTTTGCAGGATCGCGGGAGTTTGTCGGACAACGCTCATGCTGACGTAACGATTCTGGATCCCGGCTGCGAATGGGTCTTCGATGTGGCGTCTTCAAAATCAAAAAGCCGCAACACACCGTTTAATGGAAGATCTATGACCGGGGCAGCGGTTGCCACGATAGTCGGCGGCCGCGTGGTTTACCTCAACCCCAACTACGTTCGCCTGATTGATGCCAAGCATCGCAGCGCCGCCGCTAAGTAACACAGGCACCTCTCGTTAGTCGCCTGCTTACGTTATTACAGGGGCGACCGAAAACTAAGGTTGAAGGCGGAAGGATGAAGGATGACTAAGGGCGGGGGGAATAAGGAGGGTCTGAAATAGCAGTGACAATTGAGACATGATGAATGGAAATCTGTGTCAGATTCATCCTTCATTCTTCCGCCTTCATCCTTGTTGGAAGCCCGCCCGCGCTCTCCCCTTCGCTTGCGGGCCCCCTTCGCATCGGACAACCGCAAAGGCTGCCGATCCTTTCCATGTCCGATAAACTTCAGTTTGTCGTGTTGGACCACCACACACTCGACAAGCGAAAGCTTCGTCGGACCCGGTGAAACTAACGAACGTTCGCGGCCGGCAGTGAGAGGGTCTGGTTCAAGATCACACCAAACTCGGTGCCTGACTTAACCACAGCCTCATGGCCCTTTGAGAACAACGCGCCGGCAACGCCGAGGCCCGCCCCAACACCAGCGCCGATCCCCGCGCCTTTGCCTCCGCCCGCGATGGCGCCAATCACCGCGCCCGTTGCAGCACCGCCGCCAATAAACACCACATTTCGCTTCATGGCAGACCGTCCGGAAACCTCACCTTCATTATCGGCAGTCACGTTATTAGCGGTGACATCCGTCAAGTCGCCGTTGATGGCGCGCGCAATTCCGGTTGGTAAGCGAAGCGAGACAAAGTGAACGCCAAGCGTGCCGGCTTTGCTCTTACGCGATGCGCGATCCAAGCTGGTTACGCGACCGGTAATCTCGCTGCCCGCGGGAATTACTTCAACGCCACTGGCGTAAACCGGATCGACGACAGTGGTTGCAAACTGATCCCCGACGCGCGCCGTTTCGGAAGAAATATTCCGATTCATGCGCACGCGAATTACCTGACCGCTGTTGACGTTGTAATAGACAGTTGCCGGCACGGCCGGAGTGACAACCTTGTGCACTGGAGCCCGTCGTCTCAAGACTGGCCGGCGGCTGGTCTGCGCCAAAGCTGGAACAAAAGTAGAAGCAATGAGTGCAAGCAAAATAAAAGAGCTCGTAAGCGTTCGTGAAAATCGATCAGTCGATTTTGTTTTCATTTCCAACCTCCGCATCTTCAACCTCCGCAACTTCAGGCGACGCAGTTTTGATAGGTGGGTCTTCGTTTCACTTCGCAGTTGAACTTTCCAGTTTCTTAAAGTAGCCATTTCAACCACCGTCCCCGCGCGATCACCTACCACGGCTCTACTGCTTATCTTTCTCACCGCGTTCCGTCGCGCTCCAGTTAGTACTTCAGCAATGACCGTGCCAACATGGTCGGTTCGGAAAGTGACCGGTCGAACTCCAATTATTAGTTGAATTAGGAGAACGGAGAGTTATGGCGGAAGTCGCTGTTGGTGGAATCTAGACGATGTGCGAATTCGTAGACCAGGTAGTGCACGATATGGAATAGAAAGCATGTTGTCTTCTTTTAGTAAAGCGTCCAGGGATCCTGTTCAGCTCGCTAGGCAGGGAATACGAAACTTGTCAGAAGGTGGATTCAAGTTTCAAGTGCAACTCAACTATCAGACCCGAAGTGACAGCGACCGCGCGTGAAACTCCCCGCATCAGAACCGGAAGCGGTAGCGACCGGCCAAGGAGTCAACTCTACCAGTCCAGAATTTCAATCGCCGATCGCGGTCACTCAAGTATTGACAACCACGGTTGACTCCTTGGCCGGTCGCTACCGCTTCCGGTTCTGATGCGGGTAGTTTCACGCGCGGTCGCTGTCACTTCGGGTC
>DASXSC010000245.1:0-7864 GCA_036506215.1 Pyrinomonadaceae bacterium | reverse complement strand
TGAAAAGACCGGTGTGGGTGGCATGCCTGGCGAAATGCACGTGAAAATGCGCCACCCCGCTGCGAACGAACTGCTCGGCGAAAAAGAGCGCGTTGCGCGCGCGCTGCGTGGCCTTGAAACCCGGGCCATATCGCGCCTCATGGTCCGCGACGAGAGTGGCGGGCCAAATGCCGTCACAACGCGCAAGCTGCTCGATCGTTCGCACAATTCTCGGCGGCGGCCCGTAGCGGACTTCGGCGCGCAGATTCGCCCGGTGGCCGTGGCGAAGGCTCATGAATGGCGCGTGGATCGATCCGATTTCCAAGTCTACGCCGAGGCGCTCCAAGGCCAGCATCTCCGTATCGCAGAACGTCTGCGAGACGACGGGGTAGCGCGAATAGAGATAGCCAAGTCGCACGGCTTACGATTGCGAATTGCGGATTGCGGATTGCAGATTGACGTTGCGCAAGCTGAAACGGGGTTCTGCCTTCGGTGTTGGAAGTTGGGCGTCGAGCGTTGAGCGTTCTCCCACTCTACGAGAACCGGACGTCTTTGCCGGGATCCATCTCGAAATCCAGCGTCAGAGAATCCGCGGTGTTCGGTTTAATGACTTCTTCAGTGAACTTCACGAAGATCGAGTCTTCGCGAAAGATGGCGTATTTGTCCATCGACTCAAAATCGATGGCGATGAAGAATGGCCAGGCCGATTCGGGGTCGATCCGTTTCCCGCATTTGATGCTCAAGACCTCGGGAATTTTCAGGAGTTGCATGCGCGTATTCATCATCATCGCCTCCACGCGGGCAGGGGTGACCTCGGGTTTGAGTTTGTAGAGAACGACATGATGAACCATGAGGGTAAAGCTAATAGGCGGTTCCAAGGTGCCGCGCAAGTGCGAATGCACGCCCGAGGAAAGCACGGGGCCTCGGAATCTGAACTTGCTGTGATTGCTGCAAGAGAGAATGACGCTAATCTGGGGAATGGACAACGGCTCTGCAGGTGAATCGCGGAGGTTGGTCCATCTGCCAATCTACAGAGAGAGCTCACGTTGCCGGGAGACATGATTTCACAAGGAAGCACCGCAAACGTCTCCGCGAAGCTTGAGTATCCCGCGTGCCCCGTATGCGGGAGCGACCAACGTCAGTTTCCGTTTCGTTTGCATCCGCCCTATAGCGTCGCCCGCTGTACGGCATGCGGATTTCATTATCTTTACCCGCGGCTTATCGAGAGCGCGATTCAAGAGGCGTATCGCGAATCATCATATTACGAAGGCGGAGCGTGCGGTTACGCGGACGCTAGCTACACCGCCCAGGAATCAGCGTTGCGCGCGACCTTCAAATGCTTGTTGCATAATCTCGCCGGACGTGGGTTGACCAGTGGCGACCTTTTGGAGATCGGCTGCGGCTATGGCTACCTGCTCGATGAGGCGCGTCCGTTTTTCGATCGCCGTGTCGGGACAGAATTTTCGGCGCAAGGCGCAGAGATCGCGCGTAAAACAGGTGCCGACGTCTTTGTCGGAGGGATTGAACAGGTTTCGCTTGAGCGCAAATTCGATTGCGTAATCGCAACACAAGTGATCGAGCACGTTTATGAACCATTGACGTTCGTTAGACAGTTAGCCAATCACACGAAGCCCGGCGGCCACATCGTTATCGCTACGCCAGACATAGGAGGCGCATTGAGAAAGGCCATGGGCCGACGTTGGCCGTCTTTCAAGGCGCCTGAGCATGTGCTTTACTTTGATTTCTGGACGTTAAGCGCGTTGATGCACCAAGCTGGACTAACCAATGTTCGCAGGCTTCCTTACCCACATGCGTTTCCATTGGGTTTGCTCACAGCTAAATTTGGCCTGACGATGCCCCCCCTGCTTGCGTGTCCCAAGGTATGGGTGCCTGCTACCACAGTCGCTGCGTATGGAAGAGTTTCGAACGCATAGCACGGAAGCGCGGCAGCTTCTTTCGGTAGTTATGCCTGTTTTTGGTGAAGGCGCTCATCTGCCTGCCTTTCTTGCGGCAGTGCGCACTTCACTCGACCGCTGCAATCTGTCATACGAACTTCTCCTTGTTGACGATGGCTCCCCCGACGACACTTGGCAGACGATAGCAGTTGAGGCCAAAAGCTGCCACGCCTTGCGCGGTCTACGGCTGAGTCGAAACTTTGGCAAAGAGTCCGCCTTGTGTGCAGGGTTAGAGCACGCTCGAGGGGACGCTGTCATCATCATGGACGCCGATGGACAACATCCACCGTCGCTCATTCCGGATATGGTGCGCCTGTGGCGGAGCTCTGAAGCCGACATTGTGGAAGCGGTTAAGCGCAGACGCGGACGCGAATCGCTGTCGAGTAAACTTGGCGCCCAGTTGTTCTATTTCCTCTTGAACAAACTGTCCGGATTCCACTTTAAAGGCGCATCGGATTTCAAGCTAATGAATCGCAAAGCCGTCGATGCTTGGCTAAAAATGCATGAGCGCAACGTGTTCTTTCGGGGAATGACCGTTTGGATGGGTTTCAACACTGTGCAGATTCCTTTCGAGATAGTGCCACGCTCGGCCGGGCAATCGACATGGTCTGTGTTAAGAAGACTAAAGCTAGCTCTCGTCGGAATAACTGCTTTCTCATCGTTTCCGTTGCACCTGGTCACATTTGCGGGCGTGATTTTTCTAGGGTTGTCAGTTTTTTTGGGGCTAGAAACTTTATATCTGAAGCTAACAGGTCAGGCTGTCAGCGGCTTTGCCACTGTGATTCTCTTGGAGCTGATCATCGGAAGCCTCCTAATGATCAGCCTCGGCATCATCGGCGAATACCTGGCTCGCATTTATGAAGAGGTAAAAGGCCGGCCTCGCTATCTTGTGGAGGAATCAATCGGACCTGGTGCCCCGCAATCATGCTCCGGCGACGGCGACTAATGGAACTCACATATTGACAGCTGTAGCACGGGATCCTGCTGGCAACACGACAATCTCAGCTACCGTGAAGGTAAAGATGGCCAATTAACTGTAATAGGCCAAGGAATGTTGTCGGCAGGTACGTCGTCGCAAGTCCTCTAACGTTTATAGATCGATTTCACTTACGCGATTTCCATGCATGTTTAGCACGTAGAGCTTCCGGTTTGCCAAGACCAGGGCTGATGGCCCTTCGAGTTTATCCGGTGGCTTTGGCCTCAAACTGCCGATAGTTGTTCCGTTCAAATCAAAAATGAGCACGGCGTCCATGTTCGCGCTGGATGCGTATAAGCGACTCATCTTTGAATCTACGGCCAAATCTTCAAAGCCAGCTGGTCTCCCCCACTCGGGGATTAACCACTTAGTTAGAACTTTCCATTTGAGTCAAACACTTGGATTTGACTGTTACGCGGATCGGCGACGTAGACTCTATTTGTCTTGGGATCAACCGCGACGGAAGTAGGATCCCAGCCGGACTCGTCAAAAAGTCCGTCTCCGTTCCACGGCGCGGTCTGGAAATTCCAGAGGTGCGAGACTACAAAGAACAGGATCCAAAACAGAAAGAACGCCGTTTTGGGTCGGATCAGGGACTTTAAGCTGGCTGCGAGCTCACGCGGCTGTGGTAACAAGGCAAGCAGCAAAAAGAGCATGCCTAGCAGCCAGCCGATGGAATGCGCTCTATTACCCGACGACCAGCTCAGATAGTGAGCCGTGGCGCCGCCAGCGGCCAATCAACAGACTGACAACTGACAAGCTGAATAACAGAATTCTTAATATAGAAAGTTTACTCTTCCACTGAGATGAATCCATGGGCTCAACTATGCCTTTCGCGTCCTTCCCGCTATTTTCGCTCGGTTTGACTAGTCGAAATGGAGCCGCTCTAACTTAGCGGGATCGCTGGCGTAGACGACGCGTTGGCGTCGGCGTTGCCTCTATAATATCAGCATAATCGCAATGCTTAACTACCCAAGAGTTTGGATCGCCGAAGATCGAGTTAGCGCAAAGGACTCCGCCGGTAAAGGTGCCGTAATTGTAAGCATCATTAGCCCCATAACGGACCTGCTTGGTACGGCTGAAATTGCATTGTTCGGTTTCATTAGCACAGTGAGTCCAGCCGTCGGTTGCAGGTGTCCGTATCGGTTTCGGTGTCGGCGTCGGTGTCGATGTTGCCCCGATAATATCGGCATAATCGCAATGCTTAACTACCCAAGAGATCGGATCGCCGAAGATCGAATTAGCGCAAAGGACTCCGCGGGTAAAGGTGCCGTAATTGTAAATATCATTAGCCCCATAGCGGACCTGCTTGGTACCGCTGAAATTGCATTGTTCGGTTTCATTAGCACAGTGAGTCCACTCGCCAGAAATCGGCAGGGGCGGAGGCGGTGGCGTTGGCGTAGGTTTAGCTGTGGGCTGAAGAAAATCAGGTAAATTCCGCACCCGTTTCTGAAACTCCGTGATGTTCTGGCTGGGAACATCCAACACGCAGAATTTGGATCCGCCTCCTAATGCATTACCGCTGACAAACGAATACGAAATAGTTCGCTCTGTCGCAAGTTGTCGTAGCGGCTCGTACATCTTAATTATTTTGTCTGTTTTTGGAGGATCTTCTATCTGCCAAATTAGCTTCAGATCCTTACCGCGTGAAACATAATCCGCAATGGCCTTTTTATTAAGTCTCCATATTTCCTGCTGGGCCATAACAAACATAGGCGAGCCACCACAAAACGATAGGATCTTCTGGTCCCCGTAGTCATACAAAAACAAGTGGAGCGTCGAATAAGCCACATTTGGGCAAATTAATGTATCGTAAGGAGCGTCCGGACCTTCGTGGCGCTTGAGTTCGTCATGCTCGAGGTGCGGGTTTGTCGGCTCCCTTCCGGCAACGATGTTTTTCAGGAAACGCGACGCAGCAACTTCTGCTTGCGCGAAGTGGTAAACCGAAAAGGGACTCTTGGTCTTTCCGCGGATGTATTGAATTGACGGAAATAGGCCGAACATCAGAATGATGACCGAAGCTCCCCACAGACAAATCTTAAAGCTGGTGCGCCATTTTGGTTGCAAGATGGCCGCAAAGGTGAATGCCATGAGGATGATCCAGAATGGCATTGGCAGAAGCCCCACGCGGCGCTCCTCGGCATGTGCCACAGAACCTGCGAGAACAGGGATTATTGCCAGCATTGCTATTTCATAACGTCTCTTGACTACGGCAAGAACAAGACCGGGCAGCAAAAAAAAGTAGTATGGCAGCGGAATAGGTAACACATCGGGAATAAATTGCCGTTCCCCCGGGTTATTAAAAAAACACCTCCAAAGCGCTGTTGTATACCATGCTAAATCACCGCGAGAGGGCTTACCCAACAGCGCGTTCAAGAACTGATCGACAAATTGTTTTTCATAACGAGTATACGCCGCATAATTAAAGATGATGTAAAAGAGGATTGGCATGGCTCCCGCAAGAAAGCCATAAACGACTAGAGAAACCGAACCCCAATTGACACTCGGCTTTAAGGTCTTCAAATGTAAACCGGTGTAGAGGAGGGCAAAAAGCACAAGCACCAACACATACTGCTTGCCGGGTATGGCAGCCGCAAGGCACAGTCCCGCCGTGACGCCACCGAGCGATAGACAAAAAGAAGAGGCACTTTTGAAGCCGAGATGCAAGAAGTACAGAGAGACCACGCCTAAAGCAGTTGACATGGGGTAGCGATATCCAGCAAAGGTAAAGATGAATGCAAAAGGCAGGAAGTTAAAGACCAGCGCGGTAGCCGACGTGACAATGTAAGATCTAAAAAGTAGGTGACCTAACAGTAGAGTAAAGACAAAGATCGTACACCAAATAACAAAGATGGCTGCCTCATAAGACAAAATGTTGTAGCCGAACAGACGTAGAAATGCCCAAACATAATAATGGAAAAGGGTCTCTCGCGCCATCATAGTATGATCAGGCCATACCGGCTGAAATGGATGACCCATAATACGACTCTTCAGGAAATACAGGTCCCAACCGGACTCATCAAACAGAGCGTTACCGTTCCACGGCGAGGTGTGGAAATTCCAAAGATGCGAGACTATAAAGAAGAGAATCCAAAACAGGAAGAAGGCTGTCCACGGCCTTATCAAAGATTTCAACCACCTTGTGCTCTCTCGCGGCGGTGGCGCAAACGCAACCAATAAAAACAGCATGCTAAGCAGCCAGCCGATCGGATGCGCTCGATTACCCCAGGACCAGCTAAGGTAGTGAGAGGTGGCCCCGGCGGCGCCAATCAACAGACTGACAACCGACAAGCTGAATAACAGAATTCTTGGTATGGAGAGTCTACTCTTCCGCTGAGATAGACCCATGGATGTGACTGTGCTGTCCGCATCTATGCCTTCAGCGTCCTTTTCGTTATTTTCGCTATCGTCACTTGCATCAGCTTTCATTTTCTCCACATCGAGAGTCGCCGCTAACTTACTGTGAGCGCTGGCGTGAACGAGGCGTTGGCGTCGGCGTCGGCGTGCTAATATCAGCATAGTCACAGTGCTTAATTACCCCAAAGAGCGGGTCGCTACCAAAGGCGGCGTTGGAGCACACAACCCCATCGTGAAAGGTCCCGTAGGTGTAAATTCCATTGGCCCCATAGCGGACCTGCTTGGTGCCGCTGAAATTACATTGTTTGGTTTCATTGGCACAGAAAGTCCAGCCGCCAGAAGCCGCCGCCGGCGTAGGGGCGAGGGGAGTAGCAGGCAACGATCTCACGCCTTGCTGAAACTGCTGAATGTTCTTGTTAGGGATGTTTAAGACATAGAATGTCCTTAGCCTTCCCCCGAAGGAAAACGAAATGGAGTCCTCCGTTCCGAGCTCACGCAGCGTCTGGAACATTCTGATTATTCTTTCGGTCTTTGGATCCCTTTCCCAGATCAGCTTCAGGTCCCTAATGTTCGAAACATAACTGAGAACGGCCTTTTTATTAGCATTCCATACATCCTGCTCGGTGATGACAGCGGACGAGGGTAATCCCGCGCAAAAGGACAGGATTTTGTCATCATCGTAATCGTGCAAGAACAAATGAATGATTGAAAAAGCATCCATTTGGCAGATGAATGTGTCGTAAGGAGGATCGGGAAGGCCTTTGATTCGATTAAGCTCGTTGCGTTCGAGGCGAGGAGGACCGGGGTGCTCTTGACCAGCTACGACATGCTTTAAGAACCGTGACACAGCGACCTGATGTTGCGCAAACTGGCCAATCAAGAACGGGCTTGTGGTCTTGCTGTAGATGTATCGAACGGATGGGACCAGCCCGTCTAGCAGTATGAGCGCTGCTAGAACGCAGGCTACGACTTGCACGCCTGGCCAGGGCCGAAGCTTCAACAGCCCGGCAAGCGTGAAGCTCATCAGGATGATCCAGAATGGGATTGCAAGCAACAGCCGCTGCTCAACGGCAGGTCCCCCCGTAACAAATACTCCTACGATTGGAAGCGTTGCGAGCAGCACGACCTCAAAACGCTTCTGCCAAAGAGCTAGCACAAAGCCGGGCAGTAAAAGCCAGTAGTACGGCAAGGGAATAGGCAAAAAATCCGGAAACAAAAGCCGAGGCCAATACTGGGCAGCAAAAAAACACTTCCAGAGCCCGGTGAGATAATATTGCAGATTATTAGGGGCAAGTCTGCCCCGCACCGCTTCCAAGAACTGGTGAAGGTACGTGCTTTCATAATAGGTATAATCGCCGCGCCTGAAGATGATGTAACAGAGAATTGGCGTGGCAGCCGCCAAAAAGGTATAAACGCTAACGGCCAGCGAGCTCCACGCGACCGTTTGTTTTAAGCCCCTCCAATAAAACACGGCGTACAGCGGCGCAGCAATCACAAGCGCCAGCAGATATTGCTTGCCGGGTATGGAGCTGGCTAAACAAAGCCCTGCCGCGATCCCGCCCAGCGAAAGGTAAAAACGAGAAGTGGTTCTAAACCC
>DASXSC010000244.1:0-5471 GCA_036506215.1 Pyrinomonadaceae bacterium | reverse complement strand
ACAATGGCCAGGCTCGGCAGGTTGTCAGGACTTAGGTAACTCAACCCGGCGACGCGAAACTTGATCAGTGCCGAGCTGAAGTAGGACCACGCGAGCAGGGCGCGCATCAATAGAATCGGATAGCCGTAAATGATCTTAGACGGTCGACCCCGCTTCTTACCTCGCCAACTGTCGCAAGAGAACGCGTCGCCGCAAGGACTAAGAGCCAGGACGATGAGTATGTAGACCGCAGGCATCTCGTCGTGATTGAAGTGGCTAAAGCTGCGCAGTAGTCCTTCGTAGAAAACGAAGAGGACGGCGGACGACTTCGTTGTCAGACTCGTTAGGCAGCCGATGGTCGCGCAGAACAGCGAAAGCGCCATCAGCCACTTGAGTGTAAACATCCCGGCAGGCGTCAGCAGCAAGTCGTAAAAGCGCCAGGGGAAAAGTTGCATCGCGCCCGTGGGACGCAGCAAGGTTGCGGGTATTCGACCGAGGTCGGAGAAAGAAGTCAGGAGGACTTCGCACAAAATGAATGCACAAACACCCGCACGCACCATCCCGAGCGTGGTGGCGTCTGTCGGCACAAGACGCTCTAAAGTACCGCTCTCCACGATTCAACGAAGCGATCGTACTCGCCGTTGATTCCTCCTTCCCACCGGTACGCATCGAGTCGGACCGACCTCAGTCTCTGGTTGGACGAACCTGGTAACCGCGAGTTGTAAATGGCGCCCCAGGTGCGCAGCAGTTCTTCGAGCCGCACAGCCCTTGGCAACTTGTCAATGCCGCCATAGGCTGCCGCCAGGCGGATGTTTTCGGGATGAGGCGAACGGATGTTGAAGCTCTTGTTCTCTACCGCGGCGCTTACGAGGCTCCAGTTGCGGCCGGTCAGCGCGTTCGTGAGCTTGATGGGTGGCAGGTCAATCGTTTCACCGCTGGCAGTTTCGCCGCGCAGGACGTAATAGTCTCGCCCGCTTTGCATATCCTTGAGCCCGAGCATCATCGTCGAGGCGGCGAATGGGTAAAGGTTTCTGATCGAAACGAAAGCAAGAATCAATGGGATGAAAAGAGCAACGGTGAGCGCGGCGTACCGCATAAGCGCACGCCGGTCTGCTTCGGCGTGGCGATCGTCTTTTTTCGCGTCTTCAGTCTGTCCCATTCATTTAGACCATCCGTACGCCCACAAGACGCGCGCGACGCCTGCCGACGGAGCGCTATTGGCCAGACCTCGCAGGCGGAAGCGGCAGTTCGAGGTACGTTGGAGTTTTGAAACGTCGGTTCAGTGTCTCGGAAGGGCCGTTATCCGTCGAAGGGCCCTAGCCCGGATTATTCATGAACGGAACCTTTGTCATGGACAGCGTGTCGCATACGGTCGTAACACACTATTACAGAACCGCGATAGCGACCGGATGCCGACATTCAACGCGCACCTTGTCGTCACTTTGTTTTGCGGACCTGACTCAGTTGAGTGTGGGATCCGGTCGCTACCGCTCGCGGTTCCGTAACAACGGTCGTGGTTTCACGAGTTCGGCGATCCCAACCGCGCACTTTGCGGATCGTCCCAGATTGCTTCATGAATAATCCGGGGCTAAAGACATCGAGGACGCCAGAGCGTCCTCGACAAAAAGACCGGCGACCCCGGTAGAGACTCGAGAGCACCGGTCTTTCGTAATATCGCACCCCCACTGAAATGCCGGCGAGCTACGCTCCCCATCTCACGGCAAAAACCCTGCCTCGGCAAATTTCAGTTGGTAGCGCCACTATCGACGGCCTGAAAGAAGGTCGTGGCCTCGAGAACGTCAACCGGCTGAGATATCTCAGGCTCGACAAACTTCCTTTTTCCCGAGGGCACGGTGGTCTGATTTTCGGTGGTCTGGTTATTCACTAGAGATTCGCCTTGCGGATTTTGATCTTGATCTATCAAGAGATTCCTCCTGGATTGAGTCAAACTAAAAAAGATCTACTGACGCTCCTTCGTTGCTCTTTCAGAAGCCAATTACGGAAGGGCCTCGACATTTACATAAACTCTGAAATTACCCGTCTGCTGGAGACCGAACAGAAATTGCAGATTGATGCTTGCTCCGTTGGCCAGCGGCGTGCCGAGTGTAACTGTGCCGGCACTCAGACTGCTGTTAAAGCCGCCACCATTGGGTTGTCCCGTGCTGGGCGCTGTGGCTACTTCGAGCGTCGTGCCTTGCACGGTAGCCGTGCAGGGTGGCGTCGCCGGTGCACCCGTCGCAGCACACGTAACACTGTCATTAATACCCGCGACCACGACCGCGGAAGAGGTGCGTGCCCTCATATCCGCGAAACCGGAAGCAGCGGGAAAAGTATCGAGATCGATTATGCGGAAGCGCAAGCGAGTGACGGCGCCGCCGGTGTTGTTCACAAATCTTCTGCGAATGGAGAGCGTGCCTTGGCTGGAGTTATTCGCCCCGTCCATGGTGAAGTCGCGCACGCGGTTTGGTGGACTACTCCTGAGCACGGTTGAGTCGAGCAAATTCTCAGTAATCGTACTGTTGCGCTGAATCGGAGATGAGAGATTCTCCGGCCCCGGCGCTCCCAGCCGTTGCCCACCGCCTGCGGAGGTTCCGTTGGTATCGACGAAATAGAAATCGGCTGCGTTGTCATCGGTGTCCTTGGGTGTGGTGATCGTGCATGGTCCAAGCAGATTAACGGCGCCGCCTTTTCCGCAAGTGTCACGAAGCCAGGAGTAATTGATCGCAAAAGGCGTCAGATTGGGAAGGCCCGGGCCTTCCTTGTAAAGAGTATTGGCTTCACCGGTTGGGCCGGCCGCGTCAAACCGGTTCGCGAGCGAAAAGCTGGCACCGCCGGTATTGTTATTAAAGAGGGCGATGCCGTGGCGCGCCAGCGGGGGATTACCGCCAATGCCGTCCGGATCTTCGCCGTCTGTTATTTCCGTGGTGTAGGTTGCGTCGCCCGTGGCCGTAGTACCGTTGCCTGCCGGATAGGTGGCCAGAGAATATCCATCGGAGTTTACGCACAGGAAGTGGCCGCGGGCTGGAATGACTGTCCCGTTCGGTATCGTGCAGCGCAGGCCATCAGAAGCCGCTATACCGTAACCGGTGCCCGAAATGGCAGCGACAGTATGATCCGCACCGCTATCGTTGTAAATCTCAATGAATTCGTCCTCGAAGCCGTTAGGGCCCTGTAGGCGATACTCGCTGATAATTAAGCTGCCGGCGGCAGGCGCTTTCGGGACAAGAGACCAGAGCGCCCTGCCCTTGCCATCGCTATCACCGCCGGAGGTCCCGCTGCCCGAACTAGTCGCTGCTGTCGGCGTAGATAAGCTCGTAGACGTATGCTGTGCTGACGACGCGGAGATGTTGACTAAACTTTGGTCAGGGACGGTGGGCGACAGCGTCGGAGCCGTAATGATTACGGGCACGCCTGGCCGCACCGAAGGCATGACGAATACGGATACGCTTCGCGCCGCTCGGTTTTTTCGCTTCGCGCTCTTCTTTTTAGCCGCTACGTCAATCTGCATGGCAGATAGTACGAGTATCGCGGATATGGCTATGATCGACATGCGAAATGGTCTAACCATCTGTGATTCTCCTTTTGTGACCGCCGGTGTTCCAAGCCCGCTTCTTAGCGGTTTCGAGAATGTGTTTGTCCGTAAGCTCTGCGAACCCTAAGCCTGGTTCAACAAATGAGTAAGTAAGGGGGGGCGTGCATGATACTAATGGTCCGATACGCCGTCAACGAGTTTCTTTGGTCATTATTGCAATCGATCAAATTAACAACCGCTTGCTACTCACGATTTCGTCCTACCAACAATTTTTGATCGTCGAAGTGACCCAAAGCTGTTTCAATACTGGACGTCGCCCGTTCCAGCGTCACGTTGTAGCGTTCAGTCATCTCTCTTGCGATCTGACTCACAGGTGACCGTTTCTCAAGCCCGCGCCAAATTAAACTCGCCGTCTCGTTGAGTTGGTAGTATTTCTTCGTGTTCAAATCCACCAACACTCCTTCTAGGCCATCAAGATCGGTGAAGATTACGTGCTCGTACGGCAACGGAGGAGCTGCGGCATTGTATTCAAAATCGTTTGCCGACATGCAAGATTCCTTTCTTGAAGGGCATCATCTGAGTACCGGTAGAGACCGGTCGTTCGATATTGGAGACGATGTTTGAGATAGGGAACTCCAGGGGGTCTTCCCCAGAGTATGCAAACAAAAGAGACAAGGAGATCCGGTCGTCAAATCCGCCTTTTCGGCAGCGGCCGCAAGCACCGTTAACGCGTTTATTCGATTCTCAGACTGGGCCGTCGCGACCTGCTGCAAACGCGGTAAAGCAGCGCTGAAATCTTCATGATTCAGATCCGCGATTATGTCTTCGTCACCCTTTCCGCCGCGAAAACCCGAAAGGTTACAGCAGAGAGAAAGCTGGCCACGATAATTGATGTTGGCGCTTACACCACTCAGGGCCGAGCATGGAGCCACCAGATCGGTATTGTAATAGCCCACATCGATACCGATGCGCATTTTGAAGATTCGGGCCAACAAGGCGATTTCGCGTTCGGCGTCCGCGCGTTCTTCAAGGGTCAGGGTGGAAGCATCCGCAATGTCTATCGAAGTGGGCATTAGATGGGCGAAACTGAGTCCGGCAGCGCCCATGCGTGCCGCAAAAAGAGCAATCGCCTCAAGCTGGGGAACAGTATCGCGACGAATTCCCACCTTCACATTGAAAGGAAACTGGTTGGCCCAGCAGCGCGAAAAAGCGCGCACGACGCGCTCAAAAGATCCGTCGCCGCGCCAACGATCGTGCGCCTCACTTGTCACGCCATCTAGACTGAAAGACACATGGGTCACGGCTTTCCGATACTCGATCAAGAGCGGCCAAACACGTTCGAAATGCCAGCCGTTAGTCACAAAGCTGCATTTCAAATTCAGCCTGGCGACCGCAGCAAGAAGGTTCCCGAAATCGGGGTGAAGCGTGGGCTCGCCCCCAGTGAACATGATTTGTTCGATGCCCATCGACTGGCGCGCGTCCCTGGCCACCCGGGCGAACAGTTCAACTGGAAGAAAGTTTGCCGCACTATGGTATAGAGCGTCTTCGTCACGAAGACAGTAGCTGCAGTGTAGATTGCAGATATTAGTCAGCTCGACCGTCAGCCGGCGTGGCCCGTAGTCGGCGCTGGATGTCTTCTGGGGCATCGCGTTCATTCCAGCCATTCCACTTCTTACACTAATCGCGTGTGTAGTCCGCAATCAGATTCGCCGAAGTCTCCGTGTCGAGAAGATCCTTACCGGCCAACAGAGAATAGCCCGCGGACTGCTTAACCAAAGCTGAAAGTACTGCCAGGTGTTCCGCCGCCGTCAATCGATCATAACAAGACCACGGATTCATGCGAACGAGCCGCGCCATTGTCTCAGCAGAAGAAAGCGGCAAAACGTGGCTGCATTCGCTGCCGCTCAATTGGGAGAAGAACAACGTTTGGGGGATGCAGTGCTCATTGAATTTCGAGTTG
>DASXSC010000243.1:0-26777 GCA_036506215.1 Pyrinomonadaceae bacterium | reverse complement strand
GGCCTGGACTAATTCCTCCCCCTTCTCGTCGCGACTTCCTAAAGACCGCGGCAGCCGCCGCTATCGGGGCACCGCTTGTCTTAAGCCCATACGTCCAGCGTCGCTCGTATTCCTGCATTATCATCGGCGCGGGCCTTTCGGGATTAGCTGCCGCCTACGCGCTCAAAGACTGGAACGTTACTGTGCTGGAAGCGCGGCAACGCATCGGAGGGCGCGTCCTGTCTTTCAACTTTAAAGAAAATTCCGAACTGGTTTGCGAACTCGGTGGCGAGTGGGTGGGCGCCAGTCACGAGCGCATGAAGGCACTCTGTCATGATTTCAAGATACCGCTGCAAGACCATCGCTTCGAGGCCTGGCTAATGCAGGATGGCGTGGTCAAACGACCGGGTCAGTGGGATTTCTCGCCACAAGCGAAAGTCGCTTTTGCAAAGTTCAGGAAGGCTTACGAAGGCTACGCAGACCGAGATCGCGCAAGGCTGGATCAATTTGACTGGTGGACCTGGCTCAAAGAGATCGGCTTCTCCGAAGAGGATCTATTACTCCGCGACTTGCAGGACAGTACAGATTTTGGCGAAACCATTCGCATGGTATCGGCCTACACTGCAGCCGCCGAGTATTTTGAATCCAGTCCGGCTAACGAAATGGATTTCAAGATGGCCGGCGGCAGCTCGCGTCTGGTAAACGCGCTGGCTTCGCGGATTGGTAATGCCTCAATTCATGCCGGCATGATGGTGCAGAAAATTGCTCAACGAGGTGGGCGGGTAACTGTGACTGCGGGTGGCAGAGACTTCAGCGCCGACGCCTGCATCTGCACGGTACCCGCGCGTGTGCTCAATAAAATTGTTTTTGATCCCCCGCTTCCGTCGGCTCACATCTCGGCGGCTAATAGACTTCAGTACGCTCGCATCGTCAAGAATCAGGTCCTATTCAACGAACGCTTCTGGGGCCGGGAAGACTTCTCACTCGTCAGCGACGTCACCTCTCACTATTATTTTCACAGCACCAAAAATCAGCGGGGCAAACAAGGCATCCTTTGCAGCTATGCGATCGGTGAAAAGGCCGACGTGCTTGCCTCGCAAAACAGCCGCAGGCGTAGCGAGATCATTACCCGCGACCTTTTGCCGCTGGATAGAAGAGCACCTGAGCTGGCGGCAAATATTCAGTCGCTGGCCTGGCAACGCGACGCCTACACGCAGGGCGCCTACGCGTTCTACCGACCGGGCCAATGGTTCACGCTGCGTCCGATCCTAAGGCAGCCGCATGGCAAAGTTCTGTTTGCCGGGGAGCATTTGGCTGACTGGCAGGGCTTCATGGAGGGTGCCGTCGTGACTGGTGAAACCGCCGCACAAGCTCTGAAAGGCAGAACGACTCGCAGGCGCGCCGCCTGAAGCGTGACGCATCCGTAAAGCAAACTGTTAGTTTGTGATCTATCGCTGCAGCAGTCCACAAACTAACTCATTGCATCACACTTTCCGCTAAAACGTTCAGATGCAACCACCCAACCAAACCCAACTCATCCGCGGCCTGTCCCTGGTAGCCGCCATTTCTATCGTTGTTGGCAACGTCATCGGCACCGGCGTTTTCCTAAAGGCGCGAGTGATGACCTGTAATGTCGGCACGCCGAAGATGGTGCTGCTTGTTTATGTCGTTGCCGGATTGCTTTCGCTCGCCGGCGCGCTAAGTTACGCCGAACTTGCGGCGATGATGCCCCGGGCCGGCGGCGAGTATGTTTTCATGCGTGAGGCATATGGACGGCCGTGGGGATTCTTATTTGGCTGGATGTCGTTTTTTATCGGTAAGGCCGGCTCACAGGCTGCCCTGGGTGTGCAGTTCGCCCTGTTCCTGAACATCATGATTGGCGGCGCACTCGCCGGCGACTTCTTCTCGACTACGGTGTTGGGCCATCCGGTCCCGTTTGGAAAACTACAGGTGGTTGCCCTCGCCTCGATCCTGATTGTCACAGGAATCAATTGTCTGGCAGTCAAGGTCAGCGGTGGCGTGGCCACTTTTTTATCTGGGATCAAGATTGCTCTTGTCCTGCTGGTCGGCATCGGCGGCTTCCTGTTTGCCCGCAGCGCTGACTGGTCTCATCTGTTAATGCAGAATGTCGGCGGCACCTGCGAGGGCGTCAGCGCGGCAGCGCGATTTGGCTTCGGCGGCTTCATCGCCGCGATGCTTGGCGCGTTGTGGGCATACGATGGCTGGAACAATGTCACTCTGGTTGCCGGTGAAGTTCAGAACCCGGGACGAAATCTGCCGCGTGCACTCATTGGTGGAACGGTCTTGATCATGGCGCTCTATCTGCTTGCAAACCTGGCGTATTTTTATGCGCTTTCACCGACAGAGATCGCCAGCATTTCGACGAAGTCGTCGGTCGCCACGGAAGTTGCCAAACAATTTCTGGGGCCGCTTGCGATCAGTTTCATTGCCGCAGCCTTGTTGTCGTCGACCTTCGGCACACTTCATACTTCGATTCTTACGGGCGCGCGTGTTCCCTACGCAATGGCGCGTGATGGCCTCTTCCTGCGCAGTTTGTCCAGGGTGTCGCCGCGGACACACGTTCCCACCGGCGCCCTGGTCATTCAGGCCATCTGGGCTTGCATACTCGTCATCATGTTCTCTTCCTCGTTTGATATCCTGACCGATTACGCCATCTTCGGGCTATGGATCTTCTATGGACTCGTGACCGCTTCGGTATTCATCCTGCGCCGCAAAATGCCAGATGCGGAGCGTCCCTATCGCGCCTGGGGTTATCCGGTCGTTCCCATATTGTTCTTGTTAGCCACCGCGTTGCTGCTGGGGACCACCCTGCTGGGAGTTCGCGATGATGCTGTGCACGGGTTAGGCCTGATCATGCATGGCCAGGTGCTCTCAGGTCTGGGAATTTTGGCGCGCAATCCTCCACTCGCCGGTGTCGGTTTAATTGCCCTCGGGCTGCCGGTCTATTGGATCTGGTCGCGACGATATCCGCAGTCAAACTAAAGTAACCTCTGATCAGCCGGCAGTCGACGGAGACCTTGTCTTCCCTTTATCGATCAAATGGGGACTAGCAAATCGGGCCTAGCTGAAAATTTCACGATAAGGACTCGAGTCTCTGCTTGAGGTCGTCGCGCTCTTTTGTCTTGGCGGCTATCGTGGCATCGAGCGAAGAAACCTTCTGTTGCCGCTCCTGTAGAGATGCCTTTTTCTGATCCAGTTGCGCCGTCATAAGCGATATCGTTTGATTCTCCGAATCAATCTGAGAACCCAACGCCATTATCTTTATCGTCGCATTGCGACATTCCTGACCCTTCTTAACGCAATAGGCCACCGCGAGCAGTTTGCTGATTGCATCACTAGCTCTAATCAAGTCCTTTGTTTTCTGGTTAGCCTTGGAATCGAGCACAGCTGCCACGCCGGTACGCGTCATCTTTAATACCAAAGCCGTCGTTTGGTGGGCCTCTACATAGGCGGCCAATTCATCCTCCAGTTGCGTACGCTGGTCCAGATGCGGCTGCAAAGTATCAGACTGCTGTTTGACATCCGCATTGAGGGTCTCCGCCTCTTTGGATACTTGTCCCTGTTCTTCGTTCAGAGGCACCAGGTCGGCTTCAATCACGGCTATTTGTTTGCTTAGTTCCGCCTTTTCAGCTTTGTGTCGATCACAACCCGAAAGCGCGATTGCGACAAGGGGCCACACAAAGAGAGTGAATAGTAATTTGTTTTTGTAGATCATGAGGTTCTCCTTAGCCTCGTGAAGTAGAAGACGTCTTCGGGTGAGAACAACACAACGTCTCGCCCGCGGTTGGCCCTGGAAGGCGGGAGATTATGCCTCCATCGTGCAGATGTCAACGCCGGAAGCTGGGTTGAATTTGAGCTTCGAGCTGGTTGCCGGTGCACTCGTCGAGTCAGTTTTGCGTCGATCCGGCCAACGCCTCTCTGACGACTTCCTTATCATCAAAATGAAAAACTTCGCGCCCGATGATCTGATAATCTTCGTGCCCTTTGCCGGCGATTAAGACCAAATCATTACTACGCGCTTCGGAGATCGCCTGATGAATCGCGTCGCGTCGATCCGCGATTTTTCGATAAGGCTTGGCTGTCTTTAGAATTCCAGCTTCCGCATCGGCCAGGATTTTTTCCGGGTCTTCGGTCCGCGGATTATCAGAAGTGAGAATCACTACATCGCTCAAACTCCCCGCTGCTTCACCCATCGGCGCTCGCTTTGAGGGATCGCGGTCACCGCCACAACCAAAGACCGTAATGATTTTTCCTTTTGTCACTTCGCGCGCGGTGCGTAACACATTCAGCAGCGCATCATCGCTGTGCGCGTAGTCAACTACCACTGCAAAATCTCCATCGTGAGGCACGCGCTCGAAGCGTCCGGGCGCACCCGTGCATTGCTCCAGCGCGCGCGTGATGACATCGAGTTCATAACCAAGGGCCAATCCGCTCGCCACGGCGGCCAGCGTATTGTATATGTGCGGCGGACCAACCAGCGGCGAACGAAACTCGCCTTCGCCCGCCGGCGTTTTCAACCTGAACCTCATGCCAGCAAGCGAAAACTCTGCATTACGTGCCGTGACGTCGGCGTTTGATTTGACTGCGTAACTAACGACACGCAAACCTTCCCCTGCGAGTCGTTCAGCAAGCTCAACTCCATAAGGATCGTCGACATTGATGACCGACACGCGCGGTCTGGAGCCAAGCCTGCCATCAAATAGACGCTGCTTCGCCACCCAGTAGTTTTCCATGGTCTTGTGATAGTCGAGGTGGTCACGCGTGAGGTTGGAAAAAACGGCCACTGAATAGTCGAGCGCGTCGCAGCGATGAAAATCCATAGCCTGTGAGGAAGCTTCCATCACTGCGGTGCGGCAACCAAGCTCCACTGCACGCCGCAGCATGCGCTGCATGTCAGTGGCTTCGGGCGTGGTGCGTTCAGCCTTACGGCGTTCCGGGCCCAGCCGGTATTCCACCGTGCCCGTCATCGCTACCGGCTCACCGGCCGCTTCCGGAATAGAAGCGATAAGATAAGCCGTGGTAGTTTTCCCGTTGGTTCCTGTAATCCCAACGAGTTGTAGCTCGCGCGACGGATGGCGATGGGCCTCGGCCGCCGCCAGAGCCATCGCTCGGCGAATGTTCCGCACGCGCAGCCAGGAACCTTTGAAGTCCGCTGGTTTGTCGAGTTCAGAAATAACGCCGAGTGCGCCTTGTGCGATCACCTGCGGTATGAACTTGTGCGCGTCGAACAATTCACCGCGGACAGCAACAAACAAACTACCCGGACCGGCGCGGCGAGAATCGTGGCTGACATCTGTTACTTCGGCTGTCTGGTCGCCGGACAGTTGTCCACCAGTCGCATCGGCAATTTGCTTTAATGTTATGGGGTTTGCTTGATTCACTGTCGGAATTCTACGCAGGATCGAAGCGGGGGTAAACACTCCGGGGCGTTAAGCGTACTTCTCATCGAGTTGTTCGGAATCGACGTGGATTGAAACATTCCAAAGCACTGCGACAAAGATTCAGTAGTTAGGATATTGCCGGTATAGAAATCTAGACATTCTGCACACTAATCACTACCATTCAGCGCTCCATTCAATCCAACTCCTGGTGAGATAATGCTGATCAGAGTTTCACTTTCCATCACGCTGGCGAGTATGATTCTGTTCTCTTTTGTCACAAAATCAAAAACCGCCGCAACGCCGCAATACGATCTTCTAATCAGAAACGGACTCGTTGTTGATGGCTCGGGTAGTCCGGGACACATTGCTGACATCGCGATCAAAGACGATCGCATTGTCCGCATTGGCAGGCTGAGAAATGCCCGCGGCACTCGTGAGATCGACGCATCGGGAATGGTAGTGGCGCCAGGCTTCATCGACATGCTGGGCCAATCCGAGAACTATCTCTTAATAGACCCGCGCGCGATGAGTAAGGTGATGATGGGGGTAACGACCGAAGTGACCGGCGAGGGCGAATCGATTGCGCCGGTGAACGAGCGGCTCATCAAAGAGCAGGAAGATTTCAACCGTCGTTACAAACTGACTATCGATTGGCGCACGCTCGGCGAGTATTTCAATCGTCTCGAAAAGCAAGGGTCTGGCGTCAATCTCGCGACCTTCGTTGGCGCCACCCAAGTGCGCGAATATGTTGTCGGTTTTGACAATCGCCCTCCAACCACGACCGAGCTGGAACAAATGAAGCAGCTCGTAGCGGCCGCGATGCGCGACGGCGCCCTCGGTCTATCAACTTCATTGCAATACGTGCCTGCGCGCTTTGCGAAGACGGACGAGATTGTGGAGCTGGCGAAAGTCGCGCGGCAGTACGGCGGAATCTATGCCACGCACCAACGCAGCGAAGCCAACGCGCTTGACGAGTCGCTGGCTGAAGTATTCGAAATCGCTCGCCGCGCACAAATCCCTGTTGAGATCTGGCATCTGAAGACCGCCTACAAGAAGAACTGGGGCCGCATGCCTGAGGTGCTGGCAAAGATCAGACGTGCCCGCGCCCAAAGACTCGACATCACCGCTGATATCTATCCCTACATCGCCGGCAGCACGTCCCTCAGTGCCTGCCTGCCGCCCTGGGCGCTCGAAGGTGGCACTGAAAAAATGCTCGCGCGCCTGCGCGATGCGCGCATTCGCCAGCAACTCAAGCAAGAAATAACAACCGATTCAAAAGAATGGGAAAACATTTACCTTGGCAGCGGCGGCGCCCCTGGTGTGTTGATTGGATCGGTCATCAATCGCGAGCTCGAAGCTATGCAAGGCAAACGCCTTTCGCAGATTGCGGCAGAACAAGGAAAAGATCCGCTCGATGCCCTGTTTGATCTAGTCCTCGCCGACCACGGCCAGACGGGCGCGATTTATTTCATGATGAGTGAGGATGACATGCGCGCGGCGATGCGAGCGCCTTTCGTCAGCTTCTGTACTGATAGCGGCGCGCGCGCTAACGATGGACCACTGGCCGGAGCAAAGTCGCACCCTCGTGGCTGGGGAAGTTACCCGCGAATCCTGGGGCGCTACGTCCGCGACCAACGCCTGCTGACTTTGGCCCAGGCCATTCACAAGATGACCGGTCTTCCTGCCGCGCGGGTGGGCCTGCATGATCGCGGTTTGTTGCGGGCGGGCTCTTATGCCGACATAACGATCTTCGATCCCAAAACAGTGATCGATCGCGCGACCTTTGAGATACCAAACCAGCATCCCGAAGGCATTAAATATGTAATCGTCAACGGTCAGATCAGCGTCGACGATGGCAAGCGGACACCGGCGTTAGCGGGACGCGCCCTGCGTGGACCGGGATATGTGAAATAGGTCGTGCCTAATGTCGTTCAAGCAGTTTAGAGTTCAACCTTCAGGTTGTTTTTGTTCTGGAAGCGCGCAAGCTGAAGCTTGTATTCCGAACTGCTTGAGCTTTTGCAAAAGTTGAACTTTGGCCTTCTGGATCTTCTTACAGCGAACCTATGATCTCGCGGTATTCGGCTTCAGTCCAGGCCTTTAGAGTCTCGGTTTGGATGTTTCCCTGCGACCCGAGCGACAGCAGTGCTTTGGCCACGGCTTCATCGCTGGCTCCTTCGAGCACACAAACCAGATCGTAACGACCCATGGTCAGATATGTGTCTTTTATTTCCACGCCAAGTTTTCTAAAAGCCTCGCGGCCCGCGTCGAGACGTTTGGGACTGTCCTTCACGCTTGCGATGCCCTGTTGTGTCCAGCGGAGCAGTGAAATGTAAGTCGGCATTGGGTATCTCCTTTCGAGTGTTTAATCCGCGGATTAGGCCGATTACGCAGTTTGAGGCAATAAAACCCCGCCAAATGACTCGCAAACACCTTCTGGCCGCTAAGATCTAAACCTTCTTATGCGCACTCTTTGTAATCTGCGGAAGGGCTCTTCAAATCTTAATAAAAATTTTCCGCGAGTAAAGCATCCACATTAAACCCAGCCAAAGCAAAATGAAAGCTATCGCGTATGCGAGAGAAGCGTTGATCGGCGAGGCCCACGACAAAAACAACGTGCGAAAGATCGCTCCTTGCAGAGAAATCCACCTACCGTCACCCTGCGACACTGCGATGAGTCCCAGCAAACGCGCCAACACTCCAGTCCCAACAAAAAGCACGATCGCATTTACCCCAAAGACAACGAATGGTTTGGCCCAGCGTCGATACTTCTTGATGTCAATCAGCCAGTAACACAACGCGAGAAACTCGAGCGCCAGTCCGCCGGTAAAGAAGACGTAAGAACTTGTCCACAGCGATTTGTTGATTGGGAAGAACGGATTCCAGCACCAGCCAATCACGACACAAACGGCGCCGGCAACAAACAGACCGGTAACTTTTTCATATTGTGATTTGTTGGTGCGCAGCCACTGTCCAGTGAAAACTCCAAACATTGTCGTTGCAAGCGCTGGAATCGTGCTGAGTATTCCTTCAGGATCGTAGACCTTTCCCTGCTTCCAGATGTGCGGCCCGAAGATCGCGCGATCGACAAACGATGCCACGCTTCCCTCTTTGGTCAGATCGCCGGTGGCAAATCCCGGCGCATGCAAACGTGTCATTAGCAGCCAATAGATAATGAGCAGGCCAATTGTAATGATGATCTGGATTCTGACTCTGGTTGTCAGAAAAATGATCGACGCAACGAGATAACAAGCCGCAATGCGTTGCAGCACTCCGGGAATTCGAATAGTCGAAAGCTGAAAATAAGGAAAGCCGGCCAGAAACATACCCAGGGCAAAAATAATTAGGGTGCGCTTGATGATTTTCAGGTAGAGGTCGCGCCGGCTACCGCCACGTTCAATACGCCGGCCGAAAGCGAGTGGAATCGCCACCCCCACAATGAAAAGGAAAAACGGAAAGATCAGATCGGTGGGTGTCCAGCCATGCCATTCAGCGTGCTCCAGTGGCCAATAAATACTGCTCCACGTTCCGGGGTTATTAACCAGCACCATACCCGCGATCGTGATGCCGCGAAACACATCTAGCGAAATGAGCCGATCATTTGCTGCTACTTGGGAAGAACCATTTTCCATTTGTCATTCGCGGATTCAACTTGGAAGTGCAACAGTTCGTCGCCTCGTGTGTAATTGAGACGCGAGAGAGTAACAGTCGACCAGCATTGGCGTTTATCCTAATCAGAACCGGAAGCGGTAGCGACCGGCCAGGGACTCAATTTTACCGGTGGAGTATTTCATCGCTGAGCGCGGTCAATTAAGTACTAACTGACAACTAAGGTTGAGTCCCTGGCCGGTCGCTACCGCTTCCGGTTCTGATGCGGAATGTTACACGTGCCGTCGCTAGCTGAGTTGCACTTCAAACTTGAATTCGCAAATGACAAATGAAAAATTTGAAATGGAAAATGGAAAATTTCTTCTCTTCCCGCACGATTCATCCGCATCAACGTACCGTCGCCGGTTCCGGGCGTGGGCCTAACCCAAACTGTTCGGGATCCGGCAGAATTGAATTCGTGTTGTAAAGCCGGACCACTTCAGCGAGCGACCGGCTCTTGTTCAGCCACATTCCGGCCGCCTGGTCGTAGCGGGTAAGTACGCTGTCGAGCCAATAGGGTCGGTTCTCGGCGAGCCAATGGCGTCGATAGCTTTCCCGCAATATCGTCAATTCTTCCGTCATTTCCCGCAGCGAGTTGTAGATGTTTCCCCAGTAGTTACGGAGGCGCCCAACTTTGCGGCGGTCGCCGAGATTCAGGTAAGCATCCCAATAATCCTGGCTGAATTTTTCCACTACCTGCATTCGCCGGCCCAGGTGATCAAATCTTTGTGCTGCAAAACGCATGACCGGAATCATCGAACGATTACGACGAGCTTTGGTTTCGTTGCGGAGCAGCATCTCGTCAGCGTTTTCTACAGCCAACCGCATTTCTCGAATCTGGCTGGCCAGAGTTCTTGCTTGTCTTTGAAAATTTGAATTAAAAGGATCGCGCCAAAACAATTCGTCGCTGGCGCCGATGCCAAGCAAGCCATTTACGCTGCCCAAAGCCCGCAGTGCATCAGTAAACTCATCGCCTTCGTTGCGGAAGAAGGCCCAGTCAAAATCCTCATCAAACCTATTTCTGTCTACTGGTTTGTTCTGCCAGGAGGCAGCGGCTCCGAGGACAATTCCATACCAGGTCATTTCAAACAACGACTCGCCGTCGTCGTCCCAACTGGTGTTCATCATCCCTATTGCGCCCGACGTTTGGCCGTCGCGGACAAAGTTGGCGATGTTTCTGGAGGCCGCATCGAGATTCGGGAATATCTGGTTCCAGTTGTGCACGCCCGGGCAAACAAATTGTTCAAGCCCGGCATCCTTGAACGGCTTGATGCGCGGCAGGTAGTCGTCTTTCGGCGCATAGTCCCAGTTCATCACGATCATGTCTTTGGGAACACTGCCGATGAGATCCGGATGGTTCAGGGCGATGTCGCCCCAGAACATCAGGCGGCGACCGTATGGGTTCAGCACCTCGCGCACGCGATTCAAGTGTTCGAAGTAGATAGCACCGACCCCTCGCGCCCGGGCCGCATCGCGACTTTGCCCTTCACCAAGTTCAAAAGTTTCGTCTGCGCCGATGTGAAAAAACTTTCCGGGGAATAGTTCATTCAGCTCGCGATACCAGGAGGCAATCAATTTGTAACTGCCTGGTTGTTGCGGTGACAAAACGTCGCCGTACGGCGTTTCCGCAAGCTCGTTGTATTTTTCCAGCTTCAAAGCTTTATGCAGGTGACCAAAGGTCTGCTGTTCCGGCACCAACTCAATGTGGTAGCGACGCGCATAAGCAACCACTTCGCGTATCTCCTCGGGAGTAAGCGAGCCACCAGCAGGCCCAATCAAAGGATTGGAACTACTGCCGAAGGTTTGCTCCATATAAAAGGAGTGCATGTTGAGCTTGAAGGCAGCAAAAGTTCGCAGCTGGCGCTTTATGTAGTTCACAGTGGGCACCGGGCCCCGGCTAATATCGTCTGAGACGCCGCGCCAGCGCATCGCGGGCCAATCCACAATTTCGACTGCCGGAACAAACGCCCCGGCGCCTTCTCCGCGCACGAGTTGCTTCAGCGTTTGCAGACCATAGAAGGTGCCGGCCGTGGTTTTGCCTGCCACCAGAATCTCATTGGCATTGACAGCCAGGACATAACCTTCCTGGTCGAGATCCGCGGGAACACTAATCCCGAATCTCTTTAACGCACGCTGTGTCGCCATGAGCTCGATGTTGCCGATCAAAATCGAATGGCGCGAAGCCGATTTAGTGATCCTTGATGCAAGCTTTGCGGTTTCCTGCAGGTCGTTTGAAAAATCGTCCGCCGCGAAACGATCATCTGCTGAACGCGGATCTCCCAGGACGATGCGCGTGTCATTGCCGAGCCGAAATACATCCTGTTTGACTGTGATTTGTCTTGGCTGGGGTATCAGCTGGATGGAAGAAACCTGGCGCTGCTCCTGAGCTATCGCGATCGAACAACCGATGATAGCGGAGAGCAGGAGGAGCAACGGACGCGCGACCGCGCTTCGTGTTAAAGTGTTTAGCATTGAAGAAAGAAAGCCGGAGCAAGTCTTGGCAAGAACGGTACGAGTATTTAACCGAAATCGCCGGGGAATACAATGCCGCATTTATGCAGGACAGGCATTCCTGCCTGTCATTGGGTCTGATAAAACCTAAGCGGACACCGAGCATTCAGGTTGCGTGTAAGACTCGGTCGCTACCACGAGCCCACGCCGGCTGCCCACGTGGTAGCCCCGGTCCGCCCCGGTTTTGTGTTAATCGAGTCTGAATAAAACCGATGCGGACACAAAGTACTCAGGTTGAGTGTAAAACCCGGTCGCTACCACCACCCCAGCCGGGCTGCCCGGCTGGGGACCCCGGTCCGCTTGCGGTTCTGTATTCATCGACCCACCATGCAAGGACTTTAGCTAACCGGTTGCTCCCGCGTGGGCCAGGGAAAACTTGTGCGCCCACTTACACAAAATTAGAACCGGAAGCGGTAGCGACCGGGTGCACGTGACATCAGCAATCAACATGAAGAATCCGAGTTGCCGGTGGCTTTGGGTAACATCCTTGAACTCGGCCGCTACTTATACGCAGCGCCGCCAGACAATACAATAACGGCTGTCCGACGTTTGTAGAGGAATGATCTCTTGTCATTGATGCTTCGAGAAATCGCCGAGCAGCCTGAGGCGCTCGAGCGCACCATTCAAGCCGAACGCACAAAGATCTCGCGATTGGGAAACTTTCTGAAGTCGCGTGAGATCGATCTAATCGTACTCGTGGCCCGCGGTAGTTCGGATAACGCCGCACTTTTTGGCCGCTACCTCCTGGAAATAACTACCGGCATCCCAGTCTCGCTTTCGGCGCCATCAGTTCATACGCTCTACGGCGCGAAGCTGAACCTGCGGCACGCGCTGGTGGTGGGAGTCTCGCAATCAGGCGAGGGCGAAGACATAAACCAGGTGCTGGAGAATGCGCGCGCCTGCGGCGCTTACACGGTTGGCATAACGAATGAGCCGTCGTCGTCAATGGTGAGCTTCGTCGATGAGACACTGTTGATGCATGGCGGCCACGAGCGTTCAGTTGCCGCAACCAAAACTTTCACGGGCCAGATGATGCTCTTCTATATGCTTGCGGCTGAGCTTGCTCCAGGTACAACCGCATGGTCCTACGATACGATTCCGGGTTTTGCAGCCCGCGCCCTCGAGCAACAGCCGGCAATCCTTGAGCTCGTCCAACGCTATGTATTCATGGAAAACTGCGTCGTTGTCGGGCGTGGACTTGCATACGCAAACGCCTATGAGCTGGCGCTGAAGTTGATGGAGACTTGCTACGTCGTAGCCGAACGTTTTTCTTCGGCAGACTTTCTACACGGACCGTTGGCGATGGTGGAGCGCCATTTTCCCGTTATTCTGTTTGCCCCTCCCGGCGTGATGTTACCGGGGGTGAAGAGTTTAATCGGACGCTTGCGAGAATTACATGCTGACACGCTGGTGATTACAAGCGATCTTGAAGCTACGAGAAATTGTTCTCGCGCGATCGTGATGCCGAGAGAGATTGATGAATTTGTCGCGCCGATTCCCTATATAATCCCCGGCCAGTTATTCGCAGCATTATTGGCCGATGCGAAAGGGTTGGATGCAGATCAACCACGCTCGCTTTCGAAAGTGACGAGAACGCTATGAGTTGCGACGCGAGTTATCGGCGTGCGGACGCAACTAACAGATTTCGTTACAAGCGACAGAGATATGAACATCACGATACAGGACTTGGCTAAAGGCCCCGTGTATCTTCAGGTGCGTGAACAGATTGAGGCGCAGATTAATAGTAAGACGCTGGCTTCCGGAGATTCGCTCCCTTCCCCGGCCTTGCTGGCACAAAAGCTTTCTGTCGACAAAGGCGAGATTCAACGCGCCTACTTTGAACTCGAACGCTACGGCCTAATCACAAAAGTGACCGGTAAAGACTTCCTCGGACTTGCCAAGACTACCTATCGCGTCGCGTGAAACCGATCGCCTGAGGTCCACAGTTTACGCAGATTACACGAATAGGCACTTTGAAAAGTTGAAAACAGCCTCAGCCCTTCGTCCTAAATTGAATCTGGGTAATCTGTGTAGTCTGCGGATAGCTATGCGTACCCCAGGGCGTCGTGCTGTGACGAAGATCAGTTCCACGTGATATTCTTTTTTGCGGTTTGAACATCCGATTGTGAGAGCGCAAGCGCGAAAGTGGCGGAATTGGCAGACGCGCCAGACTTAGGATCTGGTACCGAAAGGTGTGGGGGTTCGAGTCCCCCCTTTCGCACCACATAAAGTAGTAAGCAGAGAAACAAAATATAGGATGAAGGAAGGATGCCCGTTGGATGTCGAAGCGTCTCAACGGGCTCAACGTTTAATGAAGACCGAGTTTGTAGATGTCTCCCCAACGCGTAAGGAGATCAAGATCGAAATTGACACCGCGACAGTACGCCAGGCCTACGATCGCATTAGCGATCGCTATGCAAAGCAGGCAAGCGTGCCCGGCTTCCGTCCCGGACACGCGCCGCGTGCCGTTGTGCGCACGCGATTCAAAAATGAAATACGTGGTCAGGCGCTCCAGGAGCTGGTGCCCGATGCGGTAAATGAGGCGATAACCAAACACGAGCTCAACGCGCTCGGCGAGCCGGATGTTCAGCTCGACAACACAGAAGCACTCGAAAAGTTTGGAGAAGAGCCGCTTTTGGTTAATGTGAAAGTCGAAGTCTTGCCCAAAGTTGAACTGCGAAACTACAAGGGCATCGAAGCGGCCCGCAAGATCCGGCCAGTAACAGATGAGAACGTTGAGGAGATGCTCGAAGCGTTAAGAGAAACATCGGGAGCGATGCAGCCGGTCGAGGACCGCGGCGCCGCACTCGGGGATACTGTCACCCTCAATGTTGAAGGAAAGTTTCTCGATGACTCGGAAGAGGAAAATATCAAGAAAGAAGACGTCGAGGTCACGCTTGGCGGCAAGGGGGTGCAGCAGGAGTTTACAGACAACTTGACGGGCGTGAAACCTGACGATGAAAAGACTTTTGTTGTTGCATATCCGAAGGATTTTTCATCGCCGGGACTCGCCGGAAAGAGAGTTGAATATACCGCCAGGGTCACGGCGGTGCGAGTCAAAGAACTTCCTGAGGTTGACGACGAATGGGCCAGAAGTTTGGGTGAAGAGTTTGATTCTGTTGCTGCCCTGCGCAAACAGATTCGCGAGAACATGCAGAAGCAGGCCGAGCAGGAATCCGACCATCGTCTGCGCGCGGATTTGATACAAAAACTCGTGGAGGCACATCCCTTTGAAGTGCCGCAGAGCCTGGTCGATCATCAGACTAACTTCCGGCTGGAGAACATGGTGCGCAACATGATCAGCAGAGGGGTTGATCCGCGCAACCAGAACGTAAACTGGGAGGGCGCGCGCGAAGATTTGAAAGCCCAGGCAGAGGAAGATGTGCGGAGCTCGTTGTTGCTTGAGCGAATAGCTGAAGAAGAGAGGATCGAAGTTTCAAATGAAGAAATAGAAGCAGAGATTCTCGCCATCGCCCGCAGTTCACAACAACCGGTAGAGCAAGTGCGTAGCGTCTTGACAAAGGAAGGGGGCGAACGTAGCATCGCGAACAGGTTGCGCAATCGCAAAGCGCTCGATCTTTTAGTTGCAAACTCCCGAGTAACTGATGAAGAGTGGCGCGAAGAAAGGATGAAGGATGAAGGTTGAAGGATGAACAAGGGAAGAGTTTTTGACTTCAACTTTTCATCCTTCTTCCTTCATCCTTCATCCTTTTTTTTATCGCGAGCTAAGGAAGGTTCAGATACATGGCCCTGGTACCAATGGTCGTCGAGCAGACGTCGCGCGGTGAACGCGCTTTCGATATCTTCTCGCGACTCCTGAAAGACAATATTATTTTCCTGGGCACGCCCATCGACGATCAGATCGCAAATTTGATCGTTGCACAACTCCTCTTCCTCGAAGCTGAGGATCCGGAAAAAGACATCAACATCTATATCAACTCCCCGGGTGGTTCGATTACCGCCGGCATGGCGATATATGACACCATGCAGTTTATAAGGCCGGACGTAACCACCATCTGCGTCGGCCAGTGTGCCTCGATGGGTGCGCTGCTGTTGACAGCCGGCGCCAAAGGCAAGCGTTTCGCTCTGCCAAACTCGCGCATACTCATTCACCAGCCTACCGGCGGCTCGCAGGGTCAGGCGACCGATATTCGGATTCAGGCCGAAGAGATCATCCGCATGCGCGAGCTTACATCTCAGATTATTGCCAAACATACCGGGCAGTCATATGAAACTGTCGAACGCGACGTGGAGCGCGACAAAATTATGTCTGCCGCACAGGCCAAGGAATATGGTTTAATAGACGAGGTAATCGCGCACCGCGAATAGTGCGCGACCGCTCCCAGGAGCTGTAGATGATTGCGAAAATGAAAGCTCGCGGCTTTAGCTGCTCTTTTTGCGGAAGATCGAAAGGCGAGGTTGCAAACATTGTAACCGGTACGCCGCAGCGCGCACCCGGAGTTCCCAAACAAATGATCGGCAAGAGCGCGTTCATTTGTAACGAGTGCGTTGAGCGTTATCACGAGATGGTCACGAACCCGGAACACCCCCGGCAGTCCGCGGTTATCACAAAGTAAATTGGTTCGCACGAAGCTCGAAGGAGATCCCCTACATATATGGTAAGACGAACCGACGACACGCTGCGCTGTTCATTCTGCGGTAAGTCGCAGAACGAAGTTAAGAAACTCATTGCCGGTCCAACAGTCTACATCTGCAACGAGTGCATTGACATCTGCAATGAGATCATCACCGACGATCAGCAAGCTGAATCCGTTGCCACGCGACCGCCGCTGCCAAAGCCCGGCGAGATCAAAAACTTTCTTGACGAATATGTGATCGGACAGGACGAAACCAAGAAGCGTCTGGCCGTCGCCGTTTACCAGCACTACAAGCGTATCGAGCTGGGACGCAGACGCTCGGAAGTTGAGATTCAAAAAGCGAATATTCTGCTGATTGGGCCGACCGGTACCGGCAAGACTCTCCTCGCGCAGACACTGGCGCGCATGCTCAGCGTGCCGTTTACGATCGTTGATGCCACCACGCTCACTGAAGCTGGTTACGTCGGCGAAGACGTGGAAAACATCATCCTGAAACTCCTGCAATCGGCAAACGGCGACGTCGAACGGGCCCAGCAAGGCATTATCTACATCGACGAAGTCGATAAGATTTGCCGCAAAGACGAAAACCCCTCGATTACCCGCGACGTCTCCGGTGAAGGTGTGCAGCAGGCGCTACTGAAGATTCTCGAAGGAACGATTGCTAATGTGCCACCGCAGGGTGGGCGTAAACATCCACATCAGGAATTCTTCCCAATCGACACGTCCAACATTCTTTTCATCTGCGGCGGAGCTTTCGTTGGTCTTGAGAAAGTGATTGAGCGCCGGCTACGCAACAAGTCGCTGGGCTTCCAGGCGGAAGTAAAGACCGGTCGTCATCGTCACGCGGAAGCACTGGCGGCCGTACAGCCTGAAGATCTCATCCGGTTTGGTTTGATTCCCGAGTTTGTCGGCCGCTTGCCCGTTTGTGGCGTACTTCACGAACTCGATGAAGGCGCGCTGATCAAGATTCTAACCGAGCCGAAGAATGCGCTCGTCAAGCAGTATCAAAAGAAGTTTGATTTCGATAACGTCAAACTAAAGTTCACTGAAGACTCTTTGAAGTCGGTTGCGAGGCAAGCCGTGGAACGGAAAGTTGGCGCTCGCGGCCTGATGATGATTCTCGAAGAGTTGCTTTTGGACGCCATGTACACGCTACCGTCGCAGAAACGCGTTAAGGAATTTGTGATCACCAGTGAAATGGTAGAACGGCGGCGTGCCATCCCAGGTGAGGGGCTCACGGGCATCGACGGCGCCGCAGCATAATTCCGTTCGACCGACTTGAGTTTGTCGCGACCCTTTTCCCGCTCTTCCCGCATCACTTCGCAACGACAAACGGAAGTTTGTCGAAAAAAACCCTAAAGTGGCGTACACTTGGGAAATGATTTACAATTGGACGTGTTAACAGGGCGAGGCGGCAGTTTGAGCGGCTCGCCCTTCTTGCAGAAGGCTGGTTAAAAAGTTCCGTCAGAATTATGGAAGAATATTCAGATCGTGCTCCTGCCGACGTTGCCTGGTACCCGATGGTTCCAATCCGCGACGTCGTCATTTTTCCCTTCACAAAAGTTGCTTTCAAGATAGGCAGGCAAGGCTCAGTGCGTGCACTCGAGCAAGCTCTTGCCGCTGACCGCACTATTTTCCTGGCCACTCAGCATGATGCCACCATCGACGAGCCCTCGCCTGATCAGATTTACGGCGTCGGTACGCTTGGACGCATACTACAATCGCAAAAACAGGACAACGGGCAAATCAAAGTGGTGGTGGAAGGCCGCGAACGCGCGACCACTGTGCGAGTGGAAAACACCGACGGCGCCTTCATGGCTCTGGTAAAGCTCGCGCCGGTAGTTAACGAAGAAGGCACTAGACTGGATGCGCTGGTGCAAAAGATCGCGCAGCTTGTAGAACAGCACCTGCGACTGGCGCCGGAAAGTCAAACCGATGCGTTGCAGACGGCGCTCCGAAATCAGAATCCTTCACATCTCGCCGACGCGCTCGCTTCCCAGTTGCGTATTTCGGTCGAGGATAAGCAGGGACTACTCGAATTGTTTTCTTCCCAAGCGCGGTTGCAACGGCTGATTGAATTATTGGAGCTGGAAATTGAAAAGCGCCAACTTGATCGCTCAATTCAGACACGCGTGAAGCGCCAGATGGAGAAGGCCCAAAAGGAGTATTACCTCAACGAGCAGATCAAGGCTATTCACAAGGAGCTGGGGCGTAAGGACGAAAAAGCCGAACTTGAAGATTTGAAGAAGAAGATCGAAGAGGTCGGCATGACTGAAGAGGCAAAAACGAAAGCGATGCAGGAATTGCATCGTCTCGAGGCCATGCCGCCGATGTCCGCTGAAGGAACCGTGTCGCGCACTTACATCGACTGGCTGGTTAGCGTGCCCTGGAAACAGAAAAGCAAAGAGATTAAAGATCTGACTAAAGCAGAAGAGGTCCTTAATGAAGACCATTTCGGCCTGGAAAAGATCAAGGAACGCATTCTCGAGTATTTGGCTGTTCGTCAACTCGTAAAAAATCCCAAGGGCTCAATTCTCTGCTTCGTCGGCCCGCCGGGCGTGGGCAAGACGAGTCTCGGTAAATCGATTGCCCGCGCCACCGGTCGCAAGTTTGTGCGACTGTCGCTTGGCGGGGTTCGCGATGAGGCGGAGATTCGTGGTCATCGTCGCACCTACATTGGTGCGCTGCCCGGTCAGATAATTCAGATGATGAAAAAGGCAGGAACCATTAACCCGGTGCTGTTGCTCGATGAAGTGGACAAGCTTGGGGCTGATTTTCGCGGCGACCCAAGTTCAGCGCTGCTGGAAGTTCTCGATCCCGAACAGAATCATACATTCCAGGACCACTATTTGGACGTCGAATACGATCTATCGAAAGTCTTCTTCATAGCTACGTCAAACGTGCTTCATACGATTCCGCCGGCGCTGCAGGACCGTCTTGAGATTCTGCGCCTTTCCGGTTACACCGAGCGTGAGAAGTTGGAGATTGCCAAACGGCATTTGGTGCCGAAGCAGGCAGAAGCCAACGGCCTCAAGCCCGAGCAACTTGATTTCACCGACGAAGGCCTGTTTGAGATTATTCGCCACTACACGCGCGAAGCTGGCGTCCGTAATCTGGAACGCGAGATTGGATCTTGTTGCCGCAAACTGGCACGTCGCTTTGTCTCACAAAATGTAGCCGAAGACTTTAAGGACGTAATCGATGCCGACCGCGTGCGCGGAATGCTTGGTCCGATCAAGTTTCGCCAACAGGGCGTTGCGGCAGAAAGTGAAGTGGGCTTGGCAACCGGACTCGCCTGGACTGAAATCGGCGGCGAGGTGTTACAGATCGAGGCCACCCTTACCAAAGGACGCGGCGGTGTTATGCTCACCGGCAAGTTGGGTGACGTGATGCAGGAATCGGCGCAGGCAGCGTTGACTTGCATAAAAGCCCGTGCCGAGCGCCTTGGTATGAGCATCGACATCATACGCAAACGCGATCTTCATATTCACATTCCCGAAGGGGCGATTCCGAAAGATGGACCGTCAGCCGGTATTACCATGGCCACTGCGATGGCCTCGGCTCTTACTCGTGCTCCCATCCGCAAGAACGTGGCCATGACTGGCGAGATCACATTGCGTGGGCGCGTGCTGCCGATTGGCGGCGTGAAAGAGAAGTTGCTGGCTGCACATCGCTTCGGAATCGATACAATCATTTTGCCTAAAGACAACGAGAAGGATCTGCCGGAGGTTCCCGAGGAAGTTCGCAATGCGCTCTGCATCAATCTGGTAGAAACGATTGATGAAGTGTTGGCGCTTGCGCTCGAGGATGCCTGTCCGACTGATGCCGGGGCTGACGACGCCAACAAGACGCCGCCGCTTTGGTCAACCGAGCAACCTTCGCAGGGCATTCAAACAAGTTAATAGTCCGCTTAAAAGTTAATTTCCAGCAGGTGAGCGTTCAATCTTTCAACTTGCGGTGTTTCAACCGCAAGCTGAAGGTTGAGCTCGAGACTTCGTTTTTCCAATTCCGAATCCTTTCAATCTAACCCATCAGAGGAGATCGCAATGAGCAAACATGAAGATGCAGATTTGATTTTGAAGCTTTACGACCTAAGACGAGAAGCAACGATGCGTGAGGCTCGTAACTGGCTCTTCACCTTCAATCCCACCAGCGTCCAGGACGTCATCGAAGTTCTGCTGGGAGAGCATAGCGGCCATTATCGTATGGTCATTTCCTACTGGGACATGGCCGCCGCGTTGGTGAATAACGGCGCCATCGACGAGCAACTGTTCAACGAGACCAACGGAGAACACCTGTTTGTCTATTCCAAAATAGAGCCCGTCATTGAGGAGGTCCGTGCGCTATTTGGCAGTCCCGACTTCCTGCGTAATCTTGAGACGCTGGTCAAGCGCATTCCGGACAGCGAACAAAAAATTGCCACCATGAGAGAGCGCATGAAGAAGTTCGCGGAGATGCGCGCCGAGCGAGTAGAAAAAACCCAGGTAGCGGCCAGCGCGAGCTGAGGCGCAAGCCTGTCTATTCGGAACCGGGACGGATAGCGATTCCGTCTCATGCCTACGTTTATGCTGATACGCGGTCGCTACCGTTCCTGGTTCGATGCCCTCGCTTAAGAATGAAGATTACGAGCGCCGAATTTCTGAAGAGCAGCTTTCAGGTATCCGATTGGCCGAGTGGGTTATTACCAGAGATCGCTTTTATGGGTCGCTCTAATGTGGGAAAGTCGAGTCTAATCAACTCCTTGCTCGCAGTCCGTGGTCTGGCGCGGACATCGTCCACGCCAGGCAGAACACAGTCACTAAACTTTTTTCTTATTAACCAGTGTTTTCGATTTGTCGATCTTCCCGGCTTCGGTTATGCTCGCGTACCGAAAGCCATAAAATCCAGCTGGGGTGAGATGGTCAGCGGCTACCTTGCAAAGCGGGAGCAGCTTGTGCTATCAATTCACATCGTAGATTCGCGCCACGAACCCACAAAACTGGATTTGCAGCTTCACGAGTGGCTTGAGCACAGTGCCAAGCCGCGATTAATAGTTGCCACGAAATCCGATAAGCTATCTAACAACGAGCTGAATGAGAGTTTGAGACGCGTCAAACGCGTGTTCAGCATGGATCGCGTGGTGGCTTATTCCGCTAAAACCGGACGCGGCACTAGCGAAGTTTGGCGGGCAATCGAGAGCGCATTAGCTGATTTCAAACTCCCGGCACTTGCTTAGACAGGTTCGGAAAAAAAGGCTTCCGAAATTAAAGTCGAGCGTCGAGTCGAAATTCTCAAAAGCCCCTTTTGTTAATCTGAGTTTACCCTAGACCACGAATGGCCGTGCACAGCGCATCCAATTAGTGCTTGTGACCCACACAACATCGAGGTAAATTGCCTAACATTTTTGAAGAGAATCATGTTGCAGCCCCGCGAATGACGCGCGGACTTCGCGAGCCCCATTACAGTTTTGTTAACGCCGCGACCCTTTTCCTGTTTCTCAACCCCCGGAAACCTAAACCGACTCGGCCGTAGTATTCACCGGCCCCTGATGAAGATTTTTAGGAACTAATTGATAGGATTGAATTGATATGGCACAGAGAACACGTTCACGCGCCTCAGGTGCAGGCGCGAACAACGACGACAGCAACGACGAGAACGGCGGTACCGTAGCAACCGCCGAAGCTCCGGAAAAAGACGGCCGAGATAGAGACTTCGGAGGCGAGGGTTTTCTAAACCTGGCCGACCTCAAGGAGATGTCCATCTCGAAGCTGACCAGTATCGCGAAAGGCATGGACGTGCCCGGCGCCACTGGAATGCGCAAGCAGGAGCTGATCTTCAAAGTGCTGGCGGCCCAGACGGAGAAGAGTGGCCTCATTTTCTCGGAGGGTGTGCTCGAGACGCTACCGGACGGTTTTGGTTTTCTGCGGGCGCCTGAATACAACTATCTTCCCGGTCCGGACGACATCTACGTTTCGCCGTCGCAGATAAGAAAATTTGACTTGCGAACGGGTGACACGGTTAGCGGCCAAATTCGTCCACCCAAGGAAGGCGAGCGTTATTTCGCGCTAATCAAAGTTGAAGCAATTAACTTCGAGTCTCCCGATCAAGCTCGTGAGAAGGTTTTCTTTGACAATCTCACGCCGCTCTATCCAGACGAAATGCTCAAGATGGAAGTCACTTCGGAAAATCTGTCTGCCAGAGTCATCGATCTGGTGACGCCACTGGGAAAAGGCCAGCGTGGCTTAATCGTTGCTCCGCCCCGCACGGGCAAGACGATGCTGCTCCAAACCATCGCCAACTCCATTACTCAAAACCATCCGGAAGTGACCCTGATTGTTTTGCTTATCGACGAACGACCCGAGGAAGTCACTGACATGCAGCGCTCAGTCAATGGCGAAGTGATTTCATCGACTTTTGACGAGCCACCAACCCGCCACGTGCAAGTTGCGGACATGGTTATTGAGAAAGCGAAACGACTGGTCGAACACAAGCGCGACGTTGTTATTCTGCTTGATTCGATCACCCGGTTGGCGCGCGCGCATAACGCGGTTGTGCCGCCCAGCGGCAAGATTCTTTCCGGCGGTATCGATTCAAACGCACTACAACGTCCGAAGCGCTTTTTCGGTGCGGCGCGTAACATTGAAGAGGGCGGCTCCTTGACGATTATTGCCACGGCGCTGATCGACACCGGCTCCCGAATGGACGACGTTATTTTTGAAGAATTCAAAGGTACCGGCAATTCGGAAATTCACCTGGATCGCCGGCTGAGCGACAAGCGTCTATTCCCCGCAATCGACTTGCAACGCTCAGGCACACGCAAGGAAGAGTTGCTGCTCAGCAAGGAAGACCTGAACCGAATCTGGGTGATGCGACGGGTTTTGAATCCGCTGTCGCCGGTCGAACAGATGGAAGTAGTGCTCGAGCGGCTTGAGAAAGCGAAGTCAAACGCGGAATTCCTTGCATCAATGCAAAGCTAAGAGCAAGGATGAAGGATGAGGGCGGAAGGATAAGTGCTTCGCCCTTCACCTTCAAAACTTCATCCTTCAGCCTTCCTCCTTCATCCTTCTAATAGTGCGCGTCGCCTTACTTTCATCTGAAGTTATGCCCTTCGCCAAGACCGGAGGACTTGCCGACGTGGGCGGAGCGCTTCCGAAAGCGCTTGGCAAACAAGACGTTGACGCGCGTGTAATTCTGCCGTTCTATCAGCAGATCGATAGAACCGTACTCAGTGATTCCGTTATCGAGGACGTACCGGTGCAGTGGCGCCGCCGGATAAGGCCAACGCGCGTTTATCAGAGTGATGCGCCCGGAGCACAGGCTTATTTGATTGACGCGCCCGAGTATTTTTCGAAACCTTCAATCTATGGCTACGCCAACGATCACGAGCGTTTTGCCTTCTTCTCGCGCGCGGCGCTCGCACTCGTCAAACATCTCGATTGGCAACCCGACATTGTTCATGGCAACGATTGGCCGTGTGGTTTCGCAATGATCGAACTGCGTGCACGCCGCCGCTACGAGGAATTCTTTCGCACTACAAAGACACTATTTTCGATTCACAATCTCGCTTACCAGGGGGCGTTTGATCCCGATGACTTGTGGTGGTTGGGTTTCGGCGAGCCTCCCGACAAAAATGACTTCATGCTCAAAGGCGCAGCTTCCGCCTTGAAAGCCGGATTGATAGCCGCCGATGCCCTTTCCACCGTAAGCCGCCGTTATGCGCAGGAAATACAATCGCCGGAACACGGTTCCGGGCTCGATTGGCTTCTTCGGGCGCGACGCGATCGATTGGCTGGCATTACTAATGGCGTAGATTATGATATTTGGAACCCCGAGACGGATCCGCATATCGCGGCGAACTTCTCAGCGGGCAACCTCTCAGGCAAACTAACCTGCAAGCTTGATCTTCTTCGTCGCTTTGGTCTGCCGCAAGAGCCCCAACGCCCCATCATCGCGATCATTTCGCGGCTGGTAACGCAGAAAGGCTATGACCTGATTCGTCAACTCAACAGCGCGATTATTCAAACCGGTTCATTCTTTATCGCTCTCGGCGCCGGCGCCCAGGAGTATGAGGACTTTCTGCAGCGCTGGCATGATAGCGCGCCGCGCCAGGTGGGCATTTATAAAGGTTATGCGGGCGAGCCACTAGCCCATCAGATCGAGGCGGGCGCAGACATGTTCCTGATGCCTTCGTATTATGAGCCTTGTGGTCTGAACCAGATGTACAGCATGCGCTACGCCACGGTGCCTATCGTCCGCGCCACCGGCGGGCTTGACGACACGGTCGAAAATTTCGACCCCGTTCGCAGCAAGGGAAATGGCTTTAAGTTTCGTGAGTACAATGCAAGCGCATTGCTTGAAAAAATACGCGAAGCCCTTTACTTTTATAGCAAGCCCGATGCATGGCAGAAGATTCAACTGAACGGCATGGCCATGGATAACTCCTGGGAGGCTGCTGCCAAGAAATACATTCAGCTTTATCAGGAAATAATTGAGCTACAATAAGCCGTTTGTAATCACTTTAGAGCGAACACTGCGAGCGATTTGAATTGAGTGGTCTTAGACCATACGCTGGCAAAGTGTCCGGCAGAATCCAACGGTATAAGGCAAGAAGTTTGGAGTTCACACTTTAGTTTGCGCTTAGTCTTGGAAGCTAGAGCTTCCACTTGTGACTGCTAACTAAGCAGGCAAAAAGGAGCGATTAAATGAACGACTATGTGACAGAGGTAAGTGATAGCAGTTTTGAGAAAGACGTGCTGCAGTCAGACAGGCCAGTGCTGGTAGACTTCTGGGCCGCGTGGTGCGCTCCTTGCCGGATGCTGGAGCCGACAGTCGTTGCGGTGGCCGAGAAATATATGGCAAACGCACGCGTTGTGAAGTTGAATGTGGATGACAATCCGTCGGTCTCGCAGCGTTACGGAATCAAAGGCATCCCAACGTTGATTCTTTTCAAAGCTGGCAAAGAGGAAGAGCGGGTCGTTGGTGCGACTTCCCAGGAAGCCATCTCGCGCATGATCGACAAGCACGTAGCCGGCGCAGCCACGGCGTAACTTCTGTTCTAACTTCAGGCGCGGATTGTCCCTGACGGTAGTCCGCGCCTGTTTTCTGTCTAAAGACGGTCTTTGGACTTTGGTCTTTGCAGTTGAGTGCGGAAGGCAAAGACACGCTTCGATAGTGAAAGCATATTGAAAGACCAAGGTCCAAAGACCCAAGACCAGTTTAATCATGTCCAAAATAATAGTTGTGATAGGCGCGCAATGGGGTGATGAAGGCAAAGGTAAGATCGTTGACCTTCTGGCCGAACACTTCGACATCGTGGCCCGCTATCAGGGCGGGCACAATGCCGGGCATTCTGTCCAGGTGGGCGACAAGTCGTTCGTACTGCATTTGTTGCCTTCGGGAATTGTCCATCGCGGTAAGACCTGCGTGCTTGGGAATGGCATGGTTATCGACCCTAAAGCGTTTTTTGAAGAAGCCGATCGTTTGATTTCACAGGGTGTGGAGGTTTCCCCGGAACGGGTAAAGATTAGTTCACGCGCTCATCTGATACTCCCTTATCATCGCGCTCTGGATCATACGAGTGAAGAGCGACTCGGTAATGAGAAAGTGGGCACAACACTGCGTGGCATCGGTCCCGCCTATGAAGACAAAGCAGGTCGCCGAGGTATACGCACCGCCGATGCGCTGGTGCCGGAAGTCTTGCGGTCACGCATTGAGCGCAATCTCGAAGACGCCAATCGCATCAACCAGGCCTATGGCGGCGAGAAACTGGACGCGGAACAAATCTTTAACGAGATGTCAAGCTTGACCGAACGACTCGGAGCGTTTGTCGGCGACACGACGCACTTCCTGAATGTTGCCGCCACGCAAGGACGTTCGATACTACTGGAAGGCGCGCAGGCGACGCTGCTTGACGTGGATCATGGCACCTATCCTTTCGTCACCTCGTCGAGCACGATCGCGGGCGGCGCTATCGTTGGCACGGGACTGGCGCCAAATCGACTAACAGGCGTGCTCGGCATTGTCAGGACATACACGACGCGCGTTGGTGAGGGCCCCTTCCCGACTGAGATGGTGAAAGGCGAGGATGAATTGGGCCAACTGATTCGCGAGCGCGGCCGCGAGTATGGCGCGTCTACCGGACGACCGCGCCGTTGCGGTTGGTTTGACGCCTTCGCCACACGCTATGCGGCCGAGATCAATGGCTTCAATTCAGTCGCGCTAACAAAACTCGATGTGCTCGACGCCCTGGAAGAGATCAAAGTCTGCGTTGGCTACAAACTTGACGGCCGGGAGTGCGAATCGCTTCCCGCTGTCTCACAGGATCTGCGGCGCGTTGAACCTATTTACCAAACCCTGCCTGGCTGGCAGTCGTCCACCGTGGGAACGACGGAAATGAGTTCCCTTCCCGCTAACGCGCGTCGCTACGTTGATTTCCTTTCGGAGAAAATTGGTGTGGAGATCGGATTAGTCTCGACCGGACCGGAACGATCACAAACAATCGTTGTCAAAGATTCCGCCGTGGGACGTTGGCTTGACGATTGAATGAGCCTCATGACCTTCCAATCGTTGATGTTGGGTCAGTTAGCGTGGGGAGGTCGGATTCTTTGGAGAACCGTGCGCGCTAGCGCCGAAGTAATAATTCTCACTGCGGAGTCATGAGGTC
>DASXSC010000242.1:0-17515 GCA_036506215.1 Pyrinomonadaceae bacterium | reverse complement strand
TGAGCACACAAGACAATTCGCACTTTGTATGGACTAAATGTTTTTGATAACGCAGTCTCCAGTGTTCTTACGAGCTTTATAGTGTCAGTTTCGGCTGTCTCAAATAGAACATTACCGCTTTGAATAAAGGTTGCGACATTCTCAAGTTTGCTTGCCTCGAAGCAAGCCCTTAAATGCCTCATCTTGATAATATTCTTACCTCCTACATTAATGCCTCGGAGAAGAGCGAGATATTGCGTGTTTGCCATGAGGGTACTCTAGCAAACCTGAAGGTTGACAATGCGGAAATATCTTTTTTAGTGCACCAACGCTTGGGCGTCAAAGAGGAGCTGAGCCCCGACGAGATGCAGGAGATTGGCTAAACACAGATTCGCCCTCGATTTTGGAATGGAGTTTAACGGTGGAGCCCTCCACAGTGCATGACTGCTCGCATTCAGGATTCACATGGTTAAGAGGCAATGAAAATCGAGGCTTGCTTTCGTCTCCGCCCTCCGCGTTACACACGTCTCAAAATTCGATCTTGACCGGGAAAGACTTTTCGGACCTAGGAATTTGTTAGAGGATTTGAGCAGCTACATGATTTCGAATTTGCGGTTTCTTTTGACGACGTCACAACGGCGTCACAAACAAAAAAATGAGGCTGGTTCGAGATTACCGGTAAGCGTTGAAATAGTTGGAGTTAGTTGGTGGAGCAGAGGGGGGTCGAACCCCTGGCCTCCGCATTGCGAACGCGGCGCTCTGCCAACTGAGCTACTGCCCCACGCCGATGAGAATACAGTTTCGAGTTTCGAGTTTCAAGCTTCGAGATTAAAGCTCAGTTTCAAGTTTCAAGTTTCGAGTGAAGCTTCAGTTTCGAGTTTCAAGTTTGAGAGAATCTGCAGGTTATACAGAGTCTGAGACGGCAGGTTACACAGATTTCGCATATGGAACACGTCAAGAGTAATCGGTGAACTTAGTTAAAGCTCCTGGCGGCTTCGTCGATCGCCTCTTCAAGTTTTTCAACATTCTTCCCGCCGCCCTGCGACAAGTCGGCCTTACCGCCGCCGCGGCCGTCCAGCATTGCGCACGATTCGCGCATTAGCGCACTCATGTCTCCGGGCGCATCAGCGGACCTGGCGAACACCAGCCGGGCCGATTCCTTATCACGCGAACCGAGCAGGGCAATGGTATTCGGATGGCCAATCAGCACCTGCGCGATATGTTTCAGCGACTCGGCGTCGCGATCGTCATAAATCCTGGTAACAACTCGAATTCCCGCTGCGTTTGGCACGGTGTTAGTGAATAGCTCCTGCGCCTCGATGTGTGCAGTGATATCTTCAAGCGCGCGAACGTGACGATGAAGCTCCTTGTTCTCTTCAACCATCCGCGCCGCAAGCTTGGCCGCGTCATCGCGACCGGCGCTGAAGAGTCCGGCCACAGCACGCGCCGTCTTGTTCGCGCGCCGGTAGTCGGCGAGCGCGCGCACGCCGGCAGCAAACTCTATTCGGGTTAGTCCCTTCGCGCGTTCCCAGCTACGCACTACGATCATCCCGACCTCACCGGTCCGATAGGCGTGAGTACCGCCGCAGGGAGTCAGATCGAAACCTTCAATTTCAATCAACCGGAGTTGACCTGCGCGTGAAGGATCCTTTCGCAAAGGAAGCCGTGCGGCTTCTTCTGCAGTGACTGTCTTGATAATAATTTCGCGATCTTCCCAAATGATATTGTTAGCCAACTCAAACGCGCGTTCAATAAGTTCGGTAGACGGGTTTGTCAAATCAACATCGATCTCACACGAGTGATCCAACACGCGAAACGCTCGCGTGGGCGCGTTGAAAAGAGTTACGAAAGCCTGCGAGAGAATGTGCTGGCCGGTATGTTGCTGAATGTGATCAAGCCGGCGGGGCCAATCGATTCTTCCTTTGACGATGTCGCCCACTCGCGGCGCGCGGCCCTGGATGATGTGCAGCACTCCGTTCTCCTCGTCGTCGATACATTCGCGTACTCGCTCACCGTCGAGTGTCCCCGTGTCGCTTGGCTGCCCGCCTCCAGTTGGATAGAAAGCAGTACGATCGAGCGTCACGGCGGTCCAGCCGCTGACGCGGTCGGTCGCTTCAATAACCCGCGCTTCAAACTCGATCAGATGAGAGTCGCTGTAGTAAAGACGTTCGGTAGCAGGCATGAGGAATGATTAATAGTGCAACTCGTAGAACCTTGCAAGTGAACCAATCAACCCAGCTAGGCTGCAGGGTGTCTTCACGGCTGTTTACAACCGGTCACCATGCAAATGTCGACACTAGCCTTGATCTGTGCAAGCCAGGAGCGCGGATAAAAACCCTTCCTGACCTCGAGACTCCTCGGCTTGAGCGAGCCCACTCGGTTGTGGGCAGCATCGATAATAAGACCGCCAACTCTTTGACACGCTTTCCCGAAAACCAAGATAATTCGCGACTGCTTCCCGAATCTGTCTCTTCCATATTGTCCTGAGACCTTCTATGCATCGAGTAGTTCGGAAAAACATCCGTCACGTTTTATCTTTACTGTTCCTCGTCTTGGCGATGATGGGAGTCGCCGTAGCGCAAGACCGGCCGTTGCGATCCATCACTTATCGTCTTTCGATGCCGCGTCCAGCGTCACACTTGTTTGAAGTAGCGATTGAAGTTGAGTTCGGAAAAGATGCCACGCTTAATTCAATAGACTTTCAGATGCCCAAGTGGTCACCCGGGCGTTATGCGATTTTCGACTTCGCGAAGAATGTGCAGGAGTTTCAAGCCCTGGGGGGTATCTGTTCGCTGCCAGTCGCTACGTGTGGGCTGCCAAAAATTCCGGTAAGTCGGGTAGACGATCAAACCTGGAGGGTAGCTGCACTGAACACACATAGTCTGACTATTCGCTACAAAGTTTTCGGTAACGATCTCTCCGGCACGTTCTCACAACTTGATTCGCGCCACGCAAACTACAATGGCGGCTCGATCTTCATGTACGCGGTCAATCACAAGCCCGATCCGGTTAAGCTGGTGATCGAACCGCCGCCGGGCTGGCGCGTGGTCAACGGCCGGATGAACGGAAGCAATCAGCGCGAGTGGCAATTTGCGAATTACGATCTCCTGATCGATACGCCAACGGAGATCGCTGCTGACTGGACTGAAGACCAGTTTCAGGTTGATGGCAAGCGTTACCATGTCATCGTGCATTCGTTTGGCGACGAAGGCGGCCAACGTCCGAAGCTCGTTGGCGACATCGAAAAAATCGTGAGAGCGGAAACCGCCATGTGGGGTCCGCCGGAGTTTGATTCTTACACCTTCCTGATCCACTTCGCCGCCGACGATCACTCTGGCGACGGTATGGAGCATCTGACTTCGACACAAATCATCGAGCCGGGGGCACTTGGGGAAGAAGGCGTTTACGGTTCCACGCTCGATACTGTCGCTCACGAGTTTTTCCACGTTTGGAACGTCAAGCGACTACGTCCGTTGGAGCTTGGTCCGTGGGATTTTACCCGGCCCGTAAGCACGCGCGGTCTGTGGATCGCAGAAGGCATAACGAACTACTACGGTCATTTGATGAGGCGGCGAGCTGAGCTTTGGGACGACACCGCATTCTTCCGACGCGAAGGCCAAACAATTACCGGGATCGAAAACGCGCCCGGTAGCCATTTGATGAGCGCGGAAAACTCGTCGTTATCCGCCCCCTTTCTTGATGATGCGCCTCACGCGCAACAAACAAATCTGGACAACACCTCCATCAGCTACTATCCAAAGGGGGAATTAATAGGATTGGTTCTGGACTTGCTGATCCGCGGCAAAACTAACGGTAAGAGTTCGCTCGATGAGGTGATGCGACGCATGTATGACGAGTTCTATATCAAGAGTCCGAATGCGACCTACTACCTGCGCGGTCGAGGATACACAACAGAAGATTTCGAGCGTATCGCTTCTGAAGTTGGCGGATTCGACCTGGCCGGATTTTTTAGCCGCTACGTCCGGGACGTTGAGATACTACCGTATAACGAGGCCTTCAGTTATGTGGGACTTTCTTTGATTCGCGAGCAAGCGCGCCAGCCCTTTAACGCGGGCATCGGAATTGACTGGCAGAGCAAAGACAATCTCACAATTGGTGTGGTGCAACCCAATTCGCCCGCGGAGGATGCCGGCTTGCAGGAAGGTGACGAAATTATTTCGCTTGGCAAGAAGAGTGTTGCGCGGGAAAGCTTTCTTGTGTCGCTTGCTCGCTACAAGCAGGGCGATCGCGTGCCCATTACAGTTAAGCGTGACCGAAGAACTATTCAAGCGACGCTCGTGCTTGGTGCACCGGAACGCTTCGAGTATCGAATTGAAGAGAAAAAGGACGCAACGCCGCAACAGAAAGCACTCCGCACCGCCTGGTTAAAAGGTTTTTAAGTATTAATTCGCCAGCATGCAGAAAACCAATGTCATCAGCGGCTCGTCGTCTGACCCGCCGATTCCGCCAGCGAGGATGGTTGGCATCAAATACTTTCTCGTTCTGTGGCCGCTGTTCTTCGCAATCTGTTTTGGTCTTGGTTACCCCACGCTGCAACGTTATGATCCGCGAAAGGCTCCGGGGCTGAGCGACACGCCGAAATACTACGCAATTACAACCGGCGCTGACACGTCCGCCTTTAAAGAGATGTTCCGCTGTCGAGTGCTGGTCCCTTTCGTCGCGCGTCCCTTCTACTGGTTTGCCCGAACCTACTTACACACGTGGGACCCCGGCTTTTTCGGTTTGCTGGTAGCCAATGCGATTTTCTGCGCGACCACCGCATGCCTGATAGTAAGCATTGGAAACAAACTGCTGGATCTTGGTGTTTCACTGCTTGGAGCAACGCTTTACTTGCTTAACTTCGCCATTCCTAACCTACAACTTGCCGGTATGATCGATGCCGGCGAAGCTTGCTTCATAGCGGCGGTCACCTGGAGTCTACTATGCGGCAGGTGGTATCTATTGCCGCTCTGGGGATTGTTGGGAGCGCTGGCGAAGGAAACCTTCGTCCCTTTTTCTTGTGTCTTTGCGTTTACCTGGTGGCTCGTAGAAAGTCGTCAAAACAGGCGCGGCTTATCGGTACTCAAATCGGCCGAATTCAAATGGATAGTCGCACTCACAATTGTGGGATTGGCGACGGTGGTCGCAGTTCACTCCGCCGTTACCGGAGAATTAAAGTTGCCGTGGACTATCGCAGTGCAAGCAAGAGCGCCAGTCAATTTCTTTCTGGCTCTCTGGAGCTGTCTTACCGAGCGTAGCTTTTGGTACGTATTTGTTTGGTTGATCCCATTCGGGTTTTGCCGGCTAAAATATTTTCCCAGGCCATGGGTAGTTGCATCCCTTGCCACGTCTGCAGTGGCAGTTATGTTAGGCGCATATAGTAATGCCGGCGGGACTGTCGGGCGCGCTACCTTCAACGCGATTGGACCGTTGCTCAGCCTCTCGGTCGCATTACTGGTCGCCCGGCCTTCGCCCTTTTTCGCTCCGTCACCAACTGCGGGGGCAAGTCCGCCTTCCTAACCTGAGAGCTTATTTAAGAACGGAATTGATTCGTAATTGAAAGGCATTCAAGGCGAGATCGATTAAGCTGGTGAGTCCAGCTTCAGGTTGGAAAGGTTGGTTTGCACCCGCTGTTTGGCGCGCTCTTCGCCAATTCAGATGAAAGTAATTATGCACGCTGAAGGAACACAGAGACAGCACTACAATCGCATCGCGGCTGACTATGAAGCGCAATACGGCGACCCCGATGGCATTACTTACAGGGAGGAGTTTTTGTATCGTCCGCTGTTTGCGGAGTTGGATCTTGAAGGCCGAAACGTGCTCGAAGCATTAAGCGGCAGCGGCCACGCGACCGGCTATCTACTCAAGGAGAAAAAGGCCTTGGTCACGGGCCTGGATATTTCTGAGGAAGCGATAGCGGGTTTCAAAACGCGTTGGCCGGAGTGTCAGGCCATATGTTCCCCGATCACGGCTTCTGGCCTGCCCGCTGAATCCTTCGATTGCATTGTTGTAGTCATGGGATTACACCATCTCCAGCCACACCTCTCAGATGCGCTGCGCGAGATTCATCGACTTCTGCGAAAAGGCGGCGCCTTTTGTTTCACTGAACCGCACCAGGGATCAGCCTTCAGCCGCTTGCGAGCAATCTGGTACAAACACGATTCTCTCTTCGCCGACAACGAAGAATCATTGGATATCGAAACGTTGAAACGCGAATACGAGCAGCTCTTCGAATTCCGAATGGAGAAGTACGTTGGAAGTGCGGCGTATCTGCTGGTGTTGAATTCAATGATCTTTCGTGTCCCGCTTTGGCTTAAAAAAATCTACTCACCAACGCTGATGCGGCTCGAGAAGGTACTAGCCAGATTTCACTCACGGACGCTTTCGCTGGCGGTGATCTGCCAGTGGGAAAAGAAATAGCTAGCTACCGCATTTAGGGCCTATAGGGCCTAATTCCCACGTAAAATCTATTTGTTACAGTTTTGTCACCGTTTTGCTCTTCGACACAGCTTTCGGGATTAGGGGTGGCTTTCGGCATTTAGTTTGCTCAAGGCCCAATACACGAAGATGGAGTTTTAGTATTAACCAAGGGAGGAACTATGTCAGCAGCACTGCAAACGCTGGAGAATTACGCGCACAGTGAACAGAAAAGGGTATCGAAAATGAGGCCCAACTTAGGGCGTTGGCTGTCCGAGCTGTTCGGTTGCCAACATAAGCAGATGAGCCGTCCTTTTTCGAGACATGGCGAAACTTATCGTGTCTGTATTGCTTGCGGGGCACGCCGGCAGTTCAATGAGCAGACGTGGAATTCGGCAGGCCCTTATTATTTCAAACCGGCGCGTTCGTCGGACCTGCGCGACATCGATACCACCGCCATACGATGCATTTAGGCGGTTAAGCTATTAAGAGAGAGTCCGCGGCTGAATCCTACTCCAGCCGGTAATTCGGCGCTTCCTTCGTGATAATCACGTCATGAACGTGAGACTCACGAAGGCCGGCCGAGGTAATGCGAATGAATTTGCTCTTCTCTTGAAGCTCTTTGATTGTGCGGCAACCGGTGTAGCCCATGCCGGAGCGAAGGCCGCCAACCAATTGCGTCGTCATCTCCGCGATCGTGCCTTTGTACGCGACGCGGCCTTCGATTCCTTCCGGCACCAGTTTCGATTCGCTCTCCGCCAATTCCTGCGCATACCGGTCGCGCGAGCCTTCGCGCATCGCACCAATTGAACCCATGCCGCGATAAGTTTTAAACGACCGACCCTGGAAAAGTATTACCTCTCCCGGCGCTTCTTCCGTGCCCGCGAAAAGCGATCCGATCATTACCACGTCAGCTCCGGCGGCAATTGCTTTGGCGACATCGCCGGAAAACTTCACGCCGCCATCGGAGATGAGTGGTATACCACCAGCTCGCGCGGCCTTCACACAGGATTGGATCGCCGTCATCTGCGGCACGCCCGCGCCCGTTACGACGCGCGTGGTGCAGATCGAACCGGGTCCAATCCCAACCTTAATCGCGTCCACGCCGGCGTCAACCAATTCCTTCGTGCCCTCGGTCGTGCCGACATTGCCGGCGATTAGATCTGTATCGGGATGACGCTCTTTTATCTCGCGTACCGCTTCGATTACGCGCAATGAATGTCCGTGCGCCGTGTCGATCACTAAACAATCAACCCGAGCTTTGACCAGCTCGTCGGCGCGTTCGCGAAAATCGCCAGTAGCCCCGATAGCGGCAGCGACGCGCAAACGCCCCAGATTGTCCTTGGCTGCAGTCGGATACTTGATCGCCTTCTGAATGTCTTTGACAGTGATCAGGCCCTTAATGCGTTTGTCTCCATCGACTACCAGCAGTTTCTCTATCCGGTGTTTTTGCAAGACAGTTTTGGCTTGTTCGAGCGTGGTGCCGACCGGAACAGTGACCAGGGGCTGTTTGGTCATTACTTCCGAGACCGGAATATCGAAGCGAGTTTCAAATCGCAGGTCGCGGTTGGTAATGATGCCGACGAGGTGACCATCTTCGTCTACCACCGGCACGCCGCTTATGTGGAACCGCTCCATCACCTGAAGCGCTTCACGCACTGGTTTGGTTGGAACAATCGTCACCGGGTCGACAATCATCCCTGACTCTGAACGCTTGACCTTGTCAACTTCCTCCGCTTGCCGTGCGACGCTCAGGTTTTTGTGAATGACTCCTATGCCGCCCTGTTGAGCGAGCGCGATCGCCAACGCCGCTTCAGTGACCGTGTCCATGGCGGATGAACACAGCGGAATCTGGAGCTGGATGTTGCGAGTGAATTGGGTAGACGTATCGGTTTCATTTGGCAAAACGTCGGAGCGCGCCGGGAGCAGGAGCACGTCGTCAAAGGTTAGACCCTCGGGTATATCTGCTGAGATCATACTGCGTTATTCAACTCCTTAAAGATTGGTTATGAGAGGAAACTTATTAATAGAAACACAACTGCCCGCCACTCGAGCGGGCAGTTTCGAAGTATTTTTTCCCCGTTTACAATGTTGGCGAATTCCTGAGGGTCGCGCACACGCTTGTGTACTGAGCCTGACGGCACAAACCCTGTCGACCAACACTTATTGCAGGAACTGTTCGTAATCAGCTTTCCAGTTATTTAAACAACCAACATCGATATTTCCAGCGAACTTATCGGGGACATTGTCAGAACGCACAATCATAAGCTGCCGTTCATGATGCAAATCAGCGGACCGGCGTTGTACCCAGTGAAGCACAGTTAGTGCTATCACCGTTAATATCGCCAGAATCATAATCGCCAGCATGACAGTCAAAACCGGCGATCGCGTCGCTGGCGCATCGGTATAGACCTTCGAGTGATATGGCGTGCTAGACACTTCGTCGCTAGTATCTCCGAGTTCACGCATGTAGCGCGTGTAGCCATCTAGGGCGTCTTTTTCATCGTATCCGACGTAACGCGCGTAAGCTTTGACGAAGCTGCGATTGAAGATTCCACCAGGCAGACGCTTGTAATCATTCATCTCAATTGCTTCGAGATAGTGCATTGAGATTCGCGTCTGATCTGAAATTTCGCGCAATGGAATACCACGCCCTTCGCGCGCGATTCGCAACTGTTCGCCGATAGTCGCTGCCATCACCAATTCGCGTCAGCCTTTACGTCTGCTGCTTCGGTAGATGTGAGCCTCGTTGGATATCAGTTGAAATTAAACTGCACCTTGGTTTTTCTGGATCGGATTGCCCGCTCTGCTGGATCACTTAACTAGTTTACCGACTATATATTGCGTTGCTAAACGCTGTCAAACGTTCGCAGGAGATGGACGGGGTTAGATTGATGCCCCGCTAGCTTTACTTTGTCGGTTGCGGCGACAAACTGAAGTTTATCAGACAATAGATGGGCGTCTCTTGATTCTTCGCGCTTGCGGTGATAGGTTTGCGCCAGTAACCAAACATCAACTTTAATTTCTACAACAATGAAAAGTGAGGATACATGAGATGCCCCTAGAAGCACTCGGAATGGTGGAGACCAAAGGTTTCGTGGGCGCCGTCGAAGCCGCTGACGCCATGGTCAAAGCTGCGAATGTTCAGCTCTTGGGAAAAGAGTACATCGGCGCCGGATATGTGACGATTTTTGTCCGCGGAGACGTTGGTGCAGTAAAGGCGGCGACCGACGCCGGAGCAGCAGCCGCGCGAAGAGTTGGCGAGCTGATTAGTGTGCATGTCATTCCTCGCCCGCATGCTGAAGTTGAGCGAGTATTACCTGTCGATGGGCGCACGGGTTTGAGTCCCGATGAGCGTTCTCTTCAAGGTAGCTCGCGCGGTCAACTTGGAGAGGGCGACCAGGGGCGCTCCCTTCAGGCTGGAGCCAGAGAGGGAAGTAAGGAAAAAGCGAGATGATTGCCGATTGGCGATTGCCAATTGCCGGCTGAAATGCACATTGCAAAATGTACGGTGCAATTTTGAATTAATGGGAAATCGGCAATTGAAAATCGGCAATGGCACGGAGGTTTGTCATGTCTGCAGACAAGGACCTAATATCAGTACAGCAAGCGCGGGACCTTGTAGAAAACGCTGCCAGGGCCCAGGCTGAGATCGCAAGTTTTGACCAAGCAAAGATCGATCGAATTTGCGAGGCGATGTCCCGCGCTGCCCTTCGTGAAGCCGCACGTCTGGGAGCAGTGGCAGTCGAAGAAACCGGTTTTGGAATTCCAGACGATAAGCGAGAAAAAAATCGTTTTGCGGCCGAAGATGTTTGGAACTACTTTCGCGGATTGCGCACCGTCGGGGTGGTATCCGAGTCGAAAGACGTTGTCGAGATTGCCAGCCCTCGCGGCGTTGTCGCGGGGATTATTCCTTCCACTAATCCAACCTCCACCGCAATTTTCAAAATCTTAATTGCGATCAAATCCAGAAACGCGATCGTGTTGTCGCCTCATCCATCCGCTGCCAGGTGTATCAACGAAAGCGCGCGAGTCATGCGCGAAGCGGGAGTTAAAGAAGGATTGCCCGCTGACGCCATTGGCTGCATGACAACCGCTACTATCGAAGGCACTGAAGCTTTGATGAAGCACAAACAAACCGCTGTCATACTGGCCACGGGCGGCATTGGTTTGGTGCGCGCCGCGTATTCGTCGGGCAAGCCCGCCTTTGGCGTTGGGCCGGGCAATGTTCCTGTCTTTGTGGAGAAGACCGCGGATGTTGCCAAAGCGGTGCAGGATATTTTGACTGGCAAGTGCTTTGATAACGGAACCATTTGTGCTTCAGAACAAGCAGTGGTTTGTGATGCCCCAATCGAAAAAGCCGTACGCGATCAGTTTAAGGCCCAGGGCGCACACTTTCTTTCTGCTTCTGAAGCTGATCAATTGGGGAAGATTGTCGTCACTGCGCAACGCTCCCTTAATCCGGCAATCGTTGGTAAATCTGTAGAAGTAATTTCGAAGATGGCCGGTCTGAACGTGCCGCCAGGAACGCGCTGCTTGATGGCGGATGTCGGCGGTGTGGGACGCGACTTTCCGCTATCGATCGAAAAGTTATCACCAATTCTCGCCTTCTATGTTGTCGACGGATTATCACGCGGCGCTGAGCGCTGTTATGAAGTGTTGCGTTACGGTGGCATGGGCCATACCGCGGGCACTCACACTCGTTCGCGCGAGGCTGCCGTTCGTTTTGGCGCCGAGATGCCGGCGTCTCGCATAACTGTCAATACTCCCACGACTCATGGCGCAATCGGATTTTCTACGGCGCTGCCACCATCGATGACGCTGGGCTGTGGTTCCTGGGGTGGTAACGTAACTTCGGATAACGTCTCGCCGCTTCACCTACTGGACATTAAACGAGTGGCTTTTGAAACGAGACCTGTCAAGAGTACCCGCCCGGCAGTTTCGGCTTCCACTGTTGCTGCGCCTGCATCGGCTCCGGCGCCTTCGTACGCGTCCTCACTTGCGCCGGCCAGCGCGCAACCGACAGGACGGCGTCAAGCTGTAGTGGGTTCAGGCCCCGGCAAGATCAACCGTGAAGATATCGCGGCGATCGTCGATAAGTTTCTTGCCGGACGCCAACCAGAGGAAACGTCTCGGAGAACGAGCGAGTCGCGCGAGCCGGCGAGCACATCAGCCGAACCCGAAGCTGAAGCGGGAAGCATGTATGCCGGCCCAAGTCGGAGTCAGCGCGAAACAGAGAACGCGGGCCGGGCAGACAATGGTGGGCGCTCCCGTTCGGCCTCGGGAACGGCTAGTGCGGCCAGTAATTCTGCGACGAGCGTCAATGGAAAAGCGGCGGTGGACTTTGTCAGCGAAGACGACGTCAAACGTGCTATTCAAAAGGGTGAAAAAATCTACATCAATGCCAAGACCATTATTACGCCGGCTGCGCGGGACATTGGCGAGCCGGCCGAGGTGTTTGCTAAGACCCAGTGAATCGTAAATGGTAAATCGTGAATAGATGCGCATTCAGTCAGGTAGCATACTCATGCCCGACTTAACTATTTACGATTTACGATTCGCTATTTACCAGTTATGTTTCTAGCCAAAGTCGTCGGCACAGTTTGGTCCACGAAAAAGTCCCCGGACCTTGAAGGCATTCGCTTTCTGGTGGTGCATCCCTACGATCTGGAGAAGGAGCCGACGCGAAACATCGTGATCGTCGCCGATCGGCTGGGCGCCGGCACCGGCGAGATGGTGATGTGCGCCTTCGGAAAGGCAGCGCGTACGGCCATAGGCAATCAGGAAATGGCGATTGAAGCTGCGGTCGTCGGCATAGTCGATCGCGTCGACATCACCGATACCGTTTCCGAGGAGATGCGCGAAGCGGCAGTGAAACTAGCGCGAGATAATGGCAGACGGTGAAAAGACCGGCGACGGACGACCGGTGACTGAAAAGACCGGCGACGGACGACCGGTGACCGATGACAATGGCTTTATACGGTCGCCCGTCGTCCGTCGCCGGTCAATTTGTTATGTCTAATGAAGATCTGATTTATCGACTGACAAAGGCTGTTTACAGTCGACTCGGCCCGAGCGCCGATGAGCAGACAGTTGAACAACTAGTCACAGAAATCTATCGCGAGATCGAACCATTTCTTAGCGCAAACGGATCCTCGTATTCCTCGCTACAGCCTTTCTCCTCAAGCGGCGCTGACACTTCGCAATCCCAGGAAGGCTCGTCGGACCGAATGATCATCTCCGTCTTTGGCGTGGATCATCCGGGCATCGTGGCCGGTGTGGCTAAGATACTTGCCGAAGCCGGCTGCAGCATTGTTGACATCAATCAGACGGTCGTACAAGGCAAATTTGCCATGGTCATCATTGCCAATACGACGCGGGCGCGGGAAAGCGCGGCCGAGTTAAAAGAGCGACTCCGACGCGAAGGTGAAAAACTAGGAGTACGCATCTATGCCCAGCGTGAAGATCTCTTTAACGCGATGCACCGGATTTAGTAAATCGTAAATGGTGAATAGTAAATGGAAGATGACCCGGTGGATGGTTGAACCGATTTGCCGAAATTTCCGGTGGTATAGCGCAACAAAGAGATCTAGTGACTATTCACGATTTACCATTTACTATTCACCAACATGTCCGAACCCGTAATCGCTCGACGTTGTCCCACCTGTGGCGCAACAATTCGTGAAGCAGCGCTCTTCTGTCCGCAATGTGGTAATGGCCTTCCGCCACGGAAATCCGGGCAACCCAACGCAGACGGCGCCGCCCCTGCTCGAGAGATCATTTCTAAAAATACAATTCCCCTGGACGGTACCGATCTCGAGTCGCAGCCGAGATCTATGGCTAATACTGTGGCCATTGAGAAGACGGAAACACCCACAGCGTCGGCCAACCCGCGCGCGCGTGGCGCTGTAGGAGCGAAAATTCAGCGTGCCACCACCCTGGCTCGCGATGTTGAAGGCGATGTAATTCATCGGGTACAGAAGGTGCGGGAGATCTCGAGCGTTGTATTGGACGAAGCAGGAGACGATCCCAGCCTGCGATTTGTGCTGGTTGCCGCTGGGCTGTTCCTTTTGTTTCTTATAATTGTGGTGCTGAATAAGTTGATTAGCTGAAAATCTGAGATCTGAGATCTCAAATCTGAAATACCAAAATGGAATACTCGCAGGCAGAAATCCTTCAAACAGTCGCGATGACGGAGATGGAGCATCTGGACGTCCGCACGGTAACGTTGGGCCTGAGCCTGCGAGATTGCGCCAGCGAATCAATCGAACGAATTACCGAACGCGCAGTTGAAAAAATTCATCGCTTCGCTGATCGCCTGGTGCAAACTGTCGATGCAATTGGCGACGAATTCGGCATACGAATCGCCAACAAGAGAATTGCCATTACGCCGGTGTCGATGATTACGGAGGGCGCAAGTGGCGATCCGATTAACCTTGCGCGCGCTATCGACGAGGCAGCCGGCACTGTCGGCGTAGATTTCATCGGTGGTTACTCCGCACTGGTACACAAAGGCGCCACCGATTCCGAGCGCGAGTTTCTCAGCTCCATTCCGGAAGCATTAGCGACAACCAAACGCCTGTGTTCCTCGGTTAACGTCGCAACCACGCGTGCAGGAATCAACATGGATGCGGTGCGCCAGGTGGGAATCATCATTAAGGAAGCCGCTGAGCGGACCAGCAATGAAGGCGGCATCGCCTGCGCAAAGTTTGTTTGTTTTGCAAATTCCGTGGAAGACAATCCTTTCATGGCCGGAGCATTTCACGGCGTTGGCGAGCCCGAAGCGGTTATCAACGTCGGCGTGTCCGGCCCGGGCGTCGTTAACTACGCCGTGAGGCATGCTGCCGCTGACTTGCCGCTGCAGGAGTTGGCAGAAATCATCAAGAAGCTTTCGTTCAAACTTTCGCGCGCCGGGGAATTGGTCGGGCGCGAAGCGGCGCGACGGTTGGGAATTCCATTCGGCATCATTGATTTATCGCTTGCACCGACTCCTGTGCCCGGAGATTCGGTCGCCAACATAATCGAAGCGATGGGCTTCGAGAGAGCCGGAACGCATGGCACCACGGCCGCACTCGCGTTGCTCACGGACGCCGTCAAGAAGGGCGGGGCAATGGCCAGTGGAGCCGTGGGCGGAATGAGCGGCGCCTTCATTCCAGTTTCAGAAGACGCCGGGATGATCGAAGCAGCTCGTGCGGGCGCCCTCTCCCTAGATAAACTCGAAGCCTGGACCAGCGTTTGTTCCGTTGGCATCGACATGGTGGCGGTGCCCGGCTCGACTTCTGCTGAGACGATCTCCGCCATCATTGCAGATGAAATGGCAATCGGGGTGATGAATAACAAGACGACGGCCGTGCGCATCATTCCCGTTCCGGGCCGTGAGGTTGGCGAGATGGTTGAGTTTGGCGGCCTGCTTGGCAGCGCGCCGATCATGGCGGTGAACTTGTTTTCGTCGGCCGATTTCATCCGCCGCGGCGGCCGCATTCCCGCGCCAATACATTCACTGCGAAACTGAATTAACCGAACGGTCTCTGACCGGGGATGCGCGGCAAGTCTCAGACTTGCCGGCAATTCCGTTCAGTCTTTAAGGTCTCCGACCTTTTGAGATTCAGGTCATAGACCGGAAAAGTTAGTGGCGCCGGCCTTCGGGAAGTCGCAGACTTACCGCGCATCACAGGTCAAAGACCCCGTTGAAGGATGATCGGTCCGCCTTACAGGCTCATGGCGAACTATGGATTCAGTCAGACACCTACCGCGACGAAAACTTCATCGCTTCGTGTTTTGTGCGGCCGGCATCTACAACATTGCCTGGGGTCTTTATTCAGTCTGGGATCCGCAGTGGTTGTTTCGCTACTCGGGCCTGCCCTTACAAAACTATCCGCAGATTTTTGCTTGCCTCGGCATGGTGGTGGGTTTGTACGGGATCATCTACCTGGAGGTCGCACGCGTTCCTGAGCGCGGCTGGTTGCTCGCCGCGGTCGGTCTGGTCGGAAAGGTGCTTGGCCCAATCGGTCTCCTCAGGTTGATCTGGAGCGGAGCATGGCCGCGGTCCACGATTGTATTGTCACTCACGAACGATCTGATCTGGTGGTTTCCGTTTACCCTCTATCTCCATGATTCATGGCCGGCGTTTCGGCAGGATGTAGTCCAGTGAGTGAGAAATAGAATCTCTGGACAAATCGCGGTCTCAAGACTTAACTTTACGCTTGTGCGGCACCTTAAGGAGCGTGTATGGCAGAAGCACTCGGCATGGTTGAATGCATGGGCCTGGTAGCGATGATTGAAGCGGCTGATGCGATGGTCAAGGCTGCGAATGTCCGTCTCGTCGGGTGGGAAAAGATCGACGCCGGCCTGGTCACAGCGATCGTGCGAGGCGACGTTGCCGCGGTGCGTGCCGCTGTCGATGCCGGAGCCGCAGCGGGGCGAAAGGTCGGCCAGGTCGTTGCTACTCATGTCATTCCGCAACCCCACCGCGATGTTGATCAGGGCCTACCGGTTTTGAAAACAGGCGAAACCACGAAGAAGAAGATCAGCGGCTCTGTTCGTCCGAAATAGAAAGTAATGAAAGAGAAGTACCCCACACGCGCACCCGAATTCACAGATTTCGGAGATTACACAGCGCGGCTTTTAGCGCAACCAAATTGGGCTGCTAGCTCCGGAGGAGCCGAATGTTTATAGACTTTCGCAGCCAATCCGAGTTCGAAGCTCCAGAGGAGCGCAATGTTTCGATCACGGAGTAGGTCCGATCGGAAACATTCCGCTCCTCCGGAGCGGGGAATCTTATAGCCCTGGAGGTCTATAAACATGTCGTCCCTCCGGGACTGCCGGATACGGTCAGAAAGCTTTGCTCAAAAAACAAGAACTCAGGACCTTGTTTCACATTCAGCACAAGCAAGAAAGTGTTGACGCTAGATAGGAGCTCACAATTTTGAACAAGCCTTTCCTTTGAGTCTTAATTCTCATCTGCGTAATTCGCGAAATCTGCGGATCCGATCCTAATCTGCGGCCTCCAGCCTCAATGAGTTTGATTCTCTATCTCCTTCGTCACGGACAAACCGAACTTAGCCGCGAAGACACCTTCTGCGGATCGGGCCTTGATCCTCAATTGACGCCGGAAGGGCTGGAGATGGCCCAGGCGTTTGCAAAGGCGTATGGCGCGAAACGGTGGCGCGCAGTTTATTGCAGCGCACTGCGCCGCAGTATTGAGACTGCGCAACCTCTTTGCGACGCACTGGGAATCGCGATGCAGATCCGCCCGCAACTCAACGAGATTGGTTATGGCAAATGGGAAGGCCTAACTAAAGCGAAAGCCGATCGAGAATTTCATGACGATTATGTTAGCTGGCTCGCGGATCCAGCCTGGCACGCGCCAACCGACGGCGAGCTCGCTATCACAGTAGCCAGACGCAGCTTGCAAGTGATTGACGAAATCAATCAGCAGTTTACGGCGGGAAACATCCTGGTCGTTTCTCACAAGGCGACAATCAGGATTCTTCTTTGCAGCCTATTGGGAATCGACGTCGGTCGCTTTCGTTACCGGCTCGCTTGCCCGGTGGGTTCGGTTAATAGAGTTGAGTTTTCCTCGGAAGGTCCGCTGCTGCACTCACTGGCTGAGCGTTCCCACTTGAGTGAAGCTCTGCGAGCTTTACCAGGGACGTAATAGTTGTAAGGCGACAAACAACACCTATGTCGCTTCCTCAGCAATCTCTGTGCACACACTGGAAGGAAAAACTAGTCGCCTTCAACGCACGCTATGCAGAACCGAGCGCGGTAGCGCCGGATGCTAGAGTCAACTTCAACGCACGCCATGCAGAACCGTGCGGGGTAGCGCCGGATGCTAGAGTCAACTTCAACGCACGCCATGCAGAACCGTGCGCGGTAGCGCCGGATGCTAGAGTCAACTTTGGCGTAGTGATTATACAAGGATTGGCGGAAGAGACTTGTTACAGGCAGCACCTATTAATTTCCAGCCTTCGCTTGTGCGGATGATGCCACTGGGCAAATGTTTGAAGTTGACTTTAGCATCCGGCGCTACCGCGCTCGGTTCTGCATGGCGTGCGTTGAAGTTGACTCTAGCATCCGGCGCTACCGCGCTCGGTTCTGCATGGCGTGCGTTGAAGTT
>DASXSC010000241.1:0-17088 GCA_036506215.1 Pyrinomonadaceae bacterium | reverse complement strand
GGAGCTTCCTCTTTACCATCGCCTCAACCTAGCTGCCACCCTAGCCGGCGGTCGAGCTTATTTTGACGTTAACAGGTCCTCGATCTTGATTGGCAATTCCCGCACGCGAACGCCCGTTGCATGGTGGACCGCCGCCGTGATCGCAGGCGCGACGCCGGCCAAGCCGATCTCGCCGATCCCCCGCGCACCAAGTTCGTTAATCTCTTTATCTGGATAATCGAGGAAATGCACTTCAACCGGTGGCGTATCGGCATTCACCGCCACGATGTAGTCGGCCAGGTTACTGTTGATCGGCGCGCCGCTCTGCGCGTCGTAGGACGTGTGCTCTAACAGCGCCATACCGATTCCCATTACAACTCCGCCCACGATCTGATTCCGGCCAGCCAGTGGATTAATAATCCGGCCCGCATCCATGACGGTCACAACACGGCTGACGCGTAGCCGTGCTATCTCCGCTTGCCATGTCACCTCAACGAAATGACAGCCGAACGATTGTGTCGAGAACTTCGGTGTCTGATTACCGAAGGTCGCTTCGGATTTACCGCTGCCGGTGACGAGGCGAATGTTGGCGCGGCGCAGTAGATCCTGGAACGGTACACCTTTAGCCGCACCATCGACCTTCAAAAATACCCGGCCGTTCTGGAATCCCAGATCATCGGGCTTACGATTCTCAAACGGCGATCCAGGCGTTGTCACCGCGATAGTAAGCAGCGATGAGCTCGCGCTGTCAGCCGCCGCTAAGACGGCCGGAACGACGGATGCAGTGGCCATGGAGCCACCCGAGATCGGGCCTTCCGGCAGCGCGGTATCGCCAAGCGCTACTTCGATCTTGTCGAGCGGCACACCAGTCTTCTGCGAGACGAGTTGCGCGAGAATAGTATACGTGCCAGTGCCGATGTCCTGCGTGGCAGACGCGACGCGCGCCGTGCCATCGTCGCGCAGGTGCACGCTCGCCGCGGCAGGAAATCGTGCGGCGATCCACGTGCAGCCGGCCATTCCCCAACCCAATGTCAAACCGTCGCGCTTCATCGAGCCGACCTCAGGCGAGCGTCTGGACCAACCGAACTTCTGCGCTCCTAGTTCAAAGCACTCGACCAAATGCCTTGACGAAAATGGAATGCCCTTCGACTCATCGATTTTCGGTTCGTTGAGGATGCGGAATTTTACTGGGTCGATGTTGAGTTGATCAGCCAATTCGTTCATTGCCGACTCGGTTGCGTACAGCCCCGGCACTCGACCGGGTCCGCGCATGTCGGCCCCTGCGCCCACGTTTCGCTTTGCGCGCCCGAAAGTCACGCGGAGGTTCGGCACGCTGTATTGGAACGCCGTTGCCTCGCCGCAATCTTCGTGGTAGGGATCAAGCATCGACCGGTGGTAGACGTAGTCGTGCTGAAGTGAGACGAGCTTGCCGTCACGCTTGGCGCCCACGCGCACACGCTGCTGGGTAAGCGGACGATGACCGACCGACTGGAACATCATTTTGCGGCTGAGCACCAGTTTCACCGGTTTGCCCAACTGCCGCGCCGCAGCCGCGGCGAGCGCACATTGTGTCCATGGCCACAGCTTGCTGCCAAAGCCCGAGCCGACAAACTCGGTAATTACGCGCACGTTTTCCTTCGGCAGGCCGAACATCTGTGCCAGGACGCCCCGGAGGTTGACGACTCCCTGCGACGACTCATACAGCGTCAGGGTCGAACCCTCCCAGATTGCGGTGGTGGCGTGCACCTCGAGAGGGTTATGTGTCTCGGCTGGCGTGATGTAGGTTTGGTCAAGCTTAATCGGCGCCGTCGCGAACCCCTGCTCGGCATCACCGCGTTGACTTTGCAGTCGCTCGGCTGGGCCATACGTCGTTAGAACGACATCAGGATCGTCGTCCGCTTCAAGGTGAGTCTCAACGTTTGGCTTCTCCTTCGCGTAGGTCGCCCGAACCGCGTCGGCAGCGGCCTTGGCCGATTCGAACGTGTCCGCTACAGCGAGGCCGATGTACTGGCCGTAATAACGAATCACATCGTCCTCGAACGGCGGGCGTCGCTCTATACAGACGCCTTCGAATCCCGGTCCAAAGGTGGAGCGGGAAATTCGCCCGATGTTCTCGCGATGAAAGATCGCGCGCACGCCTGGCATTTTCTCAGCCGTGGTGGTGTCAAGCTTGAGGAGCCTGCCGTTCGCGATAGTAGCTTCGACCGGCACCGCATACAGCATGCCGGGAAAGTAGAAATCAGAGGTGTACTGCGCCAGCCCGGTAACTTTGCGTGGGCCATCGACGCGAGGAGTATCGCGACCAACTGGAGAACTGGTAGATGTTTCCGCGATTGTTGTCATGTTTATTCCCTCGGCTCAACTCATCGAAGCCATTTTTAGCGCGTGTGCGAGGCAGCGCTTGGCCAGTTCGATTTTGAATCCATTTTCACTTTGTGGCTTAGCCTCACGAAGAGCTGCTTCCGCCGCCTTGCGAAAGTTGACTGTGTCGGCGGAATTACCGATGAGAGCGCCCTCCGCCTCTGGAGATCGCCATGGTTTGGTGCCCACGCCGCCAAGGGCAATGCGAGCACGGGTCACTTTCCCGCCGGCGATTGTGATGACAATGGCGGCCGACGCTAACGCAAATTCATACGACGCTCGATCGCGCAACTTCAGATAAACCTGCTTGCTTCCAGCGATGGGACGCGGCAGCGTCACGTGCGTGATGAGGTCGCCGGGTTCAAGCACTGTTTCGCGATTTGGGGTGATGCCGGGCAAGACGTGAAAGTCACCGATTGGGATCGCACGTGAACCCTTCGGTCCTTGCACGTGGATCGTCGCCTCTAATGCGGCCATCGCCACACACATGTCCGACGGGTTGGTCGCAATGCAATGTTCGCTTGCGCCAAGAATAGCGAGCGTGCGGTTGCTGCCGGTGATGGCGGGGCAACCAGTTCCAGGCTCGCGCTTATTGCACGACATCGCCGTGTCGCGGAAGTACACGCACCGCGTTCGCTGGAGCAGATTGCCAGCAGTCGTCGCCATGTTGCGCAGCTGTGCCGATGCGCCGCTGAGAATAGCCTGCGACAGCACGGCGTAATCTCGCTGCACCGCCGGATGGTGGGCGAGATCTGAATTGCGAACGGTGGCGCCGATCTTCAATCCGCCGTCAGGAGTGGTTTCGATCTTGTCGAGCGGCAAACGGTTGACGTCAATTAGCCGCGAAGGTGTTTCGACGTTCAGCTTCATCAAATCGATCAACGTCGTGCCGCCGGCAACGAACCGCACGTCCGCGCCCTGCTGCGCCGTTTTCGCATTGGCGCCGCTGGCAATCGCCGCCGCGGGATCCGTGGGCCGACTGAATTCAAAGGTGTGCATCGAGATCGCTCCTCCCTGCGATTAAGCATTTTTGCGAACTTGCTGAATCGCAGCCACGATATTGGGATAGGCACCGCAGCGGCAGATGTTACCGCTCATCAGTTCCTTCACCGACGCGTCATCGGGACCGCACGGTTCTTTGAGCAACGCAACAGCCGACATAATCTGGCCTGACGTGCAATACCCGCACTGGTAACCGTCGTGGGCAACGAACGCGGCCTGCATAGGATGCAATGCGTCGGGAGTACCTAAGCCTTCAATGGTTGTGATCTCTTCCCCGTCGTGCATCAGAGCCAGGGTAAGGCATGAATTCACACGCCTGCCGTTCACATGCACCGTACATGCGCCGCACTGCCCGTGGTCACAACCCTTCTTCGTTCCGGTGAGCGCAACCGTCTCACGAATACAGTCCAGTAGCGTCGTCCGTGGATCAATGCGAAGTTGGTGGTCCTTGCCATTAATGCGCAGCGTGATCGGGACGGTGCCCTCGATGTTCGGCTCTGCACCGGCCGAAGCCGAGTCGCTCTCGCCGGCAGCGCTATTCGCGAGCGCCGGTACGTACGTCGCAACCAAGCTTGCTGCCATACTACTTCCCGTAGTCAAAAGAAATTTGCGGCGGGCAGGATCTGGCGGACACGATTGGGTATCGTCATCTAACATAGGGCCTCCGTTCGAGTGAACGTGTTTGTTGAAGTTTCACGTACTTTACACCCGTCTTGCAGCAGCGTCGAACAATTCCTTCTGAGAACCAAATGATCCCACACAGTCCAATTTGTGGGCTCGGGGCCGCAATTTGCGATCATGTGTTATTGCCGCGGTTTATTTTTTCGGCGCCAGATAAAGTTGTGCTGCTACCATGAGAGCAGGATCATTGAATCTCCTGGCAAGCCGCAACGTGCGAACGTAATCGACCTTCGCTAGTGTCTCAAAAAGGCGGGCGTCAGTACCGAAGATGCTAAGCGGATCGTTGAAAGTCACTAAATGAGCGAACTGCCATCGCGTTTTGTCGGGTATTGATGGGCCGAAAGTGCTGTTGACCATATCGATTGCTTTAGCTGTGACTTCGAAAGCAGTCTCTGAATCGGCTTGAGCGTACACGCGCGCTACTTCCATCGTCGTGCGAGCTTGTTGCGCGCCGGGCGAGCCCGTGATCACGAGTGATTGAGCCTCATCCAGCAACGCTGCTGCTTGCTTCCTCTGATTTTCGTTCGTTGGTGTGATCCGTTCAGCAATATCCATTAAGGCCCGCAGTCGTCCCTCCGGGCGTTTCATCATCTTTATAAATGCGTGGGCCTCCTCGAACTGCTGTTTGCCAGCGGCCTGGAATGCTCGCTGTAACCAAAGTCCATCACTTAAGTAGTTGCGCTTCTCTTCGTTAGCTATTTTGGCTGCAAGTTCCAGCGCCTTAGTTGCATCGCCTTTTTGTTGCGATAGCTCAGACGCGAGTTGGTATAGCTCTCCCCTTTGCCCAGCGTCGTTTGTTCTTTCGGCCTCGGCTACCAAGCTTTCGGGCGTGTCACCGTTGTCGTAGAAGACCAACATGTGTTCCGTCAATTGGATCCATCCACCGGCCAAGCCGCTCTAGCAGAGATTGCGTTTCTGGTAACTTGTCGTTGTGATAGTGGTTAACGCCTTCCTGCACATCCAACAACATCGAGTAGTAGCTTGCCGCCAACTCTTTTATGTCGGCCTCACGGGCCCAGACCTGCTGAATTTCTGGATCGGTAACACGCTCATCTGCTCTCTCCTTACTTTGTTGCTGCCTTTCAATCTTAGTAACAAACCGATCGGTCGCAACTAACGCGGCGTCAAGCAGCTTCGTCGCGAAGGCTGCCTTCAACTCGGCCTTCTCTTCTACCTTGGACTCAGCTTGCTGCTTGCCACCTTTGGAAATTTCATCCTGAAAGAGAAAGTGTGCGACATCGTATATCTCCAACGCGTTAACGTCCTTGCCGGAGATCCTATCGATGCAGGCCGAAAGAAGCTGTTCAGCCAGCTTCTCATCCTTAACTGACAGTCGGCTGAGGAGTTCACCCAAGTGCGACGTGATCCCCTCTTGTAGACTCATCACTCCGAAGCGGTACGCCAAACTTGGATCATTCGTCACCAAAGACAGAGCCGTTGTGACGAGCAACTCTGAACGAGGGTGTTCCGATGATGCTCGATTGCGTGGACCATAGTCACAGGCAGTTTTATCCGCGGAGTTCAATATCTGTTCGGAGGCGGACTTCGCATCGTGCTGTGTAAGAAGTCTCGTGATCTCAGCGCGGACAAGACCACAAGTCAGTCGTCTTACCTCTGCGTCATTGTCTGGCTTCGGAATATCGATGGCTCGGTCAAAAGCAAATCTGAAGAGCCTGCGCGCACGAGCCTCGTCGTAAGGCCACAACGCGTCTGCTATCCTCGCAAGCAGTCTGCAACGCGCAGATGCGTCACCAATTTGTGAGGCACTGCCGACAAGTCGGTTGAGACGCTTTAGAGCATCGCTTTGTCTTGCCCTAAGACTTTCTTGATGTTCGCTGTTGACAGAAGAGCTTGGAGGCTGCCGCCTTTGTGGATCCTGATCGATAGGAACAGTAGCCGGTTGCCTGCTGGCCCTATCCACAATTGTCGGTGCGGATTGTGGAGGCCTGGTTATAGTGCCTAATGAAACCGTACCAACTACTAACAACATTCCACCAATGCTCTTGTTTGTTCGGCGATCGCTTTTGTGGATTCGCATCATTGCTTTTGCTTTGGTGGTTCAAGAAAGATGGTAAATAACACCGGGGAGTCGCCCACATCGCTGACTTTTACCGACTGCTTCAGCGTCGGCAACATACGCACGCCCTGATGCGGCGGCGGGCGGTAGGTGTTTAGCGTGATCTCATAAGTCCCCGCCGCGAGACCTGATATTACGAATTTTCCCTCTGGGTCGACCTGGGCATAGCCATTTGAGAAGCGTAGCTTATTTGTAATCGATGCCAGAATACGCGCACCGGCGGGCAAAGTGCCTCCTTCGATCTCGACTTGGCCACGAACGACGCCCGTACCATCGGCAATGAATACCTGCAAATCCGCAATATCCTCGCCGGCCTTGATCTCGATGCCTTGCTTTTGTTCGACACCACCGCGCTCGATTCGCATGATGGACAATCCGTTCAAGCCTTCGCTATCGGCTTTTAAGTTGATGATCGCCTTGCCTGGCCGGAGACCGACAAATTGAAAACTTCCGTCTGGTCCAATCGCTGAGAAGTTAACTATGCCTACTCGCAGATTACCAATGCCGGGCACCGCGGCGAGCACCTTTACTGAGGAGAATGCCGAAAGCGCTGCCGGATTAGTGACACCTGCAGGTACCACAAACCCGCTGAGTCTTGAGCCATGACGAACCGGGACTTCCAGATTCGCAACGTCCGTGTCAACGAGGTCGAAGGCAACTGGGTCGCTGTACTGATCGTTTTGATTCAGACTGGACGCGACATACAGGACGTAGTGTGCGGGCTTGAGATCTTTCAACGAAAACTCGCCGACCTCATTCGTTCTCCCAAAAGCGAAATTGGTGAACCCGCCATTGTTTGCGGTTTCCGCTGGCCGACCATAGACAAATCGAATTCCAGCGATCGGCTGGCCGGTGACTGCGTCAAACACGCGACCGCTGACGGAATAGGTGGCTGGTATTTGTGTTAGTTCAAGTCCGCGAGAAGTTCCTGGTCGGCCGACGGCTATTGAGGCTGAGAGTGACAGAAACCCGGCGGCAGCTATAAGCCATGCCGAAACTGGAATTGCAGGACGCTTTGACATTCAAGTCCTCCAGACGGTTTGTCGAGGCACTCTGGGCAGTAGCGCGAATCATGTCATTCCAGCGATAAGCACGCAAGAGCCAGACTATGGCCTGCGCAAGCTTTGTGAGAAGCCTTCGCCGGATGACTTGATCAGAATGCGCGGCGGGGCGCATCTTGAGTACGGTTTTGGTCATTTCATCCCAACGATACTCCAACTTCGCCGACGGGTCAGTGACCTTCGCGGAAAGCGTGGTAAACGTCGCGCCGCCAGATACTGATACCTTGGGAGAAGGCAAACCTTCTTGAAGAACACGCCCCTCAGAATCTCGCGCAAGCATACCGTGCGATTCATTTTCTGGATGAAAGCAAATCCAAGTATCTCTTTGCTTCATCACTGACGCGCTTGCTTGTAAGGCTCTGTCCGCGAATGTCTTCGCTTCATGATTTGACCCAGATTTACTTGGATTGGAACTTCTTCAAAGCTCCGCTGCCCAATCCATTTTTGCCTCTCAGTATGAATAATGTGCGGAGCTTGTAAGGTGAAATCCTGTGCGACAATATAGCCGATGTAGTCCTCTAGTCTGTATAACTTGTTACGCTTCTGGCTATAGAAATAGACTGGCAGATGTCCGGGCTGATGCCCACCTGTGCTTTCAACATTAAAAACAAAGAACTGAGAATCAGGAGTCCACTCACCACGAACAATAGCCGCCCCATGTTCACAGTCAGGCGATGAGAAATTCTTTCGGTAACGCAAAACACCCTGCCGACTAAGAATCATCAAGCGGCTTTCAGGGCATTTTCTACTCACGGGAATAATCCTCGCGCGAAGAGTACGGTCATGAGTTATGTAGGTATTAGTCTGTCGCGCCCGGGCCAAGATAGTCCCAAACACACAGCAAGTAAAAACGAGAAGAGGCAGGAATTTGAGACTCATTGTAAAATTCGTCGCAGGATCACCCTTACTCCACAACAGTAACACTAACAGGCTTGGCTTCTATGGACCCTTCCCAGGTATCGTATTGCTTCGCAAACTCTTTTCCCGTGCGATAGCCGGACGAGATTGTGAGTGGCAAGCCACGGAAGAATTCAACGCTATATTCATAGTGAATTTTGATTGGAAAGATGAACGTCTCATCGGGATAAAGTGTCACGAGGCTCTCAGCGAAGTTTGCTGGCCTCGGGCGATCTGATTTCCACCAGTCTGGACTAAAAATCTCCGTATAACTGCCCTTCCCCACACCACGCCGACCAGAAACAAGCGTGCAAATTCTGATTGGCTTCGCACTCACATTTCTTACAATTAGGCTGGCATCGATCCATCCATCGATAATGTGCACTTCAGGCGGTACAGCGATCTCGCACGTGAGATCTTGCGCATTGGCGACTTCATCGGCTGTGCTTCTTACGCGAAAGTAGTACGAAAAGACGATAGAGCTGAATCCACACGCTTTCGGCACTATTGGTTCATTCGGCTTCACCAGAGCATTGATCTGGAAGCAGGAGGTTGAATTCAAGTGTGACTCTTTGATTTCTACTTGAACCTTATCATCTTTCTCGTTTGATATTGTTCCCTCGAAACTCGCACCTTCGTTGTCTGCCTGAAAATTACCATCTGGTTTAACTAATGCGGTGAGCAGAGGCTTTTCTGGTTCCAGGTTTTTTCGATCTTCCTCCCGAAGGCTTTCCGGCGGAACACCTAAGTACATGACGACTTCACACGTCTTTGTATTACTCGTTATTTGTCCTGCATTTGCATGAGAATTCACGGAGAGAGCGATCATCTGAAATAGAATCAGCAAAAAGATAAGTGGCTTCCTCAAAATTCGCTCCTTTACGTACTCTAACGGGTGAGCCTTCCCGTCTAGTCAGTTCTGGAAAGATTACGCTAAGCTTTCCATCCCGAACCGCCAGCCGGACCAAACCGCGTCGGACCCAGTCCACTTGCTCAGCCCGCTCTTTCGTCCAGAAGGTGTATGACTGTCCTTCATAATTGATTGTGTGCCAATTGTGCCAGCCGCTTTGGGTCGCTGAGACAAAGCGGATTACAAACTGGGCTTTGTCATCTTGTGGAAACTCGGTAACGAGGCTCCCATAACGTGAATTGATGCCGCACGACAACCGATCGTTTACCTTACCAGCTCCATCCAGTAGAAGGATTTTCTGAGCTTCAGTGCCCGGGACGCTTATGGAGTTAGTGCCTAGAATCACGACCACATACTCTACTTCTCCCGAGACGAGCGCGATAGCGCGGCCTTTCGTGAGAATAGCTCTTGCGCGTCCACTTTCGGCTTTCTCACTCGAAACTAATGAAAATGAATGACCTAACTGAAAGTTCAATGTATCTGTTCGTAACCTCCGCGCTGATTATGCGGAGGTCAGAAATCCGGGTGATGTATTTTTGCAGCAGTCAAGCGTGCGATTGAGGACGAAATATCCCTAAACATTTTTCGTGTTGGTTGTGAGAAAACTCGCCTCAACATTAAGGGTTTGCTCCGAAACCCTGGGACCGGCTAGCTTGAAGACTGAGCGACTGCCGCCGCCGCACATGGGGCGGCGAAGCCGTGATCCTACGAAATGCGATCCACGAAGCCCCACGAAAGAACACACGAAAATGCTTAATGGTATTTCGTGAAATTTCGTGGCTCGTTCTGCCTTTTGCAGTCATAGCTGCCAAAAAAGGAACAAGCGTTCCGTAGCGCGCGTATGACCTGACTGATATGACTAACGCGCAGGCCAACGAACTCCCTTCTCAGCAGATCGATAGAAACAACGCAAAAGCCGGCGAACCGGCTCCTCGAAAGCCCCTCCGGGTGTGGCCCGGCGTGGTCATTGTGATCGTGCAGTGGCTGGCCTGGTTCGTCGTCCCTGTCTTACTACCCGACGCTATTCTCTACGCATTGATCGTTGGAGCCTTGTGCGGGTTGGCTGTCGTTCTGTGGTGGTTGTTCATCAGCCGCGCGCCCTGGTTCGAGCGCGTGGGTGCCCTCGTCCTGATTGTCATCGCGGTGATCGGAACAAAACGCATCGTCCACGAGTCGATTGCGGGCGGCAGTATGGGGTATTTGCTTTTCGTCCTGGCGATTCCTGTACTGAGCCTCGCCGTCGTCGCAGCGGCAGTGGTGAGTCGTCGCCTCTCCGCAGGGCCGCGGCGCGCGGTGATCGCTGCGGCGATCCTGTTCGCGTGCGGAGTGTTTACGCTCATCCGAACCGGTGGTAATACTGGAGACTTAGAGAACGATTTCCACTGGCGCTGGTCCAAAACTCCTGAGGAGCGACTCCTGGCCCAGGGCGCCGACGAACCCGCAGCGCTACCCCCAGTTCCTGACGCTCCGCCAACAGACAAGACGGACGCCGAGTGGCCCGGCTTTCGCGGACGCCAGCGCGACAGCACCGTTCGCGGTGTGCAGATTAAAACCGACTGGTCGGCATCGCCGCCGGTCGAACTGTGGCGCCGGCCCATTGGCCCAGGCTGGTCATCGTTCGCGGTACGCGGCGGGCGCCTCTATACCCAGGAGCAACGCGGTAACGACGAGATCGTCGCCTGCTATGACGTGACCACCGGCAAGCTGGTGTGGAAACACGGCGACGCGGCCCGGTTCTATGAGTCGAATGGCGGTCCCGGTCCGCGCGCGACGCCGACCCTGAGCAACGGTCGCGTGTACACACTCGGTGCGACGGGAATCATGAACGCGCTCGACGATGGTACTGGCGCAGTCGTGTGGTCGCGGAACGCGGTGTCCGATACCGGCGCGAAGATCCCAGGCTGGGGTATCTCCGGCTCGCCGTTGGTAGTCGGCGACGTCGTCATTGTCGCCGCGTCCGGCACCCTCGTCGCCTACGACCTGGCCACTGGCAAACCGCGGTGGTTCGGCCCGCGCAGCGGCACGGGCTACAGCTCTCCACAGCTTTTGACCATCGATGGAGTCGCGCAGATCCTGCTGATGAGCTCAACTGGCGCGACTAGTGTCGCACTCGCAGACGGCAAGCTACTTTGGAATTACTCGTGGCCATCTGACACCCGCATTATGCAGCCTGCCGTGATTGCGGATGGCGACCTTATGATCAGTGTCGGCGACGGAATGGGCGGAGGCGGCATGCGCCGCATAGCGGTTAAGCAGGGATCCAGCGGATGGACCATCGAAGAGCGCTGGACATCGGAGGATATGAACGCCAACTTCAACGACTTCGTCATTCACAAAGGCCATGCCTTTGGCTTCGACTACGGCACCGTGGCGTGCATCGATCTCAAGGACGGGAAGCGCAAGTGGAAGGGCGCACGGCACGGCTATGGCCAGCTCTTGCTTTTGCCCGATCAGGACGTGCTGCTGTTGGTGTCGGAGAAGGGTGAGCTGGCGCTGGTAAAGGCGACCCCCGACCAGTTCACGGAGCTCGCGCGATTCCCGGCGATCGAGGGCAAGACCTGGAACCATCCGGCGCTGGCCGGCGACGTCCTGCTGGTTCGCAATGACCACGAGATGGCCGCATTCCGGCTGTCCCTCACGAATCGCTAACAAGATTGCTTTCGCGACCATCGCAGCTGCTTTTTAACGCCGAAAGCGTTGGCCAATTCCAGCCCCTCAAACCATCCACAGATTACACAGCGCGGCTACCGCCGCAACCAAATGAGATCCTGGCTCCAGCAGAGCCAAATGTTTATAGACTGGAGGTCAGAATTATGTCGCGCTCAGCGGAGCGCAATGTTTCCGGGGACGAATATTCAGGAGCCGCTACATTCCGCTCCTAACGGAGCGGGAGATTCTTTTGAAGTTACGTTCTATAAACATCACGTCCTTGGTTAGTGAGCGGTCCAGTCGCCATGAACTATGGATGCTCTGCCGGCAAGAGATCCGCTGATTCCAGAGCGCGCGGCGGTCTCTGCCAGACGACTGCTGGCTGGTGAACTCCCAAGAAACCACTACACGAAGCCAAGGGTCAGAGGTCAAAACCGCAGAAGGATGGTTCAAGCTACAAAAGGTCTTTGACCTCCGATGCGTGGTGAGTCTCTGACTTACCGCAGACGAACACCCTAACCTTTCCGGTCTATGACCGGAAACTTAAGGTCGGAGACCTTAGGAAATTTTACTTGCTTGCCGGTAAGTCAGAGACTCACCGCGCATCGGAGGTCAAAGACCGATCGTAGCGTCGAGTGGTTTCCTAAAGACATCTGGCCGGCAAGGGGGACTGCTGCTGAACTCCGTGGCCGCCCTTGCGTCAACACACGATTCTTCATTCCCACAGAGGGGTGGCCACGGAGGGCCACCACTACAATCTAGTCGGGGGTCCCCCCTCGGACTTGCAACCGCCTTCGTTTTCTCTGCTGTTGCCTTTGCTTTTGGACCATTTGCCATGATAGCGAATCTACCGTAGGAGCGGCCCTCCCAAGAAACCACCTCAATAAGCCAAAGTCAGAGATTAAGACCGCAGGTAGAATGGTTCAAGTAACGAAAGGTCTTTGACCTCCGATGCGCGGTAAGTCTCTGACTTATCGAAATCGAGCCTACTAACCTTTCCGGTCTATGACCGGAAACTCAAGGTCGGAGACCTCAGGAAAAATCTGGCTGCCTGCCGGTAAGTCACAGACTCACCGCGCATCGGAGGGTCAAAGACCGATCGTAGCTTCGAGTGGTTTCCTTTAGACATCTCCGCGGCGAGATGCACGCCCTGAACTCTGGGGTGGGTATTTGAGTTCTTCGTTGTACTCCTTTCCGGTTGCCCGGCGCTGCTATAGTCTCTCCATGCCTAAAACCTTTCCCGAGTGGATTCAGCCGATGGCCGCGACGCTCACCCAGGAGCGTTTCAACGGTGCGGAATGGATCTTTGAACGGAAGTTCGACGGCATCCGGCTGCTCGCTTACAAGAAAGGTTCCCGAGTCGAATTGTTCTCGCGCAATCGTTTGCCGCAAAACATTCCCGCGCTGGCCCGCGCTATTGCCAAACTCCCCCACAAGGAATTGATTCTCGACGGCGAAATCGACTGGCATGGGCCATCTTCTTATCACGTCTTCGACATCCTCTGGCTCGATGGACGTGATTTGACGAACCTGCCGCTCGAACAACGCCGCGCGCTGTTGCGCAAGCTGCCGCTCGGCCCGCCGCTGCACCGCGTAACAGTGCTGCACGACGAAGCGCCCTGGGAGCGCGCGCAGAAACATGGCTGGGAGGGTGTAATCGCGAAACGCCGCGATTCACTTTACGAGCAGCGCCGCTCACCAAACTGGCTGAAGATGAAATGCGAGCTGGCCCAGGAGTTCGTGGTCGGCGGCTTCACCGAACCGCAGGGCAAACGCGCGGGCCTGGGCGCTCTTTTGGTTGGTTATTACGAAGGGGCTGACTTTGTCTTCGCCGGCAAAATCGGCACCGGCTTCAATACGAAGCTTCTGCTCGATCTGCGCGCACAACTCGATCGGCTCGAGATCGATAAGCCGCCGTTTACGAAAGCCGTAGGCTTACCGCGAAGCAAGGTCGGTGCGCGAAGCAAGGTTGGTGCACGAAGCAAAGTCTCTGATAGCCTGCGCGCCCACTGGGTTCACCCTGAAATCGTGGTACAAGTCGGTTTCATCCAATGGACCAAACACAACAAACTCCGTCACCCGAGACTTCTCGGTGTTCGTAACGACAAGAACCCGCGCGAGGTGGTAAGGGAGTGATATTAAGTGCTCAATTTCTCATCAACCTGATTAACGCCGAAGGCGTTCGCTAATTCTCGCCCCGGGCAACGCTCCTTAAGCCAGGACGTTGGCTTGGCTACCCTTTGTCGCGTTTTCGCCGGTTAGTGAGTTGCATCTGAGCGCAAAGGAAGCCACTATTTACTTGAAAGGAGCAAGCATGAAACAGAGATTGAATTATTTGGAGGTGGACCCGAAACTGATGCACGCGATGTTCGCTATGGGAGCACCGGTCGCTCAGAGCGGGTTGGAGACATCGCTGATCGACTTGATAAATTTTCGGGTGTCACAGATCAACGGCTGCGCCTACTGTCTCGACATGCACTCGAAAGACTTGCGCGCCGCAGGCGAGACTGAGCAGCGACTATACGTGCTCGAGGCCTGGCGTGAATCCCCATTTTACTCGGAGCGCGAAAGAGCGGCACTCGCTTGGGCTGAAGCCGTCACGCTTCTCACAAACAAAGACGTTCCCGACGACGTGTACGAGCAGGCGCGTTCACAGTTCAACGAGCAGGAGCTTGCAATGTTAACGCTTGCAGTGGTGGCTATAAACAGTTGGAATCGTTTGAACATTGCGTTCCGCACGACTCCGGGCGGGTATCAGCCAGGCATGTTCAAAACGGCGTCGCACGCAAAGGCGTAAGCAGCTAGAGGGGACTGGTTCACCAAAACTAACCGTTGCGTCTGGCGCAATTGGAATTGTTCCATTGGCTGCGGGGTTTAGCATGTCAGCCTGAAACAAAATCTTTTCCTTGGGCAGGTACGCCACCAACATTTCATTGGCGTGAGGGTTTGGTCCAATGTCGTACAACTCCACGACTTGCCTGTCGTCCTGAAAAACTCGTTTCTTGTTTTCGATTGTCTCAATCGTCAACTTTTGAGTGCGACAATTGTTGTTCCTTCGTTAACGTACTCGCGAAAACCACCAGCGTGATCGGAATGGTGATGCGTCAGAACCAAGTACTTGATCGGTTTAACCGGCACTGTTTCCTTAATCTTCGCCAGCGCCTGGGTTGAATTGCCGGCATACAGAATTTGTTCGGGCGCCTCTATCACCAGCACATGATCGTTGAAGGCCACGAACAGGACGTTGTGCGTACCTCCCGCCAAACCGTTCAGGATGTAAACATCATCCGCAAGCTTGCTCACTGCCGGTGGTGGTGGCGTGGCCGGCGGCGCGGCAAGCTTTTCGAAGCCGTCCGGCCCGAGAAATAAGTTATCGCCGGGCCGGCATGATGTGGCTAAACACCAAGGGGTTCCAGTCGTCCTGATTTAGCAGCGGAGCCGCATGGTGGTCCATTCAAGATGCATGAGGGAATGCTTCGGGCATTATACGTGCATACAAGACTGGACTGGGTATCGCAGTGCGAATGATTTGCATCACGAGCGGTTAGATTCGCAGATTTCCATTGCTCTGAATCTAATGCGTTCGGTTTAGTATCAGCTGGGTACCAAAGCGGAACGCTTAAAGTAAGGCAAGCAGGAGCAGGAGGCAGGAGTGTCGCTGTGCGAAGTGTAATCAAATAATGAAAAAAGGAGGGGAAACAATGGAACCAACTCGAGTCACGGTTGATGAGGTGAAGCAGCGTATGGATCGCGGTGAACAGTTCACATTCGTTGACACTCGTAACCCCAAAGCATGGGGAGAAGCTGAAACAAAATTGCCCGGGGCCATCCGCGTTCCGGCTGATGAAGTCGAAAAACACCTTGATGAGATTCCCATGGACCGCACTGTGATTACTTACTGCACGTGACCCAACGAAGCGTCAAGCGCCCGTGTGGCGCAGGTGTTAAGCGATCATGGTTGGAAGAATGTTCACCCTCTGTATGGCGGGTATGATGAATGGCTGAAGGCGGGCCTGCCGGTTGATCCAAAATGAGTTCGTGTACGGGTCTCAGCGTCAACGGCCGGAGACACAAGAGTCGGGGCGGCAGGCCCAACGTTCAAGTCGCTTTGGATCTATCGCTGGTATTTGTTGAACCATTCGAGAGTGCGCGTCCATGCCAGTTTGGCGGCGGCTTCGTCGTAACGCGGCGTTGTGTCGTTATGAAAGCCATGTTGTTTGCCGTCGTACATGTGAAGCGCATACACCTTGTTGTTGGCCTTGAGCGCAGCTTCATAGTTCGCGATGCCCGCGTTGACGCCCTGGTCATTGCCTGCGTAATGCAGCAACAACGGCGCTGAAATCTTGGGGACATCTTCTACAGCTGGCTGGCGGCCATAGAATGCGACGCCGGCATTCAGATCGGCGCCCAGTCACACAGCCAATTGATTTACCATCCCGCCGCCAAAACAGAATCCAACCGCATCCAGTTTTCCTGTAGAGTCAGAACACGAAGCCCTCGCCGGAAGAGTAAAGTAGCTAGGTGATATCATTGAGACGCAGGAAAAAGAGGGAGAGCGCGCAATGATAACCGTCGCTACTCGTGAACGCGCGGGGCTAGTGGCAAAGGGCAAAGAGGCGCAGCGCTACGCGATTCGGAAACTGAGAGACCAAAGGTAAAAACAACCATGCGACACATCCGCAATGTATTGAGTGGGGCTCTATTGCTCGCGTTTTTATTTTTCCTTCTCAAACCGATATTTTTCACCAAAAACTCGCAAGCGCAGAATGATTGGACGGAGCCTTTTCCTGCTTTCCGAATTGCAGGAAACCTTTACTATGTTGGCAGCAAGGGATTAGCCAACTACCTTATCACCACTCCCGATGGACACATCCTCATAAACAGCGACCTCGAAGCTAACGTTCCGTTGATTCGAGCCAGTATCGAATCGCTGGGGTTTAAGTTCACCGACATCAAGATTCTTTTGATAAGTCATGCCCATTGGGACCACGATGCCGGGAGCGCCCTGATCAAAAAACTCACTGGCGCGAAATACATGGTGATGGATGCCGATGTGCCCACGGTTGAATCCGGAGGGAGGAGTGATTTTCATTACAGCAAAGATCCGACAACTCTTTACCCGCCAACCAAAGTTGATCGTGTATTGCGGGATGGTGATGAAGTGAAACTCGGAGATGAGGTACTTACTGCGCATCTAACGCCCGGGCACACAAAAGGCTGCACGACGTGGACGATGAAAGTGAAAGATAGCCAAAAGACTCGGGACGTTGTGATCGTTGGCAGTCCAAATGTCAATCCCGGATACAAGCTTATCGGGAATTCACTCTATCCCGGGATAGCCGAAGACTTCGAACGAACATTCCAGCTGCTGAAGTCATTGCCTTGTGACTATTTCTTGGGCGCTCATGGATCTTACTTCGACATGGAAACCAAATATGCCCAACTGAAGGCAGGTGACTCGACGGCTTTTG
>DASXSC010000240.1:0-11774 GCA_036506215.1 Pyrinomonadaceae bacterium | reverse complement strand
TTCCAGCCTTCGCTTGTGCGGATGCTGCCACTGGGCAAATGTTTGAAGTTGACTTTAGCATCCGGCGCTACCGCGCACGGTTCTGCATCATGACGCTGAAATTGACTCTAGCATCCGGCGCTACCGCGCTCGGTTCTGCATTGCGTGCGGCTCTTATTTCAATCTGACCCAATACGGGGGATTGACTGGTGCTGCTTCGGTCAACTCTGGATCGCAGTTGCTCTCATCGAACTGTGCGTCGTTATAGAAGTGTGACAAAGCCATCGTATTTTCGCCGGCGGGCTTTTCGAATGTCGTTTTGAATATCCGCGAGACACACCGCATCGCAGCTTTTGCACGCGATCGCGGTAGCCTCAAGAAACGTAAGGCAATCTGGTGCTTGAAGCATAGATGAGGAGACAAGCATGAAACTGAACGAGTTTTTACTTACCGAATTGGATCGCGAGGTGGAGCGTTCGCGCCGCGCTTTAGAGCAAGTCCCCGATGGCAAGTACGATTGGAAGCCGCACGAGAAGTCGATGATATTCGGCTATCTCGTGAATATGGTGGCGACGATTCCAATGTGGATCACCATGCAGATCAAGCAAGACGAGCTGGATGTGGCGCCCGCGGAAGGCTCAAAGATGGAGCAGAAACGGATGGACACGAGCGAGGAATTGGTGAAGGCCCTGGACAAGTCTGCGTCCGACGCGCGCGCGGCATTTGAGAGTACCAGCGAAGATCACCTGATGACGTCGTGGCGTTTGCTGGCGCGGGGAAAAGTAGTAGCGGAAGCGCCTCGTCACCTGATGATCCAGGACACGATCAATCACTGGGCGCATCATCGCGGGCAGATGACCGTCTATCTGCGGTTGATGGGAGCGAAGGTTCCCGCGCTGTATGGACCATCCGCCGACGACAGTTCGTTTTAGTAGGGCGGAAGTCAGAGGTCGAAGAGGCTACAGGCCAGCGGTCCCCGAGGTCAGACCCCGAAAGTCGGGGTTCCGAGTGAGTTCAATTGCGTATAATTTACTCACTGATCTCTTAAATCCGTCATTCGATTACCTTCAATAGTCTCAGAGGAAGCATTCAAGAAGGAAAGTCTCTGGGTTAGGAAGGGCGGCTTGCCCCGCCACGATAGAATGCCATTCAACCGGCGGGGGTAAACCTCCCTTCCCGACCATGAGCTTTCCCTTCTTGACTCATTCTGCTGATCGCTGATTTCTAACTTCTGACCGCTGATGCTACCGTCGCGAAAGCCGCGCCTTCTCCGCTGTGATTCGTGCGCGCAACTTCGGTTCTAAAGTTGGGTCCAACTTCAAACATTCCGCGAAGTCTTTTTCGGCGGCAGCATCTTGTCCCTGATAGAGTTGTAGCAACCCACGGTTTCCGTAAGCCACAGCCATGTGCGGATCAAGTTCGATCGCTCTTGTGAAATCGGCGAGCGCCTGGTTGAAACTGTTCTTTCTGGTCCAGGCTGTGCCGCGAGAAAAATAAGCCATTGCCAGGTGCGGCTCTAGTTGAACCGCCCGCTCAAAATCAGCAAGTGCGCCCTCAACATCTTTGTCCAGACTGGCCCCGCCGCGGTCACAGTAGAATTCCGCTTTGCGAGGGTCTAAGCGGATGGCCTGATCAAAATCAGCCAGCGCGCCCGCAAGATCGCCATTGTCCATCCTGCAGTTACCGCGAGAGTTATAAGCTTCCGCATCGCGCGGATTCTTCCGGATGACCTGGTCGAAATCACTAATCGCTCCTTCCATATCTCCGGTCGCCCAACGTATGGCCCCGCGGTTCTTATAAAGCAGGAGCAAGCCCGGGTTGATGCGAAGTCCCCGGTTACAGTCCTCCAGAGCGCCACTCATATCCCCCAGGCGGAAGCGGGCTAACGCGCGATTACCGAGCGCCACTGCAGTGAGCGGATCGATCAGGGTGATTGACCCGGAATCTGAAGCGTCACTAGTAAAACCCATCGCCGCTTTCCATTGCTCACGCTGATTACCAGCGTCTGGTTGAGAACTGAGATCGATAGCGCGCGTGAACTCGGCGATGGCGCGTTGGAAGTCCCCGTCGAGGTAGCGTTTGCATCCGCGGTTGTAGGCCTCGAGGGCATCATGGCGGGATTGCGCGTTCGCTGTTAACGACAAAAACAGTGCGAGCAAGAAAAGAATCAGAACCCGGCTACCACTAAGCATTGCAGACCTCCTTCTTTCACAACAGCGACGGCTGTCTGGTTAGACCAGGGCACACCTCGACCCCGCTCTCCGTTTAACTTTCCCGCGCAATCGCGCCGGTCGGTCGTTTCGGAAAGGAACCTCAACAGAGGATCGATTCCATCTTTGTTAAGAACTCTCTGGAGGTGGGTTAGTTCCTCTAAAGTTATTCTGGTTTCGGCGCCGGCGCCACCGCCTTTGGCGGTGGCTGTGGCCGAGGCTCCGGCGCAGGTTTGGGCGCTCGTTTATCCACGATGCGATAGTCAGCTGGTACCTCAAATAATGAACGAGCCGGTTCACTACGTTTGATATTAGTAAGCCTGTAAATAGAGTCGCCGGAGCGTGGGTCATAGTGTCTGGTCATCAAAGGCACTTGTAATTCGGGTGAGTACCAACTCTCATCAATGATCTCGATTGGCCCGACGTTGCCAATTTCGCCCGCTGGAATGGTGAGCGTCGATCTTGTTCCTTCGGCTGAAACACCTTCGATAGTTTTGGTACCAAGCGATTCCTTTCTCCTTTGTCTCCCTGAACCTTCTTTGACATCAACATGCTGATTGGTCTCGATCTTTTTTTGAACTGACGGACTGGGCTTCTCCTTTGAACTCTTGAGTTCTTTGAGATCATCTTTTAGGCTCGAAAGCTCTTTTGGGCCACGGGGAGCCCTCGGTGGCCTGGGGGCCGTAGGCTCCATTGGACTCCTGGGAGCTTTTTGCGGTCCTCTGGCATCCATCAAGGCGGTTCGCGTGCGAGGGTCAAGGCTATAGAAATTCCCTGCCACCGGATCAAAGATCGTTATTATTTGTGGCGGGTCGCCGGCGGCTGTCCATTTACCAATAGTCTTCAGCTTCTGTTCAGTCCGCATGCGGCCTTCGCTGTCTCGATAATAGGTCGCTTCATTCTTTTGAATGATCTGATTGCCATCGCTGAGCGTCTGGGTGTGTTCGGTTATCGCCGTAGCAGAGTAAGGCGCCCCTGTAACTACCCTTTCGTGCCGGGGATCAAGCCTGAAACCCAAAAGTTTGAAGGTGCCCTCGGGATGCGCAGCCTGGCGAAACGCTCTCTCAAGGGAGCGCTTTTGTTCGCTCGCTATGCGAGCCTCAGTTCGTTTCTGTTGCGCCTCGATTCGCTTCTGTTGAGCCAGCGCTCGTTTCTGTTGTTCGACAGCTTTAGCCGCAGCTCGTTTTTCTCTTTCGGCTTCAGCAATCCGTTTCTCTTGCGTCGCCGCCGTTGGCGTCGCCTGGGCAGCGGATTGAACCTCTTGCGCAATACCGGAGACATTACCCGTCAGCGCTAATAAGCAAATAGACAGCAACTGTGCTATTCGTTTTCTCACAACCAGTTCCCTTTCTTAGTAGACAACAGCTGATCTCTAGCGAACGAAACGAATCGCGCGAGCCATTCCATCGTATCCCAGCGCCACATCGGCCTTAACCGGTAGCGTAGAAATGTCAGAACTTACCGTTATTCCTGCCGCACTCAGCGCCGAAGCCGGCAACTCAACACGCACGACCTGAGCGAATTCGGAAGAATTAAGATCTCCATCATCTACCAGGGAGTAAAACTCGGTCACCACCTCGGCTCGGTTTGACTTGCGACCTGATATCCGCTGATGCCGCCGACTCGGTGGAGGTGAGTAGGTTGGAACATCCGCAGTCTCGCCCCCCGGCACCGCTGCCGGAACTACCGGCCCGGGCGATTCAACCGGAACAGGCAGCGCTACCAATATTTCATTCCCATCCTTTAGCGAGTTTGAGTAAGACCAGAAAATCGCCATCGCTGAGATCAGAATTAGAATGGACGCCGCGACTGCGGCCGTCCTCCAAAACGACCAACTGTTCGTCTTGATTGGCAGCAGCACAACGCTCGGAGAAGCTGCAGCCGACACCTGCTGCTGGAAGGCCGCTAAAAGCGCAACTTCCACATGTGCCGGCGCCTGGTCTGTGGCTATTTCCGCGGCCGCCGCGCGCACGCCTTCAATCAGGAAGCGCTCCGCGGTCAGTCGTGCGGCACAGCGCACACAACTTTTTGCGTGAACAAGGCCTGCCTCATGCGCACCAGCATCCATTAACTGGTTGCGCGCGAGCGCCAGAATGATCAACTCAAATTCATCACAGGTCATGCAAAACACCTCATCACTTGGGAGTCAGGCGTTGCCGCGTCAACTTCGCCGGCCCCACGCAATTTCTTTAGCAACAACGCGTGGCCGCGATGCAGCCGCGAGTTTACGGTTCCGATCGCGCAGTCCAGCACGACGGCCGCCTCCGCGTAGCTCATCTCTTGAAAGTCACAGAGCACCACCACCTCACGGTAACGCGGCGGCAAAGTTAAGACCGCTTGTCGCACCAACTTGATCACCTCATTGCGAGTGCAATTTCCAAAAGGATCGTCCTGGGAGGTGAACTGCGCCAGGGAAATTCCATCTTCCGAACCGTTAATAATGGGAACATAGGGTCGTTCGCGCTTCAGAAAGGTCAACACATGATTGCGGGCCACTCCGTACAAGTACGCGAGCAGCGGCCCTCGGGTCGCATCAAAGCCGTTCGGATTTCGAATAAGCATCAGAAACACTTCTTGCGTGACCTCTTCGGCAATGTTTGCGGAGCCGCTCATCAGTAAGGCGAATCGGTAAACCAGGCCTTGATGCCTCCGGTAGAGCGTCGCGAAAGCAGACTCATCCCCGCTTGACATCAACTGCAACAATTCGGCATCGGTGGGAATGGTCGGAGTCATCGGCCTCACGGCTTTTCACGATCCGCTTACATAGTTAATTAACGCTACGGAACCAAATCCTTCCAAAATATTTCTCAAAAGTTGTCGGCCCCCGAGCTGGGAGTCGCTGATCTCTTCAGCGACGAGTGCCTTGTATTTCTGTTCTTACCTTGAAGACTGTCTTACCCGCGGTGATATAAAGCGTTTTCAGGTCGCTCCCGCCAAACGCGCAGTTTGTAATCACGTCTTCCGGGATTGGAATAAACGTCAACAGCTTCCCATTCGGCGCAAGGACGTGAATGCCGGCCTTTGTATCCAGTGTTTCACTCGTTCCGCGCGTCGAGTGTAAACCGGCGGCCACGTATAGGTTTCCCTGAGTGTCAATAGACATGCCATCTCCGCTGCGGCCGGGATAGAAATTGTGAAACACGCGCATCCCGGTGACCGTTCCATCGGCGCGAAGGTCGTAGGCCCGGATCACCCTGGCGCCTTTTTCCGCCTGGTTGGCCTCGATCAAATAGAAGGTCTTGTCGTCGGGAGAAATAATCAGGCCGTTGGGAACCTCGACTTCAGGCGGCGCGAGGATCCGCGTAATACTTCCATCCAAATCGATGCGGTAGACGCCGCCTTCTCCGGTTTTTTTCGCAGGTTTATCGCTGAAGTAGATTCGTCCTTTGCCGTCGAACGTCACATCATTAGGGGCAACCAGATTTTTTCCGTCGTACTTGTCGGCCAGCACTTCAACCCGCCCTGTTTTTAAATCTGTGCGCGTCACTCGTGGAAGAGTGCCGGCAACTGGATCGCCCGACTCGCAGGTGAGCAAACGCCATTGCGCATCAAAGACCATCCCATTCGCATAGTTGGCAGGCTGCCGAAACGTGGAAAGCTTGCCATCATTCGCGAGCTTCATGATCCGGTTATTCGCCTGGTCGGTGAAGAAGATATTGCCGTCGGCGTCGGCGGTAGGCCCTTCGGTAAACGCGATAGTAGTAGCGACCTGAACTTGCTGGGCTTCCTGGCCGAGGGCCGCAGTGAAAGAAACCAACAACAGTAAGCCAACTGCAAATGATGTTTTCACCAGATTCTCCCTTAATAAGAGCCGGCAGCAGGCTCGATTTGTCACGGCATATTCAACTTTTGGAGTGCGGCGGCCCGGCGCCGCTTTGGTCAGCGGTGGCCAGGTGCCACGTTGTTGAGAAGCATTCAATAGTAAAGGGTGTGACAACGCGTGTCGGACCAAAGCGGCGCCAGGCCGCCGCACTCCAAGGAGTTGACTCAGGGGACTGACTCGTGGCTTAGTTAAGCTCGCCGCGTGCGCGCTGCAAGCATCAGGCGAATGTCACCTGGTATTCTTTTCCCGCCACCAACTGCAATCGAACCACACCGCCGGCGTCGGCGACAAACTTCCTGTTCGTTCTCTGCTCTGTCACGGACGTTATCCGTTGACCGCGTGGCGCCCGCAACTTAAATTCACCGCTCACCTTCGGCCGTAAGATCGCTCGGGCTTTCCCTGCCCTCCAGCTTAGATCAACTCCAACCGCTCCACGCGCGCGAAGTCCTTTAATCGACCCTTCGGCCCACGCATCAGGAAGCGCCGGTAAGAAACTCAGTTCGCCGCCGTGGCTTTGCAGGAGCATCTCGGCCATGCCTGCTGTACCTCCAAAATTTCCGTCAATCTGAAAAGGTGGATGGTTATCCAGCAGGTTGGGCAGCGTTGATTTTGTCAGCAGGGCAAGGATGTTTTCATGGGCCAGGTTGCCGTCTTCCAGACGCGCCCAGAAGTTAATGATCCACGCGCGACTCCATCCGGTGTGCCCGCTTCCTGCTTGCAGACGCCGCTCGAGGGAAACTCGCGCCGCCCGCGCCAGCTCCGGTGTGCCGCGCAACGTGATCTGATTGCCGGGATGCAGGGAAAACAGGTGAGAAATGTGGCGGTGCCCAGGGTCTGGCTCATCATAGTCTTCGAGCCACTCCTGCAACTGCCCGTGCTTTCCGACCTTCATCGGCGGGAGGCGATCACGTACGTTAGTCAATTTCATACGGAAGGCTGCATCCACGTTGAGCAACTCGCTAGCTTCAATCACACGGCTGAAGAGCGCGTGGGTGATTTCTGTGTCCATGCATGGCCCCATGCACAACTTGACGGCCGTGCCGTCAGGCGCCTTGTATTGGTTCTCCGGAGAAAGCGATGGACCAGTTATTAGATGGCCTTGGCCATCATCAACGAGGTAGTCAAGAAAGAACTCGGCTGCCTCTTTCATCACCGGGTAAGCGCGTTGCGCCAGAAACCGCCGGTCGCGTATGTAATCGTAGTGGTCCCACAGATGCAGGCTCAACCATGCCCCGCCCATGGGCCAGAGGCCAGCGTGAACTCCGTCAATGGGCACGGCATCGCCCCACAGGTCCGTGTTGTGATGGATCATGAAACCACGCGCGCCGTAAAGCCTTTTCGCCACCTGGCGGCCGTTTTCCCGCGCGTTATCGATCAAGTCGAACAATGGTTCATGCAATTCCGAGAGGTTCGCGACTTCCGCAGGCCAGTAGTTCATCTCTGTGTTGATGTTGATTGTGTACTTACTGTCCCATGACGGTTGCAACTGATCGTTCCACTTGCCCTGAAGATTCGCGGCCATCGCGCCGGGACGGCTGCTGGCTATTAACAGATAACGGCCAAACTGGAAGAACAACGCTTCAAGCGCGAGGTCCTTCTCACCGGCTTGGACACGCTTGAGTCGTTCGTCAGTGGGTAGATCGAGGGCAGGAGCGCCAAGGTTGAACTCGAGGCGACGGAAGAGTCGTTGGTGATCGATGACGTGCGCTAAACGAAGCCCCGGGTAAGACTTCCTTGCCGCACGGAGATCTCGCTCACATTTCAGCGCCAGGTCGTTGTGACGGAAGTTCGTGGCGGCGGCAAAAACCAGCGTCGCTGCATTAGCGTTTTCCACGCGCACTTCCGCTCCTTCAACTCGCCTGGTTCCACCTTCCGGCAGCACCAGCAACACGCCCCGGAATTTGACGCCCAACTTGCGTTCGAGCGGGTGGCGGTCGCCGCGCGCAATTGCTTCGCCGTCAATCACGACGCGGTCAGCATTAACGGCGCGAGTCTTACCGTCCTGTTCGCGCGTGAGCGTGGCAGCAAATGAAATACGGCCAGGCTTGTCGCTCGTCAAACGAATCACGATCACCTGGTCCACAGCCGACGCGAAGACTTCACGCGTGAACCGCACTTCACCCGATCGGTAAGTTACGCGAACGATTCCTGTATCGATATCCAGTTCCCTGATGTAGTCACTCACACTGTCCTGACCGGAAAAGCGGAGCAGCAAGTCGCCCAGCGGTTGATAGGGCGGCATTCGCTTGGGGACTGCGATGATGGTCCTCTCGGCCAGCACCTCCGCCTCTTTGGGTTTTCCGGCAAACAAAAGACGCCGTACTTCGGCGAGGTTCTGTGCACCTTCCGGATTAATGCGATCCCGTTTCTCCCCCGCCCAGATGGTGTCTTCGTTGAGCTGGATTTTTTCCGACTGCGGTCCACCAAAGATCATTGCCGCCAATCTTCCGTTGCCGATGGGCAGCGCTTCGTTCCAGTTGGCGGCTGGTTGCTGGTACCACAATCTGAGATCCCGCCACGCCCGCTTTCGAGGCGTGGCCTGCTCCAGGCGGGTCTGGGCCAATACGCGCGATAGTCGCGGCAGTAAACCCAGGGCTGAGAAGAAAAGGAATGTTCGCCGTTTCATAAGTTTAATAAGAGCCGACAGCCTGACGCCGCACCCTGCGGAAGGTCCCGATGGGTTTCATCATTCGATTCGGGGTTGCGGCTTCGCCGCCGCACAGTGCGGAAAGCCTATGGCTTTCCGTGCACCACCCTTCTTTTCTTTCCTGAGGCTCAGCCTCAGGAAAGAGAATTTATAAAGCCTCTGACGGAAAGGCTTAGCCTTCCCGCACTGTGCTGCGGCAGAGCCGCGCTTCGGCCATTTGATGTTGAAGGACTTCGGCCGCTGAGTTCGATTGCGCTGCTGATGCTTCCGGATCTGCCTAAATTCTAAGAAAAGCTGACGGCAATCCTTCTGACGTCACGCTTGCAACGATCTCGCTTTTACGTTGCAAGCTGATCACGGCGCGGCCATTGTAGAGCTCTACTTTGCGCGCAGTGGTTGAAGTTCCCAGATTGTCAATCAGCCGGCCATCGCCGGTCAGTCCGAAACGCACTACGTTGCGCGCATCGAGACAAGGAATTCCATTCCGATCGTGCGCGCGCGCCTGAATGGTCACTGTTTCGCCACTCCGTCCTGTCTCTTCAAGAATCAATTTCGCCGGCTTCTCCCATTTTTCTGTTTGATAGCTGAATTTGAGCTCATCATTCACGACTACGCCATCCTTGGTGGCAACCACCTTCAGTTGATTCTCGCCTTCTTTCAATTGCACCAGCCAACGCAGTCCGGCGGCGGGGAAATCCTGGCTGTTTCGCTTCTTCACTCCCATCGATTTTCCGTTTACAAACAACTCCGCCGCGGGACAGTTTGAATAGACCTTGACCAGCTTCGCTTCATCTTTTTCACCCCAACGGACGGGCCACGAATGGCCGTAGATGTGAGCCATAGGCTTTTCTGTCCAGTAAGATTGAAAAACGAAATAGCCTTCCTTAAGCGTCAGATCGCGCTCTGCCAATCCTTTCTGATTCACGCGGGGCACTGGATTTCCCGGCCGTAAGGTGGTGGCAAAGTCTTTGAAGATCCACTGGGCCGCGCCGGTCAGCCAATCCATCGTCTCCTGTTCCTTCAAGTGCCAGTCGAAGAGGTTGCAGATGTAGGTTTCTGACCAGTCGCCCTCAGTCGGGGCTTTGGAAACGCCCCCGGTCAACAAGTAGTCGAGTCCGCGTTCGTCCGGCGTTTGACCGGCGACCACTTTTGCCAGCAGTTGTTCGGTGGTTTCAGTGTGCCGCCGAGCATGACTATCGCCACCCCATTCCATATGCAGGAAGTGGTCCACCTTCTTCATCTCTGCTTCCGACAAACTCTTGTATTCCGTGTAACGTCCTCGATACCAACCGGCCCAAATGGAAGGCGAATACACGTCGACGACGTCTTTGCAGAAATCGCAACGGCGAATAGCAGTCTTTCGCGAAGGATCCAACTGGTGGGCCAGCGCGTTGAGCTCAGTCATAAACCCACGGATCTTGTCCTTATCGAAATCCTCAAAGTCGCCGGGCCAGTCGTTTTCGTTTCCCAATCCCCAAATAATGATCGAGGGATGGTTCGCGTGCTGATCAATCATGTTGCGCAGCATTCGTCGGGCCTGCTCCTGATAGCGCTGGCCGCCTAGTCCGCCCCGGCACCAGGGAATCTCTTCCCAGGCCAGCAGGCCCAATTCGTCACACGTGTCCAGTACGATGCGCGATTGCTGATGATGGCCCAGGCGAACGAAGTTGGCTCCAAGATCCTTGATCAAACGCATCTCTTTGCGAATCAAGTCTTCGGTCATGGCATTCGCGAGACCGGCGTGGTCCTCATGACGCTGCGTGCCACGAATAAGCAGCCGGTCGCCGTTGAGTTTGAAAGGGCCGTTCTTAACAAACTCGAACGATCGGAGGCCGAATCGCTCGGTTAAACTCATTTCGCCGCCGGCGCCTTTTAGAGTGACAATGCAGCGGTAGAGCGATGGTGTGCGAGGTGACCAAAGTGAAGGTGTTTCGATCGTGAAGGTGCTCAACTCCCGCATGCCGGTCCATGGTGCGAGGTTCTGCGAGTTCGCATGCACGACTCTTCCTTGCGGGTCCGTTACCTGGACTGTGAGATCGACTTCGTCTTTGAGTGCCCCGGGGTTTCCAAGTCGAGCACGGACGGTTGCGGTGGCCTTTCCTTGTGGCGTGAGGTTGTTCTCAACCTGGACACGTTCGAGCGCAATCGCGGGGACATAAACGAGATTCAGATACCGGTAGAGACCGCCATAGAGATTGAAGTCACTAAGGTTGGACGGAATCATTTCGAGGTCGCGCGAGTTGTCGCACAAGACTGCGATGGGAACCAGGCCTTTGTTGTTCGCATTCTTAAGAGCTGTGGCCGCGGCGTCGGTGATGTCCACCGTAAACTCGTCGTAGCCTCCGACGTGCTCGCCGACTTTTCCCGTGTAGACATAAACCTCGCTCTTCTGTCCGGCGCCTTCGAAGTGTAGAAGGGTGCGGCCGCCAGGAAAAGGATTCTCAATTTTGAGTTTGGCGCGATACCAGCCAGGCCCCTGGTAATAAGGACCGTCCGGGTCAACGGCATCAAAAGCGTTGAAGGAGTGGGGAAGTGCAACAGCAGTCCATATGTTAGCGTCATCGTTGGCTTTGCGCCAGACTTCCCAAACGCCGCCCAGGTTGCCGCGTCGATACTCCCAACCCTTTAACAACCGTTGGCTGACCAGCTTTGTTTCCGGCCCAGAGGTTTGAGAAGTGGAATGGTATTGGGCCGCACTTCCCTCTCGCTCTTCTGTCAGGCCTTCGAGAGGTAGCGCATGTAAAGCAGCGCCACCGACGATTGCGGTCGAGGTTGACTTCAAGAAAGTTCTACGACTGACCGGTTCTTGAATTGGAAGGAAGTGTGCTTTTTTCATTGTCAGGAAAACTAATCAGGCTGCACGTCTTAACACGGTCGAGCAGCGACCATCAAGAACAAAAAACCCGGAGAACAGACTTTCCGAGGCTAACCAATTTCGGTAGTGGGTCAGTTTGATAAATAAGAGAAGCACGCCATGCAGAACCGAGCGCGGTAGCGCCGGATGCTAGAGTCAATTTCAGCGTCATGATGCAGAACCGTGCGCGGTAGCGCCGGATGCTAAAGTCAACTTCAAACATTTGCCCAGTGGCAGCATCCGCACAAGCGAAGGCTGGAA
>DASXSC010000239.1:0-19728 GCA_036506215.1 Pyrinomonadaceae bacterium | reverse complement strand
CGAAAAACGTCATGTGCTCCTTGGCGAGCGAACGCCCCCCTGTCGCATCGACCTCCGCGAGAAGTTCATGGACCTTGTCGCCTGCGTCCACTTTGTTCTCAGCTCGTCGCTGACGATCATGTCTCTTACCTGTCACTGGATCGGTGTAAGTGACGCGCGCCCACCACGTCCGCTTCGCACCCTTGCCTCGACCTTTTCTTCTCACAACTGATCCAACTCGTGCTCTCATTTCGACATCTCCTGTTGCACAATAAACTTGAAGTGTGGCGTTGGACTTCGACAAGCTAAAGCTTATCGGACATGTCGCACACACATTCGCACACATTTCGGATGTGTTTTCGAGAGAATAGCAGAGTTGTCAAGTTAGACCTGATTTCGCTTTCAGCCAATAAATACAGGCCTTTGAAGCATATTTTGATAACTGGAGATATCGCGAGAAAACGGTCCAATTACGCTTGACACGCGAAGGGTCAGTAGTTCGAATCTACTAGCGGGCACCAAAAATCTTCAACCAGTTACGGGCGACCCTGAGATCTTAGGCGTCGCCCGTTTTCGTCCGCAACTTTCACACACACACTCACTTTGATGTGAAAATCGATTCGCGATTTTCACAAATTGACCTCGTCGGCAATTTCTCTGCGTGGAGATGTTGAAATTGATATGACGTGAAGGTCAGAGTTTTAGTCGCTCATAGCGCTGTAGAGCGACGACATTTGGTAATGACAACACTCGAAAGTTGGGCTAAGGTCAGCAAATCACCAGTCAACCAAGAGGCCCAAGAAATGAACTTCAAAGATTTGATGCAGGAATTGAAATCGCTCGGCTCAGAGCAGTTTCGCAAAACATACCGGCGTCACGGTGTCCAGGGCGAAATTTATGGCGTTAGTTTTGCTAACTATGGTGCTCTAAAAAAGAAGATCAAAATTGATCACGAACTGGCCGTGCAATTATGGAAATCCGGAAATCACGATGCTCGCATACTGGCAACAATGATCGCCGATCCGGCTAAGGGTATCGGTTTGCTCGATGAATGGGTCAACGATCTTAACAGCTACGTTATTATTGACGCGGTTGCGACGTTTGCCAGTCAAACGTCTATCGATCCAAAAAAGGTCGAAAGATGGATGAAGAGCAAGACGAATGGATCGGATGTTTTGGCTGGTCATTGTTTGCAAGGCTTGTGCGGGTAGATTCTCGGTTTCCAGACGAGTCGCTTGAGACTTATCTGGAAGTAATCGAGCGAGATATTCATAAGGCAAAAAACCGAGTGAAACATTCGATGAATTCCGCGCTGATATCCATTGGGGTTCGGGACGAGAAATTGCAGAAGGAAGCTCTGGCTGCGGCAGCGCGGATCGGAAAAGTAGAAGTTGACCACGGCGATACCGATTGTAAGACGCCTGCCGCCGCGCAATATATTCTGAAAACTGTGGCCCGCCCGTCAAAACCGAAAGCGGCCAAAGCGACCTAGCATACGACCGCTACCAAGTCGGCGTCACAGTCGTCTGGAGCATTCAACTTATGGCAACCACCTCTACGCACATCAGTCGCCACGTGAATGCGCCTCGGGCAAACGTGTATCGAGCGCTTCTCGACGCGCGAGCGGTCGCGACATGGATGGTGCCAAATGGCATGACTAGCCACGTGCATGTGTTCGACGCTCGCGAAGGTGGTTTGTTCAGAATTTCGCTCACATACGACGAGGCGACCGGAACCGGCAAGACGACCGCGCACTCCGACACGTACCACGGCCACTTCGTCAAGCTCGTACCAAATGAGCAGGTGGTTGAAGTGATGGAGTTCGAGACAAACGACCCTGCGATGCGCGGAGAGATGATGATCACGTTCACGCTCACTGACGCGGCTGGCGGCACCGATGTGCTCGCCGTACACGACAACTTGCCACTTGGCCTCTCACCAGTTGACAACGAAACTGGCTGGCGGATGGCATTCGACAAACTCGCGGCGTTCGTTGAGGCTGGCTATAACAAGTGAGGCCTGGTGGGCCATGCGTTCGGTGACACCCACCACGTCGTTGAGTCGGGACGGTTCTCCAAAGTGGGTGATGTCCAAAGCCCTTCGCCGGCGTGCGCCTAATGCTTGGTCCAGCGGCTCGACTATCACCGGTGTAGCGGGCACCACTCTTCGACTCCGGCTCCGCGTTCATCTCCGCAATGACCGTGCTTCGTGAGCGTGATCGGCGGCCGTTTATCACGGCCCTGATTCAGAGTTTCTTAATGTAATAATCTTTGGATGAACAAACGGTGATTCTGTCTCTACCTATCACCTTTCCGTGAACTTCAACTCGGTCGCCTTCTTTGACGGCCGCACCCACCTCATTATGGCAAAGCCTGAATGCTGAATACACTACGTTGACCGAACCATAGTCGGCCGTTGAAACTCTTAGGGCGAGGTCGCTATCGTATACCCCTTCGGGTCGTTTTTCTCTTCCCAGAACTTCGCCAACTAAAGTCACTTCGCACCCTTCTTTCAATGCCTTATGCTGGACCACACCTGCCCCGCTTTCACCCGGAGAAGAGTTGACTGCGCCCGACGCGAATACGACAAACGCTGCCAACGCGGCGAATACTGCAGCCTCAATTACTCGTAACACTTCTGTTTCTCCAATAGTTGTGAACAGCCGGAAGGTTATCACAACAAGATTGACAGACCATAGGCGAAGCCTAAGGTCACCGTCTTCAGGGCGCTGGCGGAACACGGGGCTGGTGGAGCATTGCCTAGGGGGTCAGTTCCATTGAACGTGTCCGATAAGCTAAGAAGGCTTATCGGACATCAAATTGACCCACCATTGAGTATTGACATTCGTAGGCTATAGGACTATACAAGTCACATACTCTGACCAGGTGCGTCACGCGCTCAAGTCCTCAACTCTTAATGGCGCTTCTGGCATCCGTTAGCTAATGTGAGTCAACTCCGACTAGACCTCATTTCAGATAGCTGAGAGTAAACGAATTTGGGGGCCTGTTATTTAAACCCTCAGAGTGCGTCTGCACTCTCTTAGCCTTAGGAGACTCCGATGAAACATAAGCGACCAAACCTCAATCGCTCTTCTCAACGTCCTTACCTTAATAGTTCCCTGCTATGGCGACTGACCCTCCTTTTAGTCTCGCTCGCCATCCTTGGAGGGGCAATTCGTCTGATTGCTCACCGCTCCTGGGAATCTTCTGCGGCCGCGTCCACGAAGGGCCGCAAAATGTCACAAGATGGAATTTGGAAGATAGTGGAATGGAGTTCAGTGAATTTTGTCGCACAACACGCGACAATTAAACGACCGCAATCAGTGCAGATAAATAAGGATGCGCTGACTCAGTTACTCCGCCAAGCCCCGATGGAGTTCAGTGAGGCTGCAAAGAAAAGCAAAATCGTGATCACTATCCCAATGCCCGACGGGACCTTTGGCAGGTTCAGCATCGAGGAGTCACCAATCATGGAACCCACGCTCGCAGCACAATTCCCTGAGATTAAGACTTATCAGGGTCAGGGGATTGATGATCCCACAGCTACGACTCGTTTCGATTGGACCCCCACAGGCTTTCACGCGATAGTGCTGTCCGCCTCCGGAACAGTTTATGTAGATCCTTACCCAAAAAGTGACATCGACTACATCAGTTACTATAAGCGGGACTTTCACAGAGAGGGCGAAGTCTTTCATTGTCTAGTAACTGAATCAAAGGAGGAGGCTTTCCCGCAAAGTAACGGGCCCCTTCCGAGTTTAGTTATCAATGGGGGAACGCTTCACACCTATCGTCTTGCCGTCGCGGCTACAGGAGAGTACACCGCCTTCCAGGGAGGTACCGTAGCGCTCGCACTGGCCGCCATTAACACCACTATGAATCGTGTCAACGGCATCTACCAGCGAGAACTTTCGGTCCGCATGGTGTTGATTGCCAACGAAACCAACATCATCTACACAAATGCAGCGACCGACCCTTACACGAACGGCAATGCTAATGCCATGATTGGCGAAAATCAGGCCAGCTTAGATGTGGTGATCGGAGATGCCAATTACGATATTGGGCATGTGTTCGGCACCAACAGCGGTGGGCTGGCTGCCGCCGGCGTGTGTTCCACTGGTAACAAAGGAAGAGGCATCACGGGGTCTGCTGCTCCGGTCGGAGACTCGTTTGACGTGGATTACGTAGCCCATGAGATGGGCCATCAATTCGGTGCGAATCACACCTTCAATGGCACTACAAGTAACTGCGGAGGAGGCAATCGAACAGCTGGTGCTGCCTATGAACCTGGCAGCGGCTCAACCATCATGGGCTATGCCGGCATCTGTGGGGCTGAAAATTTGCAGGCGCACAGCGACGATTATTTCCACGTTAAGAGTCTTGAGGAAATCGTCGCTTTCGTAAGCGGCAATGCCTGCGATATCGAAACCGCTACCGGTGATACCGTACCTACGATCAATGCAGGAGCAAACTTCAACATTCCCATAAGCACTCCCTTCACCTTAACCGGGACTGGCAGCGATGCGGATGGCGATGCGCTGACATTCGCCTGGGAAGAATATGACCTGGGTACGCAGGCCCCGCCGAACACCGACGACGGCAGCCGACCGATCTTTCGTTCTTTTAACCCGACTGTCAGTTCTGCGCGCACCTTTCCAAAGCTCTCAGACATTTTGAACAACACTACAACCTTCGGTGAATCACTCCCTACCACCACCCGCACCATGAATTTCCAGGTAACTGCGCGCGATAACCGTGCCGCTGGCGGCGCTGTGAACTCTGCGATCATGCACGTGAATGTCACGAACAGTAGTGGACCATTTACGGTGGCACAACCAAATACAGCCGTAGTGTGGACGACTGGTACAACTCAAACTGTGTCGTGGAACGTAGCTAATACGACGGCCGCTCCCGTGAGTTGTGCCAACGTCAAGATTTCACTCTCCACCGATGGGGGAAATACTTTCCCCACCGTTCTCGACGCCAGCACACCGAACGACGGCAGCGATACCATCACTGTGCCCAACCTACCGTCCACCACTGCCCGTGTGAAAGTTGAAGGAGTAGGCAATATCTTCTTTGACATCTCCGATACAAACTTTATTGTCAACGCTCCGCCGGTGATCACCTGTCCCACTAATAAAGTCACATCAACCGATGCCGGACTGTGCTCGGCTGTAGTTAACTTTACAGCGACGGCCACCGACACCGATCCGGTGACTATCAGTTGTACACCACCCTCCGGCACAGCCTTTCCAAAGGGCACAACAACCGTTCAATGCACGGCGACAGACTCAGTCGGGGCCACTGACAGCTGCAGCTTCACGGTGACGGTCAACGACACGGAAAATCCCGTCATAACCTGCCCCGCCAACATCGTAGCCGGCAACGATCCGGGTCTGTGCTCAGCCACAATTGACCCCGGCACACCGACGGCTACGGACAACTGTGCGATCGATACGATCGTCGGCACACGTAATGACGGCCAGCCATTGAATGCCCCCTACCCGGTGGGCACAACGATCATCGCGTGGAAGGCCACGGATACATCAAACAACATCGCCACCTGTTCGCAAACGATCGTGGTCAATGATGTAGAGCCTCCGGTCATTACCGCATCTGTGGCGAACAGTTGTCTCTGGCCACCCAATCATAATCTGGTTGATGTGGGCCTCACTCTCGCGGTTTCCGACAATTGCACACCGGCGGCGGCCATTGCGGTTGCCGTGAACGTCACGAGTGACGAAAGGCCGGAAGTAGACACCCAGGGCGATGGCAATTTCTCACCGGATGCCGTAGTGACCGGTTCAGGTGTAAACCGTCTCGTGCGACTACGAGCAGAGCGGATGGGAGGTGAAGATGGTCGTGTCTATCTCATCCGCATTACAGCCACCGACCAATACAACAATACCTCGCTGAAGGTGTTACGAGTCGATGTGCCTAAAGATCAGAATCCACTGGCGGTCTCGTCGGGAACCTGCGCAATAGACAGCCGGCCTGTTTCGGGGAGTAACGCTTCTGATGGTGGATTCCTGGCAGAGAATCCGCCGGCGCCCGTGATTGGCAAGAAACAATAGCGAGCACAGGCGAAACAGCCAGGCAGGTTCCATGGACAAATATGAGTTCTCGGATTTCAGATCTGAAAACTGAGATTTCCGAGACTAATGACAAAACCCGCGCAACAAAAGTTGCGCGGGTTTCGAATTATTCGTGAGTTATTTCAATTGGGCTCAGCAGCTTAACTCTCCGTAAACAGTAGCCGCTGAGGGTTAGTGAGCTGGCGATGCCGTTTTAGTTTTTACCCTTTTTATCGCCTTGCTTTTTGTCACCACCCCGGTTGTTGTTGCTCGGTGGGGGCGGTCGTTGTCCCTTTGGTGTCACGACCACGGTATTTGGCGGCTTGGGGGGGCGATCATCCCTCTTTTGGGCAAACGCACCTGCCGAAATGAAACAGCCAATTACCACTGCCACCACTTTTCGCTTTAAGTCGAACATCGAATTTCCATTCCTCCTCATGCTTTATTAGCGCGCATGGGAGGGAGAGTAAGAGATGCGCCAGCCTCAATCGAGCAAGAACGGTGCCAGAAATGCTATCGCGCCTTACCCTCGTAGTCCGCTCCAAAAGTCCCCATTAAACAGCAAAATTTCGTCAGCGCTCTCGCACCGTTTCGCACCAGTTCGCACCGTATCGTGCAGAAATCCTGGTTTTTGAGTCAGAAGACGATATGGGCGCCGCAAACTAACAGTTTGCTTTACCACATATCTTAACCTTTCGCTAACGTCGCAACCTCACGCTCAGCGTTCCCACATTCCCGCTGCCATCAAAGGCGCGCAGGCTAACGGTGTGTTCCCCAGGCAGCAGGGCCGGTAGATCGACAGAATACCGCTCATGCCCGCTGTCGGCAATTCCATCTTCGGGAAACAAGGGCGTCCATGGCGCGCCATCAAGACTGAAGTCGCCTCGCTTGATTTTGCCGGTAGCGTCATCAACTTCGAAAACAACTCGATTGCCACCGCTGCCGGATTGAGGCGTTGGTAGAGCGCGCAGAACCGGGGGCGTGTTATCAATGTCCACTGGCTCACTCAGGCGCTCTCCCGTCAACGCCTGGCCCAAGGGATTGTCCGGAGCATCAGATGCGACGATCTTGATGATGTAGCGCCCATCGGCCAGCGTGGCTCCGTCGATGGTATAAAAGTTATCCCGTAACTTGTCCTTTAACAGGCGAAACGTTGTTTCGTTTAGCGACCGATAGTAGATAGCATATTCCAAAGTGTCGCCGTTTCGATCCTCAGCCTGCCACTGGAATGACCGCGCACCTCGCTGAAAAAGCCGTCGCGGCGGAACCTGCGCGACAGCCCCGAACAGCGACGGATCGAGTCCCGACGACTCAACGTTAGGATCCACCTGGAGCTGCGCCATCTGTTGCAACCCAACACCGATTGGCAACGAACTAATAGCCAGAACTTCGGGAGCTACGTTTCGCGGTAGATAGGCCAGCGTCGCATCTTCGATCCACGTTTGGCCGGGCCCCGTCCATCGCAATGTAGCGCGCCACTGAATAAAGCGAGCCCGCGGACTGGAGATCGGACTCCCACCGGGATCGCGATAGGAACTACTCCACTCGCTCCAGGTCGCATCGGGCCGCTCACCGTTCCCGGTGCGAGTTTGCAAGTCGACGTTGCCGCTGCCACGCCACCAGATTCTTCCCCAGGACGCCGTCAGTTTCGCATCACGCACCGGCGACTCATATGATCCGTCACCGACGAACTCCGGACCAAAGCGGAATAGTTTTCCCTGATTGCTGGAGGCTGCGTACACCTGGTTCCCGCGGACCAGGAATGAAGCAATCTGTCCTTCGCTCGATTGCAGGAGCAGCGTGTCGCGCCCGTCGTTTGTGACGGAGTAGACGCGTCCCTTATCCCCCGTTCCGATTAGGACGCTGCCGGGTTGCAACGCAGGAGCGATGGCGAAGGCAGTTATAGAAGGTGAACTCCAGACTACGTCAGTAGCGCCGTCCGGCAGTATGCGAAACACCGCACTGCGCGCAGTCGATATGTCAGTGCGACTACGCGCCGGCTGACTTGGCTGCTGAACCGGCACACCACTTTCGTCGATCGCCGTGATTGTTACAGACGTGCTCGGCACGCCGCTTCCTTCAGCGGGTTGAGTAGCTGGCGCCGGAGACGGTGGCTGTCGTCCCGTCGAAGCCGCCTCGCTCAACGCAAGCGCATAGATCGAGCCGTCGGCCGCTGAAGCCAAAGCGTGAATCTCGCGCAGGTGTGCGTCAAACAAGGCAAACGCCTTGCCCTCCGGCGATATGCGCAGCACGAGACCACCGGGATCTGTACCGGCTATCAAATCGCCCTGCGGTGTCACGGCGAGCGACATCACATGGGTCTGATTTGTAGCAATTAGTAGGGAAGACTCCGGCTTAGCGCCGGCCGCGCGTACACGATAGAGCTTGCCATTGTCGCCGGTGCCCACCGCCAGCGACCCATCCGCCAGAATTGCCAGGGACCAAATGTATTTGTCCCCCGGATCAAAATAGACTTCAGCATGTCCATCCGAAGTGATGCGATAAACTTTTCCGTCGGGGGAGGTCCCCGCATAGATGGCGCCGTCTCGAGCAGCGGCAAGCGCCGTTACATCCAACTCCGCCGCGTCATAGAGCAACGAGCCGCGGCCTTCGCTAGACACGCGATAGATTCTTCCATCGTGACCAGTACCAAGGTAAACATTGCCCTGCGCATCGGCGGCACTGGACCAAACAAATGCCTGCTCGGTGTTGAATATTTCATTTAGACGGGGCGCCAGCATCAACATGCCGGTGTCGCTAATAGAAACGCCGCGCGCGTCACCTTTCAGCAACTCGGCGCGGCCACTCGTTTCCCAAATGACAGGTTGTCCCGAATACGTGATTGGAGCTGAAGCGGCAATTAAGAGTAATGCGGCAACAAAGCCCGAAAGGTGTTTGCCCTGATGTTGTCGTACGTTGGCTCGAAGCATATTGAGTTTAGTTTCCTATGTATTTGGCGTAAAGCGATCGCGCCGTCTTGATTTCATTAGTGCCGCGAATAATGGATCGGGCGTCCTGAAAAACGGTCAACTCAAAGTCGCCGGTGCGAAAGCGCAAAAGATAATCATTAAACTTAACTTCGCCGGTGACTCGGAGCCTTTCCGCAAGTTCCTCAAAATTCAGTTTTGTCGTTTGTGCCGGTGAAATCTGTACCGCGTTGCGACCACACAAAATGGCGGCAAAGTCTCCGGAGCCCGCTTCCAGGGTGGTGAAGTTTCCCAGACCGCACGTCGGACAACCCCGGGAAGGCGGACCAGGATTGATTTTCCGCCACTCATTTCGCCAAACATCAAACTGCATCAGCGAGCCGTGCAGGTTCTCGTTGTTCCCGGTTAATAGCTTCAAAGCCTCGGCGACCTGAACAGCCGAAACAACGCTTATGATCGGCATAATGACGCCGGCCGTATCGCACGTGGGCGCGCTCGCCGCGGGTGGCGCCTCCTCAAACACACAGCGCAGACAAGCTGTTTGATGCGGCTTGATAGTCATCGTTACGCCGTAAGAACCAACAGCAGCACCATAAATCCAACTGATTTCGTGTTTGACGCAAGCATCGTTGATCAGATACCGGGTGGCAAAATTGTCCGTTCCATCCAGAACCACGTCGCAATCTCTTACGAGCCGTTCAATATTTGATTGATTGACGTCGACGATTTCCGGCTCGACTTGAATCTCGGCGTTTATCTCGCGGATGTGACGTGCGGCGGCAATAGCTTTGGGTATGCGCTCAGCGGCATCGCGTTCGGTAAACATTGTCTGTCGCTGAAGATTTGACGCTTCTACAAAATCGCGATCGGCAATTCGAAGGTTACCTACTCCAGCTCGAGCAAGGCTCTCAGCATGAGCCGAACCCAGCGCCCCACAACCGACGATCAGCGCACGCGATTTCAGTAATCGGCGTTGACCTTCGTTGCCGATTCCATTGAATAGAATTTGCCTGCTGTAGCGTTCGCTCATCTCTTCAATCCTCGTTGAGCCGCTTCATACATTACATCTTCCGGAGCCACGCCACCGGTCCACAATCTGAATTGCTCAGTGGCCTGGCCCACCAGCATTGCCAGGCCACCCAGGGTTTCGCATCCAGCCGCACGCGCCTCGCGCAAGAATCGCGTCTCAGTTGGATTGTAAACTAAGTCATACGCCAGGCGCGCACCGCGTAGTTGTTGCCCGGCCACGACAGTTTCGTCCTGTAATTGTCCGGCAGTTCCGAGTGGCGTCGCATTTATCACCACATCAAAATCCTCGAAGGTAGCTGCTTCAAGTTTCATCGAGGCCGCGCCGAACAGTTCAGCCAGCAAGCTTCCCTTCATTCCGTTCCGCGCCAATACTGTCACTTCCGCGCCCGCTTGCTTCAGACTCCAGATTGCTGCTTTGGCTGAGCCTCCTGCGCCCATGATCGCGCAACGCGCTCCGCGCAGGTTGCCAAACTTTTGCAAGAGCGGCGTGATGAAGCCTCGAGCGTCAGTGTTGTGGCCGCGTAATTGGTCACCCTCGATCACGATCGTGTTCACCGCGCCTATCTCCCGCGCGGCAGGCTCGAGCGAGTCCAGTAGATCCATCACACTGGACTTATGCGGCGCTGTAACACCGAGGCCACGCACATTCCAATCAAGTTCACGCGTGCGCGGGTGTGTCATACGCTTGATGAACGCTCTCACGTCGTTAACCTCGAATGGAATAAAGACGGCATCCTTTCCGACTGCAGCAAACGCCGCGTTGTGAATCAGCGGAGAAACGGTGTGCGAAACTGGCCTTCCAATCAAACCAAAAATTTCCGTCTGCTGAGTAATGTTTTCAAGGCGATAGACTTCCCTAAGTTCGGCGGCAGAAATTTGGCCGGGCGCAGTTCCCGCCTCACTCGTCAGTGAGGCGTAAGTCAAAAAGGCACCGCGAGAGGGACTCAGGAGGCGCGTCGCAATCCCTGCGGTGCCCATCGCAAGGCCGATAATCTCCCGACCCTGCTTTCGCGCTCGTTCGAGCAGATGAAAAACCGGCAAACAGTCAGTCGCGTCATTAGCTTGCACGGCAATTTTCAAAATACGCGCCGGGGTCGCCGCCATACGATCGTAAATCTGATCAAGGTTAGAAGGCACGCCGTTAAAGTCATGATGAGAACAAATCGTTCGGCTCCAATCGATCGGAAGAGAAGTGGAACTGCTGGTGGAGTTGAACCGCTCTGCCACATCCAGTTCGACATCGAAAAAACTCCCCGAAAAGATTGCGTCGGACCAAAACGCGTGGCGCGTTTCATCGTCGAGCTCGCGCCGGCCTCCCTGCTCCGCCGGCCGGAAAGTCAAAATCGATTCGCAAGCCGATTCGCCAACAAGCTTCGTAATTACATTTGCCTTTGTTTCCCACTCCGGCGGCTCGAGACAATCAAGCCTCAGTTCAATCAGATCGCAGGCTTCGGCCGCTGCTGCCATCGCATCCTCGAGAGCGGCAACTGTCGATTCACAAATTGCAATACAAATGCGCGGCTTTTGCGGAGAGTCCATTAGTAGGCCGTTGCGGCGTGGGTGACGGAAAAAATGGACAGTTAACTTGACTCGTCCAAATGGCGCGTGGGTACTTCCGCGCCAAGATGTCGAGTTGTTCCCTCGGTCACGCTTGGAGGCGGCGCTACCAGCTCGCCAGTGTTGCGAGTCGGAAACGCATCAACGGGCCGGCGAGCCTGCATTGAGGGCGGTCGCACGGTGCCGGCGAGAAACGATTGCTTCTCACGCTCCTTGAGGCGAATATACTGGGCGATCCCGCTGCCCATTAGTGAGAACGCGGGTATCAACATCCAAAACCACCAGCCGTATCCCATTCTTGAAAATGCAAGCGCGATAGAGACAAACAGGAACGCGATGCCCATGAAGATATTCTTGAACGCATGATCCAGGCTCAGTTCGCGGCCATGCCGCCTACGACGACGCCTGCCGACATCGATGTCTTCGTCCTCACTAGCTTGAGGCAACTGGCCGGAAAGCGCCTGCGGGATCAAACTGATGTTGGCGCCGCAGGAGCGGCAAAAGCTGGCGCCTTCGAGATTCTGAGTTGCACATTTAGGACAAAACATTCTTACCTCCGATCAAACCCTCGATCAAACTACTGCCTGAGCGCTTCCAACGTGTCCTTCACGCCAGACATTACGAGTCAGCTCATTTACGCGACCTCAGCGCGCTGCTTCTCTGTCGCAACGCCTCATAGAGAATTACACCGGCCGCCACCGAAACGTTTAGTGATTCTATCCGCCCATGCAGAGGAATACGAACTAACGTGTCACACCGTTCCCGGACAAGTCGATGCAAGCCACTTCCCTCACCTCCAAGAAAGAGCGCGCTGGGCACAGTCCAATCCCATTCTGTGTAATCGGAAGACCCATCCGCCGCAGCGCCAATGACCCAGATGTTACGTTGTTTCAACTTCTCTATCAATTGGACCAGGTTTGTGACACGCGCCACGGAAATATGTTCCAACGCACCCGCGGCAGCCTTTGCCACGGTTGCCGTCAACCCAACGGCGCGGCGCTCGGGAATGAAGACTCCGCCAACGCCGGCACACTCCGCCGTGCGCAGAATTGCGCCCAGATTGCGTGGATCCTCAATCGCGTCCAACCCGAGAATAAGGGGTGGCTTGGCAGTTCCGACCTGGGAACTCAATTCGTCGAGCAGTTCAGTGGGGTCCCGATAGCTCGCGGCGGCAGCTCTCGCAACTATTCCCTGATGCGTAACGCCCGGTAGCGCACGATCTATAGCTAGCCTCGGCGCGCGATGCACGGGCACCCGCGCCTGCTTTGCCAAATCCAGCAATTCCCGTAAACGCTCATGCCTTGCGCCTTCAGCTATCGTGATCAGCTCAAATCTCTTGCCGGTGCGTAAGGCCTCAAGAACGGGAATCAGTCCGTAAATTGTGTTGTCGGCGTCGGCTTGGTTGGACCTTGTGCTGCTGTCAAAACTATTTCGCTCGTCAAGTCGCGCAACAGCTGATTTGCGTTCAGCACGAGGCGGTCTGGATACTGTCGGCTTACGCATCGTCATCACTCTTTGTCAGGTTCTCGACCTGGAAATGATGACGGAGTCGCGAATACCGCAGGAATTGCATTTCGTTGCTCAGCTCGGTGACGCTTCCGATGCTGTACTTCCCTGGTCGCTCGCGGCGCCAACCGCTCGATTCGTTCTGTTGTTCGGAAGGCCAGACGACTTCCAAAACCTTTCGCAATGAATTAAATGAATCGTCGTATTCGGCGTGAGGCGCACGTTCGCGAAAAATGTTGAGCAATGTCGCAATGTTTTCACTGGCCAGCAGGCCTTTGCTCTCGCCGAGACATGAAAAGTCAAAACTGTTAGCCATGATGCGGTAAGGAGTGGTTTGATTATTACTGAAGAAGTCCACTACCGTTTCATCAGTAACGAACTCACTTGCATCCAGGATACGATTTTCAGCACGAATAGCCTTCTGCTCCCTCAACTCGACTCGCCTGAGAGTGACCCTGCCAACGACCAGCAACATGATGTCAGACCATGAAATCCGGATGGTGGGAGTGTCGGGAGTTTGAAAGGCATATACCCCGGCATCGTCGATTTCGAGTGCTCGTACTTTAATGGGCCCCACTGCATCTGTGCCGGATTCCGTATCAGGCACAATGCGTGTATCAATTCCCAGGCTGCTTAACCGGCGCTGCACCAACGATGCTTCATCGATCGTTGCACGAGCGAGTGGCAGCGGTGTTTGAGAAGATAGAATGAGACTAAGGTCCGTCGGCCGCAACCGCAAAAGATCAGCCGCCGCACGCAGTTTTGTATCGGAAATCTCTCCGGCCGAATCTGCGGTCCGGGGCAGCAGGATGTTGTTATATCCCTGTTCCCACTTTTCCAGCGGCCTCAGCGCCGGCTTTTGCATGTCGATTGTGGATTCATTGGACGGCAGCAAAGCGGCGCAATAAAGGCAGTTGACGCGAGTAGGTGGATTCGCCCTTAAGCATTCGTCGCAACGAACCATCCGATCCGGAGCAAACGGTTCGGCGACGGAATCGCTTGGCTCGTTACTCATCAAGATGGAACCCGGCACGTTTTCGTGATCTTTGGGCAACAGCTCCTCCAAGACTTTTGATTATACGACGCGGTAAACTCTCTATCGAAATGTCAATTCTGGCGCCCAAGACAATTGCTCTGATTGCAAACTATAAGATTTGGTCAACCGCTATTCTCCTCACTGCAACGTTGGCGCTTGCGAGTTGTGCGGCCTTGCAACCACCAAACGCCGGTGGCCCAAAGGGAAACGAGCAGCTCTATCCGATTGTATTCACCGAGGATAGTCATAGGAAAGAGGCTGTTGCCGTTGCTTTGAATCAACTCGCCGTACAGCCGGTAAACTCGACGGAACCCCAGCGTCAAGCTGGCGCCACGACAATTCTAAGTCTCTCGCCAAAAACAGGCAGTAATCTGTATCTACCGAAAGTCGGACCGACTGACGTCATGAATGAGGAGGAGACCAGAGAGTCGCTGCGAAGATTTATCAAGGAGTGGCAGGAAATCATCGGCTCCGACCCGGCGAAGCTTTCGCTTGTCGAACGCGTTGATCAGCCTGATGGCACGAAAGTGGCAAACTACGAACAACGTCCATTTCGCTACCCCATCCGAGGTAACTATGGAAAGCTACAGATTCGTTTCACCACCGATCGCCGCGTTCTCAATCTCACCAGCACCTGCGTGCCGGATGCGGATCGAATGCAAACAGCTCTCTCAGGTCTAACAGTTCGTCTGAAAGCCGAAGACGCCGTACAGAAACTGATTGGGGACGGGCTATCATATACTGATCCCAAAGGGACCAAGTTGAACTTTAAAGTTCCGCAGGCCAGCCAGATCAATCCGCGTGGACTGGTGGTTTACATTCTCTCACCAAATGACAAGCCGGACGCGCGGGAGGCCCACATTGCCTGGGAGATAGAACTAAATGACCTTCCCATCAAAATCGCCTATATCGACGCCATCACGGGTGAGACAATCGCGGTTGAATAGCCTTCGCCTTCGGCTTCTCTGTTTGGTCTGCTTGACCAATTACCCACAACAAAGCATTCTAGAAACGATTTTAAAAAGCTTAGTCGGAGTACCTATCAGATGAACAATTTTGATCCCACAAACAATATCTCGTGGCAACTCGGACACCGAGGCCGAGTGGCTGTTTTCATAGATGGTAACAATCTGTTTCATGCTGCCCGTTTCCACAATATCGATATCGATTACAATAAACTCTTGCGAGTTTTGCTGGGAGACGGGCGACTGCTCAGGGCTTTCTTCTACACCGGTGTCGATGTTGGAGCTGAAAGACAACAAGGCTTCCTGCTTTGGATGAGACGGAATGGCTTTCGCGTAATTCAAAAAGAGTTGAAGACCTTCTACGACGGAAGTCGCAAAGCCAACCTTGATGTGGAGATTGCCGTTGACATGCTCTCCCTGGCAGGTCGTTACGATACCGCCGTGCTTGTTTCCGGAGACGAAGATTTTGTCTACGCAGTAAATGCGGTTGCGTACAAAGGTTGCCGGGTGGAGGTTGCCGGGTTTCGATCGAATACGGCGCCCAAACTGATCGATGTTGCTGACTATTTTATTGACCTGGGTGAAATAGCCGATCGGGTCCGCAAGGAAATGATCCATGGCGTCCCTCACGATGAGCGAGAGATCCACGAGCAGCAGCCGACGCAATATCTGCACGAACAACTCCAGATTCAGGAACCTGCGGATGACGGATATCAGTCGACCTTGCGAGTGGTGCTGGAGACAACTATTGAGGACGAAACGGAGCCTTTTGGACCAGCCGCAGATTTTATTCGCATAACCGACGAGCACTGAGCTGTGAGTCGCCTGCGGTAGCGGGTGGGTGCTGCCGAATCAATGAACCCGCCTGCTACCGCAGGCGGTACTGACCATGAGTATGAAGCTTTTTACCATTGAAGAAGCAAATGCGCTTCTGCCATCCGTGCGCGAGATTTTGCAAAGAATCCAGCGTTCTCGTCGGCGCTTGGCCGCATATAGCCGCACGGCAAAGTTGGCTGCCGAGGGAGCTGAACACGGCGGCGGCGGAATGGCGGGCGGCGCGCGATATGCCCTGATTCTCACGGACTTCACCGAGGAAATGTCCGAACTGGAGGCTCTGGGTGTTCAGTTGAAGGACTTCGATCGCGGCCTGGTCGATTTCCCTTCTCTGAGAGAGGGCCGGGTCGTGCTGCTTTGCTGGCAACTCGGCGAGGGTGATGAGCTCGAGTGGTGGCACGACATGGACGCCGGCTTTGCCGGCCGAACTCCCCTCTGACGTTTTCCACAGCCCTGCCTCCTCGGTACCTTCCTTCCTACGAACTGACAACTCTAACGCCTCTTATATTTTCTCGTTGACGACTTAAAGTAGTTCCTGATACGATGCGGCCCGACTATGCGGGGTCTGGCCGATTTTGAGTCAGTCCGGTCAGGCGCCGAAGCTAGCTCACACCTTCCCCTTCGGAGGCGGCCCGGTATGCGATGTCCCGCGTGTGGCGCGTTTTATGAAGTGCGTTCTGCGAGGTGCCCGGAATGCGGCGCCATCCAGGATGCGAGTCCAATCGAACCTCTCCAGCAAGCTCAGTCGGAACAAGTAGGCGTCGGGGAAGAAACAATACTCGCTAAGACTATACGAGAGACACGAGATACGACGAAGCTTGGTAGTTCTTTGATTGAGTTTCCCGGCGTCAACAGAAGTGCCATACCCGAATGGCGTAAAGAACTAGGGGAGCGCGTACGTGAAGTACAGGAAAAAAGAGCTCGTGAAGCGATTAGCCAGTCCGGAGCGGCGGAGCCCTTGTTTGGTGAACTCGAATCGAACCTTGCTCCGATGCTGGAACTCCTTCCTCAGGCTGAAGCCGCCCCACCGAATCCGCTGGTAGTGGCTGCGTTACGACGCATCGAACGAGCCCACGCGCAATCCACAAGTAATATCGCCGTCTCGACTGCAATTGTTTATGAGGAGCAAACTGATCCTGAACTCGACTTGTTGATGGTTGAGACCGCTGAAGACGTCACCCCTGCTGTTGCGAAACCGGAAAAAGTTCACAACCTGGCAGTCGTGCCAGCGCCGGAAGTCGTCACATCCAGCATTCCACAGGAGCCAAGAAAGCCGCGAAGAATCATTGATGATCAAAACGATCCCGCCCTTAACTACCTGGATTCTATTCCGAGGTCCCTAACGGTTGAGATTCGTGAGTATCGGACTGCGCCGGTTTATCTGCGTATCCTCGGCGCCTTAACAGATTTAATTTTTGTTTGTTTTCTCTCGTCGCCTATCCTGGCGCTGACGCAGTTAACGAATCTTGAATGGCGCAATCCACGGGTAATTGGGTTTGCTGCAATCACCTTTCTGGTACTAGGCTTTCTTTATCTGACAATCAGCACAGCGTTCACGGGACGAACAATAGGCATGAAGCTCTTCTCTCTGAGGGTGGTCGATGCCCGAACAGGCCTGATTCCAACCGGCAGTCAATCGGCCGGGCGTGCAGCGCTCTACATGCTATCTCTGGCGTTCGCCGGCATCCCCTTGATGTTTGGCATTGTCAACTCTGAAAGACTTACCGCCCACGATCATTTCACGCGCACGGCTGTAATTCGAGTGTGATCTCTTTTAGTCGGTAGAATTGGCTCTGCTCTGTGGCAAGAGCAGGGCCTTTTTGCTTGCGGATCATGATAATTTCGAAACCGGCTGCCATCCAGGAAGCACACCCCGGTGCATCAAGAAACACTGAAAGAAATCGTCGGCGAGCTGGACGAGTTGCTGCCGGGACGTTTCCTGGGAAAGATCTTCCAATTGTCAGCGTTTTCTTTAGCGCTTGATTTCGGCCTCAGAGACGGAAGTTACCTTTTTATTAGTATCGAGCCGGCCTCGCCTCGCCTCTACTTAATCAAACGAAGCGCGAGAGAGTTGCAAAAGGCATCCATCTCGCTTTCGCCATTTGCTCAGGCAATGCGAACAAACCTCGGCGGCGGCAACCTGCTGTCAGTAACCAAGGACAGCCAGGAGCGCATAGTCAGGTTCTCTTTTTCCGTGACTGATGACCTGGGCGATTCTCAGAATTTCTTACTGGTGGCGCAACTGACCGGTCGCTCGGCAAACCTGCTCCTGTTGGATTCAGCCGGTACCATTACCCAGGCCTGGCGGCCGCCACGAGGCGCAGGCCAACAAGTCGGAGATCTGTACCGGCCACCGACAATGCCGGCAGGGACCATCAAGTCGGCTTCCGAAGCGCCGCGTATTACGCGTGGCGATTCCCTTACCATTTCCGCCGCTGCGGACAAACACTATCAGGCTCTCAAACTTGAACATGAGTTTGAAAGTTTGGCCGCAACTCTTATGACAAGGCTGGGAAAGGAGATCAGGAAACGAAAAAAGCTACGAACCAATCTCAAGCAGGATCTCATCGCGCACGGTAACCCTGAGGAACACAAACGCCTGGGCGATTTACTCCTCGCTAATATCTCAAGCGCAACACGCGCCGGTAACAAAGTCAGGTTAACGGACTACTACGCTGAAGGAACGCCTGCGATCGAAGTTGAGGTCGATGAGAACAAGCCTTTGCAGGAAGCCGCCGGCGAATTCTTTTCACGCTACACAAAAGCCAAACGCGCAGTTGAAGAGATCGGGGGAAGGTTGCTTCAACTTGATCAGGATCTGGAGGAGTTGCATGAAAAGCGCAGGAAATTGGAGAAGGCGATAACAATCCGTGATGTATCGATTTTTGCCGGGTATGAAGAACGTAAGGACAGCGCAACGGGGAAGAAGAAACAAAAAGCGTCGCCGACGATACCGGGCGTGCGCCGCTATCGATCTTCTGACGGATACGAAGTGCTGGTGGGTAGAACTGCGCGGGATAACGATCAGCTAACTTTTCGCGTTGCGCGGCCAAACGACCTTTGGCTGCATGCCGGGGACTATCCTGGCTCGCACGTTGTCGTGCGCAACTCCAGCCGGAATGAGATTCCCCAACGGACGGTAATTGAAGCGGCTCAACTGGCAGCGAAGTTCAGCCAGGCGAGTAAGGATTCCAAGGTCGCAATTCATTATGCGCTGCGCAAGTTCCTTTCAAAACCAAAAGGCGCCGCGGCGGGGCTGGTTCGCATGTCCAGTTTCAAAACTATTACCGTGGAACCTGGTGAGAATATCGAGCGAATAAAATAAGCCGCTCATGGCTACGCCCCCGTCGCACAGCTCACTTATAACGATAGGTGATTCTGCCTCTCGACAAATCATATGGCGACATCTCAACGCTGACGCGGTCGCCTACCAAAATACGGATTCTGTTTTTGCGCATCTTGCCGGAAATAGCTGCCAGCACGACGTGCTCTGTATTGTCTAGTTGCACTTTGAAAAATGCATTGGGTTGCTTGTCGATGATCGTACCCTCTGCTGGAATCAAGTCGTCTCTTGCCAATAGCGTCTCCTTTTTGAAACTTAATGTAGACCGGTGACCGACGACCGCCGGATTTGCTTCAACGACGGTCTGCGGTCTTCGGTCTGCCGTCCTGTCTTTACCTGCTGGCGCGTCGCGGCCGGAATGAACGCGTAAACACAGCGCGTGGCGGCGTCGCCCGCGCAAACGGTCGAGCGACGGGTTCAATCTTTCTTCCGCCGAATCCCGGCAACACTACGCGTGCTACGCTCTGTCCAGTAAGTCG
>DASXSC010000238.1:0-72933 GCA_036506215.1 Pyrinomonadaceae bacterium | reverse complement strand
CGCCCTTCTCGGTTGACGGGGCCACCCAGGCAAACGCCACCGCTACAAACACCTGAACAACACTGACTACCGGTGCCGCAACTTTGCCCGCCGGCGCGGCACGTTCCAGCCTGTGCCGGTGTAGGAGCGGTGATCGTAACTACGATGGGCAATGCGATCGCGGCGCCAAGACCGATCCGCCTGATGGCTTCCCGCCGCGAAAGAGTCGACCTTCCCCGCTCTGCTTGCGGCCATTTCTTTGGCTCTGCCAATAAATGTTTACGGCGCAGCTCGTCCAGGCCCAGCCAAACCAGTCTTTCATCGACGGTACGGCCGTTTCCCCTCGTGAGTGACTCGGCAATCTCGCATGCCGTTGTTTGGCCATCGCAGAGTTTCCAGATAGCGGCGGCAGATTCGTTGAGACAGTGGGCTTTTTCGCTAGCGCAGTCGTAAACAAGCAGCTCGCCATCAATCTCTTTGCAGATGATTTCGTCACGGCGGGCTGCGGGCAGAAATTCCCTGGGCGAACGTTTCATGCGACTCCTGTATTTGCTGCGAGGCTCAAGGGCAGTTGGGACTCTTCCATGAGGAATAGGCATCCGGCCCAAGCGCTTTAAACGTATTGACTAAGAATTAAGTCCAAAGTGGGTGAAAGTTCTTCGGAAAGCGGTGAAAACTTTTCCCTTAGCGGCCTCTGGAAGACGCTTCGCGGCGCTGCGGTTTTTGATATCGCAACTAAGAACTGCTGAGCCAGCTCATGCGTTGCAATTTGCTGTATGAACTGGCCGCAAAAGTTAACATTCTTGAGGCCAAAGGTCAATGTTTCGCAAGGATTTCGGACTGAATTGTTTAATCAACCTGGTGGGGATTCTTTAGGGTTGCTGCGGCTGAGCGGAAAGGCGGCAATAGCGGTTTGATTACTGATGCAACTCAAGCTCTTCACTGGGACCGCGGACGTCCCGCCCGCTAACGTTCGGCAAGCGCACCCATCGGGAGTTGACCTTAGCGTATCGGGAGCGGGCGGGACGCCCTCGGTCCCAGTGAAGAGCATGTGTGTAGTTGACTGGCGGGAACAACTACTTCGCTGAGCGGCGGGCTGACATCACCAGAATAAGCGCATCGCCCGAGGGGCCGACGTGCAGTGTTCCCACCACCACCGGTTCGCCCTCACGCATGCTGATATCGGTGCTCAGACCTGTGGACTCGTAGTTGATGATCGGCGCCGTCGCGGGTGAGTTGGAAGCAAGTGCTGTCCCGGTTTGAATTGGAATCCTCGCGCCGAAGCTGAAGCCTTCCATTCGTATCACCACCTGCCCAGCAGCATCGGTGGCCAGCTTCACGCCGCCTACTTTGAATTCGTTGAAGCTGGGTGTACTGGTCGAACTGCCGGTGGGCACCCCGAAAGGGCCACCAATCCATTTCAGGTTGAGGCGTCCGTTATTTTTGACTCGATTGATTAACGTCGCCGCCAAACGATAGTTCTTAAACGGAAGTGACGGCCGCAACTGCTTTATCAATGGTTCAAGCGCGGCCGGCAACTTTGCAACTTCGCCCTCCTGGTTGGTCGCGACTAACAAATAAAGTTGAGTGTCGAGATTGGTTTCGTCGTCCTTCTCACTTTGGGCGACAGCCGGGGAAGCAACCGACGATTGGGCCAAAACCTGTTGACTGCAGGTCGCCAAACCAAAAAGCAAGATCGAAAACAGAATTCTTGCCAGACTCTTACGCAGACTCATAAACGTGTCTCCCTTCACGAAATGCTGAAATTTCCGGAACGAGGAGAGCGAACGCGCGGCCAGTGCAAACGAATTCAAGCTGTCGCTGCGCGCTGCTGATGAACTCTATTTGACTCAGGCACTAATTGCAATGGGCCAGCAATCGCTAACTAACACGCACGCGATTAAGGAAAGTTCCAACTTAGCGGTACGCTGCACACAAATGCGCCACAGAGCGACCGACGTCTCATGAAGTGCTCAAGTTTTTCAGAAGCGGTCAATGATGAAAATCTCGAGGTTGGGAAGGGTGGTTTACCCGCGCGTCGATGCCGCTTGAGCGAAGCGGGGGGCAAGCCCACCTTCCCCACCATGAGCTTCTTGCTCTTGAGTCATTCGTGGGATCTCAGGTCTCTGTGACGATGTCACCGCTTGTGTTCAGTGTCTAGCGGCATGCGCAATTCGAACCTTGCGCCCGTGCCGTTAACGCGTGGTGCCAGCCTGGCAGTTCCGCCGGCCTCCTGCATCCGTTTGCGCACAATCGCCAATCCGAGGCCGGTGCCTCTTTGCTTTGTAGTAAAGAATGGTTCCCAGATACGTTTACGCAAGTCGTCGGATACGCCCGGTCCACTGTCCTCTACCAGTACCACAAGAACTTCGTTTTCGATCTTTTGCGTAATTCCCACTTTTCCGCCCGCAGGTGTCGCTTGCAAAGCGTTGAGGAGCAGATTTGACAGCGCCACTCTGACCGCGGACACAGCCGAGCCGTCGAGCTCCTCATCCTTTTCAATTTTTGCAGTTAGTGTGACACCTTGTTTTTCGGCACTCACCTGAAACAAACGCACTACCGAGTTGACGAGTTGCTCGGCTCGTGAAGGCAGCTCTGACGGAGTTTCTTTACGAGCAAAGCTCAGGAGCTGGGTAATGCTCTGGCCCAGTCTGTCGGTCTCGCCGACGATAAGACTCAAATCCCGCGCGTATTCATGGCTCAGGCTCTCGTCTTCGCCCATCACCTGCGCGATAGACTTGATTGCGGAAAGCGGATTCTTTATCTCGTGAGCAACCGTTGCCGCCATCTGTCCCAAAGTGGCGAGGCGCTCCCGCTCGGCAAGCCTTCTTTCGAGGCGGACGTTTTCTTCGACGAGACGGCAGTCTTCGATCGCAATGGCAACCTGGCCGGCGAGTATCTCCAGGATGGAGCGAGTGTCTTCGGTAAGAGTTCCCACGGACACATCGATAAGCATAACCCCGGAGACTTTTTCGTCGCGCCTCAGCGGATAAGCAATGGAGTATCCATTTTTCTCAAGCAACGGATTGTCTTCAACTGGAGACCAATCATCGCGGCTCGATAGTTGAAGTATCTGTTCAACCCAGTCTTTAGTAGCAACCCCGGCCTTCCCTAACGGCCGGCCTACTGCCCCGTCTCTTTGCTCCTCGTCTTCGGCGCCTTCTTGATCAGTGAGGAGGATGCGGGTCCGCCGCAGACGCAGCGCGGTGGTTGTTTGTCGTTCGACGAAATCAAGCAGGTCGGGCAGCTGTTGATACTGGCCGGAATGCGAACCAATGCGCGAAACAATCTGACGATAGAGCGCGGCTTCGCGTTGGAACAGTTTATGAAAACGTTTTTCCAGCCAGCCTCGCAGCGGCGCCGCCGCCAGCGCCAGCCCGAGTATCAATAGGGCTTCCACCACGCCAGCTCGAATGCCATAGCGCGATGTCATCCAGTCCCCAATCGTTCTTATGCCGTAGATATAGATCGTGAGGACGACGGCGGCAAACGACGCCACAATCAGGCTTTCCTCAATGATAAACTCGAGGTAGCGGTAGCGATAAATATAGTAAGCGAGCAGGGCCGAAGGCAACAGAGATCCTAAATTCGCCACGGTTTTCAGGTACAGACCGAGTTGCGTGCCTTCCCCAAGACCCAGCGCCAGCGCTGCGAGAATCACTATCCCGATAACTACAAACGAAGCAGCGAGCGTTCGCATGATTCGTTTTTCGCTCTGATTCTCGCTCTTTCTCGCGATCAGCAATTCGGTGATGGCGATCAAGCCCAGCACATAAGTGATCCAGACCGCCATCGGTATCACAAAGAGGTGGACCCTCTGGAGCATGGGCGCGTATTGGTGCGTCCAGATTTTGTAGATGGCGAGCGGTAGAAAAAGCGTGGGTGCGTAAGAGAGGTAGATCCTGATTGTCTCGCTTCGCTTGAGCGGACGATCTGCGGCGTTAGCCCAAAGATAGATGTGAACGTGAAGGAGGAAGGAGTAACAGAAGGTGATGCAGATAACCGCAACAGTGTCCACCACTCGGAGGACAGTTACTACCCAGGGGCTGAAACCAAATCCAAAAAGGCCATGAAGGGTGATGATGAGGTTGCTGCTGTGCCAACCGCAGATGCTCACCGCCAGGGCCAACAGCATGCGTTCAATTGGACTCAGTTTGCGGCGGCGGGAAAGGAGTTGGATTCCCATCCACAACGGCAACACTGCGCCAATCGAGTAACCGACGAGTTGTAGGACTTCGAGTGGGGACATGAATTAGAAGGAGGCAGGCGCACGCGGCAGGAGCAGGAGGAACGGGCTATTGCCATAAATAACCAATGAAAAATGCCAAATGACATATGGAAAATCAGATTTCCATTTAGCATTTGTCATTTGTCATGTCATTAAAGACGTCTACGTGCCTCCTGCCGTCTGCTCCTGCCCCTGTTTTCTGGCTACTCGTTCGCTGCCGTGCTTCGGGTTGGAACGACTGTGAACGTTATCTCGGTGCGCCGGTTGCGGGCTCTGCCGTTCGGCGTGGCATTGTTAGCTAGTGGATTGGCGGCGCCCATGCCGTTGGCTTGAAGGCGCGATGCATCAACACCCGCAGTCTGGAAACGATCCGATAACTGCCGCGCGCGCTCCTGTGTCAGTTGTTGCAGTGACACTTCGTCGCCCTTGCTATCTGTATAGGTCTCGATAATCACCTGGTAATCAGGATTGCTTGCAATGAGCGCCGCGAGTGGTTCGAGTCTGGCTGCGGCGGCGGAAACCAGAGTTGCGGCCCGAGGAGCCGTCCAGATCGATTCCGGCAATAAGAGCTGAAACCCTCTGGCCGTTTCCTTGACCGTTCCAAACTTCGCCAGCGTCTGCTTCAACGTTGCTTCCGAGGCGCGTCGTTGTTGTTCCCGCGCTTCGGCATCTCTGCGTTCATCTTCCGCGCTTTTCGCCCCCTCAATGCGGGCAAGATTGATTTTCGCCGCCTCGCCTTCTGCCCGCACTGTCTGGAGTTCGTCGCGCAGACGCGCAACCTCGCTGCGCTGCTCGCGCAATTGCTGGTTTGCGCTGGCTGCGTCTCTCTCCGCCAATTCGCGGGCTCGCTGTTCGCGGTCCAAATCCGCGCGAAGTTGGTCAATTTCGCGCTGGGCTGATTCGGCTGTCTTCTCCGCCGTACGAAGCGCCTCATCCCGGCGCTGAATATCCTCGCGGCGCAAACGCGCTGAACGTCGGGTCAGCGCCATCTCTTCGGCTTTCACGCCGAAGGAAGTTGCCTTGCGCGCTTTTACGTCAACGTCGGCAGTTGGCTCATCAAATCTCAACGCTTTCTCGGCGACTAATAGAAGGTCCTCTGCTTCCTGAAGTTCCTGCGGTGCATCCTGTTGAGCGCCGGCGAAGCGAGCGAGGTTGATTGCCTGGCGCGCGCCCAGTAAGGAAACCGGAAGTTCCTTGTAGTCCGTCGAGGCGATCTCGGGCACGCGCGGATCTCTAAAGTAGTCGCTCGAGTTTCCGATGTACTGCACGTTTACCGTTTCCATTTGGCTCCTGCCCGGCCGTTGCGGAGCGATGTTCTCCAGCACCACCATGCGGCTGGGCACCTTCATAAGGAAGTGGGGCTCAGCAGTGACAATCAGAGCAAAGGTCTGAAGCGGAGTTGTAACGTCGAGCTTCGAAGCGATGAACGCGCTGCCACCTCGCTTTATTTCTCCGAGATTGTCAACGCTTCCACTCGGCGAAATGGCCCAGAGAATGAAGGTCGTATAGATCCCGCCGAGTTCGTTCGCGCGCGGCAAGTTATCAATGGCGAGTTCGACGCGCGTTCCCCGGCGACCGGCACGTTTGACCTTCGCCTCGCCCTTGAGACGCGGCAGCAAAGTGGTGCCCCGAAACTTGACCACAACCGTTTCATCGAGTGGGTAAGTAATGGCGACTGTGCGCCGGGGCAAATCGCTCTGCGCGAAGATTGTCGCGCCGCAAACGGTTACGCCCAGCACTAGTGATAAAACAGCAAATCGCGCTAAAACGGGACGAAAAGGCATAACAAGCAACTCCTTATTAGTAGTAAAGGCCAACACCCTGGTCGTCGGCGAAAGGACTCGTTGTAGTTGATGCAACGTCGGCGTTCATTGTTGCCGACGAGCAGGAAAAGGGTCAAGTTAGCGGGTATTGGGTAAGTGAGGTTCGATAAGCTTGAGCTTGTCGTAAACGCCACGACAAACTGAAGTTTATCGGACATTGTCATTAAACGGACTAGTACCAGTCAGCGACCAGAGGAGGCTTTGTGATAGCGGGTTTTGCGCTCGGCGATTATCTGAACGACGGCCATGGAGAAAGCAGCGACGAGAAGCATATGAATGTAACCGCCCTTATGAAAGGCAAGCTTTAGAATGAACCAGATTATCACCAACACTCCAGAAATCAGCCACATCGGCGCCAGGCTTTTCAAACGAATCTTCGAATTAAACATAGCTGGTGACAGCCGAGCGCCGCCGGCCAAACGGGGAAACCTCACAACATATAAAGTGGTAACAACTGATAACCAGCATCGCAGTAAAGGCAGGTGGGAGTCGCAAATTTTTTCACTGAAAAGTAGCCGAGAATTTTGGTGAGCCAAACAACATTGCTCGAAAAAACCCTGGTTGGAATTATGTCCCGCAGATTCTTTTGTCTGTGACTAAGCCTGGCGTTAGCTACGGAGCTTCGTTTAGTTTGTATCCGACGCCGCGGACGGTAAGCACGTAGCGGGGGTTCTTGGGATCAGTTTCCAGTTTCTTCCTCAAGCGATTGATGTGTGGATCGATGTTCCGTTGATAGCCCTCGTACTCTGTGCTCCAGACTCTGTCGAGCAGCGCATTGCGCGACCAGGCGCGTCCCGGTTCAGATGCGAGCAACTCCAGAATCTGAAATTCAAGCGGCGTAAGATCGACGCGAGCGCCCTGCCTGATCACCTCGTGGCGCCGCTTGTCGATCACCAGATCGCCAACCTGGACGCGCTCGCTGTCGGTATCCGGTTGCATTCCGCTCGTGCGTCGCAAGAGAGCTTCAACGCGAAACTCCAGCTCTCGCGGACTAAACGGTTTCGCCAGATAGTCGTCAGCTCCTGCTTCGTAGCCGGCCACTTTGTAGTCGAGCGCATCGTGGGCCGTCAAAAAAAGCGCTGCAGTTTGCACCCCTCGTTCGCGCACACGCTTGAGTAGTTCAAAACCAGTCATGCCGGGCATCGAAACGTCGAGTATGAAACAATCAAACCGCCCAGTCGTGGCGGGTTCGAGTGCCTCTGCGCCACTTTCGCGCTCCTCAACCTGGAATCCCAGCCGGCGAAAATATTCCGCCAGCAGTAGACGCATGTCGGCATCGTCATCGACGATTAGTAGTCGTTTTCCCGCATACTTACTGGTTACTTGTGATGGTTGTCCCAAGTTCTTGTCGGTCCTAAATAATGCTGGTTGGAATATCGTAAGGATTATAGCTTAGTTTTTAGAGTTGTTGTCGAAGAAAAGCTCGGGCTCAGGTATAGTGCACTCGTTTACAGAATCTGGAGCAGAGGGAATCCCCCCGCGTGGGGTGGTACGGCCGGGTTGCAGATAACATCACAATCACCCGAAAACTCTAATCCCGACCGGCTTCTGTTAGGCTCTAACTCCCCTGAGTGCGCCAGCGCTTTGGCGGCCGCACGGTAAGGCTTGCCTTTACCGGCGCACTCTACCTATTTCTGTCTTCGCTACCGCGCTCGGTTCTGCATGGCGTGCGTCTCTTATTTATCAAACTGACCCCACTACCTAAAAAATTCCTCCGCCTTGACGCAGTCGCACGCGGCTAAGTATAGTTCTCTTTACTTTTACAGCCGTCTTTTAATCCTTCCACGGACTGTCGGGAGCCTTCGCGGAGAGATTCGTAAAACTCGTTCGCCAGAGTAATTGCAACTGCCGATGCGTGACCTCAAGAGACTTCTAAGATACATCAAGCCTCACTGGGAAACCTTCGCACTGGCGACCTTTGCCATGTTGCTGGTGGGCCTGCTGGAAATCGCCATTGGCTCACTTATAGTACCCATTTTCGATCAGGCTCTTACCAGGGGAGGCGGCCAACGCACACAGACTCTTTTTGGCCTCCAGCGTCTTATTCCTGACTCCGGTCTGGCGGCCTGGAAAACAATATCGCTGCTTCTGCTCGCATTCACCCTAGCCAAGGGCGTGGCCGAGTATTTCTCCACTTTCCTGATGGCGCGGATCGGACAATCCGCCGTTCTGAAGTTACGCCAGGATCTCTACAGTCATTTGCTCAATCAGGCGGCGAGTTTTTTTGAACGGCACCGTACCAACTATCTGGTCTCACGTCTGGTCACGAGTGCGGCCGCCATTGAGGTATCGGTGACCAGCACACTGCGAGATATGCTGCGCGAAAGTTTCACCTTGATCGCGTTTCTCGCAGCTTCCTTTTATTACAGTTGGAGACTAACCCTGGGATCACTGGCAATCGCGCCGATTGTTGCTGTTCTCACCGCCCGCTTCGGCACGGCGTTACGCAACCTTTCTCGCGAGAGTTTCGAGGGCAACAAGGAGCTGACGGATACCGCGCAAGAAGCACTATCAAACCAAACGATAGTTAAGGCGTATCGTGGGGAAAGTCGCGAGGCGAATCGCTTCACGACGGTGGCCCAGCGCATCGTGCGCGCTAACCTGCGCACCGCCAGAATCTCCGGTTTTGCGCCGCCTACGATCGAGATGATTGGCGTGGTGTTCATAGTCTTCCTGCTCTTCTTTGGCCAGCGTGAAATTGTTTCCGGGCGAATGAACGCTGCCCAGTTTGTCACCTTTCTGTTCTTCCTATTTCGCAGTTACGACCCAATGCGCAAGCTGTCGCGACTGCAAAACAGCATGGAGCAGGCGCTGGCGGCAGCTCATCACGTTTGGGAAATAATGGACGACCATGCGGAATTGGTTGAGAAGAAAGACGCGCGCGAACTTCACCCACTAGTGCGGGCGATTGAGTTGAAAAACGTGTCCTTCGGATATCCCAATGAGGAGCGTTCGGTCTTGCGCGAAGTAAATTTAGAAATTCCGGCGGGATCGATGGTGGCGCTAGTGGGTGAATCCGGCGGCGGGAAGTCTACACTGACAAAGCTATTGCCGCGGTTTCATGATCCTGTTTCCGGCGGCGTGTTTTGGGATGGCATCGATCTTCGCAACGCTAAGATTTCCAGCCTGCGTGGGCAAATAGCGTTGGTTACTCAGGAGACCGTGCTTTTCAACGACACGGTGCGCCACAATATTGCCTACGGAAAGCCAGGCGCTACACAAGCCGAGATCGAAGAGGCCGCACGTATAGCCTTCGCGCACGATTTCATTATGGAGCTGCCGCAAAAGTATGAAACTATTGTTGGCGAGCGCGGCATCTTCCTTTCTGGAGGCCAGCGGCAGCGTCTGGCAATTGCACGTTCACTATTGGTTGACGCCCCGGTGTTGATTCTTGATGAGGCGACCTCGGCGCTCGACGCGGAATCAGAACGATTCGTGCAACAGGCGATTGGGAACCTGGTGCGAAACCGGACGACGATTGTCATCGCCCATCGTCTCTCCACCATTCGCCGCGCCAACACAATCGTGGTGATGGAAGGCGGCAGAATAACCGAGATAGGCAGTCATGCGGAGTTGCTGGCCAGGGGCGGACAGTATCGCCGTTTGTATGAACTGCAGTTTGCGGACGAAGAAGAAGAACTGACGGTTAGTTAAAGCATTTGGTCTTCGGTCTTCGGTCTTCGGTCTTCAGTCTTCGGCCTTCGGTCTTCGGACTTTGGCCTTTGGTCTTTGGTTTTTGGTTTTTGACGTTGTTCGCGTAGTCCGAGCTTGGGCCTAAAACGACCCACGTTCACAGGCCGCAAGGCCCAAAGACCTAAGTCCAAAGTCCAAAGTCCAAAGGAAAAAACCAGGGGCTCGAGCATTTATGAAATCAATGACGGGATATGGACGTGGATCTGCGGATGGCGAACACTTTGCCGTGTCTGTGGATCTGAAGACGGTAAATAATCGCTTTCTCGACGTCCATCTGCGTCTCAGCGGCGAGTTGTCATCGCTGGAGCCCGTGATCAAGCGACAGATTAGTGCAAAACTTTCCCGCGGTCGGGTTGATGTTACTGTTAACTTCGAAAAGACGTCGCAAACGGCGTACGAGTTGAACCGGCCGCTGATTGCCGGCTACGTTCACGCCCTGCGGGAAATGCAAAAAGAGTTCAGCATCGGTGGCGATCTCGATATCAACGTGCTGGCGCGGCTGCCAGGTGCGCTGCAGCCCGCGCGCGACGGACTCAGCGATGATGTAGTGGCGGGCATTGAAAAAGCGCTCGCCGAAGGACTGGATGAACTCGAACGCATGCGCACGCAGGAAGGCGAGGCGCTGCGGCGGGAAATGGCCGAGCGAATAGATAAGATAGACGCGCTGGTGCCGACGATTGAAAACGCGGCTGCTGGTTTGGTAGACGCGTATCGTGTCCGACTGCAAAAGCGCATCGGGGAGTTGTTGAGCCGCAATGGCCAACTCGTGGAGATCGACCCGGCAAGGTTGGCCCAGGAGGTTGCCTATCTTTCCGACCGCAGCGACGTGAGCGAGGAAATGGTCCGGCTCCGTAGTCATCTGACGCAATTTCGCGAAGCTCTGAATTCAACCGGTGAGACCGGTAAGATGCTCGATTTTCTGTTACAGGAATTAAACCGCGAAGCCAATACGACCTTGTCGAAATCAACCGACCTAACTATTAAAGAAGCCGCACTGGCTATTAAGGCGGAAGTAGAGAAACTTCGCGAACAGGTCCAGAATGTTGAGTGAAATAGACGAGCACCTTCAAAGCGAGCTAACCACGGCAACAAACGAAGGGCGCGGCATTCTGTTCGTTGTCAGCTCTCCTTCCGGAGGCGGCAAAGGCACGCTGATTCAGCGCGTGTTGAATAGGGTGCCAAATCTTAGCTATTCTGTGTCCTTCACAACGCGAGCGCCCAGAAACGGCGAGGCGGATGGCCGGGAATACTTCTTCGTCACCCCGGAACAATTTCAGGAAATGCGGGCTGCCGATAAGTTTCTAGAATGGGCAGAGGTCCACGGCAAACTCTATGGAACAGCCCGCGAGCAGGTTGCACGCGAGATATCTGCAGGCCGGGACATTATTCTCGAAGTAGACGTTCAGGGAGCGGCAAGCGTCCGGGCGCTGATGGCCGATTCCGTCAGCATATTCATTCTGCCGCCCTCGTTTGAAATCCTCAGACAACGGTTGGAGGCGCGCGGAACGGATTCCCCTGAGGAGCTCGATTTGCGCTTGCGCAATGCACCGACTGAACTGAAGGACTATTCGGCTTTTCAATACGTGATCATCAACGACGATGCGGACCGTGCAGCAGAGCAGATGACTTCAATAGTGCAGGCCGAACGAGCCCGGCTTAGTCGTCAGGGTCCCAGGGTGAAACGCGTCGTTGAAGCTTTTACCGACAGCGAAATACTGCAGCCACCTGCAACTCAAGCCGCAGATGATGGAAGTGGCAATTCTAATTGAATCTTATAAGTGAAGTGGGAGGAGCAACCGCCAAAATGTCATTAATAGAAGAGACCGTGACCGCAGAAGATGCCGAGACGCAGGAGATCGACTCGAAATATCGTCTGATTATTCTAGCCGCAAAAAGAAGTAAACAACTCCAACGAGGCGCGCGCCCGCGCATCGACATCGATGCGCTGAAACACAAAAACACACGCATTGCCCTGGAAGAAGTGATGCGCGGCCGCGTGAATTTCACCGTCAACACAGATGAGGAAGAATAAAATGCTCGATGTCTCCCGAGGAGAAGTCTGGGACCCTCACATACCCTTGTAGTCAGGCCCGCCGCCACCTTCCGGCGTTACCCAGTTAATGATCTGGTAAGGATCCATAATGTCGCAGGTTTTGCAATGAACGCAGTTTGAAAAGTTAATCTGCAACTTGCGCCTGCCGTTGACACCATCATCAACCATTTCATAAACAGCCGCCGGGCAAAACCTTTGGCAAGGATTTCCGTATTCCTCAGCGCAGCGCGTCGAGCAGATGTTTGTGTCGAGCACGTGAAGGTGGCTGGGCTGATCCTCACTGTGACCGACTGCGGCGTGATAAACGTCGGTCAACTTATTAAAGGCTATCTTGCCATCAAACTTGAGCCCATCGTAACGCTGCTCGATACTGTCTCCATGGTAGCCATACGCTGAGAGCTTCTTCATTTCCTCATGCCCTGCTGTTGCCTTTGCGCGATCAAAGAGTCCCCAGGCTCTGCCGCCGGTGATGAACTGAAACCCGGTATTCACCAGGCCCAGCCAGCGGCCACGTTTGAAACCTGCGTGAAAGTTTCGAACTTTGCGCAACTCAGGAATGATCCAACTCTCATTGACTAGTTGTTCATAACGCCGCAATTGTTTCGCCGAATAGTCTTTTGCCAGCAGGGCCTCGAAGATTGTCTCAGCTGCCAGCATCCCGCTCTTGATCGCGGAGTGAATTCCTTTCAACCGCTGCGAGTTAAGAAATCCCGCGCAGTCGCCCACCAGCAAAACTCCGTCCGCGTAAATCTGCGGCATGGCGAAATAGCCGCCCGCGGCAATGGTTTTAGCTCCATAGCGGATCATCTTTCCGCCTTCAAGCAGCCGTCGGAGAAACGGATGCTGTTTGAAACGCTGAAATTCCGCGTGTGGATCAAGCAGCGGGTCCTTGTAATCCAGACCGGTAACGTACCCAACACTTAGAATGCGATTCTGCATTCCATAGATCCAACCGCCGCCATATGTCTGTGCGTCGGATGGAAATCCGAGCGTGTGAGTTACGCGGCCCGTGGGATAACGATCGTCCGGCAGTTCCCACAGCTCTTTCACGCCGATGCTGTAAACCTGCGGCTCGCGGCCCTCATCCAGTCCAAGACGTTGAACCAATTGCTTAGTGAGCGAACCGCGCGGTCCTTCACCAAGCACTGTTATCTTCGCCAGGAGATCTACGCCAGGCTCGAAATTGGGTTTGCGCTTCCCTTCCTTATCGATTCCTTTATCACCCGTGCGCACGCCGACGACCTGATCGTTTTCGTCGTAAAGCACCTCGGCGCCAGGAAATTCGGGAAATACGTTGACGCCGGCCTCTTCGCATTTTTCACCCAGCCAGGCCGTGAGCCGATTGAGCGACACAATGTAGTAGCCGTGATTCTTCAGCGGCGGAGGCGTGATCGGCGAACGTATGGCACGATTCTTTGTCAGGTAGAGGAAATAGTCTTCGTTGACGGTGGATTCAAGCGGCGCTCCCTGTTCGACGAAATCTGGCATCAACTCTCGCAATGCTCGTGGATCCATCACCGCGCCGGAAAGAATATGGGCGCCAACTGAAGCACCCTTTTCGATCACTCCGATTTCAATCTCGCTGAGTGGTTCGCCCTGGCGCTCGCCACTCTTCACGGCATCATTGTACGTCCGTATTAAGCGAGCCAGGTGTAATGCGCCGCTTAGGTTTGCCGGACCTGCGCCGACGAAAACAACATCCATTTCCAGAGTTTCGCGTTCCATCAATTAGTCCCCTCAACACAGCCGTGCGACAGACCTGGTTTGTCGTTTCATATCATTCGCTGCTGGCGCAGACTGCGACAAACCAAGTTTGTTGCAACTGGTAAAAAATGAATGGTCATTCAGTTTCACGAGTATAACAAATACAGCGTAACACCCGAAGTTTGGAGGAAGTTTGACCCTCTTGGTGCGGCTACTGATGCAGTGTCAAGCCGGAAGTTTAGAGTTCAGCCCCGGGGTCCCCGCGCGGGCAGCCCGCGTGGGGTGGTAGCCTTCAGGCTGCGCTTCGGCACGCAAGCTAAAGCTTGAACTCTAAACTGCATCAGTGTCGCCGAGCGCCGGACGATTCGGAGGATGATTGCTGTCGTCTAGGTCGAGATCTCGATGCGGTTAGTGCGAGCGTTCGTTGTTTTCCAAGCGAAATTGTAGAATGCAATAGAATCCTAAAAGTTGAGAGTTTTAAGTGACTGACGAAGCTCCTACAAACCGGCTCATTAACGAGACAAGCCCCTATCTCTTGCAGCACGCCCACAATCCGGTGGATTGGTTTCCCTGGGGCGACGAAGCTTTCGAAATTGCCAGGCGCGAGCAAAAGCCCATTCTGTTGAGCATTGGTTACTCCGCCTGCCACTGGTGTCACGTGATGGAGCACGAGTCGTTTGAGAACGAAGCGATTGCCACTCTCATGAACGACAATTTCGTAAACATCAAGGTTGATCGCGAGGAAAGGCCCGACCTGGATCAGATATACATGAACGCGGTGCAGATGATGACGCATCGCGGTGGTTGGCCGATGACCGTTTTTCTTACGCCGGAAGCCGTTCCTTTTTATGCAGGTACTTACTTCCCTTCTGAAGATCGATACAACATGCCCGGCTTTCCTCGCGTGCTTATCAGCGTCGCTGAAGCTTATCGCGAACGGGCGGATGATGTTCAGCAGACGGCCGCGTCAATTCTCAGCGAGTTGCAGCGCTCGACTACCACACTCGAGTCAAGCGATTTGCTTTCGGCTGAACTCCTTGATACCGCATATCGAGGGATCATAAATAACTACGACTCGACTAATGGTGGTTTCGGCGGAGCGCCAAAGTTTCCTCCGGCAATGACTCTTGAGTTTCTTCTTCATACGTTTTATCGCACCGGCAACCAGAAAGCTCTGGAAATAGTCCGCTACACATGTCGAAAAATGGCTGAAGGTGGCATTTACGATCAGCTCGGCGGTGGTTTTCACCGGTATGCGACAGATGCCCGCTGGCTCGTGCCCCACTTCGAGAAAATGCTTTATGACAATGCCCTGCTGTCACGGCTTTATCTTCACTACTACCAGGTCAGTCGCGACGAAGTTGCGCGAGCAGTTGCTGAGGGAATCCTCGATTACGTAGTGCGGGAAATGACGGGCCCGGAGGGAGGTTTTTATTCCACCCAGGATGCCGACTCGGAAGGTGTCGAAGGCAAGTTCTTTGTCTGGAGCTTAGACGAGGTCAATCAGCTTCTCGATGAACGCGATGCGGCCCTTTTCTCTGCATACTACAACGTGACCAGCGCCGGAAACTTTGAAGGCGACAATATTTTGAATATCACGCGCGAACTGTCGGAAGTTGCAGCCACAGAGAATTCAACGGTTGAGGAATTAAGAGCAGCCTTGGACCAATCTCTCAAAATCTTGTTTGCGGCCCGAGAAAAAAGAGTTAAGCCTGCTCGCGATGAAAAAGTCTTGACGGCCTGGAATGGGTTGATGCTGTCCAGCTTTGCGGAAGCTGCGGCAATTCTTTCCCGACCTGACTATCTGGCAATTGCGAAGCATAATGCCCAGTTCGTGCTGGATAATCTGCGCCGGGAGGGACTGCTTCTGAGGACTTACAAAGACGGCCAGGCAAAGCTCAACGCCTACCTGGAGGATTACGCCTTTCTTATTGACGGGCTAGCGACTTTGTTTGAGGCGACCGGAGAGCTTCAGTGGCTTGAAGAGGCCCGCACCCTGACCGCCAAAATGATTGAGGAATTCTGGGATGAGGAGGAGGGAGGCTTCTTCTATACCGGACGAAGTCATGAAAACTTGATCGTTCGGTCAAAAGACTTTTTCGATAACGCCACGCCGGCAGGAAATTCAGTCGCGGCCGAGGTTCTATTACGAATCGGCCTGCTTACTGACAACAGCGACTATCAAAGACGTGCCGCGACCATTCTTCGTTTGACGGCCGCCGCCATGCGACGTTACCCGTCCGGCTTTGGCCGATTGCTCTGCGCGCTCGATTTTCATTTGGGATCGCCTCAGGAGATTGCGATCATCGGAGATAGTGATGCGCCGGAAACGCGATTGTTGCTCGACGAGATTTGGAAGGTGTATCTGCCCAATAAGGTCGTTGCGCGAGCCTCTCTCAACAATACATCGGCCACCGAGGTCATTCCGCTCCTTCGAGAGCGCCCCCAGCTCGACAACAAGGCCACAGCCTACGTCTGTGAACATTTCATCTGTAAAAAACCCGCGACCAGTGCAGCAGAATTGGCCTCACAATTGCAAAATCAGACCGTTTCCACAGGCTGAACCGGCGCTTGCGCCTTCTTGACCTCTGGCTACCACGTTGTACGCGGCGGAAAGTGCGCGACGACCGCGTGCGAAACGGCATACGAATAAGCGGCTGCCCTTTTCCGGCTACAACCCAATGGCATGACAGTATTGACTCCAAGCCACTGAAAGGGTTATCTTTACCGGTGCCAAACACGGTTGGCACACAGCCAACACGACCTGGCAATCCAATATTCATCTGCAGAGTTTTTCCGCTAGTCGACAACGTCTCGATCTCTCAGCAAAACCAGACCGGTCAAGGCAGGGTAATCACTCTGCTTTTAACGAGGGGCATCTAGAAAATGAGCCAAAAAAAGAATTGGAAGAGCACCATTCTCCTAAACAGCATCTCGGCCGTCGCGGCATTACTCCTGTGCTCAGCGCTGGTATCCACCTTGACGTTACCATTGCTCTCCAGTGCCGGGTTGTTGTCCTGGTTAGTGCTGCTCGTGCTGACGCTTGCGGCAAGTCGGTTTACAGTTTCCATTACCACGAGTGTCGGCGTTAGTCAGAGCCGGAAGTCGCTGGCTGATGCGCTGGTCTTCCTGGCCGTTATTCTTTATGCCGTGCCGCCTTCGGAGACCGCAGGGCCGGCCACTTTGCTGGCTGCAATCGTTGGTTTCGTTTCGACCTATGGATTGTCGAGCCGCAAAGAATCGATCACAACAACGGCTATTGCCGTTATCTCAACTTTCTTCTCAGCGTCCTGCTATGGCTACCTTGCGACCGTCTTTGCGAATGACTTTTCCCTTAGCCCGGATCGCGGATTGCCCTTGAATGCCTTGCTCGTGCCACTTTGCGTGCTCGCCATTCTCCAATACTTCCTCAGCACGCTGGCAACGGTCCAATTTCTAAACATTGTTGATGGTAGACCTCGTGTTCTTCCTTCACAGGAAAGTATCGTTTGGACTTTAACCACGCAGGTCGCCGGTGCTGCTTCTGCCGTACTTTTTTATTCAGCTATTCATGGTGCGGGCGTGCCGTTCATTCTGCTTGGCTTGCTGATTACCGGTCTCATGCATTTGCTCTATAGATATAACGAGAAGCGCCTCGATGAAGTGCGCCGTGCCGAAGCTGAACAGCGCCGGCACGTCGAGGAGATGGCGACCATTCACATGAACACAATTGAGTCGCTGGCAATTGCGATCGATGCGAAGGATCAGACGACTCATGGTCACGTTCGTCGCACTCAGATCTACGGTTCAGAGATGGGCAAGCTCTTTAAACTGAGCACCAAAGAGGTTCAAGCGCTCTTCGCCGGGGCTTTGTTGCATGATATCGGCAAACTCGCAGTGCCTGAATACATTCTCAACAAACCTGGCAAATTAACGGAGGCGGAATTTGCCAAGATGAAAATCCATCCGACTGTTGGTGGAGACATTCTCAAGCGAGTAAACTTCCCTTACCCGGTCGAAGATATCGTTCGTTACCATCATGAAAAATGGGACGGTAGCGGTTATCCAAAAGGCCTCAAGGGCGAAGCCATTCCACTGGTAGCGAGAATCATCTCGGTAGTGGATTTTTACGACGCTACGCGTTGCGATCGACCCTATCGCAAGGGCATGAAGCGCGAAGATTCGCTGGCGTTACTCAGGAGTATGGAGGGAAGTGCTTTTGATCCTCAGGTAGTCAACAAGTTCATTGCGCACGTCGAGAAGTTTGATCAGCTAATTGCCGCCGAAGATATTCAAGAGCAGGTCGAGTCAGAAGCCGCCACACCCGATTATTTAACGAAGACGAAACCGGATGCCGGTCTCGCCTCTAACCAGGTCGGCACAACCGAGGATACCGACGCCGGATTCAGATCGATCTCGGAGGCGCAGCGTGAAGTATTCGCCCTTCATGAGATCGCCCAAACTATCGGTTCTTCGTTGAATCTCAATGACACCGTAACACTTGTGTCCAACAAACTTCGCGCCATCGTTCCCTTTGAAACCTGCATCATCTTTGTGGTCGACGAAAAATCCGGAAAGGCCATTGCCGCCCACGCAGCCGGAGAACATGCCGACATCTTTAATCACCGGAGGATGGACGTGGGTGATGGCATAACAGGATGGGTTATTGCGAATGCCAGGTCGATGTGTAATGCGTCCCCGGAACTCGATCTCGTCGGAGTACCTGAGGAAGTCGCCAAGAATTATCGGGGCGTGCTTGTCTCGCCGTTGCTTCGAGAAGATGGGGCCTTCGGAGCAATCACGCTTTACTCCAAGAGCCGGACTTCTTACACGACCGAACACGTTCGCCTGCTCGAGTCTGTTTGCCAACATGCGTCCTGTGCTCTTAACAATGCCTTGACGTTTGAGAAAACGAAGGAGAGTGCTCTTATCGACCCGCTGACTGAATTACCCAACGCTCGTGGGTTTTATATGATGCTCGAGCAAAAAATCGCGGAATGCCAGCGGATGACCAACGAGTCGCTGGCAGTGGTTAGCATGGACATTGATAACTTCAGGGACATCAATGAGCGCTACGGACATACGATCGGCGATCGAGTGCTGGCCAGTGCTGCCGGAGTGATCAGAAAAGAACTGCGTCAGATGGATATTTTGACCCGCTACGCCGGTGACGAATTTGTCGCGATCATGCCCATGGCATCCACCGTCATGGCTGCTTCGATTGGCGAACGAATACGGACCGCTCTTGAAGAACAGAAGTTTTCCGTGCGAACTGAGACCGTTGCGCAGCTGGGGATAAGCATCGGTGTGGCCTGCTTTCCCGAAGACGGCGAAACGACCGAAGAGCTCCTTACTGCGGCTGCGCGTAATATGCAGAGCAACAAGCATTCTCGGAAGACGGTGATAACTCTCGCAAGCAGCCCGATAACGGTGATTGACGCTCTCCGCTAAACAAAGCTCAATGCTTTTCAAAATGCGCACATCGCTAGTCTGCGGTGTGCGCTTTTCTTTAGCTCAGAGGCATGAGGTTGTTCAGCTCTTGTAAGGCAGTGGGAGCTGGTAGAGCAAACTAAACAAATTGCTTCGTGGCAAAACAGCGTAGTGTCGTTGAAAGTGTTTGATAAACTTTAGCTTGTCGTGACTCCGCGACAAGCTAAAGCTTATCGGACATCAAGCTGACCCAGTACCCAAATCAGCCTGGTTTTGCACGTAGTTACAAACCTCGCGTATAATCCAACACGCTTTTGCGACAACGTTCAAATCCAATCTTAATTCAGCTAGCCACCGCTAATGGCGATTCAATAGGCGAAAAAACAGACAGTGGGCAAGTCAAACTACGAGATGAGAAAAAGTACGCCGGAGCCTTCCCGCGTCGGAGTTGAAGACATACGCGCAACGGGCGTGATGGAACAAGAATCTCCTGAGGTCGCAGACACCGGAAACCTCCAGCAGAGACGCGAGAAACTGAAAGAGGCGCAGAAGAGCCGGCTCGCCGATCTGGATCGAGAGACACTAATCAACATCTATCACCAGATGCTGCTCGTCCGTCGCTTCGAGGAGAAATCGGCGGAGGCGTATAGTGCCGGAAAAATCGGGGGCTTCTGCCATCTTTACATTGGCCAGGAAGCGGTAGCTATCGGCTCAATCTCAGCAATTCGCAAAGATGATTACGTGTTGACCAGCTATCGTGAGCACGCCCATGCCATCGCCAAGGGGATCTCCCCGGATTCAGTAATGGCTGAACTCTTTGGCAAAGCAACTGGATGCTCAAAGGGCAAGGGCGGGTCAATGCACATGTTCGACAAGGAAGTTAACTTTCTGGGCGGGCATGCCATTGTAGGTGGACAGATTCCGCTGGCTACTGGTGTCGCCTTTGCCTCGAAATACAAGGGCACTGATCAAGTGACGCTCTGTTTCTTTGGGGAAGCGGCAGTCAATCAGGGCGCATTTCACGAGTCTCTGAACATGGCCCAGCTTTGGAAGCTGCCTTGCATTTACATCTGCGAGAACAACCAATACGGAATGGGTACGTCTCTGGCTCGTGCGATGTCGTCGCAGGATATTTCACAAAAGGCCTGCGCTTACGACATTGCAGCTGAGTTTGTCGATGGCATGGACGTCCTGGCAGTGCGTGAGGCGACCCTTCGAGCGGTTGAGCGTGCTCGCAAAGATTATTTGCCTACTCTTCTCGAAGTTCGTACGTATCGCTTCATGGGCCACTCAATGTCTGATCCTGGAAACTATCGCACGCGGGCTGAGATTGAACACCACCAGGAGCGCGATCCGATCAAACTCTTCTCGGCAAGCCTGAAGGAAGAAGGCGTATTGTCTGATTCAGAGTTTCAAAAGATTGAAGAGCAAATCAAAGAGCAGGTGGAGCACGCTCTCGTATTTGCAGAGGAAAGTCCCCTGCCGGATCCGAAAGAACTGTACACGGATGTTTATGCTAATCCCATCACTCCGGGAAGGCGCTAGAAAGTAGGAATTCTCTAAATGGCTGTAGTAACCATGCGCGAGGCGCTCAATCAAGCTCTACGTGAAGAGATGCTCCGCGATGAAAACGTCTTCCTGATGGGTGAAGAGGTGGCCGCCTACCAGGGAGCATACAAGGTTACCAAAGGCCTGCTCGAGGAACTGGGGGACAAGCGCGTAATCGATACGCCGATCACTGAATTGGGTTTTGCCGGATTAGGCGTGGGCGCCGCAATGGTCGGACTCCGGCCAATAGTGGAGTTTATGACTTTCAACTTCTCTATTCTCGCCACTGACCAAATTATCAACTCCGCTGCCAAGATGCTTTACATGTCAGGCGGTCAATTCAATATCCCGATTGTATTTCGCGGCCCGGGTGGCTCGGCTTTCCAGGTGTCTTCTCAACATTCACAGACCCTCGAATCGTGGTTCGCATATTTTCCAGGCCTAAAGGTAGTAATGCCTTCGACCCCAGCCGATGCCAAAGGCCTCCTGAAATCAGCTATTCGCGATGACGACCCGGTAATCTTCATTGAGCAGGAGAGAATGTACGGAATCAAGGCCGAGGTTCCCGACGATGTCGACTTTACTATTCCATTGGGCGTGGCAGATATAAAACGACAAGGAAGAGACGCCACCATCGTTGCCCGTTCGTTAATGGTTCCGGTTGCGTTGAAGGCCGCAGAAGTGTTGGAAAAACAAGGCGTCTCCTGCGAAGTGATCGATCCGCGGACGATTCGACCACTAGACATCGCTACGATTATCGAGTCGGTCAAGAAAACAAATCGGGTCGTGGTTGCTGAAGAATCACATCCCTTTTGTGGAGTGGCAGGGGAAATTTGTCAGGAGATTACGGAGCAGGTGTTCGACTATCTTGACGCACCCGTTAAGCGAGTCTCAGGCGCTGACGTTCCTATGCCCTACGCAAAGAATCTGGAAGACCTGGCTATTCCCAATGTGGACCAGATTGTTGCGGCCGTTCGCGAAGTTGCTTACTTGTAAAGAACTGTCAGTAGTCCGTGGTCAGTTGTCCGTTGTTCTTTTTCGCGTGCGAGTGGTGGCTGATTAAAATTGAACAATTTACAACTGAGACGAACAACTGACAAAGGACGAATTTGAATGGCGACCCAGGTGATCATGCCCAAGCTCTCTCCGACGATGGAAGAGGGCCAACTTTCTCGCTGGCTTAAGAAAGAAGGCGACAAGGTGTCGATGGGCGAACCGCTGGCGGAAATCGATACCGACAAAGCAACAATGGAGATGCAGGCACTCGGCAGCGGAGTGTTGCGAAAAATTTTCATCCAGGAAGGCGAATCGGCGCCGCTGGGCCAGTTGATAGCCATCATTGGTGAGCCTGACGAAGATATTTCCGCCCTCACGAACCAGGCCGCCGCAACCCAGACAGCAAAAAGCTCTACACCGTCGGAAGACGATAACAAAACTGAGCCGTCTGAAGCCTCGGAAGCAAACGCGCCCGCCAGACCTGACCACGTAGTAGACAAGGCCGGAGCGGCCACCGGAAACGGTCGCGGGGAGCCAGAGAGCGTCGAAGGCGCATCGGCTGGTCGTTTGATTGTTTCTCCTTTGGCAGCGCGCATGGCTGCGGAATCGGGAATAGATTTGCGCTCGGTGAGTGGGAGCGGCCCGGGCGGAAGAATTATTAAACGCGACGTCGAGGAAGTTATTAGTCAAGGCAAGCCGGCAGCTCCCGTGACTGGCGGCCAACCGCCGCAGAGACATCTTCGCGCAGTCTCTGCGATTCCCTTTCAAAAATCAGCGACCGCGCAGGCCTCCCCTTATCGCGATGAACCGGCGAGTGAAATGCGCCGCACTATCGCCAGGCGCCTGGTAACTTCACTCGGGCCGGTGCCGCATTTCTTCCTCACTATCGAGATCGAAATGGATCGCGCAGCTGAAATGCGCAAGGGAATAAATGATCTTGATCCTGAACTCAAGCTTAGCCTCAACGACATCATCATCAAGGTGGCCGCCGCCGCCCTCATACAACACCCGCAAGTAAACGCTTCCTTTCAAGACAAGGCGGTAAGATACTACGAACATGCCGACATCGGTGTCGCCGTTGCTATTGAAGAAGGACTGATCACCCCGATTGTTCGAGCGGCGGATCAAAAGTCACTCGGCGAAATCGCTGCCGAAGTTCGCGACCTGGCCGAGCGCGCCCGCAACCGCAAGCTGCGCCCCGAAGAATTCATGGGCGCAACATTCTCCATCAGCAACCTCGGAATGTTTGGCATAGAGGAGTTCACGGCCATCATCAATCCTCCCGAAGGAGCGATTCTGGCGGTGGGTGCGATGTCGCCCAAACCGGTGGTTCGAAACAACGAAATGGTTGTGCGTCAGATGATGCGGGTTACCATGTCCTGCGATCATCGCGTAATCGACGGCGCTACCGGAGCGAAGTTCCTACAGACTTTCAAGAAGATTCTCGAGAACCCCCTATTCCTTGTTGTTTGAGCAGAGTGCCGGGAAGTGGGTCGAAGAATTCGGAACCGGGAGCAGTAGCGACCGGGGTGTGAGCTTCATAATGAAGGCTGGTGGAGTGGTTGTTTCAAGCATGAGCGCGCGCCTCGCGCGACCCGGATTGCTCCCGGTTCTGTATTTGTCTTGACTTCACACGTCGAGTTTCTAGTAAGCGAGACAGCAACCGCTGAGCCAGGATTCTTCATCGTGAGCCGACCTATTCGGAACCGGGCGAAACTCGAAACTACAATTCCTTAACGATTCGGCCAACCGGATAGAGATTCATTTGCTTATCCCAGTAAGGCGAATGGAGGTAGAAGAACTGGAGTCTCGCCCGCGGGTTTCCTGCAAAAGTGGTGTCGCTAGCCAGCTTTTTCTCAAACTCCTCCCGCAGGCGAGGGTCGCCGGCTAACATTTCGCGCGCAAGTTTCTCCAGAACATAATTCTCCGCATACTCCTTCTGCTCAAATGTCGCATTGAAGAACCCCCAGTGGACCAGCGAGTCAGGCGCTTCGGGCTCTAGCAGATTCATCGCCACCTTTGCTAACTCCTGGGCGAGCGGGACAATTACGGATCCCGCTGGAAAACTTCGCCGCTCATGCACAGCCTCGGTCTTAAACGAGGGCATTAGCCTGCCCTCAAAAGGACCGCCAGCCCACTTCACGTCGATAAAGCGATAACTCTCAACGTCGGTCGTTAGCGGCTCTTTTGTTATCTGCATTACTAGCCCATGTGCCCGCAGGACCTCAATTGCCTCTTTCCATTGCACTGGAACGATGTAGTAAAGCGGCGGCGCTACCGCGGTCTTCACACGAAACTCGTTGTACATCGGCACCGTCATGTCGACGGGTTTGGTGCCAAAGGTCACGTAAGGCGCGCCTGAGACCTTGCTTACCTCGGTGTGGTATTCCAGGGCCTTTAGTTTGTAAGGCGCGACGTGATCGGTTAACTCAAAATCGAGTGGAAAGCGGCGTGCCGGATCGTAGGTGCGGCCGTCCGCCAATGTTTTTTCATCGGCTTCGCGCACCGCCGCCAGCAGGCTCTCCGGATCGCGACTGACCTCAGCCAATGTGAATCTCAAAAAATCATAAGTGCCGACGACCCGCGGCCGATACGGTTTCAGCATGTGCGTCTCGATCAGAATGCCCGGCCGGTTCCGGATTGGAGTGTAGCCGGTCGAGAAACGCGGGCTGCCGTTGAAGTCTCGAATTCCCTTAGTCAGATCACGATTGTCTATGAATTCCAAATACCAGGAAATAACGTTCCCCGCGGCCTCAGTTGCCGGCGCTACGCGCTCGTCGATCACCTTCTTTTCCCAGGCAAGTACGCTTTCTGCAACGCCGGCGTGGTGTTCATGTTGATAAGTGATGTTGTATTGATAGTCAGCTCCGTCTGTCACGTGGCAGTCGACAAATAAATCCGGTTTCCATAGATTCCATAATGATAACCAGGCTCGCGTTTCCGGCGTGTCCGCCTTCATGTAATCGCGGTTCAGATTCTGATAGGTGCTGGTGGTGCGCCAGCCCATTTCAGCAGGTCCGTTCTGATTGATCCGGTTATAGGGACTAACTCGCTCGTGGCCGTCAGTGTTGTAGATGGGAATAAACAGCACGACGATGTTTTTGAGCAAGCCGGGACGAGTTTTCGTAATGGCAATGTCACGCAACAGCGCCAGACCGGCATCCTTACCGTCGGGCTCGCCGGCGTGAATGCATGCCTGGATAAGAATGACTGCCTTACCGGCGCGCCTGGCAGTTTCAGGTGTGAAGGTGTCGCCTTCAGTTGCGATCAATAACGGCAGGTCGCGTCCTTCGCCGCTCTTGCCGAACGTTTGAAACTTTATTAGTGAAGATGCCTGATCAAGGCGTTTGGCATATTCGATGGTTTGTGCATAACGCGGCGTCTCTCGATAGTCAGTTTTTTCAGCGTGCGTAAGCCACTCGGGCGGCACTGGAGGATTGTGATTTTGTGACATTGTTTTCGCGTGGGTTCTTGTATGAGTGTTGGCTGCTAAAGGCAGTAAGAGTACGGAAGAAATGGAGAGCGCAAGGACAAACGCAGCTCGTAGCATCTTTATTTCCGGAACGCCAATCCTGGAAAGGGTGGGTAGGGGAGACATTCCGACTGTTCATGTTCGCTTTTCGTCATGACAAACAGGATTACCTTGTCCTACGCAGACAAGAATTCTGTTCTGGTTTGTTACTGGCGCAGATCCTTCTGACATGAACGACATTGCAAGCGACGCCGCGCGTTAAGAGTGCCACAGGCCGGGCAGCGAAGGTACATCGTGCGAGCAAACCAGGCAGTGATGATCGCACTTGAGCCAAGTATTCCAACCAGCACTGCCGCGTTTAGCAGCAAATCTTTCAAGCTTTGTGTTTCTCCCGCAAGCTCTTCTGATAGCTTCGCCCGCGTTCATAACCACGACGATAAGCTTCATCTGACTCGTCATCCGCTGATAACTTCGCCGCACTCTCTGCCGTTCCGGCTCTTGATTTCAGAGCAGTTTCAAAGCCGCGGCGATAGCTGGCCTCATCCCTCTCAAAATCTCTGCCGCTCGTCCCGTACTGCGCCGCTTCAGCATCTCGCAAACCGATCCACCAATTCTCGCGAGCTTCGTCAATACTTTCCGCGCCTGCACTCACCAGTGCGCCCTGTGCCGCGTATATCGCACCATCTTCGTCAAGAAAGGCAATCACGACCGACCGGCCTTTTCTCAAAGCGTCTTCGTAAAGGTACAACTCATCGTGTGGCAGTCCGGTAACGAGTTCCTCTTCAAGCGCTTCACCCGCGGCCATTCCGGTTACGGTCCCGCCTGCGCCCAGGATCGCGGCCCCGAGGAGTCCACCTGCGATAACTGGACCGACGCCTGGTACTAACAAACTCGCCGCGGCAGCGCCCAGACCAGCACCACCGGCGACTCCGATCGCACCGCCTACAGTTCCTCCCATGGCTTCCCCCATACCCGGCTGTTCGCTGTCTGCGGTAGGCACTGTGCTCTCAACGCGCTCGTCATTCATCCCCGGCGTCAGCAATGCAATTCTGTCATTGGGAATTCCGAGTGAATGAAGTTGCCGAACCGCTTCTTCTGCTGCGGTGCGCGACGAAAAGATCCCAGCTACTGTTTCCATGCCCGATCCTCCTTAAGGAATTCGCCTGCGTTCGTAAAGAATTCGCCTACGTTTTAACCTTTCAAGCGCACGGCAGCAAGGAAAGGACATAAAGGACACAAATCGTTGAGGAAATTAGCAGAGCTATGTTAGAGTCGGGCTGGTTATTGATGCGTTTAGGAGGCGGGCATTTGAATTTGGCCCGCCGACTTTATAAAGGGCAGGACCAGCGAGCGTATGTATGACATCGTAGAAAAACATTGGCCAATGTCAGAGGGCGACGGTAAAGCGGCCCGTAAGAAGAGGCCACGAATACTTGCCATCACTACCGACTGTTGCACTGGTTGCGCAGGCTCGCCGGCATGCATCGAATACTGTCCCATCGAAGCTTGCATGTTCTGGGTGCCCGATGAAGATCATCCGCCGTTCGGTCGCATCGAAGTAGACCCGTATCTCTGCATTGGCTGTCAGAAGTGCACCAGTAAAGGACCAGACGGCGCATTCCTTGACGGTTGCCCGTGGGATGCGATCGAAATGGTGCCGACTGATGACTGGGAAGCGGTGCACGGAATCACGCTACCTGACCTCCCGCCCGCTCCGCCTACGGCTTAGTAGTTTTGTCGCTGGAATTAGCGCGGCTCTGGATGGCGTTAGCTGTCTGAGCCGCTTGTTGTTTTAGGCGGTCACTCACAGGTTCCGCGCCGCTTGCATAACGCTCTATCAAGGGCAGGTTGGCTTCCTGTCCGATCACCGATAGCCCCCGCAGAGCTTCCCAAATGCTTTGCTCGTCAGACTTGATCATCAAAACCGCATCACCCTTTGTGACACTGGAGCCGTTAGCAACCAGGAGCCGATCTACTTTCCCATTAAGTGGCGAACGTATTTCCGTTACTTCGTTGTTTGGCTGTTGAATGCGACCAAGCAGAGAGCCGCGACTAATTTGAGCACCGCTCGACAAGCTGCTTTGCAGGGTACCGGTGGCAGGAGCATTTACAGTGAAGGGTTGCAACATGGCGAGAAGTTCTGCGCGCCCGCTTGCATCATTAAACCTCACGAGCGCCAGCGCCGCGTTACGCCGGACGATTGGTTCCGGATCTTCCAGCAGTTTCCTGAGGCTCCAGTGAAACTCTTCCGAGGTATTATCCGCACCCATCAGCCAGGCAACGATCAGCCGGAAATCAGTTTCCGGGCTGCCGGCGAGCCTGACGATTTGTGGATACCACTGTTTCGCACTCTTATCGCCGCGCTCAATTCGATGTTGAATCTGCAGCAGAGCGTGTTGCACATGTCTCGGATGTTTCTCATCAACCAGGAACTTCGAAATCTCGGAGTCGGAAAGGCCGCGACCAAACCAGGTGAAGTACCAGGTAAGGAAAGAAGCAACCACAAACAGGATGGCAAGAATCAGGATCGGGCCGGAGGCGCGTGCGCGATTGATCTTCGGGACCGCGATCTTCACCTCGGGATTGTTTTCATTCTCTTTCGTTCTTTGAATTGACATGGCTTGGCTCGCCATCACAGGCGCGACGGACTAATTCGAGGGGTAGATGTGGTACAGCATCAGATAAACAATTACGCCGGTTACGGAGACGTATAGCCAAAGCGGCAGTGTCCAGCGTGCTATGCGGCGATGCCTGATGAAGTCTCCTCGCGCTGCCCGGTAGAGGGTCACTAGTATCAGTGGAACGATAACCACGGCAAGGAATGTATGAGTTGTCAGAATAATGAAATACACCGGACGGACCAGTCCCTGCCCGGCAAATCGGGTGGCGCCGTGATAATAATGATAAGTAAGATAAGAAATCAGAAATAAGGTTGAGGTGGCTACGGCCGCAACCTGGCAATTTCGGTGAGACTGGATTTGACCGAGACGAATAAATCGGAAACCCGCCAGCAGCAGAACGGCACTTGTTGTATTCAGCACGGCGTTGAGGTGGGGAAGGAATGGAATGTATTCAGGCATTAAATTGGGAATCGGTACATGAGTACTGAGTGCCGAGTGCTGAGGAACTAGTTCAGAGTTCAAGCTTTAGCTTGCTCTTACTCAGCACAACAACCTGAAGGTTGAAATCTGAACTTCTTGACGCTCATCACTCAATCACTCATCATCACCATTTTTCTTCCCTTCTCAGTCAACGAGTAGAAATCATTTCCCTCTTCCTGAAGCAAGTCTTCCTCGACCAGTCGTTCGACGGCATCGAAGACTGCGGTGCGCGCGTCGGGATCATTCTCTCCGGCTTCAAACAGCGTATGTAGATCAAGCTTCTCTTTATTCCAATGCTCAAAGCTTCGCAGTACTCGTTTTTCGATTTCGTTCACGGCGAGATTAATCCGGTGATAATCTAAGTCTGCTTTTGCTTCATGTTAGCGACCATAGATCTCACATCGGGAGGGACTGCGCGGCCCTTGGCGTCGAGCAACGGCGGGGATTGAGGAAGCGCTCGCTCTCCAGCTCCGGCGGTTTGTGCTTTTAAAGCCCTTCGCTTTCGAAAAGGAATCGGCAGCCGGCCTTCGTCCTTGAGGTAAAGCAAAGGATTGACGGCAAACATCAACGCCATCAGCATGCAGACCATGGTAACGAATAGGTTATCGGTAGTCAGAAAACTCGGAGAGGACAAGCCGTTTAAGACTGCCAGCCCCAAAAAAAGGAGAGCCGCGATGATACACACTATGTTTAGTAGCGTAGCTTCTCTCTTCATGACTGTTGTGCCGCCAACCTCGCCCACTCTTTCCAAATTTAGCCGTCCTTAGTTTAGCGGAACTGGTTTCCGATTGTCCGACAGGTTTCGCCCTTGTCGTCTTGCGGCGGTTCTCGGTAATACCTCATGACAAACCAAAGTTGCCGGATTCTTCAGTGTTTAGCCTTGCCGGATGGCGTCGTCCGTTCTGACATCTCTTCGTAACCGCATCGTTCACATTGCCAAATCGGAAATGTTCCACTCGGGTCGGCAGTGCTCTGATACACCGCACGGTTGGAAGGGATAATCTTTCCGCCGCAGCGCGGACAGACGCGACCTCGAGTGGTTCGCTTTTCAACGTCGATGCGTAAAAGACTCTCTTCAGCCATAGCCACCAAAATCTGCGAGTGAAAAAGGTTTAGTCAGAGTTAGTGCGGTCCTTTTGCGGCTCCTCTTTGTCCGCGGCTTTATAGCGTTTCAGCACCACAAAGATGGAGCAGAATATCGTGACCGGCGGCACGAGCAGCACCAGTACTCCGATGTTGAAGTTTTTTATGAAAAACGGATTGTTGGAACCCGCCAGCGCGGCCCGGCACATGGAACATTGCCCAAACGCCGAGGCGCTCAGCATAAGCATAATCGCCACTGCTGCAATCACCAGCAGCATCGTTTTTGATTTCGCGAAAGCGATCATCAATGTTCCTCGATGGCAGGCGGTACTTCTTTGAACTGATAGCGCAAGCCGGCTGAGCGGAAGCTGTCCGGGAAAAACACAAACAGAAGACAGATGCATACCACCAGCATCGGCACGATAGTCAAAATCAAACTCAGGCGCTCAAACTTCATGTGCATGAAGTAAGCCACAATGAGGGCCGCCTTGATAATCGAAAGACCAAGTAGAATCGTCAACATGAAGTGGATTTGCATAGGCCTGTAAGCCAGGAAGATCTCAATCAACGTCAGACCAATCAGCCAAGCCCAGATCGAAATAAACAGTTTGTTGCTGCCGGCGAAATGCTCTTCAACGTGTGCGCTCATGCTCGACTCCTTCGCTGCGAAGCTCCAGCCATTCTCAAGCCATAGACTTACTTAGCCAAATGCCCGCCCACATCCACTGAGAGGATGTAAATCAGCGGGAACACAAACATCCAGACGAGATCGACAAAGTGCCAGTAGAGACCGCTAATCTCCACGTCTTCGTGATTCAGCTTCTTAACCCGCGTGGCCACTACGCCTAAATAAACAATACCTGTGGCAACGTGAAACATGTGGAGGCCGGTGATGGTAAAAAACGTGGCGCCAAACAAAGGCGTCGGCAATCGTCCGTCGGAGGTTGTGAAGGTGGAGACCCAATGGGCGGGCAAGCTAAACGGCCGCAACCCTTCAGTGATCAAATGGTTCCATTCTATAAGGTGCAGAATGACGAAAGCGGCGCCGAAAAACATCGTGGCCAGGATCCATTTGCGCGCCGCCGTCTTATCTCCCCGGCTCGAAGCCGAGACGCCAAAGACCATCGTCAAGCTCGATGAGAGCAGACAGAAAGTCATCACAGACGAAAAGACAATGCTTGGATAAAACGGAAACGGCGTCGGCCAGACGTTTGAAGCGCGCAGATAGCTATAGCCCATCAGCAGCGCCGAGAACGTCAATGAGTCGGAAACAATGAACAACCACATTCCGAGCTTGCGATGACCAACGCGATAGGGGTGCACACCCCCGCCCCAGTCGTCCGCCGGAAAATGTACTGCGCGTGCTTCAGTACTCACCTGTCACCTCCAGAAAGAAAGTAGTGCAGACTTATGTCTGCGAGCTTACCCGGACTCTTGTCCGTATCAGCTGTGTTAACGCACAAAGAACAGTAGGACAAATAAGTAAAGCCACAAAAAGTCCATGAAATGCCAGTAAAGCATTACAGCATCAGCGCCGGCCTGCGGCTTCGCCAACACCAACCGGTCCCGCGACGCGCGCGTGCGCACTGAAAGGTAGGCGAGCGCAGCCAACCCTCCTAACAAGTGGACGCCGTGTATGGCTGTCAAAAGATAAAAGAAAGAACTGTGCGGGTTACTCGCCATGTAAATTCCCTGCCGCACTAGCTGCCGCCAGGCAAGCACTTGCGATATCAGGAATCCGATACCCAGCGCGAACGTAACAAGCAGCCAAAGTCTGTGGCTGCCGTTAACCGCGTCTTTCCATTTTCGCCGGGCGTTTTCCAGCGTGGCGCTACTAATAACTATCAGCGCCGTACTCAGCCACAGAATTCGCGGCATTGTTAGCGGTTGCCAATCGTTTGCTGATGCGGCGCGCACAATGTAAGCACTGCTTAAGGCGGTGAACAACATCAAAATCGAGGCCAGCGCCACCCACATTCCGAGGAGGTAACGGCCGGCAGCCGCGCCCGGCAAATACTCTTTGTTAATCTCTACTACCATATTCAGTTTTACTTCCAAATCAGCAGGAGCATAAAGAGCCAGATCCACAGGCCATCCATCGTATGCCAGTAAAGCGACATCAATCCCGTTGCTGTCTGATTCGGTGCGGACCATCCTCGCTTGTCTTTACGTCCAGCTCTAATCGCGAGATACGAGAGTCCTGCTATTCCGCCCAGAAGGTGCACACCGTGGACTCCGGTAAAAAAATAGAAGAATGTGCTGTGGGGATGGCTCGCAAAATAGACACCCTGTGCGGCGAGTTCTCGCCAGCCCAACAACTGCGCAGTCAGGAAAAGCAGGCCGAGTACGAGGGTCGCGATAATCCACCTGAGGTGTCTGGTTTTATTGCCCCGCTTCAAAGATCGCTTCGCTTTTTCAATCGTGAAACTACTCGACACGATGATGCCGGTACTCAGGAAAAACATCCGCGGCATCGCTACCGGACGTCGATCTGTATCGATTGACAGAATGATGTAAGCGCTGGACAGTGCCGCAAACATCATCACTATCGCAGCGATGACCACCCACATCGTTACCCTGTAGGCCGCCGGCGAAAGACCTCGCTGCGAGTCGTCGTTTCCGCCTTTCCATCCGTTTCCTTTCGGACCTTTACCATTGGGCCCGGGAAACCTAGAACCTCCACCCGATCTTGTCTTTCTTTTCTCTGCGGTCTTAGTGCTTGTGACCGTTGTGGCCATTACCGCCCACCTTTTCAGTTACCCTTGCTCCATGTTCACTGACGTCAGGATCAGTCTGCATCACAAAATCGTCAGGAGCTCCGGGCACCGCAAACTCATAGGGTCCGCGATAGACAACTGGTAACACGCCGGCAAAATTGTCGTGCGGCGGCGGGCTGGCCGTAGTCCATTCGAGCGTGGTCGCTTCCCAGGGGTTCGTGCTTGCCTTCTTCCCCTTGAAGACACTCCAAACGAGATTGAAGTAAAAAACAATCTGGACGATTACCGTAATGAGCGCGGCGATGGAAACGAAGACTACCAGCGGATGAATCGATTCGAGAAACTTGTATTCCGTAAACTGTGCATACCGGCGCGGCATGCCAACCATTCCCATCGTGTGCATGGGCACGAAGATGCAGTAGACGCCGATGAAAGTTATCCAGAAATGCAATTTGCCGAGTCGCTCATTCATGAAGCGGCCAAATATCTTGGGGAACCAGAAGTAAGTCGCGGCAAACATGCCAAAGATAGATGCCACGCCCATAACCAGGTGGAAGTGGGCCGGCACGAAATAAGTGTCGTGCATTGGCAAGTCGAGCGAAGTCTGGCCTAGCACAAGGCCGGTAATGCCACCTGCGACAAATAGCGAAACGAACCCAATCGCGAAGAGCATTGGCGTCGTGAAGCGGATCTTTGCGCCCCACAGAGTGCCCAGCCAATTGAACGTCTTCACTGCCGAAGGAACGCCAATCGAGAGCGTTAGAATTGAAAAAGTCATCGCCGAGTAGGGGCTCATGCCGCTGATGAACATGTGATGGCCCCAGACGAAGAAGCCCAACAACCCGATTGCAAAGATTGCAAACACCATCGCGCGATAGCCAAAGACCGGTTTGCGAGCAAAGGTTGAGAGGATGTGAGAGGTCGCACCCATGCCCGGGAGAATAGCAATGTAAACTTCAGGGTGACCAAAAAACCAAAAGAGATGTTGCCAGAGAATCGGCGAGCCGCCGGTGTGATTGGCCAGCACCGAAGATCCGAATATCAAGCCGCCCGGAATAAAGAAGCTCGTGCCGACGGTGCGATCGAGCAATAGCAAGATGCCGCCGCCGAGGAGCACTGGAAACGAGAGCAGCGCCAGCACGGCCGTTGTAAACCAGGCCCAACACGTCAAAGGCATGCGCATCAGGGTCATCCCTCGCGTGCGCATGTTGAGCAGCGTGGTGATGAAGTTAAGCGCTCCCAGGAGGGAGCCAACGCAAAAGATCGCAATGCTGACGATCCAAAGATTCATGCCGGCGCCTTGACCCGGTCCAGCCGCTGAGCCAACTGCGCTTAACGGCGCGTATCCGGTCCACCCCCCAATCGGGCCAACGGTAGAGCCGCTGCCGCCGCCCAGCCAGAGCCCGAGTGCCGAGTTAGCAATCGTGCTATTGCCCTCAACAAAGATGGCGGCGAGGATGACGATAAACCCCACGAACGTTACCCAGAACGACATCATGTTTAGAAACGGGAAAGCCATGTCCTCGGCGCCGATTTGAATGGGGAGGAAATAATTTCCAAAGCCGCCCTGAGGCGCGGTGGTCAGAACGAAGAAAACCATAATCGTTCCGTGCATTGTTACCAGCGACAGGTAAAAATCGGGGTTCATAATCCCGTTCGGCGCCCCGGTCGGAAAAAGCGTTCCCAGAATCGACCAACTCGTGCCCGGCCAGGACAGGTTGAGCCGCATCAGCACTGACATCGTCATGCCCACCAGCACTGCGACCAGGGCAAGAATGATGTACTGGATGCCGATAACTTTGTGATCCAGGCTGAAAATGTACTTGCGAATGAAGCTTTTTGGCGGCTCGTGCCGGTGGATTGCTTCGTGTGTTTCAGCTGACATCTGCGATCTCCTAGTGGTTGGGGCTGAATCAACAATCCAAGATCATTGTTACTGCGCGTAAGTAGGCAATTGATACTTCGCCAGCAGTTCCGTTACGCGCGTTTGAAACTGGTCTTGCGGAAGAGCCATCAAAGCCTGATGTTCGTCCGCCGGAAGCACCAGCATGAAACTTTTCATTCTGTAGTGAAACTGTCCGCAAAGCTCGGCGCATGACAGTTCATACTTCCCTGCCCGGTTAGCCGTGAAATGGACGCGAATCATCATGCCGGGAACGAGGTCCTGCTTAAACCTGAGTTGTGGGACCCAAAAATTGTGAATGACATCTCTGGAGCGAAGAATCAGTTCGACCGGCCGGCCCTCGGGAACTGCTATGACGCTGTGCACCGCGTCGTCTTTGGCATTTGGATCGGCTTCATCCAGGCCAATAAAGTTAAGCGCCGAATCGTCGATGAGGTTTGGATCGGTACGGCCAAAGACTCCGTCTTTGCCGGCGTAATGGAAGTTCCATTGAAACTGCTGCGCAACAACTTCGACCTGAAATGAGCCGGCTGGAGCCTTGTTAAAGTGGAGCGAAGCCCAGACGCTCTGGCCCATCACGGCAAGTCCGATAAAGATAACCGCCGTCACAATGGTCCAGACTACCTCCAACCGGTTGCTGCCGTGCGTATAGACGGCACGGTCGCTGTCACCACGATCTCGATATTTCCACACCACGTAGCCGAGACCAACCTGCGCTGCAGTGAAGGCAATTCCTACGACGATGATTGTCAGCAGAAACTGACGATCAAGCGCGGCGGCATGAGAAGAGATGGCTTCGGGAAACCACCACTTCTTCACGAAAAAGAGACTCACTGAACCCAGGGTCAGGATCCAGATAATAACCGCAAGAGCTCGTCCCATCGGTTACGACTCCTTAGTAAATGGTAAATGGTGAATAGTAAACAGTCAGAACAGTCGGCTGAGAATCGAAATGATAGTAATTGCTCGTCCCTTCACTGTTCACTACTTACTATTTACCGGTCCAGAACCATCAGAATAAACAGCAGCGGCAAATAGACAACCGACGCCAGCAGCAAACGTCGCGCCTCTTGCTTCGATTTGGAAAAGGCTGCCCGCAAACTGCTGTACAGAAATAGCAGCCCCAAACCCACCGCGCCGTAGAGATAAACTTTACCCGAGATACCGAGCGCAGTAGGAAGCAAACTTACCGGCAGCAGGAGCACGGTGTAGACAACGATTTGTTGCGCGGTAACGCGGCCATCGGGCTCAACCACCGGCAGCATGAGAATTCCGGCGCGGCTGTAATCTTCCCGGTACATCCAGGCAATCGCCAGGAAATGGGGAAACTGCCAAAGGAACAGAATCGCAAAAAGCACCCAGGCTTCAAGGCCTATAGATCCGCGCGCTGCCGCCCACCCAATTAGCGGCGGCACTGCTCCGGGAAAGGCGCCCACCATTGTCGATAACGAGGTCCTCGTTTTAAGCGGCGTGTAGCCGAACAAATACCCCGCGATGACGGTTAAGCCCAGTAACGCTGTCAGCGGATTTACCAGCACGGCAAGATAGATTTCAGCGAGCACCGTTAAGCCGGCGCCAAAAGCCAGCGCTTCCCACGGTAGGAGTTTGCCGGATGGCAGCGGCCGGTTAGCAGTACGTCTCATGAGAGCATCGAGGTCTCGCTCCATGTACTGGTTAATCGTGGCAATCCCCGATGACAACAACGCAATCCCAACCATCGCCCTGACAAGACCGGAGTAATCAACGGTTGCCGGGGACGCCAGGGCATAGCCTGCAGCTGACGTAAGCACGATCAGGAAAGTGATGCGCGGCTTAGTAAGCTCGAGGTAGGCAGCGACCCGGTCGCGCGCGCTCAAGCGCTCGAGTTGGACCACGCCCGAAGGATTAAGATCTATGGCAAATTCTTCCATTTTCAATCTTGTTCAGAAGCCCGAAGTTTAGAGTTCGACCTTTAGGTTGTTACTTTAATCGGCAGCAAAGTTAAAGCTTGAACTCTAAACTTCTTGAATGCTCAGTAACCGAAAACTCAAACGATGAAGCGCTGGATCGCAACACTTTGAACGCTCTTAACGTCAAAACTATAGTGGTAGCAAACACCAGTGCGCCGCACGCTACATGCGCCACTGTGATTCCCACCATCGGATTTAGCGGCTGCGGATCATTTGGTGATGCCATCCTGGTGATGTAAGCCGCAATTCCCAAAAGCAATTGGAAAGCTAACAGGAAAAGCGCAATCTTCGCCGGCCGCGTTAGAAAAGTTTCGCGGGAGTAGCGCTGCAGAATCATGACAGCAACGATTCCCAACAAGATTGTGACGGCTATCGCTCCCGCCACGTGCGTCAGCAATAAATCTGTCGGCAACGGTTTGTCCCAGGTTGCCGAATGCCGCAAGGTGGCCCCAATTATCAATTGCAAAAAAATTGTTACTACGGCTGCGATGCAAACGTAACGAACTGGTAGGCTTTCCGGCTCTTCCAGCGTAGGCCGGTTTTCCCTCCAACTGGAGGAAGTGAAAACCGCCAGGCTTACTGTGGTACAGAAAAAAATTTGGGCCAGCGTCGCATGTGCAGCCGATACCACCAGCGGCAAGTTTAATTTGACCGTCAATCCGCCCAGCAGTCCCTGGGCAATAACTCCCGCCAGAGCTAACAATCCCAGCCGTCGCACCCAGCTTCGCTTTTCTTTAGCGAACAAAAAAATGACCAGCCCGATTGTCAACAAACCAACAGTCGTGGCCACCAGGCGGTGTCCATGCTCCCAAAAAAGATTGCCGACCATCTTCGGGAAGAACTGACCGTTCGAAAGCGGCCAATCGGAAGTTGCCAATCCGGCATCGTGGCTCGTCACGAGCGCGCCTGCGATGATCAAGAAAAACGTCGCGCAGGCCACCAGTAACGCGAAGCGATACACACCCTTGTTCATTAGTTCATTGCCGATTTCCAATTTCCAATTGCCGATTACTAGCATTCAAATCGGCAATCGGAAATCAGCAATCGAAATTCTTTCTTAGTGCCTGCCTACCATGGGCACCTCGAGCGCCGGCATCATTTCAAGACTCGGCCTGCCGCTGGTAGTTGCCGCTTCGCCGAATGCGAAATCGGCCTTGGCGCTTCCATTCGCGGGAACCGTAACCTGCAGCGTCTTTTCCGTGCCGGTGGCGCCGCCTTCATGCCAGGCAACAACCGTGTAGGTCCCCGGTGGCACGCCTTTGATTGTAAAGCTGCCGTCTTCCGCACTAACTGCGTAGAACGGGTGTTTCAGGACACCGACGTAGGATTTCATCCACGGATGCTGATTACACTTCACCGGAACCAGCACTTCAGCCCGGGTCAGTTTGTGCATCAAAGGAGGAGCGCCGTTTGGCTGCGACTGGTTCCAGTCGGGATTGTTCTTGGGAGTGAAGTGGATGTTGTGCGTCGTCGGATCGCTGTTAGTTATTTGGATGTCCTGGTTGACCATTGCGCCGAGAACGTGCGGCCGGTAGTGACAGCCATTCTGGTCCAGCGTGATTGCAGTCGAAGGAGGCGCGAAAGTGAATTCTGTAATCTTCTTATTGTCGGCTGTTGACCCATCTTTGATGTAAACGAACACATTGGCCAGCTTGCCGTCGGTCACCACATTGTCTTCGGTGGTAAGGTTCGGATTCTTCGCACCACAAGCGGGATCGGCTGCCGTGTCGATCTTTTTCGGCGCCGGTGGCGTGCCGGTGTAGGCAATGACTCCCGTCACGGATCCTTCGTTACCCTTGGGCGTAAACGCCGTAGCACCCGCTGCCGGCCCGCCTTCATTCGTCGGCGGTTCGGATTTACTACAAGCTGACGAGAGTGCCAGAAGCGAGAGGGCAATCGTCAGAATCAGCCAGACTTTGGTCTGCTTCATAAACATAATCAGTTCCTCCAAATTAGAATAACTTTTCGAATAACTTTAGCACGGGAGGCCACGAGAAGTAGACCCGTCACACTGTGCCCATGCCATTACATGCCTGCGGGGCGCGCATTGATCCTTGCGTTTCTGACCGTGGCTACAGTCGGCCGTTTCGCGCGTCGCACTCTGTTGAATGTTGTTTCCCCGCCCTTGTTCCTCCTACTCGGCGACTTATTTTGTGCCTTCTGTGCAGGCGGCGCGGCCGCCGGTGCCACTGGCGCGGTTGCCAGCAAACGCCGCTGTTCATCTGGCGTCAGCAACATCATGTAGCGAACCAACAACCTGGCGTGGTCATCATGGTATTCCGTTGCGCTAGCCGGAGGATTCGGCAGGTTGATAATCCAGCGCTCCCCTTCCTTCCTGAATAGTCCAGTCGGCATGGCTGTACCCGGGCTAATCTGCGACGGATCCAAAAGCCAGCGGAAGGTCCACTCAGGTTTCAAGCGTGAACCTGCCAGGAGGAAGTTGGGTGCAATCGCCTTCGCATCGTGTGTGGGTTCGCCAGTGATGTGACACTTCAAACACGGCGTACCTGACGTGAACATCTGGCGTGCGACTAGTTTCTCCTGTTCGGTCAATGGCTGGAGCGGCTCTTTAATATAGGGCTCCTGCTGGCCGGACATTGCCATGAAGAAACGCACGAGCGTCTGCAATTCGTTGGGCGAGAAAGTGAAGGTCGGCATGCGAAACTTCAGATACGGGCGCACCCCATTTCGATCCAAACCCGGCTGAGGTTTCAAATGACCGCCGGTTGGTGAAGCGGTAGCGACTGCCGCAGGCTGGGAGCCTGGGGTGGAAGCGTTTGTACTATTGGCTGCCTGTGCGGCCTTATCTATTACCGCTTGTTCCGCGGGAGTCTTTTCACCGCTAAGCGACGGATCGTGCAGAAACTTTAACAGCCAACTCGGATCGACGCGCGCGCCTTCACTGGTCAACCGCGGTGGCAATAGATCCTTGCCTTCCGGCGTTTGATAGAACGGAAGATCCTGCACCACGGAGCGCTGGCCCACCTGAACCTGGTGACAACCCATGCAGTTGTACTTCTTGATCACCCACCAGCCATTCTGAATATCCTGGCGGCGCGTGTCCTGTGGACTGTAGAAGAGCGACTGCGGTACGTTTGACCCTTCAGAGCCGACGCTGCCAAGAAGAAACGTTGTCAACGCAGTGCGCCACTCCGGCGTCAGATATGGACGGGGCATGCGCAGGCGATCTTTCGGGTCTTTTTCTTTACCCTGATCATAAATGGATGGCTCAGTAACTTTGTGCTCAAAGAATCCCTTGTGGTTATACCAGGGCTTCTCTTTTTCACCTTCGTGCAGGTTTAATGGGTCGATTCCCTCTTCAGCTTTCTTGGTAAGCAACGCAAAGTCGAGGCGCTCAATCGGTGTCGCCCCTTCAACCGTCAATTCTTTACCGATGCGCTGTTCGTCTTCAAAGCCTTTAATTTCGTGACAGCCCGCGCAACCGTATTGCTTGATTAGCGCGTGTCCCTTTTCTTTAAGCTCCGGACTGTCCATAAAAGAGGCAGCGTCATATTGCGGCGGCGACGACAGCGAAAAGAGGTAGGTGGCAATATCGCGCGCGTCCGTCTCCGATAAACGGAAATTCGGCATCACGGTCATGTTCTGCACTTGCAACTCGGCGCCATCATTAGGGCAGCGCGAGTGCAACTCTGTATCAAACTCATAAGGCAGGTTGTGCTTTGAGTAGTCTTCTGGCGTAAGGTCGCGTTTTTCCTTGGGACAATAAGGGGCCCAGCGCTCTCGGGGATTGTGAATCCAGCGGACGATGTAATCAAAGTTTGCCTTCTCGCCGACCTTCTGCAGATTCGCGGCAAAAGTTCCGCCAAACTTATTCTGTTCGTCCCCGATTGAATGGCATCCGAGACAGCCGCGCGTTTCAAAAAGTTCTTTTCCGTGTGCCGCATCACCGCGTTGTTGTTCGGGAAGCTTGCCTTCAAAACTGTCTTGCCACAGATAGGCCGCGATAGCCTGTATCTGCTGCTGGCCGTTGGCATCACGCATGTGCGGTCCGCCATCGGTGGGATTCTCGGCAAAGCGCCAGAACGTTGGCATCTTGGTACCGGGACGGAAGCCTTGGGGGTTGGACAGCCACACTGGAATCCACTCCTTGCGCAGTTTCAAACGCACGTCCTTCAGGTTTGGTCCAACCTTCTTCTGATCCTGCATCAAATACTTCGACTGCAGATTCAACTGATCGATACGAGCGGCCAGGATGCTGTTAGTTACCTTCAAGGATTCCGACTCAGCCAACATTTTCTGCGCTTGTTCGTCACTGGTTCCCTCGGGCGGGTTTTCGTCCAGTCTCATCTGCTTTTGGTTGTTGGTAATTTGGTCCTCGAGCTGGCTGATGCTCTGTCGAGTGCTACCAAGCGCATCCGTCTCGCGATCGAATCCTTCGTAGCGATGGCATCCCATGCAGCCACGTTGGTAAAAGAGGTCGCGCCCAAGATTGAGCGTGTCAGCTCCCTGCGTGACTCGATCCTTCGCGTGGCACTGTTGGCATCCGGCTTCGGTGTTTTCTTTTTCGAACATCGGCCAGAGCCAGAACCTATGTCGCCCGTGTCCCTTTTCCTCACTCGTCGTTGCCCGGCCGTTACCCCAGTGGCAACTAGCACAACCGAACCGATCGGGAACGTGTACTTGCATTAGTTCTTTGTTTGGATGACTGACAAATGCGCGCGATAGACGGTCGGGTGTCTTGCCCGGTCCGGCCGGCGCCAGATCTTCCGGACGAAGATCAAGTGGCTCGCGAATGCCAACGTGGCAAACCTCGCAGCGATCGACGATATTGAATTCATTAATGCTGATCTGGTGAGGGAGAATGGAATAGTCAAACTGTTCCATCTTACGAAGCAAGCCATCGATCTGGTTCGGACCCAGACCCGGCATGTGGTGTTTTAGATAGTCGTCGCGTTTCTTACCAAGTTCAGTAGGTTCCTTTAACAAGTCCGCCTTCTGTCCAAGCAGTCTCGCCTTTTCGTCGCGCAGATCGTTGAAGAGCTTTTCGAGCTGGTCGTAATTCATCTTCTGCGTGATCTTCTTCCCAGAACCATCGGCAGCAGGCAAATCCACCTCCACCAGTTCGGCTCTTTTCTCCTGAGCCCGCTGGCGATATTTGTCTTTTGCGCCATTTGACGCGATTTCGACGTCGTAATTAATGACCGTGAGTTTGCCCCGTTGATTCTGGAACGGCTCGGTTACGGCATCGAGCCCCTGTTGGATTTGCACGACCTTCCGATCAATCTCAGCGGTGTCCGGCTTGACCTTTTCGAGAGCAGCTTGGGCTTCCGACTCCAGCTCCTGATACTCCGGGTCCTGCTTCACCTCCGCTTCGGTCTTACCTGCTTGCGATTTAATGCTTTTCAGGTATTTCGAGTAACGGCTGACGAACTCTTTCTGTATGCCTTTCCACGGACGTTGGCCGAAGGCTTCATCATAGAGAGACCAGGCAAGAACGAAGGTGAGCAGCAACGCGCACACGAGCATGATGCCGCTGGTAGAGCGACTCACGATCGGATCATTCGCCGGGACTTCAGGCCCCTTTTTTACCAACGACTCAGTAGCTTTAGTAGAGTCCGCCACTCGGTGTCATTCCTCCGCACTCAACTATGAGACCAAATACCGGGCTGGGTGCTTGTCAGATGTTGAACCACGGGGTCACCCAAACATACTTAATGGTCAGCGCCAATCGCAGTAAAAGTTTCACCGGCATCGCCAACAGCACACTTACAGCGAAGAACTGGAATGTCAGGTATTGCAGAAGACTTGTTCTGGCTAAAAGCTTTTCCTCAAACGCGTCCTTGGGAAACAAGCGCAGCGGCCGCAGTGAAAGCTTCTTAAAGTCCACTGTCATTAACCAGTGGAAGAACAAGGCGCCAATAACGTAGAAACCGCTTACCACCATCAAACCAAAGATAAACTTCCAGGGATTCGCTGACAGAAATCCCAGATGCAGCGTTTTGCCTAACCGGCTGGTGGCAATCCAATCGTGGAGATCAACGTTTTTGTCGAACACGACGGCATTGTGATCCCATGTTTGGCCTGGCCAGAACCAGATCCAGCCTGGCCCGCGAATGAAAGTTCCGATGACGATCAGCAGAATCCACATCAGAAAGCCCCAGGCAAACATTCCCACGGCGAAGCGCCTCTGCTTGAGAGTGTAGTAGCCATTTCCGAGTGGGTTTGAATCGACGTAGGGGAAAACCATCAAGCCAACCATAATAATTGACGGCATCACTACGCCGGCGATCCACGGATCGAAATAGACCAGCATCTCCTGCAACCCGAGGAAGTACCACGGCGCTTTTGAGGGATTCATTGTCAGGTTAGGATTTGCAGGTTCTTCAAGCGGCGCATTCAGCGTAATCGACCATACAAAAAGGACGACGGTTACGATCACCGCCGCCAAAAACTCAATACGCACGAGATAGGGCCAGACGTGAATCTCGCGCGCCCATCCCGGGCGCCAGGGCTCTGCCTTGCGATGATGCGTCTTCGCCAGTTTGGGATCTTCTTCTAACTGCTCAATCAGCCGATCATTTGCTCTCGACTGTCTGATTCCCAGCCAGGTGAAGAAAGGCACGAGGAAGAGCATGGCGACGATCGGCACGTTGTCAGGCGCCGACGAGATCGTCCATAGCTGGTGCCAGTCTGGAACAAAAAAGATGGCCAGAACCAGGAGGAGGACGACCACTCCTAGGGTTATTAATTTACCTCTGCTCAATTTAAGCTTCGCCATCTCGTGTCGTCATGCCAGTACCAGCTGTTAGCAGGATGCGCGCAGCCTTGTCGTTCCGCTACCGCGCGTGATACTGACAGCCTCATCACGACAAACTGAAGTTTGTCGGACTTGAAAAGCTACTTCTTCTTGACCGCTTTCATTTCTGATTCAAGCATCACCGGCGCCGGGCCGGAGATGCCACCATCCTTGCGTATGCGCCAGAAGTGCACCGCCATAAAGATCGAAGCCACCAATGGGATGCCGATGCAGTGCCAGATGTAGGAACGCAATAGCGCATTCGAATCAACGATCGATCCACCTAGCAAACCAAAACGGACGTCATTAAAAGGCGTCATGCCGAGCTGCACCCCAAAAGGCCCTTCCGACCCCAGCATCGGTGTAGCGCGCGCCATGTTGGTTCCGACCGTTACCGCCCAAAAACCAAGCTGGTCGTCCGGCAACAGATATCCTGTAAACGAAAGCAGAAGCGTCAACACCAGCAAGACAACCCCCACGCCCCAGTTAAACTCGCGTGGCCGTTTGTATGATCCGGTTAGCACAACCCGAAACATATGCAGCCAGGTCGTGATCACCATTAAATGCGCTGCCCAGCGATGCATGTTTCGCAGCAATTTGCCAAAGGGGACGTCGTGCTCGAGATAAAGGATATCGCGGAAGGCATCGACCTTAGTCGGGTGGTAGTAGAACATCAGAAGCACGCCGGTGAAGGTCAGCACGATGAATAGATAAAAGGTAATGCCGCCCATTCCCCAGGTGTACTGGTAGCGCACTGCGTCACGATTTATTTTTGCCGGATGAAGATGAAGAAAAACATTTGATAGGACAGCTAGCGAGCGATTACGGGGATCTGAGCGGTCATGCGACACGCGAAAGATCGACTTCCACAGTTGTGTATCCTGAACGTCTTTGTAACCCTTCGCCTCCTCAATGGCCCGTTGCTTGAGCGCAGTGCTGCCTTCCTTCACTCTTTCAACAAGGCCGGCACTGGCTTTTTCGTCGCCAGTCAACTGCTTCGTCTCTTTCTGCTCAGGCTTTTCGTCCATTGGACCTCGTTAAGTCGATCAAGGGTTACAGCGGAATGTAAGCGCCCGGATCGTTGAATTCGTTCTTCTCACCCTTGGGCCATTTGTAAAGCTTTCCTATGTCCACCACGATTTGTCCCTCAGCGTCGAGTTCGACGTGCGCGCGATCCATTGGCCGTGGCGCCGGACCTTCGAAGTTAATTGCTTCGCTGTCGTATCCGCTACCGTGGCAGGGACACTTAAACTTGTTTTCGCTCGCTTTCCAGTCAGGAGTGCAACCGAGATGCGTGCAGCGCGCGTAAATCACAAAAATTCTGTCGGACGTCTTGTCAACCCAGATGCGATATTGCTGCTGCCATTTCGTGTCGACGCCGAGCGCGTAATCCGAAGGAAAGCCAACCGAGAACTTGCTGGACGGCTCGAGAATAGACCGCGGCAGAAAAAATCGGAGAAACATCAGAAAGCAGGTCGTAAGAAACCCAACGATGCTTGCCCAAACTATCCGCCGACGCAATTTGTTAACAGGTGGGTCGGGCGTGCTTTCGACAACTGCGCCGGCGGGCTTCGGCGCTGCTTTCGCGACCGCCGGCAATGGAGGCTTTGCTGTCACTGGCGCACGAGAGGGTTCTCCAGCGGCAACCATCTCTCCAGGTTGTGCTGTAGTAACGTTGGCGGATAGCTCCGTATCGAGCGTAGTATCCACTATGCGAATCCTCCGTTGGCGGAATACTGCGGATACACTTCAACGCAGCGCAGAGTAAAAATTATACAACTCCCCGCAGTGCAGGGATTACTCTCTGCGTAAGCACAGTTATTCGTCTATACATTAAGAGCGCCGTGCCAAACAATTGAAATCATATAATCAAGGCTCGGTGCGATATTTATACCCTTTTTCCCAATTTACTGGCAAGCGCTTTCTAAGGCAGTCCTTTACGATGCTCGCGGACTACGAACACGGAGAGCCTTGGGAAGAATTTGAAATGTCGCCGGAAGTTGGCCGGGGATTTCACCGTCCACTTCAATCTCGATACGTTGATCCCGATCAATAGGACGCGCAACAATCTTTGTGGCTAGAGCATGGCCTACGTCTGCCATGCTGAGGTGCGCGCCCAGATATAGCCGCGGTGCGTTTGCCAGGATCCGTGCCGCGCCGAGATCGCCAATACTAATCACGTCAAACTTTCCGTCGTTCAGCTTTGCGTCGGGAGCGATCTTCATGCCCCCACCAAAATAGCGGGCGTTAGCGATGCAAAGATTTGCGACCGTCATGTGGTGTGCTGGATCGTCATCGAGTTGCACAACTACGCGGGTCGGGCCCATTTTTAGCGCTGTTTGCAACATCGCGACCCCAAAAGAAAGCCGGCCGGTTAGCCATTTCGGACCCTTGGCGGGAAGCCATTCCGGGCCACCCTCCTTTACGCGCGCGACCACGTTGGCACTCATGCCGAACGAAGCCACACCGAGAAAGTAGCGCGATTCGTGTTCGCCATCGTCTTTTGTGAAGGTAACCTTGCCTGCGTCGATTAATCTGGTTTGCCCCTCACGAAGAATCCTGGCCGCCTCGCTCGAACGAGCTGGGATGCCAAGCGTCTTGCGAAAGTCGCCGCCGGTACCGCTGGGAAGAATTCCTAATTCCGTATCGCTTCCAGAAGATAGAATTCCGTTTGCTACTTCTGAAATCGTTCCGTCGCCGCCGCAGGCGATTATCAGCTTCGTGCCCTTGCGTGCGGCAGTAGCGGCGAGTTCGATTCCCTCACCGGGATGTTTCGTGAACTTTGGTGTAAACGCCCCGAAATGAGTCGCGAGTTCGCTGGCAATTTTTGGCCAGGCGTTGCGCGTCGCGCCACCAGCGGATTCGGGATTGATGATGACTAGCGGAATCATCTGTCCTGCCTTAAGGAATCAATGACTAAAAGAATAGCGGGGGTAAGCCCGTCTTCCTGACCCAAAAGCTGATCGAAGTTTCGAATCATTCATGGATCGAAAAGGTTTCAAGTGCGGAAACCAGTCAAGTCTGAGAAACTCCAGGTCAGGAAGGCGGGCTTGCTCCCGCTCTTCAGTTATTATTTGCCTGCATCTTACGATCTGTCTCACCCAACTCTGCAACCTTGCTCATCACGAATCTGGATATTTCTAAATACGTCCGAGCTTGGTCCTTCCTGGACAAGTAGCTCGACAGATCGAGTTGCGGTCCAAAATGTATGCGGATCTTCTCGCCGCCTCTCCAGTTACCCAGTACTTGTTTCGGCAGATCGTTTCCCAGCCCGGCAACGAAAACCGGAATAACCTGGGGCGCTGAATCCTTAATCAGTTTTCCAATGCCTGGCTGGGCGGGCAGATAGGAATAAGGATCTACTTGCTTGTTGCGCGTGCCTTCGGGGTGAAAGCCAATAACGTTGCCGGCGCCGTTTCTGCAAAGCTCCGCCAATACTCGGAACGAATACTTATCAAACGCCCGTTTCTCCAGAATGGGCTTTTCGCCAGAGGCAAAAAACGGCGGATACATCGACCACCAGCCCATCACCAGGTTCACAAACAAACCCAACACTGAGTCATAAAAGAATCGGCCTCGCACCGGAAAAAAGAGCTGTTTGCGCCAGGACGTGTTGCGGAAAAGCACAGTTGATACCGTATACATATCGAAGAACGATCTGTGATTTGCGGCCAACAGTATGGGACGGTCGCGTGAAGCCGCTTGAATATTTTCCAGCCCGTAGACCTGCATGAGGTTGTAGGTGGCGAGATGAATCCAGCCAGCGCCGAAGATTTTTTGGCACCAGGTCCAGAAGCGCTTCCAGTTCCCTTGATTCATTCGCCGTACGAGGCGAAAAGCAAAGCGCTCGAAGCGACTCAATACTGCGATTTCGTCCGCTAAGGGTTCAAGCGCCTGTCCAAGGTCCGACACCCAATCTTCAATGTCTGTTCTCCCCGGTCCAAGAACGGTCGACGCCATTTTTGACTTGGGTGTTTGGCTAGACATAAACGTCATCTAAGATACTTCGGACTTGTATGAATTGTCCCGTACGGCGATTCGAAAATAGCCCGCCGATCTATCGGTGGGCTACAGTTAATGCTCAGCTTCGCGGACTATGTGATCCAGCGGCTTTCAATCCACCGAAAAGTATTTCGCTTCGGGGTGATGGACGATGATCGCCGAAGTGGATTGCTCCGGATCGAGTTGGAACTCTTCGGTCAATTCAACACCAATGCGCGCGGGATCCAGCAGCTCAAACAACTTAGCCTGATCCTCAAGATTGGGACACGCCGGATAACCAAAGCTAAAACGCGAGCCCTGATACTGTTGACGGAACAACTTCCTCACGTCATTCGCGTCAGCGCCGGCAATGCCCAACTCTTCGCGTATGCGTTTGTGCCACAGTTCTGCCAGCGCCTCCGCGCCTTCCACGCTTAGTCCGTGGAAATAAAGATAGTCGGCGTAGTTGTCTGACTTGAATAGTTCCCGGGAATACTCACTCGCGCGGCTGCCCATCGTTACCAGTTGGAGAGCTACAATATCAACCCTTCCCAAGTCTTTGGCGGTGAAATAGTCGGCGAGGCACAGGTGCTTGCCCGAGGGTTGGCGTGGAAAAGTGAAGCGCGTCCGTTCAGTTTTCTGATCGTCCCTCAGGATGATCAGATCATTTCCGGATGACTGGCAGGGAAAGTACCCGTAAACAACCCGCGGTGTCAGGAGTTTCTGCGATTTAATTCGTTGCTTCAACTCCTCATGGATTGGGCGCACCGTGTTGCGAACAAATGCTTCATACTGCTCCGCCGGCGTGCGTCCCTGTTTGAATTGCCATTGCCCCTTGAACAGCGCCGTTTCGTTCACGAAGGAAAACACATCGTCAAGGTCGATGTCTTCGATAACTTGCGAGCCGTAAAAGGGGGCCGCCGGGACTGGGATATCTCTCCGAACGTGTGAGCGATTGGTGTGTTTTGTATCACGCGCAGTTTTCGCAGCCCCTCGTGGCTGCAAGGGTTTGTGAATACCCAGCTTCGCTTCTTCGCCAACGAGGTCTTCCGAATCTTCGGCTGTTTCGACATCTTCGCTCACGGGCGCGACCGCGGCCTTTGCAAGGTCGCTCGTGATTACTTCTGCTCCGTTGCCGCTGGCCAGTTTGTCCATTGTATGGAGACCGGCAAACGCGTCGCGTGCGTAGAAGAGTTGTCCTTTATAGAGTGGCTTTAGATCGTCATCAACATAACGGCGGTTTAGTGCCGCGCCTCCCAGCACGACGGGAACATTGACGCCGCGCTCATTCATCAGCTCCAAATTCTCTTTCATGATGAGCGTCGACTTAACCAGCAGCCCGCTCATGCCAATAGCATCGGCCTTATATTCATCGTGCGCCTGCAGAATGTTCTCGATCGGCTGCTTGATGCCGAGGTTAACCACCTTGTAGCCGTTATTCGTCAGGATGATGTCAACAAGGTTCTTGCCGATGTCGTGGACGTCGCCCTTCACCGTTGCCAACACCATCGTGCCCTTGGTCGTGGCGCCGCCTTTTTTTTCCATGAACGGTTCAAGAAAACGTACGGCCGCCTTCATCGCCTCAGCGGATTGCAAAACGAAGGGCAACTGCATCTGGCCGCTGCCAAAAAGATCGCCCACAACCTTCATGCCCTCAAGCAGAATGTCATTCACGATGTCCAGCGCCGAATACTTTTCGAGAGCCGATTTCAGTTCATCCTCGAGACCAATCTTTTCGCCATCGATGATGTGGTTCTTCAATCGCTCTTCAACAGTTGCGCCTTTCGAAGCCTTCTTGCTTCCTTTCGCTTTGACGCCTTCGAAAAGTTTGGTGAATTCCGTCAATGGATCGTAGGTGCAGACCTCGCCTTCAAACTCGCGCTGGTCATAAATCAACTCGCGCGCGACCTTCAGTTCCTTCTCGCCAATCCGGTTCAGTGGCTCGATCTTGCTGGCATTAACAATTGCAGCATCCAGGCCCGCTTCCACCGCGTCGTGTAGAAAAACTGAATTGAGGACCACGCGCGACGCCGGATTTAGTCCGAAGGAGATGTTGGATATCCCAAGAATGGTGAAACAGCCCGGCAGTTCCTTCTTTATGCGGCGGATTCCCTCGATCGTTTCGAGTGCGTTGCGACGGTCTTCTTCTATGCCGGTCGAGATTGGCAGTGCTAGTGAATCGAAGAAAAGATCGGAAGCCGGCAGCTTGAGTTCCGTCGTTGCCTGATCATATGCACGCTTTGCAATTTTAAGCTTTCCCTCAGCGGTGCGGGCCATGCCCTCTTCGTCGATAGTTCCGATAACTACACTCGCGCCATAACGCTTCGCCAACTCAATTACTTTTGTAAACCGCGGTACACCATCTTCGTAGTTGGTGGAATTCATGATGCACTTGCCGCCGGCGTGCTGGAGTCCCGCCTCCATCTTCTGCCACTCGGTGGAGTCGAACATCAGCGGGATTTTTATGTTCGTGGAGAGACGCGATGCAAGCTCGTGCATATCGTTCTCGCCGTTGCGGCCAACAAAATCGACGTTTACGTCAAGCACATGCGCGCCTTCACGTTCCTGTTCCTTGGCAAGTGAAACCAGGCCGTCCCAGTCTTCCATGCTCAAGAGATCGCGCATCTTTTTTGAGCCGCTGGCATTAACGCGTTCGCCGACAATCAGGAATGAAGTGTCTTGCCGGTATGGTTGTTGAATGAAATTCGAAGACGCCGCTGGTAAGCGCTCCACGCTGCGCCTGACCGGCGTAACATTTTTTACCGCTTCAACAACCGCGCGTAGATGTGCGGGCGTGGTACCGCAGCATCCGCCGACGATGTTTACGCCGAGGTCGCGTGCGAAGTGTGCAAGATCCGCCGCGAGAGATTCCGGAGTCTCTTTGTAATGAGCATGACCACCGACATTCTCCGGAATGCCCGCGTTCGGTATGACAGACACAGGCAAGCTCGAGTTCTGACAGAGATAGCGAACATTTTCGCTCATCTGTTTGGGCCCGGTGGCGCAGTTCATGCCGATCACGTCGATGGGAAAGGGCTCGAGTGCCGTAAGCGCGGCGCCGATTTCGGTCCCCATCAACATTGTCCCGAAAGCCTCGATCGTCACCTGGGCAATCACCGGCACGCGACATTTGATTTCCTCGAAGTATTCAAAGATTGCAGCTAAGGCCGACTTTGTTTGCAGAAGATCCTGGCAGGTTTCGACAATAAGAAGATCAGCGCCACCATCAACCAGCCCGCGCACCTGATCGTAATAAGACTTCTTCATGTCGAGGAAGGAGATGTGGCCCAGCGAAGGTAGTTTGGTGGTTGGCCCCATTGAGCCTGCTACCCAGCGCGGCCAATCTTTCTTTGAATAATCAGACGCGACACGCTTCGCCAGCTGTGCGGCTTTTAGGTTTAATTCGTAGGCCTTGTCGGCAAGATCGTACTCAGCGAGCACGATCGAAGCCCCGCCAAAGGTGTCAGTCTCGATGACGTCGCAACCCACGTCCAGAAAACCCGCGTGAACTTTTTCTACCGCTTCCGGCTTGGTCACAACCAGGTATTCATTACAGCCATCCAGCCCGCCGAAATCATCGGGCGTGAGATTCTGTACCTGAATATTGGTACCCATCGCGCCGTCAAAAACGACGATGCGGTGTTTCAGAATCTCAAGAAAGCCATTCATTTCCGATTGCCAATAGCCGATTGCCAATTTGAACCATTGCCCGCTGCCACTATTTGCCGTGCGCCACCGAACTTCACCAATCGGCATTGGGAATTTGGCAATCGGCAATGAGAAAGCCCCGCGCTAAACAACGCGGGGCTTTCCTAAAAAGCCTATTCGATTAGTCTCGCCGGGAAAGACTCGCCGAGCTGTTTAGCGGATTGTTTTTCGTGGCCGCAAGTCGCCTTAACTCACCACGTTCGTTCCGAGAGTTATTGAAACACTGCGGTCCAAACGTGTCAAGTAGGCCACCAAGCTGATTTTGACCGCGCGTCACGCGGGCTTCACCCGATTCGCTATTTACCATTTACTGTTTACCATTTACCATCCCTATCCATGCGACGCGCCATCTACCCCGGCTCATTTGATCCAGTTACCAATGGACATCTCGACATCATCGAGCGCGGCTGCAAACTCTTTGATGAGATCATCATCGCCATACTAGTGAATCCTGATAAGCAGCCTTTCTTTTCGATCGACGAACGGCGCAGTATGCTTGAAGAAGTACTCAAGACAATCGAATGGCGGAATTGCGTCCTGCGCGTAGACGATTTCGAGGGACTGCTGGTGCACTACGCCGTTGCGCAACAGGCCCACGCAATCGTGCGCGGGATCAGAGCTATTTCCGATTATGAATACGAGTTGCAGATGGCTTTGATGAATCGCCGCCTGGAACCGACTATTGAGACGGTGTTCATGATGCCCGCCGAAACGTATTCATACGTAAGCTCGCGGCTGGTGAAAGAGGTCTTCCAGTTGGGCGGAGAACTGGATGGACTGGTTCCACCGCTGGTCGAGGCGCGCATGAAAGAGAAAGTAAAAGACTGACAAGATCCGGAAACTTTTTTAGAAAACAACTCATCGAAACGAAATTCATGACTACCAAACTCGCAAGTTCCCTGTTTCAGGTTTCCGACAACGTGGCAAAGATGCAGGCGTCGTCCACGCTGGCCGCAATGCAGGCCGCTGAGGCTTTGCGGGCCGCAGGTGAAAATGTCGTCGACTTCGGCGCCGGCGAGCCGGATTTCGATACGCCGGAAAATATCAAGCGTGCGGCCCAGGTCGCGATGTGGGCCGGCATGACCAAGTACACCGCCACCGGCGGCACGCGTGAATTGCAGCAGGCGATTATTGATTTTTACGCGCGGTCATTTGGCGCAAAATACGAACGCGCCGAAGTGATGGCCACTTCCGGCGGCAAACAAGCCATCTTCAATGCAGTCGTCAGTCTAATCAATCCTGGCGACGAAGTTTTGCTGGCAAAACCCTACTGGGTTACGTTTCCGGAAGTTGTAGTCTTTGCCCGCGGAGTCCCGCGCTATATTGAGACTGAAGAGACCGGATTTGTGTTGAGCGCGGAACAAGTGGAGCGCGCGATTACACCGCGCACGAAACTTATCATTCTCAATTCGCCCTGTAATCCTTCAGGCCGCGTGATACCAGCGGCAGAATTTCAACGAATCATGGAGCTCATGACCGAGCGCGGCATCTACATCATTTCTGACGAGTGTTATTTGCGCTTTGTTTATTCGCCCGGTCAGGTCTTCAGCGCCGCCAGCTTACCGGCGGAGCTGCGCGCCCGTCTCTGTATCGCTGGGTCGTTTTCAAAAACGTATGCAATGACCGGCTGGCGCGTCGGCTACGCGCTTGCGCCCGCTGAGTGGACCCGCGCCATGCTAAAAGTGCAGAGCCACTCAACAAGCAACTCCAATTCAATCGCGCAGAGCGCCGCCGTGGAAGCCCTCAATGGTCCACAGGATTCAGTTGCGGCGATGTTAGCGGAATACACCGCGCGACGGGCCTGGCTTTTAAATGCACTTAAAGAGATTCCTCGTCTGAGTTGCAGTGAACCCGAAGGCGCGTTTTACGCCTTTCCCAGCGTGCGTGAATGTCTGGGAAACGACGTTAAGAGTTCCGCTGATTTTGCTTCCAGATTGCTTACGGAGGAGCAAACGGTTGTCACCGATGGCGCCGGCTTCGGCGCCGACGGTTACTTGCGAATCTCATACGCCACTTCCATGGAGCAATTGCGAGAGGGTGTAACTCGAATCAAACGCTTCGTGGAACAGCTGAACAGTTAATCGCGGAGTATAGCCTGTAGAACCGCCGTTAGTTATCCGCGGCTGGATTACTACACAAACAAAAAAGGGCGCCGACTGATTTGCAATCGGCGCCTTTCCCGTTTCTTAAGAGTAATTCTTAATAGAGATTGAAGTTGTATTCCAGTTGGATGTACATCGAAACTGCACGGCCATCCTTTGTCGCTGGAATAAATTTTATTTGACGAGCCGCAGCAATCGCTCGCTCGGTTAACCCGTTCGGTAATCCTGAGACAGCGCGGATATTAGTCACCTGGCCGCCGGACGTAAATACTGCCCGCAGCACGACCGTTCCTGTAACCTGATTCTTTCGAGCTTCTTCCGTGTATTGCGGTTCCGGCTTGGAAAGCACGCGGGCCTTCGAATTGACATCTTTGCCACTAAAGATCTTGTTATAGTCAGTGCCGCCTCCGCCTCCGCCGGCTCCACCACCACCTTCATGATAATCGCCGCCGCCGATGTTGCCGCCACGGCCAGGACCAATACCGCCGCCCTCGCCAGGTCCGATTCCCCCACCCTTACCCGTACCTATACCATTGCCAGTTCCTGGGCCTGACGACGGATCGGTGCTCTTGGATTTGGGGTCACCGTAAGCAAGATTTCGCGCATCAGGTGGAACTAAAAGAGGATCGGCAACCACGGTCGCCGCCACTGGAAGCACTGGATTTTTTATCGCAGGCGGATGCGGGTCAGGCGCGACAACTTGCGGCACCGTCAAGGACGCCTGTGGAGTCTTGCCAAAGGATGCAGGCTTCTGTTCTTCGCGGCCGCCACCACCGCCGCCACCTGGTTTCTCCTGCTTTGGCTTGCTGCCACCACCCTTTCCTTTATTCAGGCCTGCAGTCCCCTCATCAGGAGTGGGTTGTTCGTTCGGAATTTCTATGAAGTTCTGGACTACGTCTTGCTCAGCAGCCTGTTCCCTTTCTACTATTCTTTGTTGCCAGAAATTGTAAAGAACGCCGCCACCAATCAAGAGAATAAAAACGGAAAAGGCTGCAACCATCCCCAGCACTGCATTGTTCGATTCAGACTCAGGCGCGCCCAATACCGCCCCACTCTGGCTCTTGCGGAGCCAGGTGACAAAAATGCCGGCGAGGATTACTGCGGTCGCCAAAGCAACTGATACGAAGCCAGTTCGAGATATACCTCCCGGCTGAGCACGATCAAGCAAGGCAAAAACCCCGACCAGACCTACGATCGCCAGGATCGCCACGACCAGACCAAGGACTACGTTCCGATTTGCAAAGACCCTGGAGGTCATTTGCCCGTAACCTACTAGCGAACGCTTAGTAAATCCGAATGGATCACGCTTAAATTCAGGCCACGTCAACTGATATTCGTGGGCAACGTCGGTTATTTCTTTTGCCAGCCTGCCAACCAATCCTGCGTCATCGATTATGGTCAAATGATACTCGTCTCTCGACAACAAGTTCGCGGGACCGGCCGCTGCCAGAACTGGCGCGCTTGATTTAATTGGCTCGCTGAAACTGACCGGGTCAGCAACCTTCTTTTCAGGTTCCGGGACACCCGCAGTTAGAGGAGTCCCATCCACCGGACAAAAACTAAACTTGTCCGCGAACTCCTCTTTGCATGTGGAACAAAACTTCATCTTCACTACCTCGTTTTGGCTTTGGGGGAACCGTACCGAATGGGCTTCCGGGTGTGCGCTTCCCATCTCCCTATGATAACTGTTTGCTACTCGCTGATCGAGAGTTTTTGAGGGTTCTGGAGCAATCCAACGTTCGAGCAAACTCTGAAGCTCGTCTTCTGAACCAAATCTGTCTCCCGACCCTTCTGGTGGAATCGTACTGCTCATTTCAAGCCCGCTCCAAAGTAACAATTTCCCGACTAGTATTCAATTCCTGACTACCCGCAAAGTATGGGCGGAGCGTATTTCTTAGTCGCTGCCGAGCTCGATGCAAGCGAGATTTGACCGCCCCAACGTCTGTCCCAACCATGTCCGCGATCTCGTTGAGCGCGAGCCCTTCATACTCAAAAAGAATCAAAGCCTCCCGCTGCAACGGGGGCAAGCTGGAGACGGCCTCCTGTACCTTCACTGAGAGTTCGTCATCCAATAACTGGCCTAGAGGTTCTCGGTCCGGAGCGATGAACTGATCCTCCGCAAATTCATCCATCGCCACCTCTGTACCCGAGTCCCTAAGTTGCTTAAGCCAAAGATTGCGCGCCGCTGAAAACAAATAGGTGCGCAGGGATGCTCGGTTGGGCCGGAAATTCGCCGGCTTCTTTATCAAACTCAGGAAGCAGTCGTGCGTTAGGTCCTCGGCGGTTTCAACAGACCCTGAAAGCCTGTAAGAAAAACGGAAAATCGCAACGCGATGCCGTTCATATAACTTCATGAAAGCCGCCGGGTCACCAGCTCCTGCTTTTTCAAGCAAAAGTTCGTCTGTGCTTCTATCTGGCAATCGGCACCCGATTCTGCAGGAATCGCTCCCTACATAGTATTACCGGCAAACGGCTAAAAGATACGCCCTTCTCTCAACTTCAGGCTCGTTTTCGGACTGATTTCAAACACCGACCTGTTAAAAGGCTGTCGCGGCCGGCTGCGATTTGAGCTCGTAGACATTCGTGAATTGGTCAATTACTGCTCAAACCAAGGCCTTGGATGCATTTAGAAGCCAAACGGTTGACGACTAAATATCGCGCATCTAAGATGTTTGCTCCCGTCATATTCGAAAACCATCTAAATTGTGCTTTTGGCCTCAGGCCGGCAACATTTATGAACCTGGTCGCATTTGAGTTTTCCAGAAAAGCCTTCCTGGCTGTCTGCTTCATAACTCTATTTCATTCCTCAGTTTCTCCTCAGGCTCCCATCGAGCCAGAGCGCAACCGACTGCTCAATGGCCTGCGAGTACTAATCTGGTCCCGTCCCGGAGATCAGGATGTAGTACTGAAGCTTCGCGTGCATAGTGGGGCGGCCTTCGATTTGGCAGGCAAGGCGGGCAGTATGGCGTTGCTTGGAGACATTCTCTTCCCTGACCCTGCAACGCGCGAATACTTTACTGAGGAAATGCAGGGTCGGTTGAACGTCACTACTGATTACGACTCGTTGACGGTCACCATGCAAGGCCGCGCCCGCGAGTTTGAAAGAATAGTAGAGATTCTGCGAACGGCACTCGTCACGACACAACTTACGCCGGAAAACGTCGCAAAAGTTCGCGCCGGGCGAATAAAAATTGTAAAAGAAACCAGCATCTCGTCGGCAATGTTGGCAGATCGTGCGATTGCAACTCGGCTGTTTGGGGACTTTCCCTATGGTCGACCTTACGGTGGCAGCATTGAATCGCTAGAACGGGTGGAAAGACCTGACATCATGCTGGCTCGCGAGCGGTTTCTAAACCCAAACAATTCCACGCTGGTTGTTATCGGGGGCATTCAACCTAACCGGGCTATGCGCGCGCTCCGTCAACTGCTGGGCGTTTGGCGCAAAAGTGAACAGCTTGTGCCGCCAACCTTTAGACAACCGCCCACGCCTGATCCGCGTACATTGCTGGTCAGCGCGCCAGCCGACCAGAGTGTTGAGGTTAGAATGGCGGTGCGGGGCCTTAGTCGACATGACAAGGATGTGCCAGCAGGAACAGTGCTCGCCATTTTGGCACGTCAGCGATGGGAGAAACTTCTGCCTGAGCTCGCTCGCAAGCCTGTTTTCGTTAGTAATGAGGCTCTTGTCTTACCAGGAATGTTTGTTATGGGCGCTAGTGTCGACAATTTGCTCGCGGGAAAAACACTCGCGACTGCCCGCGACGTCTTGAAGTCTTTGGCAACAGCACCGGTGACCAGCGAGGAGTTGGAACAGGCTAGGAGCCAGGTAGTAGCGCTTGCTAACAAGGATCTGACTACGCCCGATGGAGTGGCCGAAGCCTGGCTTGACGTTGACACTTACGGACTTCCCTCAGTAGCAGAACAACTGCGCGCGTTGAATGGAGTATCAGCTAGTGATGTTCAGCGGGTAGCCACGCGCCTAATACATGATGGTGCGTTTGCTTCTGTCGTGGTAGGCAATTCCGATGTGGTGAAAACTCAGATTGAGCGCTACGGCAAGGTGGAGATCATGGGCGAAATCGATCCCACGACAAAGCCTAAGCCCGAAAGCAAAAATACGGAGAAGCCGGGAACCAAGTCAGGTCAATCTCCCAGCGCGAAACCTCAAACCAAAATTCCCGCGAAGCCTGAGTAATCACAAATCATTCGCAATCTACCTGCAACCATATCGACACCAACTTTCGATTAACTGTGTCTGACAAAGAAAGCGCAACGACAAGTGAGCAAGCGCGCCGCGTCCGCGAGATGTTTGCCACGATCGCTGGTCGCTACGATCTTTTAAATCATCTGCTGTCCGTCAACATTGATAAGCGCTGGCGACGGCTGGTCGCCAAAACACTCAGCGCGACTCTTTCTCGACGAGAGGCGCGGGTTCTGGACGTGGCTTGTGGGACGGGCGATCTTTCACTCACGTTGTTTAAAAGTGGCGAGGCTCGAATTGTCGGCGTAGATTTTTGCCGACCGATGCTTGACATCGCGGCGCACAAGGTTTCGAAGTCCGGCTTCTCGCTGCCGCTTGTTGAAGGAGATGCGCTTGCCCTCCCTTTTGCTGATCGTTCATTTGAAGCGGTGACGATCGCTTTCGGATTGAGAAACTTGATGAGTGTTGAGGCAGGATTTAAGGAATTCTTCCGAGTCCTGAAGCGGGATGGCAAGGTTGCGGTTCTGGAGTTCTCGAAGCCGAGACCACCATTGTTGCGTTCGCTGTTTAGCGTCTATTTTACTAAGTTGTTGCCCGTGTTTGGCGGTTTGATAAGCGGTTCGAAAAGCGCATATGAGTATTTACCCGACTCAGTTTCGCGATTTCCGGATCAAAATGAACTATCCAACTTGATGACGCAAGCTGGATTTGAGGAGGTTGCTTTCCGAAATTTGACGGGCGGAATCGCGGCGCTGCACGTCGGTACGCGACCGGACTAGTAGCACAAGTGATTCCTTCCTGTTAGCAGTATCAGTTGCGGAGACAGACAAAAACGTCTGTCCTGTTCACCAGATTGGTTGCAAACAAAAAACTTTTGCAACCATAAGAGCGTAGCCCGGAGGAGGGCCTTGCGGACCGCGCGGTTGTCGGGGCCACGCGATTCATTGCGGTTTTCCTTGCGGGCTACGTTCTTGTCCTTAATGCCAAACAGCGGCCTCTCATCTACGCTGTGCTATTATCCCCAACGAATTTAGATACCCTTCTTCGAGACACGCCATAGTGCGTTCATTTTTCAAGTATAAATTTCTTGCAACGTTACGGCGCTTAGCGATCTTCCTCCTCGTAGTCTGGACGGTAGTTTCCCTGGTCACGCTGCTAATCGAGCTCGTTCCCGGCGATCCCGCAGTTGCCGTATTAGGGGAACAGGCGACACCCGAACAGTTTGAGCAGTTCCGCCAGCGGCACGGCCTCGATCGTCCGCCCTTTTTCTTTTCGTTTCCTAGGGACTCTGCCGGAGAGCGTCACTTCCAATGGCATGGCATAGATAACCGTTACACCGAATACTGGACAGCGCTGCTTCACGGCGATATGGGCCGATCCTTTCGCACCGATAGACCGGTAAAAGACTTGATCACAGAACGCTACCTGGCAACTATCGAACTTGCCCTCGCGGCTCTGCTAATTGCGATTGTCATTGCTATTCCTTTGGGCGTGGTCGCAGGGAAAAATCGAGGTTCCTGGATCGATAACTTCGCGTCCGTGGTTGCTCTAATCGGCATCAGTCTGCCTGGTTTTGTTATTGGTCCGCTACTGGTCTATGTATTTGCAGTGAAACTCGACTGGCTTCCACCCTCGGGCCGCTTCGACTTGAGTTATCTGATATTGCCGGCGGTCACCTTGGGCGCCGCACTATCCGCGATCCTGACTCGTATGGTGCGTTCTTCGGTGATTGAAGAGTTGGGCGAGGATTACGTGCGCACGGCGCGAGCCAAAGGCCTCAGTGAAACCACCGTGGTTTACAAGCATGTCTTGAAGAACGGGCTAATTCCAGTGGTAACAATCTTAGGATTGCAACTCGGAGTGCTACTTGCCGGCGCAATCATTACGGAAAAGATCTTCGGATGGCCTGGACTCGGCCTTTTGCTGGTCGAAGACGGAATAGGCAAACGCGATTACCGCGTCGTGCAGGGTTGTGTACTTGTGATCAGCATGACTTACATCATTGCCAACATGCTAACGGACATGGTTTACCGGTGGCTGGATCCGCGCATTCGTGTTTCGTGACTCTTGAAGCAAGTTTTCTAAACGATCAAAGTTCAAAGCTCTGCGCTCTCAATAGTTTATGAACCGGTTAACCATTGTGGGTCTTGTCATAGTAGTTATCCTCGTGATAGTCGCAATCTTCGCGCCTTGGATCGCTACGCACGACGTCGGAGCCACAAATCTGTCACTTCGTTATTTGCCGCCCTCGGCACAATATTTCTTCGGCACAGACTCGACGGGTCGCGACATATTTTCTCGCGTCGTCTTCGGCGCGCGAATTTCGCTGAAGGTTGGCATTGTCGTGGTTACGGTTTCGGCATTAGTCGGAACGCTACTCGGAGCGCTGGCGGGCTACTATGGTGGTTGGATCGATAGATTCATATCTGGTTATGTGTTCAATGTGTTTCTTGCTTTCCCTGGTCTGCTGTTGGCGATCGCAATGGTGGCCTTCTTAGGCGCAGGACTTAACAAGTTGATCTTCGCTCTTTGTATTATTGGTTGGGTTGGTTATGCGCGTTTGATTCGCGGCCAGGTCTTGAAAGTGCGAGAGTATGATTTTGTGCAGGCTGCCCGGGCGCTTGGCGCCAGTGATGCGCGAATACTTCTGATTCATATCTTGCCTAATGCGATTCAGCCATTAATTGTGCAGGCGAGTCTAGGGATGGCCGGAGCTGTTTTGTCCGAAGCCGCATTATCATTTTTGGGTCTGGGAGTGCCGCCGCCGGCGCCTTCGTGGGGGGTAATGATCGAAGAGGCACGGGATCTGTCGACTCTCCAGGCGGCGCCGCACGCTTTGATATTTCCGGGCGTGGCCATTGCTCTAACCGTGCTCGCCTTCAACTTTATTGGCGACGGCTTAAGAGAATATCTTGATCCACGGCAGCGCTCTCGATGAGTTCATTTCCCAGGTCGAAGTCTTCCCCAAATAGTTCCATTGAAGATTAGAAGAAGTTAGCCCGCGATGCGCAAAATCATCAAAAGTCTATTACTGGTGTTTCTCGGCATCTTCGTCGGCGTCGTCGCTTATGAGGCCATCATGCTTATTCGCGTCTCGCGTTTACGGATGGAAAAGCCGGTCACGACTTCGATGATAGAGGCTCGTGCAAGCGAAGCGGAGTCGCGCGGGCAACAGCCAAAACGCGAACAGGCATGGGTAAGTCTCTATAGGATTTCTCCCAACCTGCAGCGTGCTGTCCTGGCGGGCGAAGATACAAACTTCGCAACTCACCACGGCTTTGATTACCAGGCGCTCCAGAGAGCCTGGGACGATGCGATGCGCGACGCGGCGCGGGAGGCAAGAAAAGAAGGGGAAAACGACGACTGGCTACCAACACTTCCCGATTTCAAACGTGGTGCCTCGACAATCTCGCAGCAGTTGGCCAAGAACCTTTACCTTTCATCCCAGCGATCTCTCTTTCGCAAGGGACAGGAAGCGATACTAACAATCTTCCTGGAAAGGACACTTACGAAGCGCAGAATCCTTGAACTTTATCTCAATGTCATTGAATGGGGCGATGGGATATACGGAGCAGAAGCCGCGTCGCAACATTACTTTCACAAACCAGCATCGGCTTTAAGCGCAAATGAGGGAGCCTTTCTCTCGGCAATGATTCCCAATCCGAGGACCGTCTTCAATCCCCAGGTTAATCCTCGGCGAGTCTCTCGCCGGCAAAGAATTATCCTAAGAGGGATGCCGTACATTAGATTGCCCTAAGAGATTCGACGAACGGTCAGAGAAAAAGGAAGGCCGCTCCCGAAGAAGCGGCCTTCGAATTCCGAAGTCTTCTGAAACTAACGTAGGCCAAACATTTCTGCCGATTTGTATTCAAGGAGGACGACAGGAACGTTCAGTCGGAGCTACAGCGCAAATTCGCTGGCCATTTGTAGTTCCGCCTTGCGTAGTTCAAACCGAGCCCTTCCCAAATTCCCGTCCGGCTTGATAGCTAGTACCACGAAGTAATCTCGGCCCAGCAGTCGCATTATCACCACTGCTCCTTCAAGAGAGATAACCAACTCTCGTAAACTACCAAGGCCGGTGTCTTTCCCTGCCTTCTGCGCGCCTCTAACGAGTGACGTAAACTCAGCGGCCGCCACGTCGAGGTTTGCTTCCTGACCGGCTTCCTTGAGTAATCGTTCCACTGCTATACCGTCGATGCCCATGATAAGTGCACCGAGGCTTCCCTCGGTGCGCTCAATTATTGTCTCGAGTATTTCTTTGAACATGACAAAATACCTCGCAGTACCTACGGACGCTGACCACCCAGTGTGCCGGGACGAGCGCTCGGCGCTGATGCGGGTGGAGCGCTTGGTGTCGGCGCGCTTAAGCCCAGTGGTGTTGTCTGTGGCACTGCTTGCTGCTGTTGCTGTTGCTGTAACTGTGTCGGCGTGGGCGTGTTGCTGGTCGGATTGCCCAACGGCACAGGCTGTGAAATGGTGGTTGTTCGTGGACCACTAGTCGGTGTGTAGCCGGTTGGACGGCCCTGATAATCAGGCCGGTAAATGTGCGGAGTGATGAAGAAGAGAATCTCGCTGTTCTGGCGTGTGACAAGCTTGCGTTTGAAGAGATTGCCAACGAGCGGAATCGAAGCTAGCCCGGGGGTGCGTTGTCGGGTTTCACCTTCCGTATCAGCTAACACACCACCCATTACAGTCGTGCCACCATCCGGTACGAGCACTTCAGTCTGCATGCGCTGCGTGTCGATACCTGGCACACCACCGACTGCGATGCCAGTGTTGATGCTGTTGTTCTCGATGGTAACCCGTAGTATCACCGTGCCCGCGTCTGTAATCTGGGGAGTGATTGAGAGGCGGAGAGGAACTGAAACGAAAGTCGTCGTTACGACAGCGGTTCCACTTGCAGCTTGTGTTGTTTGAACTGGGATCTGGGAACCGCTCTCGATTTGGGCTGGACGATTATTTAAGGCGGTGACACGTGGCGTCGCTACTGTTTTTGCCTCACCTCGCGTTTCGGCAAGGCTAATTAGCGCGCTGATTTGAGCAGTACCAAAGAGTCCAGTTGTCAGACCTATTACTGTGCTTGCTGCAGCGGCTCCAAGCGCTCCAATCGGTTGGTTGGTACCGGCAAGTCCTCCGAAAACACCAAACGGATTGGGGCCACTTCGGGCACCGGTCGCGCCGGATCCACCTCCGGAGCCGGACCCACCGGAGCCCGAGCCAGACCCAGAACCGGAACCAGTACTAACGCTGGGAAGCGTTGTAACGTTGGCCAACCCTCCGCGGCCGAAGTTTAGGACTCCGGCTGAAAGTTGCGACCCGAGGTCGCGGCTGAAGTTATGCTGACCGATGACGATACGTGTTTCGATTTCAACTTGCGGTTCTGGCTGATCCAGAATTGTGACGAGCTGGCGAATCGCTTCGATATTTTCCTTTACATCGGTAATGATCAAGGTATTGCTGCGTCCATCGACTTCGATAGAGCCGCGGCGCGAAAGCCGGCGGGAAATGATGGGTAGTAAACCCTGGTCGCCACTGCCTCCCGTTGCATCGCCTCCAGCGCCACCGCTGAAACTGAGGTTCGTTGAACCGCCCGAAAAGGCGCCCGTTGAACCCGCGGCCTGAGCAAGTGTTCCTGAGGCGCGCGCGTAGTTCAAACGAATGAACTCCGTTACGAGTTGTGAAGCATCAAGTCGCGAATCATTGATCACCTTCTGTGTTTCTGATTCCTTGGCAAGTACGTCGTTTGTTGCTACCCGTAGGATGTTGCCGCTGGTTTCCACACCCAGGCGATTCGCTTTGAGGACGGCGTCAAGCGCAATGTTCCAAGGCACGTCCTGGACGTTTACAGTGACTGGCACGGCCCCCACAGAACTGTCGATAACAAAGTTCACGCCATATTGCTCGGTAATATAGTTGAGTATGTCGCGAATGTCGGCATTGACCACATTCAAGTTGATCGGTTCTCCAACAAAACCGGGCTGACCATATTGCCGTCCCTGCTGAGACTGCGACATCCTATCGCCGGTCGGCGCCATGGAGGTGCCGGGCGCAACGGTCGGTGAAGGAGAAGGCTTCTCCTGTGTGGCAAGATCTTCGAGCATGGCAGCGGAACTAGCCAGCTTGTCGGTGGAGACTGCCTTGGAGTTGTCGACTGCAGCCAAAATATTGATGCTGCAAAGACACAGGAATACCAGGACGAGCGTAGTCCTTCTTGTGGCATTTGTGATTCGAGACTGATAAACCATCTTTCCCTCCTTAAGGGAATTGCGAGACGCTGACCGCCACGCGCTACGCTCGTACTGTTCAGCTAAAAGCGCGCGCCGCAAACGCGGCATCGTCTGGGATTGATTGTCAAACTGCGTAGCTTACTTAGCTATAGGCTTGGGCCGACTACGCGCGTGGAAGGGATTTCGAATCAATCTATACTTCGATTCGAAACCGGAAAATCTAAGGCTTGTCAGCTGCTGGCTTGTCCGACTTTTTTTCCGGCTCTACAGCCGTTGCATTGGCAGGGGCCGTTTTGGCTCCAGCGGCCGCTAGGGCATCTACGGTGCTGGCCTGTCTGAGCGGTTTCATTTCAACCGAGCGTTCCCGTTTTCCATCGGAGTAAACTGTTTCCCGTCGGAAGACCAAGCGATTATCTTCGATGGCAACCAGTTGTCCGTCATAAAACCGTTCGCCGGGATAAATCACGTAAGCCAGCTTTATAGGGGATGCTTCCACGATCGCTGCGTAACCGCGTGGCGACCGAGAAATACCGACGACTTGTACTTCGCTTAGGAGAAAAGCGGTTGTTGGTTTTGGAGCGGCTACTCTAGCACTCATCGCTGCCAACTTCTGGGCCTTGTACTGTTCAATTCTCTCTTGAATTGGCGGAGGCATCACCAAGCCGCCTGTTTTCTTCACAACCAACCGCGGCGCTTCATACTTCTTGAATGGATCACGGCCACCTCGATTAGAGCGAGTTGGCACTGTCTTCGACCCACTCTTTTCTTGTCCATTAGTCGCTGGAACTGCGCCACTAAGAGCGACACAGGAGACAGTTGCAAGAAGTATATACTGGGGAATTTTATTTTGCTTCATCGTGATTACTTTCGAAACGACGTCTTAATTGCCTTAGTCGACTTACTTTGCGGCCCGAGGCGGCGTGGCGGGTGGAACTTGGCCAGAACCCGCCGGTTGTGCGCCTGCCGCTGGCTTCTGGAGTTTTTCAGCGGAAACGTAGTACGCGGTCAGATCGAATGTTGCGTCTACGGTCCTCGAGGAGGACTGCTTCTCCGCCTGCGTGAGTTGAAAGTTAGTGATCGAGACAATACGCTGGTAGTGAGCGAGCTGTTCAAAGAAGCTACGAAGTGAGGCAAAAGAACTCGTAACGCTTACTTCGATTTTCTTACCACTATAGTTTTCTTGCTGGACGTCATCCTTTGGTAGAAACTTTCTCAGTACGAGTCCGTTCGTGCGGGCACGATCCTGAACACTTTGTAATACCATCGTCAATTCTCGTTGCTCCGGCAGTAAAGCTTTTAGCTCTTCATACTCCTCTTCCCTTGCTTTGTATACTGCACGAAACTCATTGAGTCGTTGCTGGGCGATTTGGGCTTGCGCGTTTCGCGGAAGCAGTTGCGCGATTTCGTCCCTGAATACTTTTGTCTCCGCATTAACAGGTTTGGTAACGAAATACCAGAAGCCGCCATAGGTGACTGCAGCCAAGGCCGCGAACATTACAAGTCGCAGGTACCATGGCAGTGATTGGAGATTGCCGATTTTCATCTTTTCAGAGTCCTTCGCATTTTTTGGCGGGTTCCAGGCGATTTATTGCTCATGTTTACTTCTTCAGGGCAATTTGGGTTGGAGCCGGGTTGGCAGCTGCTTGAGCTAGAGGCTTAGCACTAGCGTAGTTGCACTTCACGGTGAAGCTCACAACCTCTGGCTGTTGCACTATGACTATTGAATCAGGTGGCGTAGTGGGCGAATCGCTAGCCGTGACCGGGACCAGTTCGCGTTGCGTTTCGATATTCAAGTTCGTAAAAAGTCCGGCTGAGAACTCAAGGCTTTGGCCGAATCGAGTTACGGCAGCCTCACTGGGCGAGAGTCCCTTGATCGTTAGTTCGCCATCTTTTTGTTCCAGACTCTTCAAGTAGAGTCCGGGAACGTTGTCAAACCGCGCTTTGATTTCTCGAAGCACGGCACTGGGTCCCTGTTGCGATTCGCGCAACTTCTTGATGGCGTCAATGCGGCCCTGTATGTCCTTGGCCTTTTGCTCTAGCTCACCCTGCTCTTTGTTAACCGCAAGCATTTCCTGGTTAATGTGTCGCTGCTTCTCAAGCTCGTGCTCGGCGTCCGAGTGGTCCGATCTTGAACTAACATAGTCGTAACTAATGCCGACAACTAACAGACCAAATACGGTGAGAGCCAGCAGTAGTGTCTGCACGAGCGGGGTCGCTACCCTGGCTTCGACCATAGCTGCGCCTGTGGGTCGGTCGGTAATGGATTCAAGTAGATTGATCTTGATCATGCCGCTTCCACTCCTCTCAAGGCGAGACCGACGGCAATTGCCATGTCAGGAACGATCTCTTTCATGTAATCAGGATCAAACTTTCTGCCGTCAACCTCTATCTGGCGGAAAGGGTCGAATGGTTCAACGGGGATTTCGAATCGCTTCGAGAGATAATCAGGAAGGCCGGGAAGCTTGGAACTGCCTCCTGCCACCAGAATCTTCTGAATGGCTTCCTCGCCCTCTTCCGCAGTCGCGCGATAAAAGTCCATCGTCTTTCGTATTTCCAGTGCGAGGATATCCGAAACCGTTTCAATAATCGGTTGGATTGGACGAGGCTCGATGCCCTGCGGCAAAGGATAGCCACGCTTGACTGCTTCAGCTTGCTCAAATGTCAAACCGAGTTCCTTCTGCAACAAGCTTGTGTACTGACTACCACCCACAGAAGCATCGCGGGCGAAAACCGACCGCGTGCCGTTGAGTATGTTGATGTTCATTGTTGAGGCGCCGATATTCAGCAATGCGACAACCTCTCCAGTTTTAGGCTGATAGTTAAGCTCATAGCAGTTCTGCAAAGCGAAAGTATCAACGTCGATCACCACTGGATGTTTTCCGGCCAATTGAATCGCCTGTTTAACGTTTGCGATCTTATCGCTTTTACAAGCTGCCATCAGCACATTCAACGCGTCCGAAGAGCTGCTGGTGACGTGATAGTCGAGATTCACATCTGAGATATCAAACGGGATGTGCTCTTCAGCATGCCAGCTAAATGACTCGCGCAATTCGTCCTCATTCATCTGCGGCAGGACAATATTTTTCACGATCACCGAGTGGCCACTAACTCCGGCGGCAACCCTTGACGTTCTGATCTGGTGCTCGGTGAAGATGTTCGTAATAACATCTGAAACGTTATTCAGCTCCATGATCTGTCCGTCAACTACTGTGTCGGCCTGAAGATTTTCAAACCCCAAGTTGACGAGCTGATAGCTGTTGCCCTTCCTTTGAAGTTCCACGGCCTTGATGGAGCTCGAACCAATATCGAGGCCAACTAGATTCTTCTTGCCGTTACTTTTTTTGAACATGGTCTATTTATTCCTCGCTACAAACAGAGAGCGGATTCTGTGCTGTTCGCGCAATCGAGCACGAGCTTTCATCGCTCTCGATAGCCGGTTTTTTGCCGTCCTATTGATCTGCGTAGATTGCTTGTCATTTTTCAAAGTAATTGTCCTCGACATGGCGCTGAGAATTTCCAGAAGAAGAAGGGAGTAGTGGGACGGGACGCGTATGTACGCGGGTTTCAGATTTACACAAAGACTAATTTCTCTGGATGGATTTAGCCTTCCGCAAGACCGAAGGCGGGTGAAACCGGCACGAGGAATAGAGGCAAGAGCCTTAAGATAAGGCGGCATCCTCACTACCGTCGAAAGCAGACTACCGTAGGCGCTAAACATTGTCAACTGCTATTTGCAGGGTTTAACGGCGGTTTTGGGGCATTTCCGACCCAAGCATGGGTGTATTCCAGTTGTTCGGTGATGTGTTTTCTGGAATTCCCGTCGAACGTTCCACATTCCGACCATTCGTACCCAGCTTGCTTGCTCTCACTCGTGCGGTTAGGATGCGGCTCAAATGAAAAGAAGCCGTCAGATCTCGCTGGTTATCGTCCTTGTACTTGCGATAGTGACGAGTTGGTTGTGGTGGGTAAGGCCGAAGAAAGTAGACATGGCGGCCTACGCGCCCGCTGATTCGATTCTTTATTTGGAAGCGAACCGCCCTCTGAAGGTGGTCGAAGCCATAGCTGGTACGGACGCATGGAGAGCTCTTGAAAGATCTATGGGGACTCCGGCCTACTCACCTTCAAGTCGTTGGCTTCAAGAGTTTGTCGGCTGGACAGGGATAGGGCCGATCCAGTCCGTGCTTCTTGCTCGAATTCAAATCGCCGCCGTAATCACCGACCTAGGCACGGCTGAGGAAGGAGACACCCTGAAAATAAAGCCGGAAGGGGCAATCCTTATCGAAACTCACACTTCCGAGGGCCGAATAAGAGCGCCCTTTGAACAGACTATCAAGACGCTTGCTGAAAAGACCTACAGGCACCCGATTCTTCGCCGAACCACACTTGACGGTGTTGAACTCCTCGAATGGAGCGCTCCCGAAGGTTCCCGGCAGATAGTTGGAACTGTCATCGGCAGCCTTGTAATCGTCGGTAATAGCGAACACGCTGTGCAAAGCTGCGTGGCTGTATCTCAGGGGCGGCGAACAAGCATGAAGGATGATCCGGAGTTAAGTCGGATACGATTACAACTTAGCGCGGAACGGGCCCTGACATTCGGCTACGCGCCACCAGGTACCAGCGCGCGGCTGCTCGCAGTCGGCTTACCCATACTGTTCGGGCGCGCGCCCGGAGATCCCGAATTTCAACGGCTCATTACCAACGGCGCGGAAAAAATTTTTGGAAGCATTGGTTGGAGTTCAAGGGCATATCTGACAGGAATAGAGGACCGATACTTGATCAGTCTTCAGCCTTCGATTGCCACACGCCTTAAGCCAAATTTTGGTCCGCTGAACATCCGCTCACAGCTGCAGCGTGTGCTGCCGAGCGATGTTTACTCAGTGACCTCGTACAAGTTTTCGAAACCCTACGAAACCTGGCAGAGCTTGAGAACAGCCATCTCATCTCAAGTCGATACTTTATCGGCCATCGTTTTTTCTTCGCTCTTGAAATCATCGCTTCTCTCTTACGGGATCAACGACCCTGAGTCATTTCTTAGTGCAGTAAGTGGCGAGCTTTTAACGGTACGTTTAGACGAAAACGGCGAACGTTCTATCCTCATCGGAGTGATCGGAGATCGAGCGACTTTGCGAGAACTTGTTACAAAGAACATGCGTCTTATCCCACTAGGCAATCACGTAGACCAGTTGGAGACTTTTGAAGATTCTCAAGGCGAATTCGCAGCCAGCTTCATTAACGACTCTATTGTGCTCGGATCCTCCGCAGACGTGCGTCGCTATGCCACTACGAGACGAGCCAAGGCAGAATCGGATGCTGATGAATTCAAGAGAATGACTTTCTTCGTCTCGTCATCCAACTCCGCTAACATCGTTACGTACACAGATGATAGCGACCGTGTTCGGAGTTTTATCTCTTCAGTTATTGTAGTCAAAGGGGGACCGATGATTACACCTGAACGCGTCGAAGAAGCGGTTGCCGGTTTACCCTTTTCAGTAACCGAAACTACCTTGGATGCCTCCGGGATTGAACGTATTAATCGTTCGCCGTTGGGACAGTTCAGCACAGTTCTTCCTATGCTGGTTCCAGAACAACTCAACCCTAACAAACCGGGTACCGAATCCAAATAGCTCCAGGACAGCATGATTCAGAGTCCCCTTTTGGAAATATTGGTTGCCACTCGTAATCAGGGAAAAATACGCGAGATCCAGCAGGCGTTGCGTTTTTCGCCAATCAAACTACGTTACTTGGACGAATTCTCAAATGTTTTATCCGTCGACGAAGTAGGCTGGACGTATCAAGAAAATGCGATCCGCAAGGCATTGGGTTATTCAAGGCAGACGGGCGTTTGTTCATTGGCCGATGATTCGGGACTAGAAGTTGATGCCTTGGGTGGAATGCCCGGGATTTTCTCGGCACGTTTCGGTGGTGACAATGCTTCAGATACAAGGCGAATTGAAAGCCTGCTCACAGAACTCTCCCGACACCCGGATAAGGAGCGGACTGCGCGATTCATTTGTTGTATGGCGCTGGCCGGGTGGCAATCGCAGGGAGAACCTGTAAATACAGCCAATCCGCAATTGTTGGCACTTACGGAAGGAAGTTGCGAAGGAACTGTTGCTCCTAGCCCACGCGGGCTGAACGGATTTGGCTTTGACCCAGTATTTGTTCCCAGAAACTATGATGCAACGTTTGCGGAGTTGCCGGCTGAAATAAAGAATAACATCAGTCACCGTGCAGTTGCTGTTACTTCGATGCGGGCGTTCCTGGATCATTGGCTAGCTCAAACTTGACCCCTGCACTGAGCGCACCTAGAATGCAGCCCTGCCTGCTTGAGTGAGGCTAGTTCGGGGCGTAGCACAGCCTGGTAGTGCGCTCGGTTTGGGACCGAGAGGTCGGAGGTTCGAATCCTCTCGCCCCGACCATTCATCTCAACAACTTACGGCTGCCAGCACTGGCGGCCGTATCTCGTGTGTGGCCAATTTGTGGACAAAATTCTGAGAACGCACATCTCGCTGAAGCTGGACGGCGCGAATGTATCGCATCGTCGTCTTCAGATCCTTGTGGCCCATCAGACTCATTATTGTCAAAGCCTCGTATCCAGCTAGACGCGTGCAGAACGTGGCCCGCAGGTCGTGCCACCAGAGACCCTCGATCCTCGCCATTCGACATGCTGTATGGAAGGAACGCTTTATGTCCGTGAAAGGCTTACCCGTGTCCAGGTTTCCAAACACGTAATCATCAGGCCTTCTCCCGGTACACAGCTTCAGTAGGACCTCACGAACTTCCGGATTCAAGACGTCCATAGGAATTTCACGATTCTTTCGCCCTTTGGTTTTTGTGGCGACAACGACATTCCGCGAGAAATCAACCTGATCGCGTCGCAGATTTAGTTGTTCACGTTTTCGTAAGCCAAGTCCGAGAGCCACAGTAATCATTCCCTTCAAGTGTTCCCGCTTTCCCGTTAGCACATTCATCAGCACTGGTTCTTCTTCTGGCAACAGGTATCGGTAACGCTCGTTGTCTAGTTTGAACTTCTTGACCCGACTGCATGGGTTGCTTTCCGCTTTCTTAAAGTCGATGGCGAGATTAAAAAGGCGGCTAAGCGTCTCAAACTCTCGATTCACTGAAGCGAGAGCCCGAGGTGTCCCATTCTTGGTTGGCGTTTTGATTCGCTCATGCTTGAACTTCTCGATCAGAAAAGGATTGATCTCACACAATGCTTTGCCCTTGAAGTATTTCTTGAGAACTGCACAGTAGATCTCATCCCCTTTCCATGAGCGTTTATTAGCTGGCCCAGGGCATGTAAATCTCGTCAATGAACTTGTCGAGCTTCATCTTGCCGGACTGAACCAAACCAAAACGACCTTCAAAGACCTCCTGCTTGATCTTTAACTCCGCTTGCTCTGCTTCCCATTTGGTGCGCGCTTCAGGGACTGATCCTCTGTAGCGAACACCGCGCACGCGAAAGTAGTAATTCCAATGCGTGCCTTTCTTACCTCGTTTGTAAACAGCCATTCTTTCTCCTTAGAGGTTGCAGCCACCAAAGAGAATGGCCGCATGTTAGCACCATCAAAGGATCAAATCATTTACTATTTCGTGCCGTTTCGGCGGCTACTTCCGGCCTTAGTCCACGCCACGATCTCTTCTAGATCAAAGCGCAAAATGTTGGAGCCCGGCGGCTTGCGATAAGGAATTCTGCCCTGCGCCACCATCTCGTAGATTGTTCGTGGCTTTAAGTTCAATAAGGCGGCAACGTCGGGCACCTTTAGAAGTTGTGGCAGCAAAGACGATCTGGAATTGTTGTAATCTGTGCTCATCCCATTTTCTTGCGTTGGAGCTGGAAGATACTGATCTGATGAGTTTCCCACTCATCAAGGCGTGTGCCATGAAGAGGTAATGCCATCCCTACGGATTAACGAGGCCGCTTACAATTGTGCGGGTTGGAGTTTTCGATGTAAGAAGAAGGGCCAAGAAGAAAATCTAAAACGCGGATTTCACCTACGTGTTGTAAAACACAACTAGATCTATTCGACTGGATATCAATTATGTTGTTGGTCCGCCGTTTCCTGAAGTATCAGATGGGTCATAAACGAAGCTCCCCTGGCGATTATCATCATCATCATCATCATCATCGGTGTTGCTGGTCGATTCTGAGTCGATCGCATCAAGTTCCTTCTTGATTTCCTCTGCCAAACCATAAGCGTAGTCTTTCGCGTCTTCGTTTTGTACGTCGAAGAGTTGGGCAATCTCGCCAGTGCTTTTGCCCTTATCGCTGAGACTCGGTGCCACTAAAAACTCCCAGACATTCATTTTTCCGCTACGAGCTTCTACGATGGCCTCTTGTTGAAGCTCCAAGCTCACACTCTGCATCTGGAAAGAGCTCTCTCCCTGTCCGATCATCCTCAACATAAGCATCTGGAGGGTCTGAAGCGCCTCAGAAATATCCTGCGTTGGCGGAGGCGGCTCGGGCTCTGCGCTCTGAACGGATTTCCGGCGACGGGTCGCCAGCGCTTCATCGAGTAACTGTCGTACGACCTGTGCCTCTTTCGTAGCCGTCGCTTCCATGATGGCTTGAATCTGAGTCGCCTGGTCCACATACAGATTTGTGGAAGTAATCCTTTTTACAAGCGTTCTCCTGCTGCGTCGTGTAGCCATTTTCATTGTTCTCCCAACTCTCTTCTGTGAAATTCCACGCTCGAGAAATCAACTAGAAATAGAGCGGTAAATCATTGAACCGAAGGCGGTTTTGCCAGTTCTTGAGTTTCTCAAGTTTCTCTATAGAGATTCTAGATTCTAGAGTTGTTGGTAAGAAAGAACTTACGTCGTAACCGAAAGCGGTTTTTTAGCTCTATCTTGTCTGCCCACTCTATTGCCCTGCTCTATTGCTTTTTTGCCCACCATCTAAGACGACAAACGGAGGTCAAACTTCCAGCCGCATAACGATCAAGGCACTGCTTTTCATAATCGCCAGTCAGCGACCGGCAGACGGATATAAACGGTCAAAGCTAGATGAAGGTCGATGGCAAAAAGTTGACAATTCCCGCCACGTTAAAGAGGGCTTCCGGGAAGGCCACAGGGATGCGCGTGAGCGCGCGAAACCCGAACCTAACCCCAGCGAGTTCTTGGTCTTCATTTGACCAAATTCCGCTTACAGCTAACGCCGTCGAAGGGTAAGGTAAGCGGCGGTTCGCACTCCGCTATTTGGCCCCTATTTGGCGGGTATGGCCATGGCTCTCGGTATGATGCGCTAGGTCGTGTTATCATGGGTCCGGCAAACAGCGATTTGCCGCCAGTTGAAAAAGGCTGACCCCCTCATGCCCCCAGAAACTGTCCAGAATCGCATCTCTCCTCTAAGCATGATCCATTGGGATTTCTAAGCTGCCCGCGGTTACCCGTCTTTGCGTCACCGCATACTCATCGTCAGTGTCGCGCTGGGAGTAAACATAGCCATTTTTGTGAGGAAACTGACTTATAGCCTTGCAGCGCGCTACAGCGGGAGCATGAAACAATTCTCAACGGCATATTGTCTGCAGCTACCTCTTTTTGAGACTTAAAATGACACCTAGTTTCCGATGGCTAGAGAAACATGCAGGACCCACAACGCACAAAATTATCATCCGAAGAATACGAGCAACGAGAGTTGCTGCGTGTCACTCTCTCCAGCATTGGCGATGCAGTTATCACCACCGATAAGGAAATTCGCGTCACTTTTCTGAACCCTGTGGCTGAGTCATTGACCGGCTGGATGCAGGAAGAAGCGACGGGCGTTCCGCTGGAAAGGGTGTTCAAGATTGTCAACGAAGAAACTCGCCGGACGGTGGAGAACCCTGCGACTCGTGCCTTGCGCGAAGGCGTGGTCGTCGGTCTCGCGAATCATACCTTGCTTATCGCCAAAGACGGCACGGAACGCCCCATTGACGACAGCGCCGCGCCGATTCGCAATGCGAGCGGAGAAGTCGCTGGCGTGGTATTAGTTTTCCGAGACATCACGGAACGCCGACGAGCAGAGCATTTGATGCAGGATACACTCAACTACTGCGAGTGCATCATCGCCACCTTGCGCGAGCCGTTCCTCGTTCTCGACAAGGACCTCCGGGTCCGGAGGGCGAACCGGAGTTTCTACGAGACCTTCGTCGTCTCGCCGGCGGGCACAGAGAACCAGTTTATCTACGAGTTGGGCAATCGACAGTGGGACATTCCACGATTGCGGGAGTTACTGAAAGAAGTCCTGAGCAACAATCATCCCATCCACGATTACGAAGTGGAATTCGACTTCGAGACCATCGGGCACAAATTGATGCGGCT
>DASXSC010000237.1:0-13694 GCA_036506215.1 Pyrinomonadaceae bacterium | reverse complement strand
CAAATGGATCAAAAAACAGGTACGATTCGCCAGCTTCTTCGAAACGTCGTACAAGACTGTGTTCTAAATGTTCAAACTGTAGTAGCCGCACCGAGCCATCATTATTAAGTATCATTAAGAAACCGCGATCACGTCGACCTGCTGATAGTTTGGCCGATAAAGTTCCCGCAAAATTGAGAACTTTCAGTTCAAATGCGTAGGCGTGCGTAGAATGGGGCATGATAGCGTTCACTGCGATGCTGCTCAGTACTGAGGCAACAAGAACCTCTGAAAGCGCCCTAAGTTGACTCAAGCTATCTTTCGCTGGATTTCGAAAACCAGGGGCGATCTTATCTGCATGCTCACGGGGATGTCTAGAATAAGTTACGGTAAAGAACTATCGGCAAAACGCATGAGGAGGACCATAGAGTAGAGATCACGCGTCCCCCAAACGTCCCCCAGCGACACGCAAATCAGGCAATGCATGCACGGTATGCAGCGCATGCACGTTGATTTCTCTTAGGCGGTTTTGTAAGTTGTGAAAATAAAGGATCGAGAATTCAGATTCCCAAGCTGAAAGTTGCGAGTTCGAGCCTCGTCGCCCGCTCCAAATTCTCAAATTTCCTCGGCGCAAGTGTCTGTAACTTGAACCATTAATTTGCCGGTCCGGTAACTTAATGGTTCCAATAGCCTCCGGCAACTTATTGGTCCATTTTTGTCGAAATAGTACAAAGTTGTCGCGAACTACTGCTCGCGTAGATCGTTAACCGCTGTTTTCTTGTTAATATTCACGCCTCACATCGCGGAGAACGGCCAACCTTTATCATCTCTCGAAAAAACCACGTCACCTGTCATTCGCTGCGATGTAGTGAATTGATTTGTTGACGATGTTTCGGGGCAGTAGTAGTATTGCCGCACTTTTCTAGTTCGCGTCCGAATCAACAGTCGTTTGAAGAGCGACGCTTGAGTAATGTGCGCTTTGCGCGCTGACCTCCCCCTGCTGAGACTTCCCCCGTCCAAGGCTCATTCCAGTTATACCAGGGCCAGGCTTCAGCGCTGTTGGGCCACCCAGAATGTGAAGAACGCGCGAGCGCCTTCGCCCTCCGAACGAACAGGAGTTGAACGCGACAACAGTGTTAAGGCTCCCTCTGCGAGAGGCGTCTGCGAAAATTCGCACCGGCGATCCCATTGATGACGAAGAAGATTACGGGCTGGATATTTGGGCAAGCGTACTTCCTTTGAGGTTGTCGGTGGGCGCGGCCGTTGCTGATGGAAGATTGACATTTAAGCTACTTGAAGTCCGGCTCGAGGTTCAGTCTCGTAGCCAAGAGATTCAAGCCTGAGGGTTCATCGCGCTTTTATTCGAGCCACCAAATCAGAAGCGTGTACCTCTCTTCGGACCGCCCAATGCTGTTGCCAGGCGCCGAGCCCCCTGCGATATCTGTCTCGGAGTATACCCCGTATAACCAAGTCTCAACGCGCCTCGCGGATATGGCTCGATGCAATAAGCCGAGAGCGGGGTGACCTCTACGCCACTGTCGGAGGCTGCGCTGGTCGCGACGCGATCATCAACGCCTTCCGGAAGCCACCCAATGAGATGCATTCCGGCATCGCTCGGCTGGATGTTCAGCAGTCCGTCCAACTCGCTTCTGCCTGCGTTTACCAGTGTCTGCTGCCGTTCCGCGTAAAGCGCGCGCATCCTCCTGATATGCCGGGCGAAATGCCCTTCGCCAATGAAGTCAGCAAGGACTGCTTGTTCGAATGTTGGAGATTGAACTCCGGAGAGGGATCGGGCGCGAACGAAGCCTTTGAACAGATCGGTTGGCGCGATGATGTACCCTATGCGAATCGAAGGGAATAACACTTTGCTCAAAGTTCCAACGTAGATGACGCGCTGTTCTGTGTCTAGCCCCTGCAACGCAGCCAGCGGCCTGCCTACATAGCGAAACTCACTGTCATAATCGTCCTCTATGATCCAAGCGCCCGTCTCACTGGCGACCTTCAACAGGGCGAGCCTCCTACTCAGAGACAACGTCATTCCTAAAGGGTACTGATGTGAGGGCGTAACGTAGATTAGGCGCGGCTTCGGATGGCGTTGGATGCCTGCGGCGACATTCATCCCCTCGCCGTCAACCGGCACGGGGGTTATCTGTGCGCCCACAGCGGAAAAAGCGGCTCGAGCGCCCAGGAAGCCTGGGTCTTCCATCCACACGACCTCGCCCGGATTAAGGAGTATCTTTGCGAGAAGTTCGAGCGCGTGCTGCGATCCGGACGAAACAATCACTTGTTCGGGAACGCAACGGACTGCGCGCACCATAGCCAAGTACGAGGCGATGGCCTTGCGCAGAGGCGGGAAGCCAGCAGAATCACTGTAAGGAAGCATTTCCTTGCCGGAATTGCTCCAACGTCGGGCCAATAGCCGTCCCCACAGCTTGTAAGGAAACGCGTCGAGGGCTGGGGTGCTCGTGCGAAAGGGGCGAGGCCTTCCCTGGTAATCGCCCGGGGCTATTGACATCGAAGCCACGGCCGTACCCCAGCGAGAGAGCGAAGCGCGTTCACCTTTAGAACCTTCCCAAACAATGTGCTGGCTCTTCGTGAGTAGCAAGTCATCTGGCAACTGTCGTGACACGTAGGTGCCATCCCCGACGCGTCTCTCGAGATAGCTCTCGGAGTAAAGTTGGTCGAAAGCGTTCATCACTGTATTGCGCGCCAGGTCAAGCTCGTCGGCAAGCTCACGCGTTGAGGGTAGTCGCATGCCGGCTGTCAACTGTCCCGAAAGAATGGCCGCGCGCAACTGGTCGTACAGTTGTCTGTAGAGTGCACTGGAAGACGACCTGTCTAAAATGATTGAGGCATTCGGGAGTGAAGTCGATATTTTGCCCATGCTTTAATCCTCGCGTTGAACGATGAATTGGTTCCTATAGGATGCACATCAAATGGCGCTTGTATGTATGCCAATTACTAGCCTAACCTAGTCGGCCTTAGAGCTCCGCGGATTGTCCGCAGTAGAGCCTTCGCACAGCAGAAATGCGGTTGCAGGCGTCTCTTGTGCAGATTTGCGGAGATCGGTCGAAGTTGTTTGATTGGGAAATGCCAGCTCTTAAGTAAAACCAGGTTCTTAAAAGAGTGAATACGCAAATCAACTCTGGTCCAATTGGCCGCAGGTTGTTTCTGGTCTACACCTCACTTGTTGACTGATCTGTACTCTATGTAAGGTCATCAAACTCGGGGGTATTGAAAATGGAATTTCGACAAATGAACTCACCAATTTCGCCGGACACTAATCGTTGCGGTAGAAACTGCGGAGGCGGCCGATGATTAGGGCGAAGCTTCTCTGCCAGAGTTCTGTGGTCTCGGTGTCGCGTCTCGACCATCAACCGGACACCGTCCATCAGGATATGGGAGAAGAAGTTGCGGAGAGTTTTGCTGTCAACTTCGTAGAAGCAGGGTGTTTTCGCTTGAGCGCATATGGTTGTAGCTGGCGATTAACTCCGGGATCTGTCTTCGTGAGCCAACCAGGCGATGTGCGTGACTATAGTCATGATGAAGAATTCCCTACCGACGTTTGCGCCTCAGTGAGTTTCACGCCGGAATTTATCGAAGGGTGTACCGATGGAGCATCGCTTCTGCCGGCGGCAGCGCTCATTTTACAGTTACCCACAAATAGACTCGCCTTTCTCAAGCTGCGGCTGGACGCGATGATCGGCATGACCGAGCAACTGGCTCTGGATGACTTTGCTTACGAGTTGATTGCGGCAATCCGCACAGTCGGACGGACTTTGAATAACGAACGACCTTATGGCGCTCGTCAGCTGAATTGGTATGCGGAACGTGTCGAAGCGGTTCGTGCCCTATTGGAAACTCAATACGCGGAATCGCAGTCCTTGGCTTCCCTCGCAGCAGGCGTGGGAATGAGTGCCTTCAATTTCGCCCGCGTCTTCCGCCAGTTGACGGGGCTGCCACCGCACCGCTATCTCGTTCAAGTCCGTCTGAACCGGGCTTTGGAGATGCTGCGTGACGGCAGTCCGGTGACGGACGTCTGCTACGCGGTCGGTTACTCAAACCTGAGCCACTTTACGCGGTCATTCCGGCGCAGATTCGGCTTCCAACCATCCACGTTAAAGCGGGTTCAAAGACACGCATCGTGACAGGCGTTGTCTTCACTCAGACGCGAACGAGCAAGAAGCAATCCTATTCTGGGGGTCTCCGACATTGTTGACTTGTCGGAAATTGCGCGCGAGTGCGAGCGAGAGGACCGCTTCTCACTTCTTAACGTGTTGCGAGGATGTCGGCTTAACCAAAACGATGAAAATATGAAAGCAGGTGCCCATGACGGTAGGGTTAACTTAGAAAGGCAATCTTAATATCATTATGACACTTTGGACCCTCAACTTAGTCATAACCCGCCCGCCGACCGGCGCAAGCAAAGCCGTGCTCGTCCTAAGCAAAATTCGCAGGCGACCTTAAAGGAAAGCAAGAAAGTGCAAGCCGCAGGCTGCGAACTTTGTTATTTAACTCAGAAATTACTGCGCATGCCAAGGACGAAAAGAAGTGATCACCAGAACTGTGGCGCCAGCGAGTGAGTCCCGAGAATACTACCGAGTTCGAAATCAAAGACGAGGTGTAAGCACTAACTCCTGCGCAATCTGGATAAGGATAGTCGAGTTCGCCAAGATGGCTCACTTGAGGCAGGAGGAAATCCATGAACTGTAATTCGTCAATGATTGAGGCTCTGCAATCTGACCAGCCGCGACCGGAGCTCGCAGAGAAGTTGCAGTTATTCGGTCAATTTGTCGGCAGTTGGGACGTGCGGATTGTTAACTATAAGCCGGATGGCGCGCCGCAGACGTTGGAGGGCGAGTGGCATTTCGGATGGGTTCTTGATGGTCGCGCAATTCAGGATGTATGGATCGCTCCGAAGCGCTCAATCCGAACGGATAGTGAGACGGCCGGTGGAGATTACGGCGCCACACTCAGATTTTATGATTCTAAGATCGATGCCTGGAGATCGACTTGGATCGGACCCGTCAAGGGCTGGGTCCTTCCTTTCATCGCACGCCAGGTCAATGATGAAATCGTTCTGGAAGGAAACTTCGAGTCCGGCGTCTCGAGAAAATGGATATTCTCCGAAATCACCCCCGAGTCATTCTATTGGCGCTCGATCGAATCAGATGATCATTGGGCTTCGCATCGGAAGGTACAGGAGATGTTTGCCCGTCGTCGAGTTGCTCAGGGCGGCTGAGGATACAGCGATAAGTATTACGCTCAACGGAGAAGGCGTCAGCGGGGAGCAGAAGCTATATCAGAGGCGGGCAGGGCCGCCCGTCACTGTGTACGTATCACAAGAGGGGCATGCGTCGTTGGAGAAGGCCATGTATTAGCCATGATAGATCGTCGGACTCTAGTCAAAACTCTGACTGCGGCGCTCATTAGCTTAATGGCAAACGGGAACAAAATGTCAGCGCCGAATCGGCAGAACGAAGAAGGACGCTCGAAGAAAGCATCAAGGCATTTGCCTTCAACCATTGCCGGAATCGCGTTCGTGGATTCAAAAATGGCGCGGCTTGCTACAGAGCTGACGAGGGACACTTCTCCCGCTTATCTCTTCAACCACGCGGCCAGAACGTTTCTGTTCGGATCTCTCATCGGTAAAGCTAGTAATTTGAAATTCGATTCCGAGATCCTGTACCTCGCCTGCATTTTGCATGATCTGGGACTGACAGAGCGTTTTGCCGGGACACTTCCGTTCGAAATCCAAGGCGCTGAGGCTGCTCGGACATTCCTGACCGAAAATGGATTGCCAATGAAGCAAGCCAACATAGTATGGGATGGTATCGCTATGCACCCGTTTGCGATGGCCTCCTTCAAGCAACCAGAAATTGCCCTCGTGAGCGCAGGCGCCGGTGCAGACGTTGTGGGCGCGGATCTTGAGAAAATTCCAGAGAGTGCAAAGGGCGCAGTAGTGAAGGCATTTCCCAGGCTCGGCTTCAAACAGGCCTTTGTCAAAACTTGCGCAGGAGTAGTGCGGCAGTTTCCTCGAGGCGCGTCGCGCAGCTTCATGCGCGATATCGCTGAGCGCAACCTTGAAGAGTTTCACCCCACTAATATCTGCGACCTGATCGAACGTGCTCCATTTACCGATTGACATGTCGCTTGTCGAAATTCGCAGATGTCAGCAGCGTCTCATACATGGGTTGATACCGTGGGCCAGACTCAGTCCTGGCGCGGCGACCTTACGGATCCCTCAGTGAAATTATCAAGTGGTTCCTACGTCACACATAATAATGGTACTTGTAGGTCTGTCATTTTCTACCTAATCTCGTAATTCCGTTGGGAGCAACAATGCCGATCGCGAAGAGCAACCATTTAAAGATCAGTTCTCGCACATTTGACTTGACCAAAGAGCCAAGGCTCACTCGGGAAGGAGGGGGAATTCCTTCGGAGTTCCTACTGAATCGCCGATTTTCAACCGTTGATTCCCACTTCTAATGACCTCACGCTCTCGGAGATTGGCAGAAGACAAAAAAGCAAACGTGAGATCGGCAATGATCAGGATTATCTTTTGCTTTCAGGTCGCGCTGTCCCTGGCAATCGCAAATCACGCACAAATCAAACTTGGTTCTACGGCTCACAAGAGCGAGAGCCGTACTTGTTTGCCGACCGGAGTCTGTCTGGATCCGGCGGGGCGGTCGTTCGCTGCCGGCAACATGCCTTTGGCAATGGTGCTTTCCCCTGAAGGTGATCGCCTGGTGCTTTCGCTCAATGGTTGGCGCCAGCAAGGCCTACAAGTGATCGACCGCCACGCGGGAACAGTAGTGCAAACGATTTTGCAGCCGGGAGCCTTCTTAGGTCTGGCTTTCTCTGCCGATGGTCGTACCCTCTACGCATCCGGCGGCAATGAAGATGTGATTTATTGTTATGCGTGGCGCGACAAACAAGCGTCACCTATTGATACCATCAAACTGGCGCCAAAAGAACCTAAGAAGGACGGCACTCGCTATCCGGCCGGGATTGCCCTTTCGCCTGTTGGGAAGCATTTGTTTGTGGCCGAGAATCTGGCGGACTCGTTGGCAGTAGTTGATCTCGTGAGCAGGCGGGTGGTGCAACGTGTTCAAACTGAGCCTTATCCTTATGCCGTAGTTATTGCGCCCAGTGGGGAAGTTTATGTTTCGGCTTGGGGAGGAAATACTGTTTCATTGTTTGATCCCGACAAAGATGGATCCCTGAAAGAGCATGGAAGAATAAGTGTCGGACGGCATCCCTCAGCGCTATTGCTCAATCGAAACGGCTCGCGTTTGTTTGTCGCTTCTGCGAGTACGAACAGCATCGCGGTCGTTGACACAAAGACTTTGCGCGTGCTGACCATGCTCCTGGATCCACCGCCTGCGGGTCCCAATCAGGGCAGCACGCCCAATGCACTCGCTCTCTCGATTGATGGCTTGCGGCTCTATGTCGCAGAGGCTGACAACAACTCTGTGGCCGTCTTCAGGCTTTCGGGGGCAATTGCCGGAGTTGGTAGTGAGCGAGGAGGAAATCGACTACTGGGTCGCATTCCCGTCGAATGGTATCCGACTGCGCTATTGATGACCAAAGATTCTCTATTCGTTTTGAACGGTAAGGGCAACGGCTCGCGGCCGAACCCACAATTCCCCACACCAGATACAAAGTTACCCGATGGCAGCGTCGATTATACCCTCGGACAATTGAATGGCACGATCATGGTAATCCCGGCAAAGCTTGAATCCACTGACTTGATGCGACTCACCAAACGAGTTGCGCGCGCGAACAATTGGAGTCGTCCAGTTAAGCTTGTGGCCAAGTATCCACCGTTCAAACACGTGATATACATCATCAAGGAGAATCGCACCTACGATCAGATAATGGCCGATATGCCTCAAGGCGATGGCGATCCTTCATTGCTCTTTTTCCCGCGAGCCGTCTCACCAAACCATCACGCATTGGCGGAAAGATTCGGCCTGTTTGATCGCTTTTTCTGCAACGCTGAAGTCAGCTCGCAGGGGCACGTTTGGAGTACCGCGGCATACGTCACCGACTACGGCGAAAAAACAATTCCTTCGCTTTATGCATATCGCCGGGCCGAAAACGACAGAGGGGACATCGATGAGCCTGCATCGGGATATCTTTGGAATGCGGCTATCAAAAAGAGACTAACACTGCGCAATTATGGCGAGTTTGCGGAGCCGCTTCCCACCAAGAACTCGAACGATCCGGTTCGGTATCATGCTCTCAAGGCCGCGCTCAATCCATACACCAGTCCCGATTATCCAGCCTTCGACATGAAGATCTCCGATCAGATTCGAGCAGACGTGTGGCTGAAGGAGTTCCAACAGTTTGTTCTCCAGGGCAACTTGCCGGCCCTGGAAATCATGCATCTGCCCGGAGATCACACTTCCGGCGGAAGACCCGGAAGACCCACCCCAAAAGCCTACATGGCCGACAACGATCTGGCTTTGGGGCGAATGGTGGAGGCCGTGTCAAACTCTCCTTACTGGAAGGATACGGTTTTCTTCGTCCTGGAAGACGACGCTCAGGATGGCCCGGACCATGTTGACTCGCATCGCTCAGTGCTTTTGGTGATCTCGGCGTACAACCGCGGTGGGACAATTCACCGCTTCGTTAATACTACAGACGTTTTTGCGACCATTGAAGAAATACTTGGGCTCGGCAAGCTCTCGCAATTTGATCATTACGGAAGGCCCTTACGGGAGATCTTCAATCACAAACCGGACTTGAAACCGTATGTTGCTTTAAAGTCGGAGCAGCCGCTCAACGAAATGAATCCAACAAATGGGGCGAACGCGCAAGCGTCCGTTGCGCTAAATCTCGATCGCGTCGACGCGGCCGACGAAGACTCGTTCAATCGCATCCTTTGGAGTTTACTCAGAGGCGGACAATCCTATCCGGGAACAAAGCGCATTTCATCGCTCGAAGTGACGAGAGCACGTTGATTAGTATTAGCCCTTGAGGTTCGTAGGGAAAACTCGCGATAGCCCTTAAGCCTCGCTTGAAGTGACTGGAGCGCTTTGTGTTTCTAGTTGAATTCTGATTACCGGTACGAACAAAAACTCTTCTATGGGCCACATAACTCGCCGAAAGTTTATTGAGTTGGCTGCCTCCTTTGGCGCGTGCCAGAGTATGACGAGTGGTTTCTTCGGATTCGACGCTACGATCGTGGGCCCGAACATCGTGCTGAATTTGTCAAAGATGGCTGGCAAGGCTGGGTTCGATCGAGTGGAAAGTTTTTTCTGTACGGAGTGATGTCGCCTAAAGATTGATCGAAATGAAAGTAACAGCCCGCGTGGTTCGACCGCAGATGGGCAAGATGCTTCAACGGCCGATTGGTGCGGCGGCTCTTTGTCTACGAGTAGAACGCAACGTGACGAGGAATTCGCAGCAGCGATATTTCTAGTTCATCGGAAACGAAAAATATGATATCGAGGAATTGGCGAGGCGTAGCGAGAGCGGAGAAAGCTGACGCCTATATTCAACATCTTCAGAACGACACCTTCCCTAAGTTGTCGCTCATTCCAGGGTTTTTATCAGCGTCCATTCTACGCCGACCGGCAACCGAGGGAGTGGAATTTTTGATCATAACGACGTGGCGCTCGATGGACGCTATAAGGCAATTTGCCGGTGAGAACGCGGAGACAGCTGTGGTGCCGAGTGAGGTTCAAGCGATGATGCTCGAATATGACCTGAGGGTCGTTCATTATGAGATCGTGCAAGTCTATCAGTAGACATAACAATCCTGTTGCGACCCGAAATGCAATTTCTCTCTCGATACCTGGTCGTTCCGTTAATTTGGCAACATGTCGCCGTCTTCGAGAAATGTTTGAACCTCCCGATGCACTTGGAAACGGTTCTTCTCTAAATGCATGACGTGGTAGCGCGATTGATAAGGACATCGCGCTTGACCGGCGCATTACTCAATGCCTTATAGAGCCAGTGAGCATCTTCGTCGGTCGTGATCGTCTCCCATTCTCCGCGAATGATGAGTGTTCGCGATTTGATTTTCCCTGGATCGTATGGAAACTTTCCGGTCCACGCATCCGTGGCATCTGCATCTGGACCGCCGGGGACTTGGACGCTCGGCGGAGTTCTTGAATGACTTGTCGGATCGCACAAGAACGCGTCAATGCATGTATCGATGGAGAATGCAGGAAGACGGGCGTCAAGGTGCGATTAGGACCTTGTCGGGCGAAAAAGCGGTAGGATGAAACAGGATCGAGCCAGCCTGACCGCGGAATACATGGCGTTCTTTCGCGCCATCGAATCGGCCCGCCCGCCGTCGAAAAGATTATTCAATGATCCGTTAGCCATCAGTTTCCTGCGTCCTTCGCTTCGCCTGCTTACTTATCTCTGCAAATCTCCTTTCGTTGGAGACTTCATTCCGTTTTTGATCGACACGAAATGGGTTCCGGGTGCGCGCGCTGTCGGCGTAGCGCGAACTCGTCTGATCGACAAGCGATTGACTGAGGCTCTCAATCAAGGTGCGCGTCAAGTCGTGATTCTAGGCGCGGGTTATGACACTCGTGCTTATCGCATCGACGGAATTGAGCAGGCCGAAGTCTTTGAGATTGATCATCCGAGCACGTCAAAAGCAAAACGCGAGCATCTTGAAAAACAATTGGGGAAACTACCTGAGCGCGTTCAATTTATCTCCGCAGATTTGAACCATCAATCGCTCGATGACGTGCTGGCGGCGACTAATTTTGATGCGAACTTAAGAACCTTCTTCATATGGGAAGGCGTCACCAATTATTTAAGTGCGGAAGCGGTCGACGCCGGTTTCCGTAATATGCACAAACTTGTTACCGCAGGTTCGATAATTTTCACCTACGTTGACAAAGCTGTGATTGAGGCCAGTGATAAATTTGAAGGCACGACGAAGCTGAAACAAGTTCTGGCTCAAGCGGGCGAACGTTGGACCTTCGGATTCAATCCGTCTGAGTTGAACGAGTATCTTGCGAAGCGCGGCTTTCATCTGGTTGAAGATGTCGGCTCAGTTGAGTTGCGCGCGCGTTATTTGGGCACCGATCGACAACATCTGCGTGGTTACGAATTTTATCGAGTCGCGCTGGCCCAAGTTTGCTGATTTTTAAGGGATAAGGAAATGGATGAATAAGACATTCCAACTGGGCCGCTATCTCTTCGCCATTTCAATGATGGCTTTCGGCCTTATGCACTTCATTTTTTCCAATTTTGTGACGGGACTATTGCCGGTACCGACTTGGATCCCGGGTCGTTTGTCTAATGATTATTTCGACACCTGCACGATATCTTCGTGGATGCTCAGAAATGAGACGAAGGATTTGAAGAGGATTCCGGGGCACTTCTTATCGCTACAGATCGATGAGAATCCATCCGCCGAGGAATTGCGTCTGCTTCTTGATGAAGTGCGCCACTTTAATCGAGCCATCACCGGCGAGCAGCGTCCACGACCGGTCGCGTGCTTCCTGCGTGATGCAGAGGGCCACATCATCGGCGGAGTGCATGCTGACTTGTGGGGATGTTCGGCGCACATTGCTGTTGTATGGGTGGCCGAGAGCGAACGAGGCCAGGGATATGGTTCTGCCCTGCTGCAGGCGGTAGAGAGTTATGCGGCGACGCACGCGCATTTTCTTGCCTACGTCGAGACGACCAGCTTTCAAGCGCGACCCTTCTATGAAAGTTTAGGTTATCGCGTCTACGGCGAATTGGATGGCATCGCTGAGGGCTGCACCCTGTTTTTCCTACGAAAGGACTTGAAAGGTCCGAATCGGAAACGCAGTTGACCGCGAGATCTTTCCTAACTTCCTCGAACACAGTTGAGGAACAATCTCTTCCAATGATTGTGAGATTAATCAATTTTGAGCCTATTGAGGATGATCCCGGCAACCTCGCCAGGGAACACCAAGGGCCATCCTAAACTACGCGAAAGTGAGGGAGCTTTCAGCACATCGTAACATCCAGCCAAGGATTAAAATCGAAGGCCTGAAGTTCGGACAAACTTTATCGCGAGGCGCCAAGAAACGGCCAAGTAGCCGATTAGTGATAGTCGCTATGAATCCTAAGCATCCAGAAATCAGAACAGGGATTTTCGAAAGTGGGATTGGCCTGTCCCACAAGTGAAAGCTCTCCAGAACCAGATCGATTCAGAGTTCCTCATGAATAAGCTCCTGAAAGTCAGAATTCCACAGCCTCTTCAGCCGAGCAGGTGAAAGTCTCAAGGCGTGCCGTCAATGGCACACGGGTTGAATAAAAGGCCCGTGGAAAACTCTAGCGGCTTGGAGGAGATCCGCTCAGTTTCGCCGGCGCGATGAGGCAGCAGGTGTGGGACATCGATCGCGACCAGCCCGTCTATAAAGTTAGAAAACGATGGAGGACGTGCGCGCCTTCTCAGTCTCGCTTTACAGCTTCTGGTCCAGGTCGCTCGGCGTGTTCGCCGGGATCGCTTTGTTGTTGGCCGCGATTGGCATTTACGGCGTGATGTCTTACGCCGGTTCACTACGCACGCAGGAGATTGGCATTCGCATGGCGCTCGGTGCCCGAGCCATCGACGTTCTAAAACTCGTGGTGAGAAGTGGAATGGCGTTGGCGATCATCGGAGGTACGAGTAAGGAGAAACCATGAATTCGTTGCTGATGGACTTTCGCTTTGGCTTGCGGATGCTGGTCAAGAATCCTCTGTTCACCGTCATGGCGATTCTGACGCTAGCACTCGGCATCGGCGCAAACACTGCGATTTTCAGTGTTGTCGATGCCGTGCTGCTGCGACCTCTGCCATATCCCGAAGCCGAGCGGCTGGTGTTTCTTTGGTCAACAATGAAATCTCAGGGGGTGACTACCTCCGGGAGTTCTATTCCCGATTACCAAACCTGGCGCGACCAGAATCATGTCTTCGATGGCCTCGCGGGTTTTTACAATGGGAACTTCAGTATTTCTGCGGACGGGAATGCACCTGAACTGGTACAAGGCGCCTACGTCACCACAAATTTTTTTCAGGTTCTCAGAGTCTCTCCTTCGTTAGGCCATCTGTTTACCAGCCAGGCAGAACAATTTGGCCAGCACCGGGTTGTTCTCATCAGTTATGGATTATGGCAAAGAAGATTCGCCGCCCGGAGCGATATCGTGGGCCGCGACATCAGGATGGCCGCCGAAAGCTACCGCGTCGCGGGCGTAATGCCGCAAGGGCTGCCGTTCTTTGACAATTTGCCTGAGGTCGAGCTGTGGGTGCCGATCTCTTTTGCGCCCCGCGACAACATGGCCACCCGCAACAATCATTTCGTGAATTTGATTGGACGACTAAAGCCCGGGGTAACGCCGCAGCAAGCACAGGCGGACGTGAGTGCCATCGCTGCAAGCATGGAAGAGCAATACCCCAACAATAGGGGGCTGGGGGCATCGATAGTGCCGATGCAGGAACAGTTGGCAGGCGATTCGCGCAACGCGTTGCTCGTACTGCTGGGAGTCGTCGCATTTGTCTTGCTCGTGGCCTGCGTCAATGTAGCCAACCTGCTGCTGGCGCGCGCTTCGGCGCGGGCGAAAGAACTCGCGATCCGTGCCAGTCTGGGTGCCAGTCGGGCGCGCATCATGCGCCAGGTGATAATTGAGTGTCTCCCACTCGGCATGCTCGGCGGCGTGCTCGGTGCGTTACTTGCTTTATGGGGGATCGATCTCCTTTCCTCATTGTTGCCGGCCTCGTTGCCACGCGGC
>DASXSC010000236.1:0-5803 GCA_036506215.1 Pyrinomonadaceae bacterium | reverse complement strand
AAATGGAAAACTAAACGGAAAAGTTGCGGTGGTGACGGGAGCGTCGAAAGGAATCGGCGCGGGCATCGCCAAAGAGTTTGCGGCAGAAGGTGCAAGCGTAGTGGTTAACTACGCGTCTTCAAAAACCGACGCGGACAAAGTTGTCGATGAAATCACCAAGCGTGGCGGGAAAGCCGTCGCGGTGCAAGGCAGCGTGGCAAAGAAGGCGGAAGTCGAAAAGCTTTTCGACGCAACGAAGAAAGCGTTTGGCACGATTGACATTCTGGTGAACAACGCCGGTGTTTACCAGTTCGCGCCTCTCGAAGAGATAACGGAAGAAGAATTTCATCGGGAGTTTAACACGAACGTGCTCGGCATGATGCTGGCAACGCAGGAGGCGCTGAAGCACTTTGGTCCTGAAGGCGGCAGCGTGATCAACATCGGTTCGCTTGCCAGTTCCCTGACTCCGCCAACTGCGGTGGTTTACAATGCGACGAAGGGCGCAGTGGATGCGATCACGCGCACTCTGGCAAAGGAACTCGGACCGCGAAAAATCCGCGTCAATTCCATCAACCCCGGCATGGTAATAACGGAAGGAGCCGTAGCCGGCGGTTACACTGAAGGCGATATGCGGAAAATGTTTGAATCGCAGACACCGCTCGGCCGCGTCGGACAAACAGACGACATTGCGCCCGCTGCAGTCTTTTTCGCTTCAGACGATTCGAAATGGATTACGGGAGAAACGCTCCTAATCGCGGGAGGCCTTCGTTAGTCTCGCCCACTCATCCAGCACTCTAATTGTCAGTACCTAAACGATCGAAGGGACCGCCATGAAGGGAAACATGAATAACACATCGTCGCCTTTGACAGCATTTAAACGAGCTCCGTCGCTGGATTTGTCTCAGTGGGAAAACGGGAATCTAACGACAAACCTCGCGGAAAAGAAGGATACCAACGGAGCCTTCTTCCTGGTGGAGGCAATGTTAGCGCCCGGAACTGAACCGCCTCCGCACGTGCACACACGCGAGGACGAACTTTTCTACGTCCTTGAAGGAGAGTTCGACGTGTATGTAGGAAAGGAAGCTTTCAAGGTGAAAACGGAGGAATGCGTGTTTCTTCCCAGATTCAGGCCGCACGCATTTGTGATCCGTTCGCCTCGGCTTCGCGTCCTCGCGCTGTTCACCCCCGCTGGATTGGAAGAAGCGTTCCGCGGGATGAGTTCGCCTGCAGAACGTCTGGAACTTCCCACAGGGGCGGTCACCTATTCTACAGGCGATCTGAAGCAGACGGCCCAACGACTTAGTGAGTACGGTGCGCGGTTCCTAACTCCGGCTGAGGTAGCGGACCAATTGCCTTTGTATCCTAAATCGCTTCCACCGAACGGGAGCGAGTTACTGGCAGCTTCCAAGGTTGCAATACCTGCAGGCATTGAGAAGAGGTGAGGAGTCACTATGAAGATTGGTTTTGTCAGTATGCCCTTTGTCTGTCACCTGAACCCGATGACGACACTCGCTCGCAGGCTGCAATCGCGAGGACATGAAGTGGCATTCATTGGTGTTCCCGATGTAGAACCCTTCGCTCGGGCAGCCGGTCTGGATTTCGTGCCCTTTTGTGAAAACGAGTATCCGGCAGGTTCCATAGCCAAACTTTTGCGCCCTGTATCAAAGCTACATGGCCTCGAGGCAGCACGTTGGAGCGTCCGCGAGAGGAATGTCGACTTGTTCAACGCAGCGTCGAAACATCTGCCACAAAAGCTGGCAGAGACCGGCATTGCCGCGTTGGTGATCGATGTCATACACACCTTCCTCGAACTTGTCCCTATGGGTTTGGGCATGCCTTATGTGCAGGTTTCGACCGGCCTCCACATTGATTTCTCAGGAGCGACCCCGCCCTTCTTTTTCAGTTGGCCGCACGAGACCACCCCAGAAGCTCTTACACGAATCTCGAAGGAGTTAAGTCGGCGGGCGAAATTTTTGCGCCGATGGTACGAGTTGCAATGTCTTACGCCCAGAAACTGGGTCTACAGGTCGATTGGAGCGATTTCAGCGCGACTACCTCCAAGCTGGCCGTGATGACGCAGACACCGAAGGAGTTCGACTTCCCAGGTATCCCTTGGCCTGCTCAGTTTCATTACACGGGTCCCTTTCACGACATTGAAGGAAGGGAACCGATAGCCTTTCCCTGGGAGAAGCTCACTGGTAACCCATTAGTTTACGCGTCCATGGGAACACTCGTGAACGGCCTGAAGCACGTGTACAAGACCGTTCTTCAGGCGACGGCACAGCTTTCCGAGATTCAGGTTGTGCTTTCGGTAGGCGAGAATGTCAAACTCGATGACCTTGGGACCATTCCATCGAATGTAATCGTTGTTCGCAAAGCTCCTCAGATTGAATTGCTGAAGCGTGCAGCGCTTTGTATCACGCATGCGGGTCTAAATACAGCTCTTGAGTCGCTGGCACAAGGAGTCCCTATGGTTGCAATCCCAATTGGGTATGACCAACCAGGTGTCGCTACCCGTATTGCATACCACGGAGTGGGTGAATTCCTCGACATAGAAGATCTGACGGTAGAACCTGTCCAATGGTTAATCCAGGAGGTTCTGGAGAACTCAAGGTATCGCGAAAAGGCTCGTCGGTTCCAGAAAGTGATTGCACAGACTCGCGGACTGGACGTGGCCGCCGACGTGGTCGAACGGGCGTTCCGACTGCCTGTGTATCCCCAATCGTTTCGACCGAGCCCGAGCAAGTTAACGGCAGTGCGTGGGGTTGTAGCACATGCGTGACGTTAGAGGAGTCAATCATGTCTAACATTCAAGCCATCTCTGACATTGTACCTGCAGTGAAATATCAACGGAAGCCAAAGCGTTATTACTTCGACGTCGCCCTTGGTTCTATTCTTCTCTCGGGCGAAGATACGGGAGGAGCATACTGCCTCCTGGACCTAAGAGTCGCGCCTGGGAAGGGCGTGCCTCGTCATACACACACGCGTGAGGATGAGGCATATTTTGTTCTCTCCGGCGAACTGGAGGCCACCGTGGGAGACGAGGTCTTCACTCTGAGAGCGGGCGAGACTCTCATGGCCCCGCGTAATATACCGCACCAACTCCGTAATTCCGGCAGCGTCGCTAATCATTACCTGATCATGTTCTCGCCTTCAGGATTCGAAGAATTTCTGAAAGCAACATCGGTTCCTGCACCGGACGACGCGGCTGCTCCAACTGAGCCACCTCCAGTTGCCGTTCGCAATGTCTTCGAACTCGCGGCCGACTATGGGATTCACTTCGGGGATTGATGCATCCCTGTTGAAATCGAAATACAGTGAATGAAATTGTCGAACGGGATTTTTCCCTGCCGGTCGTTGAGGCTAAAGGGAAACGTCATTCGGATTGGGGAGGAATGAAGTCGCGCAATTTTTTCGTCGAACTGAAGCGGCGTCATGTCTACAGGGTCGCTATTGCTTACGGAGTTGTCGCGTGGCTCTTGATCCAGGTTGCCACGCAGGTCTTTCCATTTTTTGAGGTTTCGAATTTTGTCGTCAGGGTCGTCGTGGCTGCTAGCGTTTTCGGTTTTCCAGTTGCGCTGATCATAGCCTGGGCTTTTGAAATGACGCCAACAGGCCTTAAACGTGCCAGTGACATCGCGCCTAACGAGTATATCCCCCGGTGGAGCACACGGAAGTTTGCGGCGCTGGTTGTGAGCGTGGCGATCTTGGCAGCGGGTGTGCCGCTAGTTCACGTTCTCCGGAAGAAGCCAGCCTTTCTCTCGCGGGTGAGCGCGGCTTCAGCGCTCGCTGAAAAGTCGATCGCGGTGCTTCCGTTGTTCAACGAAAACGGCGATCCGAGCGACGAGTATTTTTCGGATGGGCTGTCGGAGGAACTAATTGCCGCCCTGGCTCAGGTTAAGGGGCTCAAGGTAATCGGACGCAGCTCTTCGTTCCGCTTCAAAGGTCAGAAAGAAGAGAGCAAGGTCATTGGCGAGAAGCTAGGGGTAAGTACGCTACTGGAAGGGACAGTGCGCAAACACGGCGACCAGGTGCGTATCGTTGCAGAGCTTGTTAATGCCGCGGATGGAAGCGAACTCTGGTCGCGGACTTTCGACCGCCAGCTCAAAGATATCTTTGCTGTTCAGGCCGAAATCGCAAACGCAGTCGCTACTTCGCTGGAATTAACATTCTTGAACGCGAGAGATAGCCGCGGAAGAAGTGGACCGACCAAAGATGTAGAAGCTCACAATGCATATCTGCAGGGCCACTTTTACTTCCAGCGTCGCAGTCTTGAAGAGTATCTCAAGGCGGTCAGTTTTTTTGATCGAGCAATTCATCTGGATCCTGAGTATGCGGTGGCTTATGCCGAGCGATCCGAAGCGCGGACTTGGATCGGCGATCTAAAGAGCGAGGAACAAAAAGAAGCGTGGTCGAAGGCGGCGCGTGATGCTGAGAGAGCTGTGGTAATCGAACCACAACTTGCCGAAGCACACGCCGCGCTGGGCTGGGTTCGTTTCTTTGCGGAATGGAGATTCGACGAAGGACTAGCCGAACTCCGCCGTGCGCAGCAGCTGGCACCTTGGAATCCCACTGCGAACGATCTACTGGCGCGAGTGGTTGTTTATCTTGGTCAATTCGAAGAGGCTGAGAAGCTGGCTAGGCAAGCAGTTGAACGCGATCCCCTCGCCTATCAAGCCCGGGCTAGCCTGGCCCGCCTCCTTTTTGTCCAGGGAAAACTCGATGAGGCTGACGCCTCCGCCCGGAAGGCGGCAGAATTGCTGCCAACTGCGGCGGGGAACCATCGATGGCAGGTATTTGTGGCGATCCAACGTGGCGACGGCGAACTCGCCCTGCGCGAAGCTGAACTCGAACCTGACGAACGCTACCGCAGGTTCGAGCTCGCACTCGCGCATTATGCGCGCCGGAACCAGCCCGCGGCAAATGCCGCTCTGGACGTGCTAATCGCCAACGACAGGGATGTCATGGCCTATCAGATCGCTGAGGTTTATTCCTCGCGAGGGGAAACGGACAAGGCGTTCGAGTGGTTACAAGTCTCTCTCGATAACCATGACACCGGACTGCTAAGTCTCTTGATCGACCCCCTAATGCGGGATTTAAAGCGCGACCCACGGTACAACACCCTGCTCGCGAGAGTAGGTTTGCCAGTGCGCTTATGAGTGCCAGAAAACATACCATCAACCATACCGAAAGTCTGGCTTGGTAGCTAAAGGGAGACATACGCAGCGATGATATTATATAACACTATTGTCGGTTTGGCGGCGGGCGTGGGATTGCTGGTGGTTGTCAGGCTCGACGCACAGATGCCCGATCCCGAAACAAGGAAATCCATGATGTTGCCTCAGAAACCGGAAGATTGGCCGGGTCTGTTCGTGCAGTATCTCAACTCCGGCGATCTCGAGGCTGTTGCGGCGTTGTACGCTCCCAACGCCAGATTTGTGGCCCGATCCGGGGAAACAATCGTCGACCGCGACCAGATTTGTGACGTGCTAGCGCGAATGATCCGATCGAAAACGAAATTACAGAGTCAGGTGATCAAAGCGATCAGCGTCGATGATATTGCCGTTTTATACACCGACCTTCAAGGCACGACGATGGATGCGTCAGAAAAGACGATCGACGTCCACTACAATGCTACCGAGGTCCTCCGCCAACAGCCTGACGGGTGCTGGAAGTTGATCGTAGGCGATCCCAATGGGCGCGAATAAGATGTGATTAGATAACCGTCATGACAACTAAGGAGAAACGCGATGATCTTATATAACACGACTGTTGGATTTGCGGCCGGTGTTGGGTTGCTTTTAGTTGTTAGGCTCCTCAAACA